>CAVVTI010000002.1:0-802715 GCA_963751205.1 uncultured Cytophagales bacterium | reverse complement strand
ATGATGATCAGGATTTCCTTTATGAATGGTTTCCGCAATCCCATTCCCTTACTCTGCCTGAAAATTCTGTTCATCTTAAAAATCCTTAAAATCGTGTTCAAACAATTTATCGCAATATGCGGGCGGACAGGTCAAGCCCTGTCCCTACGTGGTATAACAATATTTTTCAACCAATTCCTTAATTATTTCCCTGAAAAAGCTGAACTTCGGCCAAAACTGTCGTAAAACGGTAGGCTTTTCGGGCAAAAAAGTCCAGATACCAAGTACAAGCTACCAGATACCAACAACCATGATCCATTTCGAAGAATTTACTTTGATAACGGCCTGCGCGTAATTGTGCACGAAGATCTCACCACGCCCATGGCGGTGCTGAACGTGCTTTACAACGTAGGCTCCCGCGACGAAGACGAAAACCATACCGGCTTTGCGCATTTGTTTGAGCACTTAATGTTCAGCGGCTCGGTAAACATTCCCAGCTACGACGAGCCTTTGCAGAAGGTAGGCGGCGAAAACAATGCCTTTACCAGCCCCGATATCACCAATTACTACCTCACCGTTCCGGCGCAAAACATTGAAACCGGTTTCTGGCTCGAATCGGACCGGATGCTGGGTCTGGCTTTCAGCGAAAATGGTCTGGAAGTGCAGCGCAAAGTGGTGATCGAAGAATTTAAGCAAAACTACCTGAACCAACCTTACGGCGATGTGTGGCTGAAACTCCGTCCGCTGGCCTATCAGAACATCCCTATAAATGGGCAACTATCGGCAAGGAAATTTCGCACATCGAAAATGCCGTAATGGACGATGTGACGGGCTTTTTCCAACAAGCATTATTCGCCGGTAAACGCCATTTTAGTGGTAGCCGGCAACGTAACGGTAGCGAAAGCCAGAGAACTTTCCGAAAAATGGTTTGGGCCAATTCCTTCCGGCATAAAATATGAACGCAACATTCCGGCAGAGCCCAGACAAACCGAAGCCCGCCGGCTGGATATGTACGCCGATGTGCCGCTGAATGCCCTTTACAAAGCCTACCACATGCCGGCCCGCGACGATGAAAACTACCACGCTGCCGATCTGGTAAGCGATATTCTGGGCCGCGGCAAATCTTCCCGCCTGTACGACAAACTGGTGAAAGAGCAGAAACTGTTCAACTCGATCAGCGCTTCGGTTATGGGTTCTATGGAGCCGGGCTTGCTGATCATTCAGGGTAAATTGAACGAAGGCGTAGACCTGGAAACCGCCAACCGGGCCATTGAAATAATTAATGCAGATTTCATGATGACCAGCGGATTTCGGAAGTGGAGCTTACCAAAGTAAAAAACCAGGCCGAAACCAGTCTGGTTTTCTCTGAAATCGACCTGCTGAACCGCGCCATGACCCTGGCCATGTTCAAATTACACGGCGATGCCAATCTGATAAACCAGGAAAGCCAAAAAGTGCAGGCCGTAACCCGCGAATCGCTTTTAGAACAGGCCCGGATCGTATTAGACCTCAATAACTGCTCTACGCTTTATTATCACGCCCAACCCAAAACCGAAACCGTAGCGGAAACTGCGGAAAACGAAACAGAAGCGTGAGGAAAGGAGTCAGGAGTCAGGATTGAGGAGTGAGGAATGGTGAGGAGAAATAAAATAGTACTCGAACGCGGAGCGGAGTAAGATCAATTAAGCTTTATGAAATACAAGCTAAATTTGCGCTTACGGCAGCAAATTTAGCCGTTTGCCTAGCCACTGCCCTCTACTATCTTTGCAATGCACCGTTAACTATGAAAAGCAAAAAGTATCACAGTGCGTTTTTTGTCAAACGCACTGTTTGAGCGGTGGGCCGCCTCCCCGAAAGCCTTCGGGGAGTTTGCGTTTGACTTGACTTTTTTGATTCTTTTTGTGTCAAGACAAAAAGAACAAGGAAATCAGCTATGAAATAGAAACTAATTGATAAAGCAGAAAATTACCTACGAAAGAATGGTAGCCTTTGTAGCTTAAAAACTGCTGTCCGCCAACAAGTTCCTTCAGGGCTACGCCCGCAAGCTTCGCGCTCCTGCGCTCACTTGTGCTCAGGATGACGCAATAATTTGTTAGATTTTATTAGCCAAGGTTACTATCAACCTGATGCGATCTCTCCTAAGGTCGAGATGACAGGAAAAATAAAAAATTGAAAAATAATTAAAAATGAAAATAAGAACCGGCTTCGGCTACGACGTACACCAGTTAAAAGAAGGCTTAGATTTCTGGCTCGGCGGCATAAAAGTACCCCACACCCACGGTGCCCTGGGCCACTCCGACGCCGACGTTCTCATCCATGTGATCTGCGATGCGTTATTAGGTGCCGCCAACCTCAGAGACATTGGATTTCACTTCCCCGACACCGACCAGAAATACAAAGGCGTAGACAGCAAAATCCTACTCAAAGAAGTAATGCGCTTATTAAAAGAACAGAACTACGAAGTAAGCAACATCGACTCTACCATTTGCTTGCAGGAACCCAAAATAAACCCGCACATTCCGGCTATGAAAACCTGCCTGGCCGAAGTGATGCAGATCCCGGAAGAAGATATTTCCATAAAAGCCACCACTACCGAAAAACTTGGCTTTGTGGGCAAAAAAGAAGGCGTGGCGGCGTATGCGTCCGTACTGATTTACCGTTCTTAAAAACGCTATGCTTTTGGCGTAAAAAAGTAAAACCGATAAATTTAAGAAATGAATAAAAAGATATACCTGTTGCTGTTTGCCGGACTGGTTTCCATGCCGTTTGCCGAAGCCCAGAAAAAGAAAAAGAACAAGGTTAAAATTAAAACCGAAACGGTTATCCAGGCACCCCCAGCCGAAATCCGTAAACCGTACACCGAAGTAGCCGCCCAGTTTGCCAGCACAATTACCGCCGAAGAGCTTAACCGGCACCTGAGTATTATTGCTTCCGACGAATACGAAGGCCGCGAAACCGGAAAAAGGGGACAAAAAATGGCAGCCGAATACATTGCCCGGCATTTCAGCGAAAACGGTCTGGCCAGCCCCGTTAAAACCGATAACCCTTATTACCAAACCTTCGATCTGGAAGAGGCCCTTTGGAAAGAAGCTTCGTTAGGGGTTAAAAACAAGACCTTCACTTTCCTTAAAGACTTTTATCTTTTCGGAGATGTTTCTGCCAGCGAAAACCAGAAACTCGACCTGGTATTTGCCGGTTACGGAATAGATGCTAAAAACTATTCCGATTACCAGAACCTGGATGTAACCGGCAAAACCGTGATTGTGCTGGCCGGAGAGCCTGCAAACGCTCAGGGAAATTTTGTAGTAAGCGGCAACAAAGATGAATCTACCTGGGGCTCCGATTACCGTACCAAAGTGCGGGCTGCTACTGCCAAAGGCGCTAAAAACGTAATCATAGTTTCAACCGGTTCAGAAACCGAATTCATGGGTAATATTAAGCGCTTAAAGCACTGGCTCGAAACCCCTACCCTGGGTTTTCCGGAGAAAAAAAGCAACCGGGCGGGCGCCGTATTTGTGTCGCAGAACGTTGGCGCCGCATTACTGGGCACCAATACTAAAAAAATGCAGGCTTATATTTCCAACGTAAAAAAGAGCGGCAAACCTGTTACGGCAAATTTTAAACCCAGCCCCGATGCCCAGTTAAAGGCCGCTAAAACCCGGAGCATTTTAAGCACCGAAAATGTACTGGGTTATATTGAAGGCACCGATAAAAAGGAAGAAGTACTGGTTATTACCGCCCATTACGACCACGTAGGCATGGACCCGACCCTGAAAGGCGACCAGATCTTTAACGGGGCCGACGACGATGGTTCCGGAACTTCCGCGGTTTTAGAACTGGCCCAGGCTTTTTCAGAAGCCGCCAAAGCTGGTTATCGCCCCCGCCGCAGTTTACTTTTCATGACGGTTACCGCCGAAGAAAAAGGCCTGCTGGGCTCAGAATATTATACCAATAACCCCATTTTCCCGCTGGAAAACACGGTAGCCAACCTCAACATCGACATGATAGGAAGGTTAGACGCGGCCCATAAAGACAATCCTAAATACGTGTATCTGATCGGCTCCGATAAGCTTTCTTCGGAACTGCACAAGATAAGCGAAGCGGCCAATGAAAAATATTCGCAGCTGGAACTGGATTATACCTTTAACGATGAGAACGACCCCAACCGTTTTTATTATCGCTCCGACCATTACAATTTTGCTAAAAACAACGTACCGGTAATTTTCTATTTCAACGGGGTGCACGAAGATTACCATGGGGTAGACGACGAAGTAGAAAAAATCCTCTTCGATAAAATGGAAACTATTACCCGGCTGGTCTTCCATACTGCCTGGGAACTGGCCAACCGCGAAGAACGCATTAAAGTGGACAGCAATAAGAAGTAAAACTTAAATTACTGAATGGTTTAATAGTTAAATTGTTTGCCCAAAACGGTAGGATAAAGCCCGAAAAACTGCCTTATAAAACGCTATTGCTTTCGGCTTAAAAACCCCGAACTTTGCACAAAATCAGATCTGAAGATCATTTTCAAATCTTCAAATTTTCAAATCTTCAAATTTAGAACGTGAGCAGATTAAAACAATTTTTAGTGGAATCGGAGGCGAAAGCGTTTGATCTGGAACACCGCCACAAGATCCGCTTCAACATAGGCAAATACAATGCGGCCGTTCATAAAGGCATGCACCAGTACGCAAACCACGAGCTGGCGCGCGAACGGGCTTCTTTCATAAAAACCGGCGTAATTAATAACCTGGATAAATACCTGGTAGAGTTTGAAAATAATTTTTCGCAGCACGGCGGCAAAGTTATCTGGGCCCAGAATGCCGAAGAAGCTCTGAAAGAGATCGGGCTGATCATGAAACGGAAAAAGGCCAAAACGGTGGTAAAATCCAAATCTATGATCACGGAAGAGATCCACCTGAACACGTTCCTGGAAAAGAACGGCATTGATGTGGTAGAAACCGACCTGGGCGAATACATTGTACAACTGGCCGAACAGCGGCCCTACCATATTGTAACGCCGGCCATGCACATGTCTAAAAAAGACATTGCCGACCTGTTCGTAAAAAAGCTGCACATCCAGCCAACCGAAGATGCCCAGCAACTGGTTTTAACCGCCCGCCGTTTGCTTCGCGATAAATATACCCACGCCGAAGTCGGCATTACGGGTGCCAACTTTTTACTGGCCGATGTAGGCGGCATTGCCTTAACCGAAAACGAAGGCAACGCCCGCTTAAGCACCACGTTCCCGAAAACCCATATTGTGGTGGTAGGCATCGAAAAGATCCTCCCTTCTATTATGGATCTGGACCTGTTCTGGCCTCTATTAAGCACCAGCGGTACCGGTCAGCAGGTTACCGTATACAACACCGTAATTACCGGGCCGCGGCAGCCAACGGAGCGGGATGGCCCGGAAGAAATGTACGTGATCTTATTAGACAACGGCCGCACCAATTTGCTGGCTCAACCCGACAAGCGCGAAGCGTTGAATTGCATCCGGTGCGGGGCTTGTTTAAATGTTTGCCCGGTCTATAAAAATATTGGCGGCCATACGTACGAAACCACTTATTCCGGCCCGATCGGTTCGGTAATTGAGCCACACATGAGCGGCATGGCCGAAAACAAGCATTTAAGTTACGCCAGTTCGCTTTGCGGGGCCTGTACTTCCGTTTGCCCGGTAAAGATCAACCTTCATAATTTATTGCTGCTCAACCGGAAGCAAAGCGTAGACGAAGGCCTGACTGAAAAGAAAGAACGCTACCTATTCAGATTCTGGGAATATGGCATGAAAAATCCGAAAATGCTGGAGCGGATGCCGGCCGGCGTAAAGAATTTCGTTCTGCGGCAGGTTCAGAAAGATACCTGGAGTAATCGCCGGGAACCGTTGCAGGTAGCGCCAAAATCGTTCCGGCAACTCTGGAAAGAAAAAAACCCTGGGGCTTAGCTCCAGGGTTTTCTTATTTAAGAGATTAGTTTTGCCGGGCACCCGGACGATAAGTATGTTTTCTTTTTTTCTTTTTGTTCTTCTTCTTTCCGAAGAAAGAACCTTTAGACGCTTCAACTTTTGTTTCGCTGTTAGATTTAACTGCCGCAGTAGATTCTGAACCGACTATTGGCAGCGCCAGCATTAAAGCCAGCATATACACAAGTAACTTTTTCATAGCTTTCGATCTTAAGGTTTAAGATTCTGATAATAATATACTTTCTATACGAGGCTAAAAATTTGACAATCAACCTCAAAGTAGAAATAAACCTCTTAATTACATTGCATTCTGCGTTTAGTACAAGAATTCCGGTTTCTCCAGGTCTTCAGAACCAACCTGCCCCTTAGCTTTCCATCTGCCCTGATCTATTCTGAAAACGAAAAGGCCAGGAATAAAAATTTTTATTTAGATATTTGTCTAAATGTTTAAATCTACCGTATAAATTTCCGTGAACGCTTTATTTAAGGCTTTAGATGACCCTACCCGCCGCAAAATAATAGAATTGCTGCGCGAAAAAGATATGGCTGCCGGGGAAATAGCCGATGCTTTTAACATCAGCAAGCCCAGTATTTCGCATCATCTGGAGCTGCTCAAGAAAGCTGACATTGTGGTGGCGGTGCGGCAGGGCCAGTTTATAATGTATTCGCTAAATGCCACCGTTTTTGATGAGCTGGCCAAATGGGTAATGGACCTTATTAATAAAAAATAACCTAAACGCTATGAAAAAAGGACTAAAAACCGAAGCGATCCTGGTATTGTTGCTGATCGTTCCATTTATTTACCTGGCCCTTTACTGGAACAGTTTCCCAGGCCGCGTTCCCATTCATTTTAACGAAGAAGGTGTACCCGATGGCTTTGCCGGCAAAACGGTTGGCTTGCTATTATTGCCGGGCATAAACATCCTTACCTATCTGTTGCTTAAATTCCTGCCCCGGATTGATCCGCGAAAGAAAAACTACGCCCTATTTGAAGGGCAATACAATGCAATCCGGCTGGCCATTCACCTTTTTCTGCTGTTCGTCTTTTTTATTACTACGTTGCCTGCCCGAACCGGCAATTTATTAGATCCTAAGCTTATGATAATTGGGATTGCCTTTTTTATTATGCTTATGGGAAATTACATGACAGCGGTTCGTCCTAACTTTTTTGTAGGCATCCGCACCCCCTGGACGCTGAGCAATGAAGAGGTCTGGAAGAAAACGCACCGGTTTGCCGGACGCATCTGGGTGGCAGCCGCATTCCTGCTTTTGCTTTACGCCATTATTTTTGAAGAATCCGGCCCTGCGGTGCTTTTTACCTTTTTTGCCCTGATCGTTATTCCGCCGGTTATCTATTCTTATATCGTCTACCAGAAGATAACCAAACCAAACGGTTTGCAGCATTAAGAATTGCCAGTATTTTCAGGAGCCGGTTTTGTTTAATATAAGCAATTTGTAAGCTTGCAATGAGCTAATTAAGAAAATTCCGAACCGGAAGGGCATAAAAAAAACCTGCTAATAAAGCAGGTATTTTTTTTAGCCTTACGAGGTAAATCTATTTTACTTTGATTTTGTAAACGCCTTTTGACTGAGGGCGGAATTTAGGCTGTGGTTTGTCTTTCTTACCGAAAAACGAGAAGATAGTGCTTTTTGCAGTTGCTTTTGAGGCAGCGGTTGTCATGGTAACCGGAGCAAGAAAGCAGATAATAGCGATTAAAAGTAGTAATTTTTTCATAAAGGTAATTTTTTAAGTTTTTAAGATGAAAGTGAAATAGTACAATTAAAACTGGCTTATAGGCCATTCTTTCTTTACTTATTACCTAAAGTTACTAAATAATTAATTTACCCTCCAAATATATTTTTATAATTTTTTAAATATTTTTAAAATATTATATAACTACAATTAATTCAAAGTTAAATCTTAGAATAAACACGTAAATCTGGAATTCGTCCAAATAGCAAATAGGGTAACCTGTTTTTAAGTCCTGAAAGGCTTACTTTTAGAAGAGTAGTTCTTTTAATTATTATAACTCTTAATTTAGAAAATCCATAACCTTTTCTTTCCTGCCAAAAATCTTCCCGGATAAGGCAGGCTTTTGGTTATTCTAAGACTGGAAAGGTATCGGGTATTATATAAAGAGATTGAGACGAACCTTAAATAAAGCCCAATTGAAGTAGAGATGCCGGGCTAACTTAATCCCAGGGAAGGAAATAACCGGCAGCTAAAATAAACATGGCAGCAAATGCGCCGGTAAAGGCTAGTGCGCAGCCAACAGAAGCGCACCAGATTAGTCCCGGGAAGCCAGCTATGCTGCCTGCCACAAAAACGTTCAGCCCGGTAAATAAACTGCCGGAAAGAATTAAAAGCATCCGGGCCCGGGAGCTATAGGGAAGTTTGTTTTTTAAATAATTTTGAAGAATTATGAAAAGTATCAACGTTGGAAAATAACCATAGAGGGCGGCAATCCAAACATAGAAACATTGCCTTAAGCCTTCGGCCTGCGTAAATAGCCGGGCCTCCGGGAAAAGATAAATAATTATCAGAAAATAATTAAGCGGCGCCAGGATCAAGGTGGTAAACCAAGCCTTCAGGGCATAACCAACCAGATCTTTGTGTTCGTTCTTAATTTTCATTCACCAAAACTAATAATAAAGCCCGGACGGTCTATCCGGGCTTCTCCTAATATAAACGGTACCTGCATAGCGGCAAAAACTAACAACCATTCAGCAATTCAACCATTTAATAATTTAATCCGCGTTGTCTTCATCGGGCAGAATTTCTACGTCCTGTACCAGCACCAGTTTTTCTATTTCGCGGGCCCGCGGGGTGTTTGCCAGGCCACCCAAAGCCGTTTCTTTGTATTTGGTTTCCATGCTCTGCCCAACTTCGCCTAAGGCCATTACGCACTGGTCTACCGGAATTACCGGATTTACGCCGGCAATGGCAATCTGCGCCGAAGAATAGGCAATGGCCACCGCACTGGCATTCCGTACAATGCAAGGCACTTCTACCAGCCCCGCTACCGGATCGCAAACCAGCCCCAGCATACACTGAATGGTAATGGCTACCGCTGCAAAAACCTGATCTATGCTTCCTCCCAGACAATAAACAATCGCCCCTGCGCCCATAGCAGCTGCGCTGCCTGTTTCAGCCTGGCAACCGCCTACAGCCCCGGCCAGCGAAGCATTGGTTTCAATAATTAAGGCAATACCGGCCGCAATCAGTAAACCTTCGTGAATTTTGCGGTCATCTAGTTTATGCAAATCCTGGAGCGTGGTTAAAATGCCCGGTAAAATACCGGAAGCGCCGGCGGTTGGCGCTGCCACTACCCTGCCCATACAGGAATTAACTTCTTTAGCGCCCAATGCCCGCGTGATAAGCATTTTAAATTCCGGCGAAAGCGTGGTAACCGGCGAAGCAGCTACCCGTTTGGCGCCGTTGTTTACCATACCGGAACGGGAAGTCATATCTTCGGAAAGGCCGGTTTTTACGGCATCCTGCATTACAGCATAAGCCTGTGCCATGGTTTGCCAGATAAGTTCTTCGGTGCGGCCTTTCTGTTCTATTTCATATTCTAGCACCGGCTGGTAAAGGGGTTCGCCGGTTTCTTCGCAATGTTTCTGCCAGCTGGCAAAATCGTTGAATAATAATGACATATGGTTTCAGATTTGAAAATTTGGAAATGAGGAAATTTGAGAATTATGGCAGGTTAACATTCGGTTTTAACCAGAAATGTATATCGCCCGATTCCTTCTTTCCGTTTTACAAGGTCAGAACGTTTTTCGGCATTCACAAATTCAGTTTCCCAAATGACCTTTCTAACTAAACCCTATATTTCGAACGCGCAGCGGAGTACGATCAACGAACGCTACGAAGAGTAAGCTAAATTTGCGCTTACGGCAGCAAATTTAGCCGTTTGCCTAGCCACTGCCCTCTACTATCTATGCAATGCACAGTTAACTATGAAAAGCCGAAAGTATCACAGTGCGTTTTTTGTCAAACTCACTGTTTGAGCGGTCAGCGAGTTTGCGTTTGACTTGACTTTTTTGGTTCTTTTTGTAGCAAGTGGAACATCCCGAAGCCTGCGGGGACAAAAAGAACAAGGAAGTGAGCTATGAAAATGCTTCAGTAATTATTTAATAATAGAATAGTGGCTATGAAAAATGGTAGCCTTTGTAGCTTAAAAACTGCTGTCCGCCAACAAGTTCCTTCGCTATCGCTCAGGATGACGCAATAATTTCAGGATGACGCAATAATTTAAGATGGCTTCAATAGCTAACTATACTACCAGGCTGAGGAGAGATCTTCTGGAGTTGAAACGACGAAAACGGTAGAGTTTAGCGTCAAAAAAGTCAACAAAGAAACCCAGCTTACTCCTGAACCGGAATCAATTGCTTCTCTCCCGTTTCCGGATGTACTTTATAGAGTTCATGGGAATTTGTACTGCTAACCCACAGTTCATCGCCTACAAATTCCACATCGTTGGGCTCCGATAAGCCTTCGGCCAGGGTACGGAGCCGCTTTGTTTGCAGGTTGAAAACCTTGATCTTCCCGTTATAGGTATCGGCAATAAAAAGGCAGTTATCTTTTGCGGTAAGGCCTATGGCATGCTGAAGCAGGGCAATATCCTTATCGCCGTCCATATCCCCGAAATGGAACAGGCCCTGACCTAAAAGCGTAGAAACTTCCCCGTTATGCAGGTTCAGGCACCGGAGGGCGCTGGCTTCGGCATCGGCGATGTAGAGGTTCTCATCTTTCAGGGCCAGGCCGCTGGGCTGGTTAAAAGCAGCATCGTGCATGGTACCGTTTACCAGGGCTTCGGAACCGGTTCCGGCAAAACGCATAACCACGTTTGTTTTGAGGTTCATTAACAGGATCTGGTGATTACCGGCGTTGGCAATGTAAAGAGATTCGTCTTTCACGGCCAGATCCCAGGGCGAATTTGGATCAACGGGCACACCCCATTTTTCGGAGCCGAAATAATACCCCTGCTCCCCGGTTCCGGCTGCGGTAGAAACAGTTTTCGCGGTCAGGTCTATTTTCCGGATGGCATTGTTGCGGGTATCGGCTATGTATAAAAAATTACCGGCCATGGCCAGCCCGTGCGGCTCTGAAAAAGAAGCTTCTTCAAAATTACCGTTCGCGAAGCCATTTTTACCGCTGCCTATCTGCTCCAGGATCTTTCCGCTCCGGTCAAGCTTCAGAATACGGTTATGACCGCTGTCGGCTACAAAAACAAAATCCTGGTGCGCTAAGATCTTGGAAGGGAAATACAGTACGGTATCTTCTTTTTCTTCGGTCTGGAAATGAAAAATCTCATGGTTCAGTTTATCCTCAAAATCCGGCAGCATCATATCCAGGTTAGGCTTTACCACCTCATAAACGCCTTCCCCGGATCGTTGCCCGATCACTTTCCCGTCGGGGTCTATGAGCACAATGGTGGGCCAGGCGTTTACAGCATAATGGCGCCAGATATTCATATCGGCATCGTTAATTACCGGGTGTTTTATGCCGAACTTCTGGATGGCTTTCCGGATGGTATCGGTATTTTTTTCGGCTTCGAATTTCGCAGAATGTACCCCGATCACAACCAACACCTCCGGGTATTCTGCTTCCAGCCGATGGAGATCAGGTATAATATGCTGGCAGTTGATGCAGCCCAGGGTCCAGAAATCAAGCAACACGAATTTCCCCCGGAAATCTTTAATATAATAGGGTTTATCGGCATTTAACCAGCCAAAATCAGCGTGTAGTTCGGGAGCGTTTACGCGGCCTGTTTGCATAGGAAATAGAGATGGAGAAGTAGTAATTGAGTGATTACGTAATAATAATTCAAAACGATATTATTCTTCTTTTCATACGCAAAACCCTGCTTATAAACGTTAACCAACAAAAACTTTAAAAATCTGCGGCCCTAACGATCCTTACTTTTTCAACCGGAAAACGTACCGTTTTGTTTGTTACCTTTGCTGTTAGAAACTCACTTAAATGGAAGAAGCGTACTTTTCAGATTTCGGGGTAATATTGCTTTTCCTGATAGGCGGGGCGGTTTTTATTATGCTGGGGCTGGCGGTTTCTAAAATGCTGCGGCCCAACAACCCCAACCCGGAAAAGCTGAGCAGTTACGAATGCGGCGAAGAAGCCCTTGGCAGTTCCTGGGTTTCGTTTAACCCGCGGTTCTACGTAATTGCCCTGATCTTTATTATTTTCGATGTGGAGCTGGTTTTTATGTTCCCGTGGGCGGTGGTTTTTGGGCAGGAGGAACTGATCCGGGCAACCAACGGCCAGTGGGGCTGGTTTGCTTTAATTGAAATGGGCATTTTCCTGGGAATATTAATTTTAGGTCTGGCTTACGTGTGGGTGAACGGGCATTTGGACTGGATAAAACCTAAGCCTGTTATACCGCAAAGCCATTCTAAAATTCCGGCGGAAATGTATGCGCAGGTCAACCGGAAATATTCCTGATTTGAAGATTTGAAGATTTGGAAATTTGAAGATTTGAAGATTTGGAAATTTGGAAATTTGGAAATTTGGAAATGAAACCCCGTAGCGCAGGGTTAAAACCCTGCGCTACGGGAAACGCAATCTTTTTAACACAAAATATAAAAATTAAAAAGCCGCCCCGGCCCCTCCCCTGAATCAGGGGAGGGGCCGGGGGTGGGGTAAAATTATGAACAACCAGCTACCACCCATTAATCGTGATAAAACCGGCGATGGCGGCGTGATCATTACCAAACTTGATGATCTGCTGAACTGGGCCCGGCTTTCGTCTTTGTTCCCGATGGGTTTTGGGTTGGCCTGCTGCGCCATAGAAATGATGGGTGCCTATGCTTCCGGTTACGACCTGGACCGCTTTGGCGTTATTCCCCGGGCATCGCCGCGGCAATCGGATGTAATGATCGTGGCGGGTACGGTAACCTTTAAAATGGCCGACAGAATACGAAGACTGTACGAACAAATGCCCGAGCCGCGTTACGTAATTTCTATGGGGAGCTGCTCTAATTGCGGCGGCCCGTATTGGGAACAGGGTTACCACGTGGTGAAAGGCGTAGACCGCATTATTCCGGTAGATGTATACGTGCCAGGCTGTCCGCCGCGGCCGGAGGCTTTGATCGGCGGATTCCTGAAACTTCAGGAACTGATAAGAAAAGAAAGCGTTTTAGCGCCGAAAGCCGTAATGAAATTAATGGCCCAAAAAGTCTGATATTGTAATTTATGGCCCGGTTCGCACTTTTTTCCCTGTTTTTGATACCGTTTTTAAGTTCGGCTCAGGAAGTAGATTTGCGTAATTTTTCCGGACCCAAAACGTTGGATGAAGCCGTATTCCATTTAGCGTTTACCTGGTCGGAAGAAAAGCAGATGGCCTTTAAATTGAAACCGGAGGCTAAGGCGCTGGCCGAACAGCATTTTTTTGCCGGCCTGGATATCCGCAACGGCTGGGGTCTCTGGACCGGCAGCCCTTTAGCCGATTACTTTAAAGCCCGGGGCATTTACCATCCCGACGATATGTCGGCCATAATTCTGCGAAGCTTTCACCGGCATTTAAACCGCGAAGAAATACGACTGGAAGAACAACTCCACTACCATCGCGAATTCTGGGAGTTCATTGAACAGCAATACACCGAAAAGGAAAAACGCGTAGCCCGCAATTTCAACGCCATCCTGTTGGGCGATACCGTTGAAATGTCGTTCTTTATTTCCGGCGAAACCAACGGAAAACCTTTGGTGCAGCTAACCCCTTTAACCGAAAACCCGGAAATTACCAGCATCGAAAACCCCGACTGCAAATTAAAAGGCGTGGTGCTGAAAAAGGATCATTACGGCAAAACCTACAAGCTTTTTATTAAGCTTACAAATGTGTGCCAGCTCGAAGAAGTGTACTACGGCCACGACAAACTACAAGCCGGCAGCATCATGAATTTCGATCTGAACTATCATAACTGGATCAAAACCACGAAATAATTACCAGGAATCTTGACCTACGACGAAATAAAAAACCTGCTCACCGCTAAATTCGGCCCGGAAATAATTCTGAGTGAGAATCTGCAGCCGCTTATGCCATTTGTGGTGGTTGCGAAGGAAAAGCTCCCGGAGATCTGCCTGGAACTGCACGACAATGAACTGACCTATTTCGATTTTCTGAGTTGCCAGACCGGCATCGATAATGGTCCGGAAGCCGGCACGCTGGAAGTGGTTTACAACCTGTACTCTATTCCGTACGAACACAGTTTCTGCTTAAAAGTACAGGTGCCCCGGAATGCAGAAAACGAACCGTTACCGGAGATCCCGACCGTAAGCCATATCTGGCGCACCGCCGACTGGCACGAACGGGAAATATTTGACCTGATCGGGATAAACTTTGCCGGCCACCCGGATCTGCGCCGGATCTTATGCTCTGCCGATTGGGTAGGTCATCCGCTTCGCAAAGATTATATCTGGCCCGAATATTACCACGAAATAAAAGTGCCTTACGATAAACACAATGAGGATAATGGGTTCAGAGGGGAAAGGTGGTGACCCCACCCCGGCCCTCCCCTGATTCAGGGGAGGGAGAAAAATGCAGGGACAGGGCTTGACCTGTCCGCCCTTTAATGCCTATATATGCTGGCGCAAGTGTTAAGCCGGAGGCGTCACTTGTGACTAAAGGACAAAAGCAAGTCTCCAGACTTGCGCTAACCGAATTAGAAAAATCAGCTATTGGTTTCCCAGAAGTCTGGAGACTTCCACTTGTAATTCAGCACAAGTGACGCCTGCGGCTTAACACTTGCGCCAGCAAAGGCCAGCAGCTGCCAGAAAAATGTAGGGGCAACCCTTGTGGTTGCCCTAAAACGATTTTCACATATGCCCGGTTAAAGTCCTCCCCTGAATTAGGGGAGGATCTAGGTGGGGGTAAACCAGAATAACGAACAACGCAATTTGACTTCCAAATATACCTCTTACCTGCTCCAGGCCGAACCTAACCTGCACGATGTAAACCAGCTGCAGAGCGGCGAAATGCTGATCAACATGGGTCCGCAACACCCCAGCATGCACGGGGTTTTGCGCCTGGAAACGCTTACCGACGGGGAAATTGTAAAGGAAGTTGTGCCGCATATTGGGTACCTGCACCGCTGTTTCGAAAAGCATTCGGAGAGTATGGCTTACAACCAGAGCATTCCGTACGTAGACCGGCTTGATTACCTGGCAGCCATGAATTCGGAACATGTGTGGTGCATGGGCGTGGAAAAAATGCTGGGCTTAACCGGGCAGTTGCCCAAACGGGTGGAATACATCCGGGTGTTGGTGGCCGAACTAAACCGGCTGGCTTCGCACTTTGTAGCCATCGGTACCTACGCCATCGATATCGGTGCTTTTACGCCGTTTCTGTGGCTGGTGCGTGACCGCGAACACATTCAGCGTTTATTGGAATGGGTAACGGGGGCCCGCATGCTTTATAATTACATCTGGGTGGGCGGTTTGTATTACGATCTGCCGGTTGGTTTCGAAGAAAAATGCCAGGAGTTTATAACCTACCTCAAACCGAAATTAATAGAGATTCACCAGTTGCTGGTAGAGAACAAGATCTTTGTAGATCGCACAGCGAACGTGGGCGTGCTGCCGTTGGCGGTTGCTATAAATTACGGCTGCTCCGGCCCCATGCTGCGGGCTTCCGGCTTGAAATACGATCTGCGGCGGGTAGACGGTTATTCGGTTTACCCGGAACTGGAATTTAATATTCCGGTGGGAACCGGCAAAATGGGAACGGTTGGCGATTGCTGGGACCGGACCGAGGTGCGCGTCCTGGAATGCGACGAATCGGTAAAAATAATTGAACAGTGCCTAAAAAAGTTAACCACCGATCATAAGCGTACGCCCGATTTTAATCCGCAGGAAATGTGCCCGAAAAAGATCCGGCCGGCAGAGCAGGAACTGTATTTCCGGGGCGAAACCCCACGGGGCGAACTGGGCTTTTATTTCCGGGCAACCGGAAAAACCGATATCCCTTTCCGGAGCCATGCCCGTTCGTGCTGCTTTTCCAACTTATCGGTATTGCCTGAAATTGCCCGTGGCTGTATGGTGGCCGATCTTATTGCAGTGGTTGGTTCCGTAGATATTGTAATGGGCGAACTGGATAGGTAGTTTTTCAATGGTAAACCATACCGTTATTTGCTAAAGAAGCCGGAAATACATAAAAGAGGATTTCCGATTTTTACTTTTTCGGGCCTTCCACCTACCGTTTTTAATTCTGGAAAATAGATTTTCTATTTAGCAAAACAAGAGTTAAAATCTTCCGGCGTTTTTTCATAAATTTAAGAAAATCCAAAGCAACCGATAACCCGGTTTTTGCATTTGGTAAGGCAAACGCTCATTTGCTATCCTATGAAAAAATTATGTTGCCTGCTGGTTTTTATGGCAGGAATCTACAGTATATGCTGGTCGCAAACCCATACCGTAAAAGGAATAATCCGCGATGCTCAGAACAATGAGCCTTTGCCTTTTGTAAGCATCCTGATAAATGAAGGTCCGAACGGAACTGCTTCTGATATTTCCGGCCGGTTTGAAATTAAAAATAGCCAACCAATTCAGCAGCTTACATTTAGTTACGTGGGTTACGAATCCCGTACTTTCGTTATTCCGAATAATGGAGCGGCTTTAACGGTCCGGTTGCAGCCAAAGGCCAGCAGCCTGCGCGAAGTGGTGGTAAGAGCCAGCTATAACCCCGCCCACCGCATTATTAAACTGGCCACTCAAAACCGGAAGAATAACGATCCGGCGCAGCTGCCGCAATACACCTACCGGGTTTATAATAAAACCTACGCTACTTTTTCCCCTTCAGAAGCTGCCTATAACGATAGTATAATAGCCGCCATCCGGAAAAAAAGAAACCCAACCCAGCAACAATCAAATGAAAGTCCACGGCGGAGCATTTTCGACAATAGTTATCTTTTTATGGCCGAAAGTGTTTCGGACCATGCCTTTCTGAAACCCGATCTGCACCAGGAAACCGTACTGGCAACCAGGATTTCCGGGTGGGATAATCCGCAGGTGGCTATTTTGGCATCCAACAGCCAGGAATTTTCGATCTACAAAGACCTGGTCACTTTTTTTGAGAAAACCTATGTAAGTCCGTTAAGCGAAGGCAGCACCAATAAATACGATTTCCAGCTTCAGGATACTACTTATTCGGGTTCTGATTCGGTCTTTATTATTTCGTATCAGCCAAAAGCCAACCGCAATTTTGAAGGGTTGCAGGGGCAGTTACACATCAGTACCAATGGCTGGGCCGCGGTAAACGTACTGGCCGAAACGGCCGGGAATAAAAAACCCAAGAACCGGCTGCAACAGCAATACGCTAAGATAAACGGGCAAAAGTGGTTTCCGGTGGAAGCTAATATAGAAACCATGATCCCAATGCTCAATGGAGTTTTTGTTTCTGCTTTCAGCCGCACCAGTTTTTCCGATTTCGAGCTGAACCCGGCTTTAAAGCGACGCCATTTTAAAGCCGTAACGGTTAAAATGAACGACGATGCCGGTATCAGATCGGAAGCCTACTGGGCGCAGCACCGGCCCGATTCGCTCAGTACCAAAGAATTAAGAACCTACGCAGTGGTTGACAGCATTTATACCGCCGATGGCATGGACATGGGCAAAATAATGGAGGTAATTTTTACAAAGCAGCTACCGGTTGGCCCCGTTTCAATAGATATAGACCGCATTTTCAGGTTCAACCGGTACGAAGATACCCGGCTTGGGGTAGGCGCGCATACCAATTCTAAAATTTCGCGGTTCTTTTCCGTAGGTGGTTATGCCGGTTACGGTATCCGCGATAAGGGTTTTAAATACGGCGGCGACCTTCAGTTTAACCTGCACAAAGAATCGGGTCTGAAGCTTACGTTTGCTTATGCGGAAGATGTGGCAGAATCGGGCGGCCTTCAGTTGCCTTTCCAGGATACGGATCTGCTGCACACCAATTACCGTAGATTGGCGGTAAAGAACATGGATAAGGTAACTCACCAGAGCGCTTTTCTTACCGTCCGGACCTTAAAATACCTCGATCTCCAGACCGGTTTTCAGCAGGAATATAAACGTACCACCAACGGTTACGCCTATGAGATCAGTCCCGATAACCTGGCCAGCAATTTCCGGTTTTCCGAAGCAGTGATCGGTTTCCGCTACGCTTTCCGGGAGCAGCTGATGCAGCTGTTTAAAACCAACTACTCCTTAGGCACCAGGTACCCGGTTATCTGGTTCCAGTACCGTCAGGGGCTGGATCTGAACAGTTCGCTGAACGGGCAGTTTGCTTACCATAAATACAATGCGCGGCTCACCAAAACGATCAAAACCAAAATGCTGGGCAGTACTACTTTTATTTTGGATGGAGGTTTGGTGAACGGTAATGTTCCTTACCCGAATCTGTATAACGGCAACGGCGCCCGGTACCATTTCTATTCCACCGAAGGTTTTCAAACCATGGGCATGAATGAATTCCTGATGGACCGTTACGGTGCTTTGTACCTGAACCACAACCTGGGAAAACTGCTTTACCGCTCCGAAAAATTCAGCCCCAGCTTAGCCCTGGTAACCAATATTGGTTTTGGTGATCTGAGCAACCCGGACCGCCATAAAAACATTGCTTTTAAAACCATGACCAAAGGCTTTTTTGAGTCGGGTTTGCTGGTAAATAACCTGTATTCGTACCGGAATTACTATTCGGTGGGTGCCGGCGTGCTGTACCGCTACGGCGCTTATCAGTTGCCGGATCTAAAAGACAACCTGGCCTTCCGGATCACCACTTCAATTAACCTGTAAGCAGGTTGGCAGCACCAGAGCATTCTTCCGGTTTGGTCTAAAATTGAAGGCCAATAACCATCAGCCACTTTTTTCGGTTTAAACCCTAGCGTTCCATTTCCGGATGCTGCAATTATTTTATCAGGATTATGAAAATACTTTCGGCGGCCCAGCTACGCGAAGCCGATGCTTTTACAATAGACCGGGAAAACCTTGGTCCGGGCGAACTGATGGAACGGGCTGCCCTGGCTTTTACCCAATGGTTTGAAACCCATTGCGGCCGCGAAAAGGAGGTGGCCATCTTTTGCGGACCAGGCAACAACGGCGGCGATGGCCTGGCCATTGCCCGGCTGCTGAACGAACGGAATTACCTGGTAAGCACTTTTTTGCCCCAAACCGATAGCACTTTTTCCGAAGATTTCAACCTCAATTTAGAGCGGCTGCCGGATTTGGTGCCTGTAATCCGTTTCCAGAACCTGAAGGATTTAGAAACGCAATCGCTTGGCAATACCTGTATCATCGATGCCCTTTTCGGCACCGGCCTGAACCGGCCGCTTTCGGGGCTTTATGCAGAAACCATCCGGTTCCTAAACGAACTCCAGCCCGAAATTATAAGCATAGACGTGCCTTCGGGTTTATATACCGATAGCGCCGCACCGCCGGAAGCAGCCATTATTAAGGCTTCCCAAACCGTAACGTTTTCAAGTCCGAAGCTGGCTTTTCTGTTGCCTCAGAACCAGGTTTTTGTGGGGGAAATGAATGTTGTTCCTATTGGGTTGAATATCGGTTTTATGGCTGGTGTCCATGCGCAACATTATTTTACCGAAGTAGAACTGATTAAAGAAAAGTGGCAAACCCGGCCTAAATTTGCCCACAAAGGCAACTTTGGTCATGGATTGCTGCTGGCCGGCAGTTACGGCAAAATGGGCGCGGCGGTGCTGGCTACCAGAGCCTGCCTCAGAAGCGGAATTGGTTTGTGCAGCGTTTCCATACCCGGATCCGGGTACAACATTTTGCAGATCTCCGCTCCCGAAGCCATGGTTATGCCAGATGAAAATGAAGTACAATTAGCTACTTTACCGCCGGACTTAGATAAATACGCGGCCATTGGCATTGGCCCGGGCTTGGGACAGGCACCGGAAACCATAAAAATGGTAGCGGAATTACTCAAAAAAGTAACGGTACCACTAATAATGGATGCCGATGCCCTGAATATTCTGTCGCTTGATAAAAACCTGCTCCCAAAGCTGCCACCCGAAACGATCCTCACCCCCCACCCCAAAGAATTTGAACGCCTGACCAGGCCCGTAACCGATGATTTTGAAAGGCTGGAACTGCTGCGGGAATTTTGCGAACAGAACCGGTGCTACGTGGTTTTGAAAGGGGCTTATTCCTGCATTGGTACGCCTTCCGGTAATTTGTTTTTTAACTCTACCGGCAATTCCGGAATGGCAACCGGCGGCTCCGGCGATGTGCTTACCGGCATTATTACCGCATTGCGGGCCCAACGCTATGCCGCCGAAGATGCCTGCATTTTGGGTGTTTATATTCATGGCCTGGCAGGAGATCTGGCCAAAGAAAAAAAAGGCGAAACCGCCTTGATTGCTTCGGATATTATTGAAAATTTAGGATTGGCTTTTAAAAAGCTGGAAGAAGCATAAAGCCTTTAACTATTACGATATTCCTTCACTTATTGCGTCATCCTGAGCGTTAGCGAAGGACCTCATTGGCTATTTTTCAGTCCTTACTTTTCGGGCTTCAAAACCTATCTTACCAGCTATTTCTGGGTAAGGAAGAACGTAGGTTCGTCGAAGCTAAATCTCCTCAAGTGGGTAATCTGCAAAACATTAAAGCAATTTTTCAAAGTTAATGTCTGCGGTCAGCAGCTAGAAAAATTTCAGCAGGAAAACAGCCACAAAGACCAATAAAAACTGAACCATCATCATACCATCGGCAAACAGGGCGAAAAAGTGGTCGGGTCGCTTTTCTGTGGTTGCTAATACCACCAAACCCGAAATAATCGCCGATGCTTCCAGGGCCCAGCGAATAGCGCCGGTTTCCTGAAAGAATACCAGCCCCATAAATACCAGCAATGCCGCCACCGATAAAATTTTGGTAAAAACCGTACCGAATTTAACCGGAAAAGTAAGGGTATTCGCCAAAGCATCTTTCTGAATATCCCGGATATCGAATAGCAACGTAAGGGCAAAAATAAACAGGAACCGGCGCAGGATCAGCAAACCTTCGGCAGAAAAACTTATGCCTTTCCCGGCTACCAGCAAAGGCAACCAGACCGTAATGGCTGCCCAAACCCCGGCTATCAGAAAGACTTTCAGGAACGGTACATCCCGCAACGGAAACCAGCCCTGCCGCCCTTTTAAAACCGGTAATGAATATAAAATGGAAACCAGAAAAACGGGGAGAATAAACGTAAACGGAATCTGCGGCAGCAATAAAATAAAAAGGATAAGGGCGGCAGCACCGGAAATAAAAACGATTCTTTTCAAAAATTTCCGATAGGCGATTAGCCATTTTTTACGTTCGGAAAGCAGCTGCACCTGGGCGGTTTTATAGGGCAATAAATTATCCAGGTTGTAAAGAAAAAGCGTAGCCAGAAAGACCAGCAGCAGCACCCGCCAATCAGGATCTAAATTGGCAAGCAGGTACGTTTCGAAGGTTAGGGCCAGGCCGCACAACGAAATAAAAAAGCTGCTGTAAAAGAAAAGGTCCGTAATTTTTTTCAACGGTGTGGTCTAAAAGGCCCGGCTCCCGTAAGATTTGTCGCAAACAGGTTTTCCTATGGCTCAAAGTTACAAAACAAATCAACGCAGTCCTTTTAAGGTTTGGCCGGTAATAGGTTTGCTTTTTTTGTGCCTGAAGTTGTTAAGTTGTAACGCTTTTGCTCAAACCCCAAACGCTCCAAAACCCGCACCTAAGGCCCAGACCGATACCCGGGGCGCCGCGTTTTTCCCGCATTACGAATACCGTTTCTCATTGCCCGAAGACCAGGCCAATGCCGTTTGGAAATACCTTTTAACCAATTTTATAAACAACCAGAAAGATCCCGGAGCTGCCGCCGCCGGTATTGAAGAAGAACACCTCACCGACCTTTATTTCGACACGCCCAAACGGGAATTGCTGCGGCAAAACCTGGCTTTGCGCCAGCGGCTTTCCATTTCGGGCGAAGGGCGGAAGCAGCACCTTCAGTTGCTTTTGCCGCCTCAGCCTGATTCGGTTTTTGGTTCTGAAGTAAAGTTCAGACATAACAAACGGCCCGACAAAGGAGCATCTTTCACCAACCACCCGGTTTTAAAAGTGCTGCGTACCAAAGACCGGCCGGTGCTGGATTCATTGCTGCGGCCGTTCCAGATTAAACCGCAGCGATTGGAAATAGTGCTGGAAGTAAACCAGGACCGGCGGCGCATACATTTACGCAACCGCGGCAACGACTGGCTTTTAATAACCTTAACCGCGTTACAGGTGCAGGCGCCGGCCCACGAACGCATTCAGCTGCAGGTCCAGGCCGACCCTAACACCTTAAATGCTGCTTTACCGCCGGTCCGGAAAAAGCTGGCAGCGGAAGCCGATGCTTTGGCCCAAAAATTACAACAGGAATTCCCGGAACTGAAACGCGAAAAAAATCAGGAATACGCCATTATGGAAAAGCTTAAAAGTACGCCCAGCCGCCAGCGGGTAAATGCCAAAGTAGTTTTCGGAGTAAGCCTGCTTGTACTCATCTTAACCGTAGTGCTGGTGCGCAGATTCCGGCAAAAACCGCAGCCATTTGAGTAAGTCCGGTTTTTCACCCCTGGAGCCTGTAATTTTTTAGCCGATTAAAAACCTGCCAGAAACTGGCGCAAGTGTTAAACGAAAGCGTCACTGGTGACTAACCCATATAGGCAAATCTTCAGACTTGCCTAAATACGATGGTTTTTCTAAAACGCATCTCATAAATATAAAACCTGGCTAAAGGCTAACTTTATACCATGGTAGCGTAGGGTTTAAACCCTACGCTACCATGTTTTTTTGTAGAATATTAACCATCGGTTAAATCGCACCGGAAAGATCTGAAATTGGATTCACGAAAGTCTGAAGACTTTCTGAAATTTATAGGCACAAATGTCACTTTCGCTTAACACTTTCGCCAGAAAATGCCAGGAAGTGTTACTATTTATGGCCTGTATCCTTTTCTGAACTTAATCCTCCGTTTCTGAATTAGGCACAACTACCGGTTTCGATTCCGGGGAGCCTTGCTGGCGCAGAAAAATGGAAAGCACTACAATAGAAACAATGCTGAGGAATTCGCTTTCCCAGTTCTCAAAAGTTGCTTCAATAAAATGGCCCGAACCCAGGTACTCTCCCATGGTAAGAGCTTTATGGCCCATTTGTTCCAGTTCATCGTTATAAACCTTTATACCGGTAAGGGCTTGCCCAACCAAAGAAAGGATAATGAAAACCGTTACAATTAAGGAAAGGCTGTTCTCATAAAGAAAACGAACAACCAGCGATTTAGGAGGATGTTTCGGCATAAAAAAACAGCCTTATTTCGCTGCTTTTACGCATGCAAAACAAAGCTGTCTATAAATATTAAAAGAAAGCTATTTAAACTTTCTTATAGCTATTACTTAGCAATAGAAACCGGAATTTCTGCCTTCGGGAAAGTTTCGTTGTATAGCTCAATACTGCGCTGTACAATTTCGAAAGCAGCTTCGCGGCCCAGGAAATTTTCCACGATCACTTCTTTGTTTTCCAGCTTTTTATAATCTTCAAAAAAGCGGCGCATTTCCAGTAAAGTATGCGGCGGAAGCTCCGAAATATCGTTGATGTGGTTTACCGACATATCGTGGGCGGCAACGGCAATGATCTTATCATCTTCTTCATTGTTGTCGATCATTTGCATTACCCCAATTACTTTGGCTTCTACAATGGTCATCGGGCGAATATCAATTGAGCAGATCACCAGAATATCCAGCGGGTCATTGTCGTCGCAGTAAGTTTGCGGAATAAAACCGTAGTTGGCCGGGTAGTGCATGGAAGAAAATAATACGCGATCCAGTTTCAGCATGCCGCTGTCTTTATCGAGTTCGTATTTTCCTTTCGATTTCTTCTGAATTTCAATAATGGCCGTTACTTGCTGCGGTGCATCTGCACCGTAAGAAACAGCGTGCCATGGGTTAAAATGTTCCATCTAATTTTTAAAAGTATTGCTTAACTATTTATGTTCGCTATTAACCGGTTGTTTCTCAACTGCTTTCTGCAAACCTAATTTAGCGCCGGGCGGTTCCAAAAACGGTAGGCCGGAGCGGTAAAAAAGGGATTTGCAACCCAAAATCTGAAACAAACGGCTGCAAAGATACAACTATTTCATCTTAGGCTGCAAGGGTTTACCAATACAGCCGTTCGGTTCCTGAATTTTAAGCCACTGGGCCAGCGTAGGCGCAATATCAGTTATGTAAACCTCTACCGCAGAACTGCCTTTTTTCACATTCCAGCCATAGAAGATCAGCGGCACGTGCGTATCGTAGCGGCCAGCCGTGCCATGCGATGTGCCTTTTACCGTAGGCCCGCCGTACCCTTCAAGCCAGCCAACCTGGTAGGCGATCATCACATCGCCGGAGCGGTTGGGATAATAGCCCCGCTGCATCATGCCAAGCAAACCGTTATCCCATTGGCTCATGCGCAGTTCTTCGGCAGTAATTACCCGGGCAATGGCCGGGTGGCGTTGCAGGAAGGCGGCCGCTTTTTGCTGCACCAAGCTTAGGTCTATCTTTTTGCTGAGAATAAAATTGCGGTTCAGATAAACCTGCTGGTTAACGTAGGTGCTTACCCAATTCCCGGGCCCGAATTCTTTCTGCAAATGCTTTTCCAGGGAATCTCTTAAAAAGGCCGGGCTGTTACTGCCGGCCGGCAATTTATGGCTACGCAGAAAATTAGGAACGTGGGCAGCGCCATGATCGGCAGTAAGGAAAACCAGCACATTTTTTTTGCCCACCTGCTTATCCAGAAATGCCAGCAGTTCAGCAATGTCTTTATCCAGGCGCAAATACGTGTCTTCTATTTCTATGGAATTCGGCCCGAACTGATGCCCGATATAATCCGGGGAAGAAAAGCTAAGGGCCAGGAAATCGGTAAAATTCCCCAACCCCATTTTTTCCTGTTTTATGGTTTCAATGGCGAAATCTTTGGTAAACGAATTCCCGAATGGCGTCTGGCGCAGCAGGTCAAACGTAGTACCCCGCAGGGCCGGTAAATTATGCGGGAAAGCGGGTCTTTCTTCGCCTTTGAACGGGTTTTCGAATTCGTTATCGTCGGGCGTGCTTTCGGTGTATTGCGCAATGGGCAGCAAGGTATTCCAGGGCTGGCTCAGGTATTTATCGGCGGTTTTCTGGTTGTTGAAATTAGTAACCCAGGCCGGAAGTTCTTTGGTGTAATACGTACTGGTGATCCAGGCGCCGGTGCTGCCGTCGTACCAATACGCGCCGTTGGCGATGTGCCCGGCCGGTAAAATAGAGCCCCGGTCTTTCAGGCAAACGCCAATAACTTTAGAGCCCAGGTTGGTGGCCAGCCGCAATTCATCGGTAATGGTGGTGGCAATCAGGTTGGCCGGCGACATTTTTCCGGCCACTGACCCGCTGCCGATAGTGGCTACGCTCTGATCAGAGGTACAATACATACTAAGTCCGGTTTCGCAGCTAAACCAGTCGTTGCCTACAATGCCGTGCGTGGCCGGGGTGGTACCAGTGTAAATAGAAGCGTGTCCCGGGCCGGTATAGGTAGGCACGTAATTGTACTGGTTATTTTCGAAACTGAAGCCTTCGCCTAATAACCGTTTAAAACCTTTATCCGAATATTTATCCCAGTAGCGGTACAGAAAATCGTAGCGCATCTGGTCTACCACAATGCCCACCACCAGCTTCGGCCGGTCCAACGATTTAGGTTTAGCTTCGCTGAAAAACGGTAAGAAAAACAGCAAAAAAACTACGGAGAAATTAGAGCGAAAACTGGTAGGCAACTTGAAAATCTGCATGCGAAAAAGGAAACGATAACAGCACAAAGATACAAAGACCGGCAGGGTTCCTAAACTTATTTAGTACCTGGAAGGAACATTTAATTATCTGGTAACAATATTATGGTCAGGATTGGGGATTAATTATCTGCATTGGGATTCGTCGGATCAAGGAATTTCGGGATTAATTGCCGGCACGGTTATTATTTAATTTCAGGATTTATGCGGATCTTGTAGGGACAGGGCTTGACCTGTCCGCACATTATCTTATCAGGTTATCTGATTATTGTCTGAATCAGAATTTTCAGAATTTTAGAATTAACAGAATTAATTGTCTGAACTGGGATTTATGGGATTGAGGGATTAAAGGATTATTTTAAACGGTGGTTGTTTAGAAATGCAAATGATCATATGCGTTTGGGTGTAGGGTGCCCCTTGTGGGTGCCCTTTTTATGTGGGTGTCTAATCTTCGTGGGTGCCCTTTTACATTCCGCACAGACATCCCAACCACGCATTCCAAAAAAAGCCCTCCCCTGAATTAGGGGAGGGTTGGGTGGGGTAAAACGGTACTTCTTTTAGCTAAAAAACTGCTGCCTGCCGATGAGGTCCTTTGCTATCACCCAGGATGACACCAAATCCAGAGAAGAAAAACAATTAGCGCCTTTTCTAACCAGACACAATCTTTTCCCACCAGAAACAACCTCTTCAATCTTTAAAATAACAGGAACAAGCCAACCCCATCATCCCAAATAAACACAATTCCGGAAATCTTAGTACCTTTAAGTTTTATTACCAAACGCTATGACCAATCTGGGCGATTTTTTTTCCGCCGCGCACCAAAACAAACTGAACGTTTCTCCCGGAGAACCGGGCGATTTTACGGGTTTCAACGATACCGGCACTCCGATCCGGATGGTCGCCACCCAGGAAGAATTAACGGCTGCCTGCGAAATCCTGAGCAAACACACCGAATTGGCTTTCGACCTGGAGTTCGATGACATGCGCTATTTTTACGGCCGCACCCTGAGCCTGGTACAAGTTTTCGACGGCGAAACCGTTTTCATAATAGATGCCGTTTCGCTGAAGAACATCGACCCGCTGCTGCGCATTTTCGAGAACGAAAAACTGGAAAAGATCTTCCACAGCAGCTGGAACGACTTAATGGTATTAAGCGAACTGTATAGCTGCCAGCTGAAGAACGTAGTAGACACCAGCATTCTTTACCGCATGCTGGGCCATTCCGAGAACAGCATTTCGCTTAAAAATTTAATAAAAACGTACCTGGATATTGATTTGGAAAAAGGCGAACAGTCCAGCAACTGGATTTCCCGCCCCCTCTCCGATTCGCAGATCCTGTACGCCGCCAAAGATGTAATTTACCTGCATAAAGTTACCCATTTGCTGCAAAAGGAGCTTGAAGCTGCCGGCCGCTGGCAGTGGGCGTTGGAAGAATGCCGGGCCCTGGAACGCATTCAATACAAACCCGACCCGAACCCATACCTAAAGCTGGCGCAAAAGAACCGCATCTATTCGCACCTGTACCCCCGCTTTGCCGATGTGTGGTATTTCCGGGAGAATATGGCTAAAAAACTGAACAAGCCGCCGTTCCAGCTTTTCCCCAATGATGTACTCTGCGAACTGGTCCGCAACCCGGCCCGCACGTTGGAGAAATGGGAAACCACCCGGGGCATTCACCCTAAAATGCGCCAGGAAAATAACCTGCAGCAATTGGCAGAACTTACTACCGCCGAAATGCCTCAGCCGGCTATTTCGCACCGCGAATACGAGAACCGTATCCGGGCCTTTGAGCGCAGCATGGTAGATGAAAAAGCGATTCTGCGGGAAGAACGGAAAATTGTATTGTATGCTGTTAAAAAACTGCTGGTGCCGCAATACGGGTTGCCAATTGTAAACCTGTTCCTCTCCGAAAAACTTATTCCGGACGTAGCCGACCTGGGAACCCAGAAATTCCTGAAGAACTGGCAGGACCAGCTGATCCGGGAAACCTGCGAAACGCATAAACTGGATTACAGCCTGATCGCTTTTCCGTTGTACTAAGGTATAAGTATCGTCATCTCGACGTCAGGAGAGATCTCCTGAGGAAGGTAGAAAGCCCGAATAGAAGATAGTACAAACCTGATGAGATCTCTCCTAACGTCGAGATGACGGGAGTTGATCCCTTAATACTCCAGAAAGACCTTACCCTCAGATGTACGCAAAAAGAATCCTATAAAATCTAAAAGATTAAATACTTATATTTGTGTGCAAAATATACTGATTCAACTTCTTCGTGGAACAAAATCACGAACAGAAACGGTTAAGGATCAGATCGTGCATCGAATTTAGCCCTGACCCGCGTTGAACAAGTTATTACTGCTTGGCTTTTTTTTGTTATCCTGCCTGCCGCTGGCTGCCCAGCAGGTTATTAAAGGCATTCCCACCGACCTTATCGCGTCCGAAATTATTATTGTGGCTTATGAGCCTAACGACCTGATCCCGGAGGAAGCAAAATCTTACGAAGCGCTTTATAAGCGGACAACGCCCCTGGTAGCGCAATGCGCCCTGGCCAACCAGCAGCTTTACACGTTTGCGAAAACCAATTTCCCCCTTTCTTACCGCATTATTTCGAAAGATCTGCTATGCAGCGTTTCTACGGAGAACGCTTATATTTTTGAGCCCGGCAAACTTTACGGAACATGTGGCCCCTGGTCTTCGGTACCTTTCTACCTCCGCCATGCCAATACCGGTACCATTTATGAAATCGGTCACATGCCTAAAAGCGGTATCTTTTCCACCGAAAAAGTGATGGCACATTTTATAAAGTTCTTGCCGAAGAATTTACCGGTTCAGGCTTCTGAGAATGGTTTTAAGGAGTAATTTACCTGATATGCTTAATTAATAATTGAAGCTCTTCCGGGTTATTTCGGTTTGCCTCAATCCTTCCTACCCTTTCAGAAACAAAATTCATTAAAGGGTTATTAGGTCCAGGTAATCTATTCTGTTTCATCATTTTTTTATTCCCTAATAAAGACTGAACTGTTCTGATTATTCCCCAGGGAAAACTCCACCAGCCTAATAATCCGGATTTGAACATTGCATCTCTGTTTAATTCTTCTAAACAATCGGGGCAGGCAATTTTAAATTCCTCTTCATAATAGGTAAGAAGGAAACTTTTAACCTTATAGATAACAGTTGCATTAAGTTTTTTACTTGAAGTATTACAAATAGGACAAGGTAATACTCTGAGTATTTCTGCATAACCTTCTACAATATCAAAATCCAGGTCTTCTAATTGTGCCTCTATTCCACGAAAAATATCTCCTGAAATTCCGCGTTCACTTAAAACATCTTTTATAGCCTCTAAGGCTTCTGGCCTTAAAGAAGAAGCATCTTCTGTAGCTATTCTAATTAACTTTTCATTAGAAAACCCGATATAATTCTTTTTAATTTCTGCTATATCTGGTTCCATAAGATTTACCTTTTTAGTTTGTTAGTAATATAGCCTAAAGATAAAAGAACACAATTTTTATATAATAGTTATTTATAGTAGCACCAACAAAAAAGCCTGCCCCAAAACTGGAGCAGGCTTTCTGCATTTCTATAATACTTAAAACTATCGGCTCGCTGCCAAGGCTTCGGCACCACCCACGATCTCCAGAATCTCGGTCGTAATTGCGGCCTGGCGGGAACGGTTGTACGTTAATTTCAAGTGCTTTTAATAATTCACCGGCATTGTCGGTTGCTTTATCCATGGCGGTCATCCGGGCGCCGTGTTCCGAGGCGTTAGACTCCAGAACGGCTTTGTAAACCTGGATCTTCAATGATTTCGGGATCAGCTCCTGGATAATTTCTTCTTTCGAAGGCTCAAAAATATAATCCGGGATGTTGCTGGTTGTTGCCGCCGCATCTTTCGGTTTCTCTTCGATCGGTAAGAATTGCTCCCGTGCGGATAATTTGCGTAGCTACGTTTTTAAATTCGTTGTACACAATATCTACCTGGTCGTAATATCCGTGCGGAAACCGCTCCATCGCCATTTCGGCGGCTACGCGTACGGTATCAAAAGAAAGCTTGCCGAAAACAGTGGTAAAATCACCGATTACTTTGTAGCCTCTTCGGATCAGGCTTCGTGGCCTTTCTTCCCGATCGCTAATAAACTCCACGTTACCGGCAGCCATCTGACGGCTGTATTTTTCCGTTCACCAGGGTATTCACGCCTTTTATCAACATTGGTGTTAAAAGCACCGGCCAGACCGCGGTCTGAAGTTACGGCAATAATCAACACCCGGTTCACGTTATCACGTTTCTCGGCTGTACGGATTAGAGACCGCATCTTCCGGTAATTCGCGACAAATTCGTCAAAATACTGCTCAAACGCTGGGCATAAGGGCGCATCCGGATAATATTGTCCTGGGCACGGCGCAGTTTAGCCGCCGCCACCATTTTCATGGCTTTGGTGATCTGCTGGGTGACTTTACCGAAACGATCCGGTTACGAACTTCTTTTAAACTTGCCATTTATTTTTTTCTAGCTTAAGTAATGTGCTAATGTGCTATCTTTAAAGTATCGGCAGACTACTAACGAAGCAGTTATGTTATCTTATTGATAAAAGGTCCCGACTTTTCAGCCGGAAACTACCGTTTATTCAGGAGCTTCATTTACATTTATCTTAATTGATTCATTGTCGAAAATCGAGCATCGAAAATTCGTTTCGCTACGTTTGTGTTCGCGAGAAGCTCTTTGGCACGTCTTGATGTCAGCAGTTACTGTCTTCCAGTTTACCGGCTTTCAACAGGTTAAAGCGATCTTTGTGCTGCGCGTTCATGGTGACGAGGAAATCCTTCTCGAAAGTTCCGCACTTCGTTTACCGGCACATCATCCATCAAACCATTGGTACAGCAGTAAATCATAGCTACCTGCTCTTCTACTGGTACCGGAGAGATATTGCGGCTGCTTCAGAACTTCCAGGTTACGACGACCACGCTCAATGGTAAGTTTGGTAGAAGCATCCAGGTCAGAACCAAATTTAGCAAACGCTTCCAGTTCGCGGAACTGCGCCTGATCCAGTTTCAAGGTACCGGCCACTTTCTTCATCGATTTGATCTGGGCGTTACCACCTACCCGCGATACCGAAATACCTACGTTAATGGCCGGACGGATACCAGAGTTAAACAAGTTGGTTTCCAGGAATATCTGACCATCGGTAATAGAAATTACGTTGGTTGGGATATAAGCCGAAACGTCACCAGCCTGGGTTTCAATAATCGGAAGGCAGTTAAAGAACCACCACCTTTTACCAAATGCTTGATAGATTCCGGCAAGTCGTTCATGTCTCGGGCAATCTCATCGGAAGCATTGATTTTTGCGGCCCGCTCTAATAAACGGGTGTGCAGATAGAAATACGTCACCTGGGTAAGCTTCACGTCCCGGAGGACGACGCAGTAACAAGGAAACTTCGCGGTAAGCTACCGCTTGCTTCGATAAATCATCATAAACTACCAATGCCGGACGACCTGTATCGCGGAAGAATTCACCAATAGCAGCACCGGTAAATGGCGCAAAGAACTGCATTGGAGCCGGATCAGAAGCAGGAGCAGCTACAACTACGGTATAATCCATTGCACCACCTTCTGTCAAGGCATTTACCACCTGGGCAACAGTAGAAGCTTTCTGACCAACTGCTACATAAATACAGAATACCGGTTCGCCTCTTTCGTAAAATTCGCTCTGATTAATAATGGTATCAATGGCTACGGCTGATTTACCAGTCTGGCGGTCACCGATGATCAACTCCCGCTGGCCACGGCCAATCGGAATCATCGAGTCGATCGCTTTGATACCAGTTTGCATCGGTTCGTTTACCGGCTGACGGTAAATTACACCTGGTGCTTTTCGTTCCAGTGGCATTTCATACAATTCACCAGCAATCGGGCCTTTACCATCTATTGGCTGACCAAGGTATTTACTACGCGGCCACCATGCCATCGCCTACTTTAACAGAGGCAATTTTATTGGTACGTTTTACGGTATCGCCTTCTTTTATTTCGCTGTAGTCACCAAGCATTACCGCACCTACGTTATCTTCTTCCAGGTTCAGAACCAGTGCCTGCAATCCGTTTTCGAACTCTAATAAGCTCACCAGACTGGCTTTGGAAAGGCCATAAATACGGGCCACACCGTCACCTACCTGCAGTACAGTACCTACTTCTTCCAGTTCGGCTTCTGTTCTGAAATTGGATAGTTGTTCTCTTAATATTGCGGATACTTCATCAGGTCTAACTTCTGCCATGATTATAATTTAGAAATGAATGTTTGATCGTTAAATTTATTGCGCAACCGTTGCAGGCTGCTCTTTATTGAATCATCTATCTGGGTATCGCCAATGGGTAAAACGAAACCGCCGATTAAAGAAGGATCAACTTTTTCTTCCAGGTCTACTGAATCCGCCCGTTTTGGCGGCCACAATGCGGCTGAACTCATCGCGCAGCTTGGCATCTAAAGGAACGGCCGTGGTAACAGTAGCGCGCTGAATATTGTTTTTCAGGTTGTACTGTTTCTCAAATTCTTCCGGCATCGATTCTAAAACGGCCTCGCGGTTTTTCTTCGTAACAATTTCCAGGAAAAGGGAAGTCATCGGAGAAACCTTACCGTCGAAGATCGCTTTTAAAATTGCCAGTTTTTTATCGTGCTTGATAATTGGGTTTTTTAGCATTAACTGGTAATCGCGGTTCTCCCGAACCGTTTTTGCCAACAGCAGCATGTCCTGACGTACCGCCTCCAGCATACCTTTCTCCATGTGCCAGATCGAGCAACGATTTGGCATACCGGGAAGCAACGCGTATATCTGACATCTATTTAATTGTTAATTGTTGATTGTTAATTGCTAATTGTTTTTGCAGTTAACATTTTAAATTTTCTTCCATCTGAAGAAGGTGAAATCTGAAAACACTTTCAAATTCTCACAACTTCAAATTTTCAAATTAATTCAAAGTTACTTCTTTCATGTAATCGCTTACCAGCTCCTGCTGGGCAGAAGCATCACGCAGTTCGCGCTTCAGCAATTGCTCGGCAATTTCAATGGAAAGGTTACCAGCCAGGTTTTTGATCTTCGGCAATGGCAGCACGTTTTTCGTTGTCTACCGGCTTCACGGGCGTTGGCGATCATGCGGTCGCCTTCTTCGTTGGCTTTGGTTTTAGCCGCTTCGATCATCTGGTTGCTGGCTTCCGAAGCTTCTTTTAAGATCCGGTCGCGTTCGACACGGGCTTCCTGCAATAATTTTTCGTTATCAGCTTTTAGGGTCTGCATTTCCAGCTTTGCTTTTTCGGCCATGCTCAGCGCGATTTTCGATGGAAGCTTCGCGTTCGCGCAAAGAAGCCATAATAGGTTTCCAGGCAAATTTGGAAAGCAGGAACAATACAATTAAAAAGGTAACGGTCTGCCAGAATAATAAGCCAATACCGGGGTTACTAATTCCATATTGTTTATTTATTTGAAGTATCGGTTTTTTAGCTCTAAACCCTACGGTTTTAAAAGCGGGCCGGTGTAAACTGTAAGGTAATATTCTTTTTAATTCTTAACTACAATCAAATTTAAACCGCCGCATCCCGGCCAAGCGCCGGGATGCGGAAGTTCAAAAAGCTTTACTAGCCTTTGAAAGAAATAAGCAGACAAACTACCACACCGAACAGGGCAACACCTTCAATAAGAGCTGCTGCAATGATCATCGCAGTCTGGATTTTACCAGTAGCTTCCGGCTGACGAGCGATAGATTCCATGGCAGAACCACCGATTCTACCAATACCTAAACCAGCGCCTAGAGCAACTAAACCAGCACCGATACCGGCACCCATAATAGCTAAACCCGATTCCAGACCTCAGCTACTACTTGTAAGCAATAATGCTAATAACATAATTGTAATTATATATAGTTAAAAAAAGAAAAAAATCAGATTAATGGCTGTGGTGTGCAACGTAGCTTCGGCTCGTGATCCCATGATCATGTCGGCACGTGGTCGTGCTCTTCTACCGCACCACCAAAGTACATGGCAGATAAGCAAGGTAAATACATAAGCCTGCAACAACGCCACAAACAACTCCAGGAAGTTCATGAAAATGGCAAACGCTACGCTTACCAGCGGCCAATAGCAATGCTCTCGAAAATAAAGATCAGAGAGAATAAGCTCAGAATGATAATGTGACCCGCCGTGATGTTAGCAAATAACGGACCATCAGGGAGAAAGGCTTGGTTAAGATACCTACCAATTCAATCGGAATCATGATCGGCAATAAAGCTACCGGTACGCCTGGCGTTTTAAATAATGTGCGCCCAGTACGCTTTGTTAGAGCTAAACAAGGTAACCAGTAAAGTACATAAAGCCAGCACCATGGTTACTGCAATGTTTCCGGTTAAGTTAGCGCCGCCCGGCATTAAGCCCAGCAGGTTGTTAAACCAGATAAAGAAGAAGATGGTTAATAAATAAGGAACGTAACGCTCATATTTCGGACCGATGTTCGGGCTTGGCTACTTCGTCGCGGATAAAAATAATGATCGGCTCGAAGAAAGACTGAATGCCTCTTGGGGCTTTGCCACGGTTGGTTTTGTAACGGCCGGCAACGGTAAAAAATATTATCATTAACAAAGCCGCACTTAATAATAAAGAGGCTACGTTTTTCGTTATTGAAAAATCAAGCGGGCCAACGTGTTTCTCTTCGCCTTCTACCATTTCGGTGCGCGGATGGCCATGACCGTTGTCGTAGTAAATGTGGCCGTGCTCCATTACGTAGCCGTTATAAGGAACCACTACATGTTCGCCATTGCTTTCTTTGTAAAAATTGGAAGAAGAAAAAACATCTAAGCCGTTCTTCCGTTCAAAATTACCGGCAACGGCAATACCAACACCATCGGCAAAATGCCAGCTATAATCATCACCAATGTGGTGGGTGATCATATCGCCCGGGTTAAATTTAGCGCCTTCGTCAGCAGATTCGGCTGGCAAAAGCTGTAAAAGACAGTACAGAAAGTAAAAGAGCAAATAACTTCTTCATTAAGAGATTTTTATAAGCCAAAAGGCAGGCTACAACACTATTCAATCAACACCTGCTTTTTCGAAATCGGGCGCAAGTTAGTCAAAATGCCATAGATTTCAAACCCAGTGAAAATAAAATATAAAACGAAAAAGTTCAGGGCGAACTGCAAATGGCGCTCTTTCTGGAAAAAAACGTACAATAAAACCACTGCCAGGCACATGACCACCCGAAAGGCCATGGAACCGAAATAGTACAATTGAAAATTCTCTTCGTCTTCCTGGTAACCTTTGCGGGTGATATAGAACGTAAACCCGGTTACCACCACAAAAAATAGCAGCATGTACCAGGCATACGGGTGTACAATATTATATTGCGTGCCGTAGATCAGCAGGCCAATTGCCAGGGCAATAAGGCCGGTTAGCACCAGAAGTTTTCGGGTAAAGCTCAAGCGGGCAGTTTTTAAGAGTTTTTGGTTACCGTTTTAATTACCAGATACATGCTGGCAGATACGCCAACTAAAAGCAGCACCAACGTAAACCAGGGCTGGCTGGTCTGAAAATGATCGTCGAGCCACTGGCCGGCGTAAGCAGCTACCAGCAACACCCCGATCATCTGGAAAGCCATGCCGGAATAACGCAGGTACGCATTCGCCGATTTTTTATTTGTTTCCTTCTGACTTTCTTTTTCGGGTTCCATAAAATGGCGGTTCAAAGTGCAAAGTTAGCTTTTCCCGCCGAAACCCTACCGTTTTTTTATAGTGATCGTGGGCAGCGGGTTTACGTAAAATCTAAAATCCGGCAGAATGGTAGCGGTTTACTTATAAAAACCCATATTTTTGTGGGTGGCTTTGCGTAATAACGTACCAAAACGAACGTATTTTACGTTTTAGCCTTGCAAACTTAGTTTCTCATTCATTCCAGATCAACTTGCGTAAATTTCGCTTCTATATATATAGTATCCTGGCCGGCTTGCTTTTAGCAGGTTGCGCTTCCGAACGGAACCCGCTCGGGAAGGTTTATCATAACATTACGGCCCGCTACAACGGTTATTTCATAGCCCGCGAAAAGCTGAAAGAAGCCGAACTGGCCGTGGCCGAAGGAATGGTTAACGATTATAACCGGCCTCTGGCAATTCTTACCCACCCCAACGAAATCTCTTCGGCTACCATTGCCCCTATTCTGGAAGACGTGATCAAAAAAGCTTCTTTCCCGGTGCAGCGCCACAAAACCAGCCGCTGGGTAGACGACAGTTATATCCTGATCGGGAAGGCGCGTTATTATAAAGAAGATTACGACGATGCCATCAAGACCTTTAAATACGCCAACACCATCAGCCCTGATATTCATGCCAAGCAGCTTGCGCTGATCTGGCTGATGCGCAGCTACCTGGTTACCGATGAAATGGAAAATGCGCTGGCCGTTTCGGATTTCATTAAAAAAGAACGCCTGAACAAAAGCAACGCAGCCCTCTATTATTTAACCCGCGCTGAATATTACAACAAAGATAACAACGTAGCCAAAACCATAGAGAACCTGGAATTCGCGGTGCCTTTGATCAGGAAGAAAGACGAACAGAACCGCGCCCGTTTTATTCTGGCCCAGCTTTACCAGCAAACCGGCGCCGATAAAAAAGCTTATGCCCAGTACAACAAGATTTTGCGCCGCAACCCGCCTTACGAACTGGGTTTTTACAGCAAACTGAACTTAGGCCAGGTAACCGAACTTTCGAACCCCTCAGATAAAAAACGCATTGAGAAATATTACGCCAAATTGCTGAAAGATCTGAAAAACGTGGAATACCGCGATAAGATCTATTACGAAATGGCCCGCTTTGAACTGAAGCAGAATAACTACAACAAGGCGCTGGAAAACTTAAATGCTTCTGTGCGGGCTTCCACTACCAATGCCAATCAAAAAGCTTACTCCTTCTTATTAGCCGGCCAGATCTATTACGAAAAGCTGCAGAATTACCGCCTGGCCCAGGCGTATTACGACAGTACCGCTAAAACTATGCCGGCCAGTGCTCCGGAATACTTTGCCGTTACCGAACGCCGCGACATTTTAACCGCCTTTACAAACGAACTTTTTACCGTAGAAACCCAGGACAGCTTATTAACCCTGGCCCGCCTGGATAAGGACGCTTTGGATAAAAGGGCCGACCGCTACATTGCTGTGCAACAGAAAAAAGCCGACGAAGAAGAAGCCAAACGCCAGGCAGCACTTATTGCCGGCAACCAACCCACCCGAAACAGCATTTTCAATCAGAATGCGGGCGCCAAACAAGGCGGCAACACGGCCGGCGGCTTGTGGTACTTCGATAACCCGGCCCTGGTTGGTAATGCCCGGGCTGAATTTATCCGGAAATGGGGTAACCGCCAGCTTCGCGACAACTGGCGACGTTCCAGTGTTGAGGCGGCCGGACCAAACCTGCAGAACCAAACCCCGCAACAAATGGCCGCCGCCGATTCTGCAGCCAACGTGAAAAAGGAAGATCCGGCCATTGCCTGGCGGGCGGCTTTTATGCGCGATATTCCTTTTACCACCCCGGCCCAGCAAAAAGCGGAAGACAGCCTGCAAAATGCCCTATTTAAACTGGCCAACATTTACAACCAGCAATTAAAAGAACCGATCCGGGCCGCCGAAACGTTTGAAAAGCTATTGGCCCGCAACCCGCAAACCCGCTATGCGGCCGAAACCTACTATAACCTGTACCTGATCTATTCCCGTGCCAACGATCCCAAAGCAGCAAATTATGCCTCAAAGCTGCGCACGGAATTCCCGAAATCTACTTTTGTGAAGCTAATAGATCAGCCCGATTACCTGGCTCAGAGTGCAGCGGCGAATCAGAAAGTTAAAATCCTGTACGATTCGGCCTATACCCTTTACGAAAATGCCAAATTCAAAGAAGCAGCTAAATTAACCACCGATATTCAGAAGAATTACCCGCAGAATGACATAACCGATAAGCTTGCGTTTTTAGATGTACTGGTATCGGGTAAAACCCAGCCTACGCCGGTATTTAAAGAAAAGGTTATTCAGTTCATTATGGATTATCCGCGCAGCCCCTTAAACCCGCGGGCTCAAAGTCTTTTGCAGGCCTTTACAGCTTACGAAAGTGGTCAGCTAAGTTACATTGCTCCAACTAAAAATACCGTTCAGCCCCAAAATCCAGCTGCCGGAAACCTGCCACCGGGCCCTGGTTTGCCTACGCCCGCGCCGGCAGCTACCAATTACGTGCTTAATACGGGCGGACCGCATCATTTTATAATTGCCTACCCGCGCAACACAAAAGCTTTTGATAAGCTAACCGAAAATTATGCCAGCTACAACAGCAAATACCACCAAACCGATAACCTGACTTTAAAACCCTATTTATTAGGCGATTCGCTGGAATTGCTGGTGGTGCAGGGCTTCCCGGATGCCCGGCGGGCACAGAGCTATCTGGTAAAACAAAAAGGGCCGCAGTCGCCTATCGGTAAACTTCGGGGCGTAGATTTTACTACCTTTGTAATATCGGCCGAAAACTTTCCGCTTTTTTATAAAGCCAAGAATATGGAAGAGTACCTGGCCTTTTACCGGAAAAATTATCAAAAATAAATGTCTTCTGCTTCTAAAAAATACCCCCGGATAATTGCCGCTGTCTGGCTTTTATTTGCCGGAGGCTTAATTTCTTTAATGCTTTACGTTTTTGCCGTAAGCATCAATTTCCTGAACCTGTTCGGCGAACTGCCCGATCTGAAAACCCTGGAAAACCCCAAAAGCGAACTGGCTTCCGAAATTTATTCGGCCGATAACGTTCTAATGGGAAAATACTTCCGGGAAAACCGCTCCCCGGTAGATTACGACGACCTGCCTCAGAACCTGGTAGATGCCTTAATTGCCACCGAAGACGTGCGTTTTGAAGAACATTCGGGCATCGATTTTAAAGGCTACTTCGCAGTTGGTTATTACCAGCTTAAAGGCCAGGAGCCGGGGATCCAGTACGCTAACCCAGCAGCTGGCCAAAAACTTATTCCGTACCCGCTCCGATCTGAATAACGGTTTGCTCAGCGACGTGCCGGGCTTGCGGATGCTTATCATCAAAACGAAAGAATGGATCATGGCCATCAGGCTGGAACGCAACTTATTCCAAAAAAGAAATCCTGACCATGTATCTGAATACCGTAGATTTCGGCAGCAACGCTTTTGGGATTAAAACGGCGGCTAAAACTTTTTTCAGCAAAGAACCCAAAGACCTGAAGCCCGAAGAATCTGCCGTATTGGTTGGTTTGCTTAAAGCGCCTTCCATGTTTAGCCCGGTCAATAATCCGAGCCCGTTCTACGGTTACGCCGCAATACGGTTTTGTAGCAAATGGTGAAATACGATTTCATGGACGAGACCACCTACGAAACGCTATCGAAAACGCCTTTAAAACTCACCTATCACGTAGAAAACCAGAATACCGGTATTGCGCCTTATTTCCGGACAGAAGCCGGCAAATTGCTGCTGAAATGGTGCAAAGAAAACGGCCAGACCTTTATTCCGATGGCCTGAAAATATATACCACCATCGATTCCCGGATGCAGCAATACGCCGAAGACTGCCGCCAAAGAACACATGAAAACCCAGCAAAAGCTCTTCTTCAATTACTGGAAAGGCCGCAAACCCTGGACCGATGAAAACGGCCAGGAAATAAAAGACTTTCTGCAGGTTGCCATTAAACGCACCGACCGCTACAAAGCCTTCACAACCGCTTTGAAGGCAACAAAGATTCTATTAATTATTACCTGAATAAGAAAATCAACGATGAAGGTATTTACTCGTGGAACGATCCGCAGGAAGAAAAAGAAGTAGAAATGAGCCCGATGGATTCGCTGAAGTATTACAAGCACTTCCTACAGACTGGTTTTATGGCCATTAACCCGCTTAACGGCCACATTAAAGCCTGGGTAGGCGGCAACAACTATAAATATTTTAAATACGACCACGTAAAGCAAGGCCGCCGGCAGCCGGGCTCCACCTTTAAGCCGTTTGTGTACGGCGCCGCCATCGAACAAGGTTATTCGCCGTGCTATGAAGTTATGGACTTCCCTGTAACCTTCCCAATTCCGATGGTACCAGCTGGACACCGAAAAACAGCGATGGCTATTTTACCGGGGCCAAATATACCCTGCGCGCGCATTGGCTCTTTCCATAAATTCCGTCACGGCTTTTTTGGTGAAAAAGCTTACGCCGGAAGTAGTGGTAGATTATGCGCAACGATTGGGAATCTCTTCGCCTTTAGAACCGTTTCCGGCATTGGCTTTAGGCTCCAACGATGTGAGCGTTTATGAAATGGCGGGCGCTTACGGCACGTTTGTCAATGATGGCGTCTGGACCGAACCCGTTTATATTACCCGCATTGAAGATAAAAACGGCAACGTATTGCTTGATTACTACCCTAAAACGGTTGAAGCGATCAGCGAAGAAAATGCTTACCTGATGGTTCATTTGCTGAAAGGAGCTACCGATGAGCGCGGCGGTACAGCTTATTACGGTCTGCGGGTTCGGAATGGTTTAAAAAACGAGATCGGCGGAAAAACCGGTACCACTTCCAACTATTCCGATGCCTGGTTTATGGGCATTACCCCGGACCTGGTTTGCGGCACCTGGGTGGGCGGCGAAGACCGCTGCATTCACTTCCGGAGTGCGGCTTACGGTCAGGGAAATAAGCTAGCCATGCCGATCTATGGCTCGTTTATGCAGAAAGTGTATGGCGATAAAAACTTAAGTGTTTCCAAAGAGCCGTTTCCTAAACCTGCACAGCCTTTATCAGTTGAGATCGATTGCAGCCAATACAACAATAGCGTTATCAGCGATTCGGTTGCAGCAAGACGAAGATCCTGAAGCTGCCTGATCATGGAAGATCGGAGACGATGAAATTTAAAGCTACCAGTATGCCTGCTTCCGAAACCATCAGGGTTAAAAGAAATTATCAGCATCTGCCCCACCAACCCGGCATTTATAAATTCTTCGACGAACAACAGATTATTTACGTGGGAAAAGCCGTTGATATCCGGAAACGGGTTAGCAGCTATTTCAACAAATGCAACCAGCATAACAAAAAAACGCTTAAGCTCATTTCTAACATCCAGAATATTGAATTTACCATTGTAGATACCGAATCCGATGCTTTTTTGCTGGAAAACAACCTGATAAAGCAATACCAGCCCAAGTACAATATTCTTTTAAAGGACGGCAAAACCTATCCGTTTATTTGTATTACCAACGAGCGTTTCCCGCGGGTTATCAGTACCCGCAACAAAATAGCCGACGGCTCCAAATATTTCGGCCCCTATGCCAGTTTACCAGCCATGAACGTGCTGCTGGAAATGATCCGGAGCTTGTATCCGCTGCGGACCTGCACTTATAATTTATCGCCGGAAAATATTGCCAGCTGGTAAATTTAAAGTTTGCCTGGAATATCATATTGGCAATTGCAAAGGCCCCTGCGAAGACGCTTTATCGACGAAGAATCCTACAACCAGCACATTCATGCAGATCCGCAACATTCTTTCCGGTAATTTGGCGTACGCCAAAAATTATTTTAAAGAAAAAATGATGGAGGCCGCCCAGGAAATCCAATTTGAGCTGGCGCATAGCTTTAAACACAAAGCTTGATATGCTGGATGATTTCCAGGCTAAATCTACGGTAGTAAGCAATACGCTTACCAATATCGATGTCTTTTCCATTACTTCTAACGAGAAATGCGCTTTTCTGAATTACCTGAAAGTAGTAAACGGCAGCCATTATTCAAACCCAATCGTTGGAAATTCAGAAAAAGCTGGATGAGACCGATGAGGAAATTCTGGCTTCGATTATTGTGCAGCTTCGCCACGAATTTGAAAGCGACTCCAGGGAAATATCTGGTAAATATTCCGAGTTGACCTTACCTTTAGACGGCCTGACCATTACCGTTCCGCAAATTGGCGACAAACGCAAACTGCTGAATCTTTCGCTTAAAAAATGCGCTTTACCTGCGGAAAGAAAAAGAAAGCATGAACGAAAAAGCCAAAGATACGCAACGAAGTGCGCATCATGGAAACCATGAAAAAAGACTTGCGACTGACTGAATTACCCAAGCACATCGAATGCTTCGATAACTCCAACTTTCAGGGCGATAACCCGGTGGCCTCCATGGTTTGTTTCCGGAATGCCAAACCCGCTAAAAAAGATTACCGCCACTTTCATATTAAAACCGTGGTTGGCCCCGACGATTTTGCCTCGATGTACGAAATTGTAACCCGCCGCTACCGCCGGCTTGCTGGATGAAGACACGCCCCTGCCCCAGCTTATTAATTATTGATGGCGGCAAAGGGCAATTGGGCATGGCCGTAAAAGCGCTTGAAAGATTTAGGTATTTATGGCCAGATGGCCGTAGTAGGGATTGCCAAACGGTTGGAAGAAATATTTTACCCCGGCGATAATCTGCCGCTTTACATCGATAAAAAATCGGAATCGCTGCGGCTTATCCAGCGCATCCGGAACGAAGCGCACCGTTTTGCCATTACTTTCCACCGCAGCCGGCGCGATGCCGGCACCCTTAAAACCGAAATAACCGAAATTAAAGGATTAGGTGCTGCAACTGCTGAGAAATTACTTTTGAAATATAAGTCGGTTAAAAAGATAAAGGAATTAAGCACCGCTGAATTAGAGCAGGAAGTAGGCAAACACAAAGCTAAGATCCTGCAGGATTATTTTTCGGCAGCGAAAGAATAGTTTTATTTAGATACTAGCCAGTTTTTAAGCCCGGAACCATACCGTTTTACCTTATCATACTGAAGCTTCGACTTTTTCGGGCCATTTGCATAGCGTTTTGGTTAGAAAAGTGATTCTACTTTTTCAGCTAATTTCGCTTCCCTTCAATTATTCTAAACAAAAAGAGGAGGCCCAACCGGGTCTCCTCTTTCGCTTTGAAAATCTTTTAAGACTAAAAGCTCCAAAGGTTATATTCGTATTCAATCAGTTGGTTTGCGGCATTCTGGGAAGCTAATAAGCCTTCTTTAGGCCCGCCATGAATATCCTCCAGACTTGCATTATCCGGGTTCGAAACCTTGGTAATGAACGAACTAAAAAGCCTCAGATCAAAAGCATCGGCCAGGTTTTTATGTTCGGCGTCGTTTTGAGGATTGAACCAGATTGCTTCTTGTGGATGAGCACGAAACACTTTTGCCAGATCGCTGTACTTAAAGGTACCAACCGGAATATCCCGGCCTTTGATATTACTTTTTAAGGTAGCCGGAACTACCATGGTTAAAGCTTTAATGTCGTAATACATCCGGGAACGCTTCTTATCGAAAATGGCATCTTCCTTTATTTCCAATTGGTATAGATCTTTCGGGAAAAACTCATTAGAAATTGGGCCTATTGGAGTGCTTGATACTGCATCCGGGCCCCAATCATCAGAATTCGGATCTATTCCGGCATCTATCTCTATTTGAGACCTCCCTCCATCGCCTTCCTCTGCCATGGTCATATTTTCGGTAAAAGCCTGAAGGGTAATGGTAGAAGTAAGCGAATCATTTTTATAGATCGGCAGTTCACCCCGTTTTACTGCTTCTATAATGATCCTGGTTATCTGTCGGCTATCGGCAAATAGAGGTTTGTTTTGTTTTTCCCGCAGATCTACAGTACGCCAAATGGTTTTGCGGTACATCATATCTGCCTCCGGAATTGGCCTGGCCGATGGATTTCCTGAAATAGAAGATGACTGGGTTTGGGCCAAAGCATTTCCGGCCAGCAAAATGGCTGCGCTAAAGCATAAAATTTTAATTTCCTTCATAGTTTTTAAGTAAATTCTGTTTAACAACTTTTGGCATTACTAAAAGCAATGCGCAATCAATTAAACCCTTCCGGTTGGTTTCGGAAGTACCGCGGCTTTCAATTTTCTACAATAGTTTTTGTAAATTTTTGCCAAATGGTACTTTTCAGAATTACTTAAAACTTAATGAAAACGTGTGATTTATAAACAGCAAATGCTGGTTAATAGGTAACGCTTATGCTACTTCAAAATGTATTATCACTTTAATATTTATTTTATTATTATTTCAGGACTAACTCAGTTACCCATTATTCAAGAAGAAAGGATTTCGCAAAAGAGAAATAGGAATCCCTCTAAATGGATAGTATTCTAAGAGAGAGTGGCTAGAAAACAAAAAAAGGGAACCATTGCTGGTTCCCTTTTAATTTATGACTGTTTAGCTTAGAAGCTCCACAGGTTATATTCGTATTCGATCATTTGTTCAGCAGCATTCTGAGCGGCTAAAATACCCTGCTGTGGACCACCATGGATATCTTCCAGGCTGGAGTTATCCGGGTTAGAAACTTTCGTAATAAAAGAACTGAAAAGTCTCAGGTCGAAAGCATCTGCCAGGTTACGGTGCTGGGCATCGTTACGCGGGTTAAACCAGATTGCTTCCTGCGGATGATCGCGGAAAACCTTTACCAGGTCACTGTATTTAAAAGTACCAACCGGAATATCGCGGCCTTTGATGTTCGCTTTCAAAGAAGCAGGTACTACTAACGTTAAAGCTTTAATATCGTGGTACATCCGCGAACGCTTTTTGTCGAAAATAGCATCTTCCTTCATTTCCAACTGATAAAGGTCCTTTGGAAAATATTCATTTGAAATTGGTGCGGCATCGCCGGCTGCCGGAGCAGCGCTTCCCCAACCGTCGTCAGAGGCAGGTTCGTCAAAACCCAATGCTTTCTCTTCGGCTGTTAACCCACCGCCTTCATCCACCATGGTCATGTTCGAATTGAACTCCTGCTGGGTTAAAGTTGTGGTAAGGGAATCGTTCTTATAAATAGGAAGTTCACCCCGCTTAACGGCATCGATGATTATTTTGGTAATCTGACGGCCATCCGCAAAAAAAGGCTTGTTCTGCTTTTCCCGCAAATCGATCGTACGCCAAACTGTTTTGCGATACATCATGTCAGACTCTGCAATTGGTCTGGCCGATGGGTTGCTGGCAGCTGTTGTAGACTGTTCCTGAGCAAATGCACCTAAAGAAAAGGTCATTGCAACGCCTAAGCCTAAAGTTTTTAAAATGTTCATACTTTATAAACGGTAACCTGTGAAGGATTAGTTCAAAGGAATATTGATAATTTTGGTACCGATGTTTACGTCTTCCGTATTGTTCCGGAAATTCAGACGTTTTACTTCTTTAACTTCAATAGAGATACGGTCCCCTTCTTTTGCCATTGAAGCAAATGAAGTAAGGTTAGCCGTTTCGCCGTTAATAACTTCAGAAGCAATTGCTTTTCTACCTCTTACCAGGAATACTTCCCACTTAAATACCCGGTAACGGGCATCCTGCGGTAAAAAGGTCTTGAAGCTTTCGTCTGAAATTGCTTTCATGGTGATGCTACGGGGCCCCGGGGCAGCCATACCCTGCTTTTCGTTTACCGGACGGCCATTAGCCAATGCAGTAATGTCCGGCTTAGGGATCAGACGTACTTTAAACTGTTCTGAACCAATTTTATTGCCACCAGAGCTTACGTTCAGGGTTACTTCTTTTCCGGTTGGTACCAGCGTAACGATACCTTTTTTGGCACCTTTAATTACGGCTGCACCAGAAGCAGAGAACGAAGGATCGTACGTTGCTCCTAAAGCCGGAACCTGTACGTTAAGTTCGTTACCGCAATTCAGGTATAATGCCTGTACCGAAGCTGACTGCACCTGAATAACCGGCTTTGCAACGTAATACTTTTCTACTACATTGAAAGTAGTGTCACGGCCATTACTATTAATTCTGATCTGACCTTTCCACTGTTGTTCAGAGATACCTTCCTTATCGTAAGCACCAGCCTGCGCCGTAAATTCGATCTGGCCCATTCCGTTCGTTACCTTGATCGGACGACCTTGGTAAGTCATGGTTGGAGTGATGGCGTTAGAAGAAGCAGCAATAAACATATCCGCTTTGTATTTGGTACCGGCGGCTACTGTTTTGGATTCAGCACGGGCCATTGCAAATATTTTGTCGAATTTAATGATATCGGCACCAACTTTTCCTGCCAGGCTAGCCAACACATCTGCTTCGTACTTCAGAATTTCGCTTTCCTTTTGAGCAATTACTGCTAACGCTGCCGTTAACGGAGTTGCTTCAAAATTCAACTGAGCGAAATCTTTGCTGCGCTGATTTTCATCTTTACTGGCAATCGGATCTTCCTTGGCGTCGATGGCTAAAGGCTTCATATTCGGGATATACTTTTTCATGAAGGTTGAATAACCGTTCAGTTTATCCTTCATTACATAAGCTTCACCTTTTCCTTTATCTGCACCAATCATTTCGATCGCTACCAGGTCTTCAGCGCTTGGATCTTTGTAAGCTCCGTTTTCCATACCACCTGATTTTTCAATCAATTTAGCACGAACTCCGTCCAAGTATTTGATTACTTCGGCAGTTTTTGCTCTAACTTCTGTAGCGTCGTCGAGCACTTTTTTATCTGCTGCCCGGTTACCACCTTTTGTAACAGCCTGCGAAATGGTTTCTTTCACATTGCCGTTGTCGGAGTTGGTTTTCTGGTTAACAGCCATTAAACTGTCGTCCAGAAATTTAAATTTTAATATAATTGCTGAACTCACCTGTAGCGCAAGCAGGGCGGTGAGTACCAGGTACATCATCCCGATCAGCTTTTGCCTAGGTGTTTCTTTTCCTCCAGCCATAGTAATTTCTTTATTTAAAAATTAAAACTGAGTCTATTTTACTGCGTGCCGAGAATTAGCTTCTCATAGCAGCAAGCATGTTGCCGTACACGTTGTTCAGGGAATGTAGATTCTGCGTTAATTTAGAAACTTCTTCTTTGAACTGTGCGGTATCTTTGCTTGCATCGGTCAGGTTTTCCATAGCGGCGCTTAAGCTGCCATAGAACTTGTTCATAGATTTCAGGTGGTTGTTGGCATCCTGAAGCTCCATTTCGTAAACAGCGTTCAGAGCACCTAAATTCTTGGTTACGTTCTGTACCTGCTCATGATATTCGCGGGCATCTGTAGTAGCACCAGCCATCTGGGTGATCGCTTCTACTGTGTGCGAATAAGCTTCGTTGATTCTTTCTAATGAGTTAGCCGCAGATTTTACTTTGGTAGTATACTCATCGGTAGCTAAAGTAGCATCGCTAAGGTCAGCCATTTGCGCTGTAGTAGCACTTAAACGGTTCAGGCCCTGGCCTAATGAATTAATTGAATCCGGGCTAACGTTAGCATCTTTCAGCATGTCGTCCAGCTTTTTAGTTAAGCCATGCGCCAGAGGTATGCAGCATCAGCCATGATAATCATCAGCTAATTGCGGATAAACACGCGACCAATCCGGATCGTGTGGCTGTGGCTGGAATGCACTTAAAAAGAAGATAACTGCTTCCGTTAACAGACCTACTGTTAGCATGATACCGGCACCTTCCCAGTGCTGGATTTTGAAGAGTGCTCCTACGATTACGATAGCTGCACCAATACCATAAATTTTTGGCATTAATACGTCAAACAGGAAACTGCCGCCTTTTTTGCTCATTTTCTAAAAAGAGTTAATTGGTTAAAAAGTGATGAAAGGTTATAAATTGATTTAGATTGGTATTCGGTTAAAATTCGTTTCCGGAAGAGCGGCCTAAATAGATCATGGCGCTACGGAAACCAATGTAAGAACGGGCTGAATCCTGGTATTCAAAGTTACGGGTACCGGTTTCCAGGTAATAGGCAATGTCTTTCCATGAACCGCCACGTACTATTTTGCGCGGCTCATTGTCATTGTAATAAGTTGGGTTCAAGATCCCATACTACCGGCACGGAAGCTTCGTAGTAAGCATCTTCGCACCACTCAGAAACGTTACCAGCCATATCATACAGACCAAAATCGTTAGGGAAGTAAGCTCCTACCGGGCCGGTATAAGTATAACCATCGCTGTAATAATCGCCACGACCTGGTTTAAAGTTTGCTAACATACAACCTTTAGCATTACGCAGGTAAGGTCCGCCCCAAGGGAAAGTAGCCATATCGCGGCCACCGCGGGAAGCATATTCCCATTCGGCCTCTGAAGGTAAACGGAAGTTCGGCATTGGCGCCATTCCGTTCTCAGTATTGAAAGTATTTTTCAGTTTGGTTCTCCAGTCGCAGAAATACTTGGCTGCAAACCAGTCTACGCCAACAACCGGATAGTCATCAAACGCCGGGTGGGTATAATAGTATTCCATTAACGGGTCACCCATATGAGTAGGTAAAGTCCCGCATCCAAACGGTAGTATCCGGGTATAAGTTCGGTCATTACATATTCTTCGCCCAACACATCAATAGAATCCTGGCGGATCGCATTCATGAACTGACGGTACTCATTGTTGGTGATCTCCGTTTCATCCATGTAGAACCCACCAATTGTAACCTGCTTGTTCAGGTTAGCCATGGAGGCAGCTATATCTTCATCGGTTTGTCCCATATGGAACGTACCACCCGGACATGGGACCATGCCGAAAGGAACCTCCTGTGGATTAAATATTGGGCGGTCCTCGGCGCCGTACACATCGCCTTGTGGACCTTTTCGCATACCACAGCTACCTAAGATTGTTAGCATGAGTACCACAGAAGACAATTTCACGAATTTGTTCATGATGACTAAAAAAGAATATAAATTTTAATGTAGGGTATTAGTTACAGTTTTACTATTTAACAAATATATAAAGGGCAATTATTAAAAACAAGTAATTGCCCTTTATTGGTAAAATTATTTAATAAACGATAAAATAACCTTATTTAGTATAATAACGCAGGTCTAAAAATTTAAAGTTATATTATTAGAAGCTGTAACGCGGTGTTCTGATCGCCGGCTTGGTTGCCAGTGGCGATTGCGGGATACGGTAAGACAACATGATCTCATGCGATGCTCTGGCTTTTGCTTCTTCGCCAAATGTTGTAAAGTCGAACGCGTAACCTAATTTCAAGCTATTATCTTTTAATATACCAATACCAACTAATCCTGAAATAGCTTCCTGATTCCGGTAGTTAGCGCCAACCCAATATTTCTCATTAAATGTTGCCCGAACACCTGCATCAAAAGATGGCTTGTTTTCCAGATCATATTTCAGGAGTGCCATTGGTGTAATTACAACGGAGGCAGAGGCATCAATATTATACCCGGCTGATGCATATAAGTGTTTCTGGCTCAAAACAGTTCCAACTGTATCGGCAGAAATGGTTTCAAACTCATATTCGCTGCCTAACAGGTTATTAATACCAGCGCCAACATAGAACTTATCGGCCTGGTACCATAAACCGGCGCCAACATCAAACTTGGTATCGTTGCTGTTAACCGGAATGTGTGGATCGTAATCGATAGCCCGGTATTCACCTTTTGAAATATTTGTTACAATACCGGAAGCACCAATACCTAAACGGCCGCCACCCAGGTTTAAATGGTAAGCATAAGAAAGGGCTCCCGTTTTAATTTCTGTTGCACCCAGGTAATCTGAAGACAAATTCACACCAATACCGCCTTTCAGTGCCCGTACCGGAATAGAAACGTTAAACAAACCGGTTTTTGGTTCGCCGCCTTCGTCGAAATCTGCTTTGTAACCAGACCACTGGTAACGCCCAATCATGTTAAACTCTGTTGCCTTGCCAATACCGGAGTAACCAGGACTAACATACATGTGGTTAAAACCATAATGGGTAAACTGGGGTTGCTGCTGGGCAAATACGTTTCCCCCTGCAACCAGCGATAGGAAAAAAGCCGCGAATAAAATTCGTTTCATAGAACTGGATAAAAAAAGTTTAAAATTTTGATTATACTGACTACCAGCGGTATAGTTGGTTCCAAATTTAGATAAAATATGTTCAAAACCAAAAGGCAAAAAAAAGATATCCGATTTTTTCGGATATCTTTATTACCATTTTATAATTAAAATGTTATTTTTTACTTCCCTGCTGCTTCAGGATATATTGCTCAATTGCACCGGTCATAGAAGGGGCATTAGGCATGGGCGCTTCAATATCCAGCTCCAGGCCGGCATCGCGTACAGCCTGGGCGGTAGTTGGCCCGAAAGCGGCAATACGGGTATTATTCTGCACGAAATCAGGAAAATTGATAAACAAAGAAGAGATACCGGAAGGGCTGAAAAAAGCAATGCAATCATATTTTACTTCGGCCAGATCAGACAGATCGCTGGCTACGGTTTTATAGATAACGGCTTCGGTAAAATCCAAATTATTATCCTGCATAAAATCCGGAATATCATTTTTGCGGATATTGGAGCACGGGTACAAAAACTTTTCGGTTTTATGTTTTTTGATGATCTCAAAAAGATCGGTAGCAGTTTTTTCGCCGGTAAATAATTTACGCTTGCGCAGCACAATGTATTTCTGCAGATAATAGGCAGTCTGCTCCGAAATACAGAAATACTTCATTTCGGCCGGCATTTCAATTTTTGCTTCCTGGCAGATGCGGAAAAAATGATCTACCGCATTCCGGCTGGTAAAAATAACAGCCGTGTAATCCAGAAAATTGATCTTATCTTTCCGGAACTCTTTAAAAGGAACCGGATCTACCTGAATAAATTCCCGGAAATCTACTTTAATACCATACTTTTTGGCAATGGTTAAATAAGGAGAATTATCGTTGGTAGGTTTTGGTTGCGTAACGAGAATGCTTTGTATTTTCTTTGCGTGCTTATTCGTTCCCAGCTTTTCTTTACTCTCAGCCATGTGTATTATAAGGTATGAATCTCGGAATTAGCAGCGTCATTCTGCCGCAGTAAACAAAACCTATCAGTAATTATATACGATAAGTTTTAACATTACAATGAGCGGAATAATTTCCGTGGCGCAAATGTACGAAAATAAATGCAAATTTCGAAGTGGCACTTTTTTATTTAAGGTATAAACGATTCGCAACGTGGTGATAACCAGCAATACCGACACGGCAACGGTAGAAACCAGCAAAACGGCTTCGGGGCTTTCGTTATTGAAGGCCAGGTACAGTAACATAATAAACGGTAAAAACAGCCCCATGAAAAGAATGCTCCGCAGAAACTCCCGGTACTGGGTAAGCACCAGCCCGGAAAGGTCGAAAATATATCCTAATATTTGCAGAAAAATATACTTGAACAGGATAAAGCCGAAAATAATAAAAGCATAGGAAAGATACGCGGGAAATAATATCCGATTCGGAAACCCAGAACAAACGGTTAAAAATAAAGCTGTTCTGAATATTGGTATGAATGGCCGCAATAAGCAACGAAAACGAAAGCGAAAAGGCAACTACAAATAAAATACTCGACCAGCTGCTGATCGGCTTGGCCAGGAATCCTTCTTCCAGCGATTTCTTCCGGAACAAATTCCCGATCCGGAAAACGCTATTGAAATCGGCCAGAAAACTCCAGCGCAAACTGCCGTAAATGAGCCCAATAATAATAAGAAATAAAATAAAAGCATTTTGGTTGGGCAACGACCGGCGTTTATTCTGCAAGCTTACTGCTGCTTCATCGGGCAGTCATCTAACACCTCTTTATTTGGATTAACGAACTGATCTAAAGGCAGCACTCCTTCCGGATTCCAGACGGTTAACAAATAAGTAGCATCCGGTTTGGGCAGCAAAATAATGCTGGTCAGATCTAGGGTATAAGTGGCAGTAGAATCGGCTTTGAAAATGAGCTGGTTATTCAGAAACAAACTCAGGTTGCGGGTGGCCGGAAAAGATAATTTCAAACGGTTGGTCGCGGCGGATGCGCACCCACTGGTAAAAGGTTTTCCGGTCGTTACCGGTTTCGGAAGTGAAGGGAATGAATTTGCCGGTGGCTTCCTCAAAAACCAGCCATTCGGAAGTTAGGGTATTAGCAGGCTCTTACGTTTATGGGTTCGCGTTCCGGGGCCTGCGCAAAACCCGGATATGCCAGTAAAGCAAAAAAGCCAGCTAAAAAGTGGCCCAGGAATTTATTAAGACGAAAGGCTTTGTGCACCTCTTGGTTTGTAAACACCCAAAAACAAACTAAGTACCAGCGAAAAACTCAGCAAAGCCAGTAAAAGGTATAGGTTACCCCACCAGGCGAAGCTCAGTACAAATAAGATAACAATACCATTAATAAAAGCCAGCAGCAATACGGTACTCATCTGCCGGAAACCCATGGCCAGAATACGGTGGTGAATATGGTTCTTATCGGGCGCAAAAGGCGAAAGCCCTTTCATGACCCGGATCAGGGAAACCCGCAGGGTATCGAAAAGCGGCACAAACAAAACGCCCAACGCTACCGAAGGCGCCGATTCTACGGCCCGCATTTCAATAAACTGAATGGTAAGAATAGAAACAATAAAACCGCAAACCAGCGAACCGGTATCGCCCATAAAAATAGTGGCCTTATGAAAATTATACCGGAAAAAACCCAGCATACCGCCTACCAGGCAAAGCGCCACCAAAGCATAATTACCAAATCTGTCACCGCCAAACTGGTAAAAATACCAACCCAGGGTGGCAGAAATTATAGTTACAATGGTGCCGGCCAAACCATCTAAGCCATCTATTAAATTAATGGCATTGGTAATACCTACAATAACCAGAAAAGTAAACGCGTAACTGATACCAATTGGCAGTACCTCTACCCCAAAAATCCCCTGAAAACCGGTTATCCGGATATCGGCCATAAACATGACGATGCCGGTGGCCAGCAATTGCACAATAAATTTCTTAAACGCCGAAATGGTAACCAGGTCATCTTTCAAACCAATGAAAAACAGGATAATACATCCGGCCAGTAATTGCTGCACCCCGTTGCTCAGATCGCCGAAAATGGTAAGCGCCGACATAAAACCGGCAAAAACCGCTACGCCGCCCAAACGCGGCGTTAACGATTCGTGCACCGTACGCAGGTTAGGCTGATCCAGAATATTCTTTAAATGCGCTACGTAAATAATAGACGGCACGGCAAAAATAGCTACCAGAAAAGCCCAGCTAAAAGAAAGAATATAATTAATAGGGATATCCATGTTTGTTCACAAAAGTAAAGAATTTACTTTTTTTTCCTATGCCGGGCTCATTTAATATTACAATTTTAAGTATTTGTCTTTAGATATCGTTCTAAATGCCTCCGTATTTATTTAGTTCTTTTAACAGCTTTCTTAATAATGCAAAATGCCTTTGGTGTTCAGGATTGAAATATCTACGAGATTTTCTTCAATTATAGATTCCGGCACGAACAAATATTTTTTATCGAAGATTTTTTGCCTACATAATAGCTTACCCAGAATTCGTTGGTAATATGAAAAATGGCCGGATCGATAGCTTCTACTTTAACGGCAGCTTTCGGTTCTACCGAAGCAAATAAATGCCTTAAAACCGAAGTGCGGACCATTTCGCCGTTGTGTTCGCCGTAACCTTTGGAAGCTACAATTACATTTTCCAGTTCAAAATTATTGGTATTGATCAGGAAAACATTCCAGACTTCCTGCCCCAGTTCATTTTCTTCTCTGGCAATGGCAATGGCTACGCCTTCTACCGGATCGAATTTAATGTGTTCTTTCATCTGCAGTAACGGTTATGTTCGCTTCAAAAAGTTCGCTCAAATGGCGGATCATTTTTTCTTCCACTTCGGCCATGCGGTACTTCATAGCCTAATTCTTTTTGCAAAGAAGTTACCGCTTTATCGGTTATGCCGCAGGGCACAATGTAATTAAAGTAATCTAAATCGGTATTCACGTTTAGGGCAAAACCGTGCATGGTTACCCAACGGCTGCATTTTACGCCCATGGCACAGATCTTCCGGGGTCTTAATTGTTTTTCGTGGTCTAACCAAACGCCGGTTAAACCCGGAATGCGACCGGCTATAATACCATATTCGGCCAGGGTTAGAATTACGGCTTCCTCCAGAAGGCGCAAATACTTATGAATATCGGTAAAAAAATTATCCAGGTCGAAGATGGGATAACCTACCAGCTGGCCCGGACCGTGGTAGGTAATATCGCCGCCGCGGTTTATTTTATAGAACGTAGCGCCTTTGGCTTTCAGGAAATCTTCGTTAATGAGCAGGTTATTTTCGGAACCGCTTTTGCCCAGGGTATAAACGTGCGGGTGCTCACAAAAGATCAGGTAATTGGGCGTGACTTTTTCGGCTTCCGGGGCTACCGTTTTGCGGTTGGCTACTTTTATTTCCAGAATTTCGGCAAAAAGCTTTTCCTGAAAATCCCAGGCTTCCTGGTAATCGATGGTTCCTAAGGGCAGGAAAGTAACGCTTTTGTTCTGGTTCGTATTCAAGGAAATTATGCTTTAAAGCGAAGGTTTTGGGCCTGGCTTATTGTTCAATAAAACTTTCTAAAACTTTAAATTCCGAAACCGGCTCAAACGTAACCTGCTTCAGCACAGCGGGCAACAGCAGGCAATCGCCGGCCGTTACCGGGGTTTCGCCGCCTTCGTATTTCAGAATGGCGTTGCCCTGCAAACACACAAAAATTACAAAAGAATCCAGATTGGCGTAGTTGCGGGTTATGGGCTTATCTAAGTGCAGCACGTTGGTAGTAAAGTAGTTGTTCTTTACCAGCGCTACGGCTTCGTTCTTTTTGGGCACGTAAGCCGTTTTATAGGCATCGTACTGGTTGTAATCTATGGCATCCAGGGCTTCTTCGGTGTGAAGTTCGCGTTTGTTGCCGGCAGCATCGGTGCGGTCGAAATCGTAGATGCGGTAGGTTACGTCGCTGCTCTGCTGAATTTCGGCTAACAATAAGCCTTTGCCAATGGTATGTACCCGGCCGCCGGGAATAAAGAACACATCGTCGGCGGCAACATCTTCGCGGTTCAGGATCTGGTCGAGCTTTTTTTCGTGGAGATGCTGCAGGTACTTTTCTTTGGAAACGGCCTGGTTGAACCCGCTGATCAGTTTGGAGCCCTCATCGGCCTGCATGATGTACCACATTTCGGTTTTACCCAGGCTCTGGTGCCGTTTTTGAGCCAGTTCATCGCCGGGGTGTACCTGAATGGATAGGTCTTCGTTGGCATCGATGAATTTTACCAGCAACGGAAATTCGTTTCCGGAGTCGCGGTACACTTTTTCGCCCACCAGGTCGCCTTTAAATTCTTCAATAAGCGCCGTAAGCGGTTTACCGGCCAGCGGACCGCCATCCACCACCGATACGTTATCTTTCACGCCCGAAATCTCCCAGGTTTCGCCGCAGTTTTCCAGCGGCGCAAAATCTTTCTGCAGGTAGGTCCTGATCTTTTCGCCACCCCATATTTTGTCTTTGAATATGGTTTTAAACTTCAGGGGATATAATGCACTCATTTTTCTTCAGATCAAACGAACGCCGGAGCGTTCAACAAATTAGCAAGCCGCCGGCAGCCTTACCGGCGCATGGCTTTGTAAGCATTAATTAAACCGTTGGTAGAGGCATCATGACTTTTAACGTCGTCGTCGTGCTCTAATTCCGGCAATACTTTTTTAGCCAGTTGTTTTCCTAATTCCACGCCCCACTGGTCGAAGCTGAAAATATTCCAGATAACGCCCTGCACAAATATTTTATGCTCGTACATGGCAATTAAACTTCCCAGCGTTCGGGGGTCTAATTTCCGGAATAAGATCGAATTTGTTGGCTTGTTGCCGGTAAATACTTTAAAAGGCGCCAGTTGCTTTATTTCCGTCGTCCGTTTAAACCCTCTTTTTTCAGCTCATCTTTTACTTCTTCCAGCGTTTTACCGTTCATCAAGGCTTCGGTCTGGGCAAAGAAGTTGGAAAGCAAATTGGCATGGTGGTCGCCGATGGGGTTGTGGCTTATGGCCGGGGCCAGAAAATCGCAGGGAATTAGCTGGGTGCCCTGGTGAATTAGCTGGTAAAAAGCGTGTTGCCCGTTGGTGCCGGGTTCGCCCCAGATCACCGGGCCGGTCTGGTAAGTTACCTGTTGGCCGTTGCGGTCTACGTATTTCCCGTTGCTTTCCATGTTGCCCTGCTGAAAATAGGCCGCAAAACGGTGCATGTATTGGTCGTAAGGCAGAATGGCTTCGGATTGGGCGCCGAAAAAATTAACGTACCAGATGCCAATAAGCGCCAGCATAACCGGAATATTTTTTTCGAAAGGCGTCTTCCGGAAATGTTTATCCATGGCGTGGGCGCCTTCCAGTAAGGCCACAAAATTATCGTAGCCAATGGCGCAGGCAATGGAAAGCCCAATGGAAGACCACAGCGAATACCGCCCGCCTACCCAATCCCAGAAAACAAACATATTTTCTTCGGCAATCCCGAATTTCTTAACCGCTTCCAGGTTGGTGGAAATGGCTACAAAATGTTTGGCTACCTCTGCTTTCTGATTGCGCAAATTCCAGGAACCACTTCCTGGCCGATTCGGCGTTGGTCATGGTTTCCTGGGTGGTAAAGGTTTTGGAAGCGATCAGGAACAAAGTGGTTTCCGGGTCTACTTTCTTCAAGGTTTCTACCAGGTGCGTGCCGTCTATATTCGAAACAAAATGGACTTCTAAATGCGGATACTGGTAAGGTTTCAGGGCTTCGGTTACCATGTAAGGGCCCAGATCGGAGCCGCCAATGCCAATGTTTACAATGTGCCGGATGGCTTTGCCGGTATACCCTTTCCATGCGCCGCCGCTTACTTTATCAGAAAATGCTTTAACCTGTTCCAGGACCTTGTTTACTTCGGGCATTACATCTTCGCCATCTACGCAATACCGGTTCGTTGCTGCGGTTCCGCAGGGCGGTGTGCAGTACGGCCCGGTTTTCCAGCACATTGATTTTTTCGCCGGAAAACATTTTTTCGATGGCATCGGCCAGCTTGGTTTCTTTGGCCAGTTGCAGTAACAGGTTTACCGTTTCCTGGTCTATTATATTTTTGGAAAAATCTACCAGGATCTTTTCGAAGCGAAGCGAAAATTTTTCGAAACGGCCGGGGTCATCGGCAAAAAGGGCCTTCAGGTGCTGGTTTTGCATAACCGCGAAGTGTTCTTCCAGCTTTTTCCAGGCAGCAGTTTCTACAGGGTTTATGTTTTTCAGCATTGAACAGGTTATTAGGTCAAAATTACGAACATTCCGGATATTAAGATTGCTAATTTTCCGTATACCTCCAATTCTTCCGGATCAGGAAAACCGATCTGGCTTAGTAACAGTGCTTTTATGGCCAAACATAACCTTTTAGGAAAAACGGGTGAAGACCTGGCAAGTGCTTACTTAGCCACCAAAGGGTACGTAATTGTTGCCCGCAATTACCGTTTCAAGCGCGCTGAGATCGATATTATTGCCCGGCAGGATAAGCTTCTGATCTTTGCCGAAGTAAAAACCCGCGGCTCCGATAAACACGGCTATCCGGAAGATTTTGTTAACGCTAAAAAAACAGGTTTGTTTTTACTGGCCGCCGATGAATACATTTACCAGCACAACTGGCAGCACGATATCCGCTTCGATATTATAGCCATTTCCGCTACCCCTGGCGGGGAATTCAGCATCCATCATATTGAAGATGCTTTTCATTGAATTGTTAATTGTTAATTGCTGGTTGTTAATTGTTTGCACCAGCATTCGTCATCCTGAGCGATAGCGAAGGAACTTGTTGGCTCACAGCAGGAAGTAATTTTGAAATGCTAAGGCTTTTTCACAACCTTTCTTTTCGGTTCAAGCTTTTTTAATATGAAAGGAAGTCCTAAGACATATTAACAACGAAACTCATTTTTTCTGATTTTATAGATGATTTTCTACTGCCCGCCAACAAGTTCCTTCGCTAACGCTCAGGATGACGCAAAAATGTAGTTAAGCTACAATAGCAAACTGTACTACAAACTGGAAGAGATTTGGCTTCGCCGAACTTACGGTTCTCCTGACGCCTAAATGACCTAAAACGGTAGGATTATTAAGCTAAAAAGTCAAAACATTACTTAACGAATCAATTAACAATCAACAATTAGCAATCAACAATTTAACAATTTACCTATTCCGTTCCTGGGCGCGTTTGTCTAGTTTGTCCTTTTCGTAGATCAAAGAATTGTTGCGGTTGTATTCCCGGATAAGGTAAGGCTCGAATGGTTCGTCGTAAGCGCTTTTCGGGTACTGGTACACGTAACGGCGGCGGTTTCGGAAAGGCCAGTATTCGATCCATTCGCCCACTTTTTTACCGTTTTCGTACTGCCCATCCCATTCCAGCAAACCATCTTCCCGGAATTTCACGTAATCGCCTTCCACTTTGCCGTTCACGTACGGAATAACTTCTTTTATTTTCTTGCGGGCGGCATCGTAATACGTAATTACGGCATCGCGCGGAAAGCCTTTTTCGAAATGCGTCTTACTTAGCAGGATATCGTTCTTGTTGTAGCGTTCCCAGCGTAAATGTTTGGTACCGATATAGAAATATCCGGTTTCCAGTACTTTCCCGCCCTGCATTTTTTTGTACGGCCCATGCAGAACCTTCGCCACTTTCGGATCCAGCGTGCTGCCTTTAAAGATCTTTCGCTTTCTTACGTTGTAGTAATATTTGGCCGGCGCATAAGAGCTGGGCTCTTTGAATTCCCGCAAATAATTGAACGTTTCAATAACCGCATTTTTACCGCTACCGGATTTGGTAATGCCTTTTTTAATGCGGTAGCCTAAAAATACCTTCTTTTTCTTTTTGGTTTTCTTTTCTTCTTTAACTGTTTCCTTTGCGCCGGCCAATGCCGCTGCGGCCTGGGCTACCTGCTTCATGGAATCCTGCTGGGTGGTGCGGAGCAGCGAATCCGGTTTAATTTTAACGGAATCCGGCGCGGCAACTTTGAGGTCGGTTGGTTTGGGCGCCGGTTTGGGTTTCATGTCTACGTTGTAGTTGCGCTGGGAACAACCAACGGCTAAACAGAAGAGCAGAAATGGTATTATTTTATGTAAAAAAAGTAAACGCATGCAGGGCAATTAATTCAATCTGGTAAAGTACGGGTAAAACGTAAAGATGGTGATATTTCGTATTCCGGCAAAACCCCGGGGCTGCTGTCACCTTGCGTTCCGGGGCATTCGCTAAAAATTCCGGTTCTGGTTTGTTTGCCCCTAAGTAAATTCTTTATATTTGTATTCCAGCTATTAAGTACTATGATTGTATTAGCTGCCCAATTCCTATAATATAAGGGCACTCTCCTTTCTTCAATCATTAATCGGCAACCATCTCCGGCGTTGCCTGGTATTTTCTGCAATTTAATTTCTTATCAATCATGCCTTTAACTGGAATCTCTCCTGAAAAGCAGCGACCTGCTTTCTTTACAATTATAAAACAAGCCCTGCAAGGCGGCGAAGAAGATTATACCACCGGCAGCATCCGGCGGGCGGTTATTTTACTGGCCATTCCCATGATGCTGGAAATGATTATGGAATCGGTATTTGCGCTGGTAGATCTCTATTTTGTGGGCCATTTACACAACAGCAGCTATGCCATCCAGACCGTTGGTTTAACCGAATCGGTTCTTACGGTTATTTATTCGCTGGCCATTGGTATCAGTATGGCGGCTACGGCCATGGTTTCCCGGCGGATAGGCGAAAAAGACCCGCTGGCCGCGGCCAAGGCCGGTATGCAGGCTATCTTAATTGCCGTGGGTATCAACACCGTTATCAGCATTCTGGGTTTGGTATTTGCCACCGAAATTCTGATGTTAATGGGCGCATCCGCGGAAGCGGCGGCGCACGGCACGGCTTTTATGCAGATCATGATGGGCAGCAGTATTTTTATTATGCTTTTGTTTCTGATAAACGGTATTTTCCGGGGTGCCGGAAATGCGGCCATTGCCATGAAAAGCTTATGGGTAGCCAACGTAGCCAATATTATTCTGTGCCCGATTTTTATTAATGGATTCGGACCAATACCGGCTTTCGGACTTACCGGGGCTGCCATTGCCACTACCATTGGCCGCGGCCTGGGCGTGGTATACCAGGCGTATCATTTATTTAATGGCAAACACTTACTGAAGATACGACCTTTCGCATTTCGTTCCTGATTGGGCACAAATGAAAGCCATTGCCGAAGATTGCTGCGCCGGCTGTGTTGCAGTTTGTAATTGCTTCCTGCAGCTGGATTTTCCTGGCGCAACTGGTAGCCACTACCGGCGGCGATCACGGTTCGGCGGGTTACCAGACGGCTTTGCGTTTGCTAATGTTCTTCATGCTGCCAGCCTGGGGTTTGAGTAATGCCGCGGCTACGCTGGTCGGCCAGAATCTGGGCGCAAATCAGGTACAACGGGCCGAAGATTCGGTTATAAAAACGGCAAAGTACAACGTTATTTTTATGGCCGTAATTACGGTGCTGAGTTTAGGCGGGGCGCACTGGTTTGTTTCGTTTTTCACCAACGATCCGCAGGTGCAGGAAGTAGCCATTAAAGCCATCCGGATCATGAGCATCGGGTATATTTTCTACGGCATCGGTATGGTACTGATAAATGCCTTTAACGGCGCCGGCGACACCTGGACCCCGACCTGGGTAAACCTGTTCGGCTTCTGGCTATTCCAGATTCCGCTGGCCTATTTCCTGGCCAAAGGCCTGGATATGGGCCCAACGGGGGTTTTCATTGCCATTCCAATTTCCGAAACGGCTATTACCATTGCCGGTATTATTCTGTTTCGGAAAGGCAAATGGAAGAAGGTGAAAATTTAAATGGTATCGTTTTTCTTCAAAAAAGTAAAGCCCGGCAGTAACCAGCCGGGCTTTTTTTTCTTCAGTTTCCAAAAGATGGTTGTCGAAAATTCCAGTTTCTTAAACGGTAGCCTTTCAGCCAGAAAAAGTCATTCAGGAATTTACTTTCCGGGAAATTTTCAGCAATAATTTATCGATGGTTTTGGCAATGCGGTCCGCTTTAGCATCTTCGTCTTTGGCTGCTGCTATCCAATCTTCTAAGGATTTTTGTTCCGCTTCCGGAAAACTTAGAAAGGCTTTGAGCGCTGCCGGTTCATCTTCCAGGCAGAGCAACAGGTCTTCCCGCACACGGTTTACGGGGTTTTGAGGAAACAGCACCAAATGCACCCGGTCGCCGGCATTTTTGCCAATGCTTTTCCGTATCTCCGCTTTAACGGCCAGGAAAAGTTTTCCGGAACCCATAGGCATTAAGGTAAAATTTTCGATTGCATACCCGTCTATTGAGCCCCGCACTTTTACCCAGTTGAAATGCGCTTTTTTATCCGGCGCAATTTCCGGAAGCTGCACGATGGTCCAGCCGCCTTTTCCCGGAAATTTTTCCAAAAGACACTCTTTATCTACCAGCGGTTTTTCCATTTCCTTTCACTGAGGTTTTCGGAATTTATTAAAAAATTTCAGAAAGCATTTCTAATTAAATATCTGATCCGTTCCGGTTTAAACAGTTGTTAAAGATGGCTGCTTTTCACCAGTTAAACGCAATAATTGCCGGATTGCGGCCAGGTGCGAAAGTAAAACCAGCGGCACGATAATTCCCGGAAGCCAGACAAAAGGGAAATACAAAATAGCAATATTTGGCTGGTCGAAAGCAAATTGCTGAAAAGGCGTAGGCGCCGAAAGTACCGCATTGATAACGATATTGAAAAGCAGACCCAGGCAGATCAGATTCCAGATCAATATTATTTGGGGGCTTAATTTCTTTTTTACAAAACCGAAGTAATAAATTAAGGGAGCTGTTAAGCCGGAAAGGATATCAAAATTACGCCCTTCGAAAGTCATTAATTCGGGAACGGCTTCGTTTAAAAACAACCAGAAAAGCACCAGTTCTACCGGTATTCGAATGGTGTGCAATATTGTTAAAGCTCCCAGATCCAAGCTATCCAAAAATTTTCTGCCGCGTTCCGTAAAAAACAAAGTAATAATTATCAGCAACGGCGGTCCGGCCAATAAAATAAACCGGGGCGGAATGGTATTGGTATTGGTAAAAAAACCGGTTCTGGCAATTGCGGCCTGAACACCCAACAAAATCAGGATCAAAACTATTGCCGGAATGCTTCGCGGAGTTGCACTGTAAAACAGCAGAATAGTAAGTGCCGTAGTTAGCACAAAAATAAGCGGGATGTAAAAAGGCAAATTTTCCATAGTTCTCAGGGTTAGCGTAAAAGATTCCGGCAACAAAATTACACCCAGACTTTAACCATCTTATCGGTAAGTTTTGAAGAACCTAAAACGCAGATTTACTTCCGGAAATTTAGCGAAACGAAACCAACTTTACGGCATCTGCTGGCGAAACGAAACCAGAAGTTCACTAAAAAACAGTATGTTTCCAAAGCAAAAAAGTCTGCTTATTCAGCAGACTTTAATAAAACATTCCAAAAGCCCTCCCCTGTTTTTAGGGGAGGGTTGGGTGGGGTTACTCTTTCTCTATCAGCTCTACGCTACGCTTTACAAAAGCCGTTAAAGCCGCACCAGAAAGCATGTTCTGCGACAACAACGCCAAATCAAAAGCCTGACGGGCAATTTTTTCTTTGTTTTCGTCTCTGGCTTTTAAAATGCGGCTGATTAATCGGGTGGTTGGCGTTTATGCTCACGTTGTAAGTATCCGGCATGTTGCCCATAAACATCATACCGCCACCACCGGTTTCGGCTCATATCTTTCATGCGGCGCATAAACTCCGGCATGGTAATAATTACCGGCGGATCTTCCGGCGAAAGCGGCTCAATGCTCAACGTGCATGTGCTGGTTATTGATGGCCTTCTCGTAAACCTCTTTCAGCGTGGTTTTTTCTTCTTCGCTCAGGATCGTTTCTTTGGTTTCTTCTTTCTCGATCAGCTTATCAATGGTTTCGGAGTCTACGCGCTTTAGAGTGGTTTTTTCCAGTTTCTGCTCCAGCATGCCAATAAAGTGGCTGTCGATCACCGTATCCAGCTTCAGCACATCGTAGCCGCGGTTTTGGGCGGCTTCTATAAAAGCGTGCTGTTTTTCTGCATCGGTGGTGTACAGCAGTACCAGGTTGTCGTTTTTATCTTTCTGGTTGGCCTGCACGTATGCTTTGTACTCATCCAGCGTAAAGAATTTGCCTTCTACGTTTTGCAACAAGGCAAAATCTTTGGCTTTGTCGTAGAATTTTTCGTCGCTAAGCATGCCGTATTTCACGAACACGCCAATGTCGTTCCATTTCTGCTGGAAGCCTTCGCGGTCGTTTCTTAAAGATTTCGGTCAGTTTGTCGGCTACTTTTCGGGTAATGTAGGTGTTGATTTTCTTCACGTTGGCATCGGCCTGCAGGAAGCTGCGGCTACGTTCAGCGGAATATCCGGCGAATCGATAACCCCGTGCAGCAGCATCAGGAATTCCGGCACCACGTCTTTTACCTCGTCGGTAATAAATACCTGGCGGCAGTAAAGCTGAATTTTGTTTTTCGTGCAATTCAAATTCGTTCTTGATCTTTCGGGAAGTACAGAATACCGGTCAGGTTAAACGGATAATCTACGTTCAGGTGAATCCAGAAAAGCGGCGGCTTCGGAGAACGGGTACAGTTCTTTGTAGAATTTCTGTGTAATCTTCGTCGGTTAGTTCGGAAGGTTGTTTTGTCCAGATCGGGTTCGGGTTGTTGATTACTTCGCCTTCGAACTCAACCTCTACCGGCAAAAATTTGCAATATTTATTCAGAATGGTCCGGATGCGGGCTTCTTCCAGGAACTCATCCGAATCGGCGGCAATATTCAGAATAATATCGGTGCCGCGGTCTTCTTTATCGGCAGTCGGTAATGGTAAATTCGGTGCTGCCGTCGCAAATCCAGTGGGCGGCTTCAGCGTCTTCCTGGTAAGATTTGGTAACAATCTCTACGGTATCGGCCACCATAAACGCAGAGTAAAAACCTAAACCAAACTGACCGATGATCTGGTTGGCATCCGGCTTGTCTTTGTATTTCTCCACAAACTCGGTAGCGCCCGAAAATGCAATCTGGTTGATGTATTTCTTGATTTCTTCGGCCGTCATCCCAATACCGCGGTCGGTGATCGTAATTTTGCGGGCTTCTTTGTCCACGCTCACTTTCACTTTCAGGTCTTCACCCAGTTCGCCTTTAAACTCGCCGATGGCCGATAAGCGCTTCAGCTTTTGGGTAGCATCTACCGCGTTGGAAACCAGTTCGCGCAAAAATATCTCGTGGTCGGAGTACAGGAATTTCTTAATGATCGGGAAAATATTCTCGGTGTGAATGGAGATATTGCCTTTTTCTTCCATAATGGTTAATGTGCTAATTATTTAATGTGCTAATGTGCTATAGATTTCTATTGAAAACGCTATGGTTCTGGCCTTAAAAAGTCAAAAACCGGTTCCCCCGCTTTTTCAAAAGTTGTTCCAAGAGTTAAAGTTCTGACAGGATGGCAGGGCGTTTGGTGCAATTATTGCTGCAATACCAAGATCCGGAAGCGTGCTTTTCTAAACTCAGGATTCCGGAAAACAATCCGAAATAGAAAAATAAAAGCTTTGGAATAAGACTATTTCAGGGTTGACTTTAAAACGAACCGTTATACCTATAAATCAGAAACCTTATGGCAAAAATCAGGTTGAAGCATCTTAAAATTAAAACGTAAGATCTTTTTCTTTTAAAATGTTTATTCAATCTACTTCCGTACAACCTACCAACGATGCCGGTCTCCGCACGCTGGTCTATGAAAACCCAAAGGTTATTGTAAAATTTACCAAGAAAGACTGCTCCGTTTGCATCCGCATGTGGAAACATTTCTTAAAGCTTTCGCAGGAGGCTAAATACCAGGACATTTTATTCCTGATGGTCGATGCCGCCGAAAATCCGGTTTCCAGCAAGTCAGTATTTATGTCGGGTAAACCGTTTTTTGCCATTTATCAGAATGCTCTTTTAAAAGAATGCACACTGGCTTCGGAGGAAACCGAGCTGGACGCATTATTAGAACGCTTGCTTAAAACCTGAACCTGAAAACACAACCACCTGCTACTTTAAAATGCTCACCCTGAAATACATCCGGATCCGGAAGGACCGGCCAACCGAACAATGCTTAGCCAGTATCTGGTGCGATGCCTGCGCCAATTTGGAGATACCCTGCGTGCTGATCTACCTGGATCAGGGTTCTGCTTACATTTCTGCCAGCCTGAAACACCTTCCGCCTTTAAACGCTACGGAAAAACTGACCAACGAAACAGAAGAAAAACTAAAGCTTATTCCGCTAACGTACGCGGCTACCTCCAAAGGCTACTGGAAACACAGCTCTACCTATTTTACGTTCGATTCCGTTCCCCCGGAATTTGCCGATAAGGCTGCCGCAGCAATTTTCGATGCCCTTACCGCTTACCTGCACCAGATCAACTCCTCCAATCAAAACCCTACCAACCTGAACAGCCATTCCACTTTAGAAGAATTACCAGGTTAACCTGTTCCTTATTTTTTCAGATCGCATTCAAAAAGAACGTTGTCCGGGCCAACACTTTACACCATTCTACAATAAATTTGCTGGAATTGCTGGCTTCTTTCCCTGAATTTCCAGCTGAATCCCGGTTTCCTGCGCCGGTATTACCCCTAACTTTCTTAAAGCAAAAGGCCGGAAAAAGAAATCTTTTAAACCTCACGGTTTCAGACCTGAATTTGAATAATTTAGTTAGTGCCATAGGAATTTAACAGGTTTGGCCCGAAGGAGACCTGGAAACTTTGATCAAAAACAACTAATCTTCTTGAATTTGGGTTGAATTTTTAGCTACTTCAATTGCTGAAAGGCATTTAAGGAAACTGGAAGTTTTTACCTGGCAACAGGTAGCCATGCCGGAATTCAGGTTTAATAAAGTTAACGCTGCCGGCAATAAACCAGAAGGATAAAACCGGCTGGTTTAAGGAAAGAATTTACCAAATAACCTGCGGCTCAGATTATTTTTCAGGCAGGTATTTTTTCACGAAAATTCTACTAAAATGCTTAGTATAAAATATATCCGGATCAGAAAAGAACGTCCTGCGGAGCAGAATTTAAGCAGTATCTGGCGCGATGCCTGCGCTGAATTGGGAATTCCCTGCATCATTATTTACCAGGACCAAAAGAAAGCCTACATTTCTGCCAGCCTCAGGCACCTGCAGGTTATACAACCTGTAGATGAAACCGCACCGGAAATGCAGGAAAAACTGCAAACCATTCAAACCCAATTCTCCGTAAACCCTAATGGATACTGGAAGCACAACGATTTCTATTATACCTTCGATGAAATTCCGGTTACGGATGCTAAAGCCGCTGCAACGCTGGTATTTCAATCTTTGATTGACGCCATATCATTGAATAAGAACGCTTTACATTAAAAACAACTTCCTACTCTAAAAAGCCGGAAAAGAATTGTACTTACCAAATTTGTTCATTTAACAATTTCATGATAACCTCCGGGATTGTTTATAACATCAGTAAAATGTGCAACCTTTATTAAAAGAAATGGTTGATGGTTTTAATTAGCCAAACCACTGGTACATTTTTAAAGTAATGGAGTTCCTGGTTTCTAATTTATCTGCTAATAACCTGCTAATCAGATGCGCAGCTCAAAATTTATACAAATACGGAAAGAACGAAGCGTAGAACAACGCCTGGCCAGCATCTGGCTCGATGCCTGTTCCGAATTAGAAATTCCGTGCATTCTGGTTTACGAATCTAACTGGAACGCTTATATTTCCGTGAATTTAAAGTTTGTGCCGGAAGCATTAGCCGAAAACCTGGACCAGGAAAAGATTCAGCACCAGCTTGCCATTATTCAGCAGAAATATACCTCCAATACTACAGGTTACTGCAAACACAACAATTCTTATCATACCTTCGATGCCATCCCGAAAGCGCACGCTAAATCGGCAGCCGCAGAGATCTTCGATACCATTATGCAGTGTAAATTAGAGTCCGCTGCTCCCCTGCTTTTAGAGCACCAACTTACCGCTTAAGTTTTCCGGATAAGGAAATTCGGGGAATTTGTGCTTTCTTTGTGGTTTATTGGCATTACTTAACTGCAAACTACCAACGTGATCCGGCAACTACTTGCATTTTTCCTGCTGCTGCTTTTCTGTCGCATTCTGGCGCCGGAACAAGCTATGCTGGCTTTGCACCGCCACGACCACACCCAGCACGTACACAACGAAGACGTACCGCACGTAGATGCCAAACATACTCACTGCCACGTAGATAACCTTTACGATTCGCCTTTTCAGCCAACCCTGCAGCATTTTGCTTTTGCTTCTCCGCAGGCTTTTGGTACGCATGCCTTTTCATTTTCTTCCGTCTGGAAATTCACTTTCCCGAATATTACCCAACTGCGCGGGCCGCCTGCCGTTTAATTCCTTTTCCTTCCGAAGATCTTTTTGCTGAAGCTGCTTTTTCAGGTAAGCTGCCGGCGCCTTTAACTTTTTACCGTTCCGGCCCGCCCGGAAAACGGTATGGTTTTAAGGCAGAAAAGTAAAGCATCCGAAAAACTGGTTTGCCTTACTGGCAAATGCCGGCTTTGTTTGCTTTCCTGTTTCTGAAATAGCTTCGTTCCGGCTTCCGGCCTGTTTTCCTATTTTTTATTTTTAGAACTTTTCCCTGTGCAGCAGTACTGGAAAACCCTATTGCCTTTGCTTTTGCTTTGGTCTGTTCTTCCTGTTTCCGGACAGGTAACGCGGCAAAACTGCGGCCTTACCCTATCCGGGCAGGTTACCGACCACGATACCCGTGAGCCGCTGATCGGCGCCACTATCTTTATTCCGGAACTGCAGGAAGGAGCCGTTACCGATGCGTTCGGCAATTACCATTTCCACGGCGTTTGTGAAGGCACTTACACCTTAACCTGCGCCTATATTGGCTACGAAGCGCTGAAAACGGAAATAAAAATGCGCAATTCGGTAGTGTATCATTTCAAGCCGCACCCCAATGCAGAGCAACTCAAACAGGTACAAATTACGGCGCACCACATCCCGGTAGTTACTTCGCAGGCTGTAGAAACCCTGGAAGGCCGGGAGCTGCAACAGACCGCCGGGCAATCTATTGGCGAAGCTCTGAAACGCATTTCCGGCTTAAGCAGCATCCAGACCGGGCCTACTATTTCCAAACCGGTAATTCATGGTATGTATGGTAACCGCGTGCTTATGCTGAATAATGGCGTACGGCAGGAAGGCCAGCAATGGGGCTCTGAACACGCACCGGAAATAGATCCGTTCACGGCCGGTAAAATGATCGTGGTAAAAGGGGCAGCCGGCGTCCGGTACGGTTCCGATGCCATTGGCGGCGTGGTGCTGGTGGAGCCAAATCCTTTGCCGGATTCGGTGGGTATTGGCGGAGCACTACAACTGGTAGGTTCTACCAACAACCGGCAGGGCAATGCATCCGGCATGCTGGAAGGAAAACTGGCAGCAGCGCCGGCTTTTAGCTGGCGTTTGCAGGGCACCTTAAAGCGGGCCGGCAATGTAAAAGCCCCGGATTATTACCTGAAAAATACCGGCTTCAGCGAACAGGATTTTTCGGCAACGGTAGGCTATAAGCGTAAAAAACTGACCAGCGAATTATTCTACAGCGAATTCAGGACCCGGTTAGGTATTTATTCCGTGGCACATTTCGGCAACCTTACAGATCTGAATCAGGCCATTGCCCTGGGCGAACCACCTGCTTCGGAAAGGACTGGTTTTACCTATAAAATTGACCGGCCCTACCAGCAGGTGCTGCACCGGTTAATGAAATGGAAAACCGACTTCGAAACCGAAAATTCCGGCGACTTTCATTTCACCTACGGCCTGCAGTATAACGAACGCGACGAATTCGACAAACATGTAACCCGCGGCAGCGGCGACCGGCCGGAACTGCACCTGGAGCTGACCACCCACACCACCGAACTCATTTGGGATCATCAACCGGTAAACAATTTTTCCGGTACCGTGGGCATAAGCAGCATTTACCAGCAGAACACCTATGCCGGACGCTTCTTTATTCCGGATTACAACAGTTTTTCGGCGGGGGCATTTGCTTTGGAAAAGTGGCAGCTGAAAAAAGTTTTGCTGGAAGCCGGAGTACGCTACGATTATAAAAACCTGCGCGATATTTTCCGGGGGAACGTGGGCGAACTGGCCCCGGATTATACGTTCCATAACTTTTCCGGTACCGGTGGGCTGATCTACGATGCCGGCTACCACCTAACCTTTAGCGCCAATGTTGGCACAGCCTGGCGGGCGCCAAACGCCAGCGAACTTTTCAGCGATGGGGTTCATCACGGTACGGCTACTTATGAGAAAGGAAACAAAGAGCTGGAGGCGGAAAATGCATTTAACACGTCGGTTACGGTAGCTTACCACAGCAACCGGCGGCTCAATGGGGAAATAACGGTTTACCAGAATTACATCCGGAACTACATTTTCCTGGAGCCGCAGCCGGAGCCGGTGCTGACCATTCGCGGCGCCTTCCCATTTTTTGCCTACCGGCAGGTAAATGCGGTTTTCCGGGGTCTGGACCTGAATGCCACGTATGCCTTTACCGAAAAGCTAAGCTGGGAATCGAAAGCCACGCTGGTAAGAGCTTACAATTTTGCCATAAACGATTACCTGTTCCTAACGCCCTCCGACCGGTTCATTAATACGATCCGCTACGAAGCCGGTAATTATTTCCGGAAAGCCGGCCTGGAGAACACGTTTTTTGCTTTTGGCAGCACGTTGGTGCGGCGGCAAAACCGGGTCCCGGCCAATACCGATTTTTCTGCGGCGCCGGCCGGTTATTTCCTGCTACAGGCTGAACTTGGCACTACTTTCCGAATCGGGCAGCAACCCGTTGAATTCGGAATTTCGGGCCAGAATTTGCTCAATACTACTTACCGCGACTACCTGAACCGTTTCCGGTACTTTGCCGACGAAATGGGACGAAACATTACCTTCCGTTTAAGAATTCCTTTGGATTTTCCGAAACGCTAATAGAATTAAAATCAACAATTAATATAGTGAATAAGTCCCCCTTTGAAGGGGGTAGGAGGATGATCACGCAGTTTTGAACTTTTAAAAAAGAATGTGTAAAAATCCTCCCCCTACCCCCTCCAAAGGGGGACAAAAAACTTTCAAAACCAAAGAAAATAACGTCAACCTAAAAGATCTTACACCATGAAACCCATAATAAAACCATTCCTTTTTGCTTTAGTAGCCGGCTTTTTCCTTTCTGCCTGTGGCGATGATCACGACGATGACCACAACCATGACCACGAAGGCGAACTGATTACCACCCTAACCTTAACCATGACCGATAGTGCCAATACTTCCGATGTGGTTACGGCCACGTTCCGCGATACGGACGGGGTAGGCGGTAACGGACCTTCACAGTTCGACGCCATTGCTTTAAAGGCAAACCGCACCTACAATACTTCGCTGAAAGTGCTGGATGAGTCTAAAAATCCGGTTGTGGATATAACGCCCGAAATTGCTAATGAGAAAGATGAGCACCAGTTCTTCTTTAGTCCCAGCGGCGGGGTAAATATGCTGGTGCAATACCTCGATTTCGATTCGAAAAACCTGCCGGTAGGTTTGCAAACAAAGATCAGAACCGGGGCCGTTAGCTCCGGCAAACTGCGGGTAACGCTTAAGCACCAGCCCGGCTCCAAAAACAACAGCATGGGCACCGGCGATACCGATATTGAAGTAGATTTCCCGGCTTCGGTGCAGTAATTTTTTCTAACGCCTCTATCCAAAAAGCGCAGCTCACCGGGTTGCGCTTTTTTATTTCCGGGGTTTTGAAATGCCATAAATTCGCCGTTACTTTTCAGGCCCAATTCCCTACCGTTTTTTCTGATGACCGAAGAATTCAAAACCACCCGCTCTGTAATTTTAAATACCGCCGTAATTGTAGCGGCCTTGGGTTATTTCGTAGATATCTACGATCTGGTATTATTCAGCATTGTGCGGGTACAAAGCTTAACAGATCTGGGCATTACCGCCGCCGATAATCTGGACAAAGGCGTGCTCCTGCTGAATATGCAGATGGCCGGTATGCTTATAGGAGGAATTCTATGGGGCATTCTGGGCGATAAACGCGGGCGCTTAACCGTGCTTTTCGGCTCCATTCTGCTTTATTCCCTGGCCAATATTGCGAACGGCTTTGTGCAGAATATAGAACAATATGCTATTCTCCGGTTTATTGCCGGCATAGGTCTGGCCGGCGAATTAGGGGCTGGGGTTACGCTGGTTTCGGAAGTGCTGCCTAAGGAAAAACGCGGGCTGGGAACTATGGTCGTGGCTACCGTGGGGGTTTCGGGTGCCTTGCTGGCGTTTTTTGTAGGCGAACAGTTTGGCTGGCGGAATGCTTATTTTATTGGCGGCGGCCTGGGTTTATTGCTATTATTTTTACGGGTAAGCGTTTACGAATCGGGCATGTTCAAGAACCTGAAGGATGCCAGCGTAAACCGCGGCGATTTCTTCAGTTTGTTTACCAATGGTACCCGGTTCAAGAAATACCTGATGTGCATTTTGGTTGGGGTGCCGCTTTGGTACGTGATCGGGATCCTGATCACGTTTTCGCCGGAATTCGGAAAAAGTTTGGGAGTGCAGGGCGAAGTTTCGGCCGGGAAAGCGGTCTTTTATTCCTACTTTGGTTTGATCTTCGGCGATTTCCTGAGCGGTTATTTAAGCCAGATCCTGAAAAGCCGGAATAAAGTGATGGTTATTTTCCTGCTTTCCAGCGCCGCCATGATCGCGGTTTATTTCCTGAGCCAGAACGTAGAACTGAATACCTTTTACTTTGTGTGTTTCGGCCTGGGCATAACGTCCGGGTTCTGGGCGGTTTTTGTAACCATTGCCGCCGAACAATTCGGCACCAATTTAAGGGCTACCGTTGCTACCACGGTTCCTAACTTTGTGCGCGGTTCCGTAGTACCCATGACGCTGGCATTCACAAGCATGAAATCAGCTTTCGGATTACAGACCAGCGCTATTATTCTGGGGGCTTTAACTATAATTCTGGCCTTGTATTCGGTTAGCCAGCTAAAGGAAAGCTTTGGCAAAGACCTGGATTATTACGAATAACCTTATTCCCCGATAGCAATAACTTCGCGTTCGGTTTTTTCAATTTCCAGGCTTTTGGCTTGCAGGCGGTTCATAACAGATTCCAGGTCAGGGTTGGAAGCCAGGCGTTTGGTGATCCGTTCGTCGAACAGCAACGATACCAATTCTTCGGTATGCGATCTTTCACTTAAGCGGTCGAACAATTCTTCGGTTTCGGAGGCTGACATTCCTTTGCTTAGTTGCTTTAATTCGGCCTTTAAGGCATCGGTCTTTTGCGTAAATTCCGGCAGGAACTGATCCAGAATAGCCCGGGAACGGGAATCGTCCGGTTCGGAAAAAGCCAGTTTTATTTTATTCAGGTAGATCCGCATTAATTTATCGTAACGCTGTTCCAGCAAAACCAGCGCCTGCTCATTATCCGGAGATGCCGGCAAGCCAATAGCCTTAGTGGGGGTTACCGACTGAATAATTAAAAAGGCCATTAACAGGAAGCTGCCGCTCCATTTTTTTAAATTTCTTAATTCAAAAATCCTCATAAAATAAATCTGCGAAAAAAGCTTTTAAGTTAAATCTCCCTAAAAGCTGTTCAGGGATCAAAATTACACTTATTTAAGTTAAATTTTTTAATAATATCATCCTATAAACTAATAAAAATGTTAATACTGCCTTTCTCCCGCAAAGGTTATGTTATCAGGAAAAATATTTTGAAATTTTGTTCCGGAATTGGCTTACATCAAAATGCGGCAGGATTCGTACCTTTGCTATATGATCCTGTATAACGTAACCGTAAACATAGATAACAGTGTGGCCGAAGAATGGCTGCAATGGATGAAAGAAGTGCATATTCCGGAAGTGATGGCTACCACTTATTTCATAAAAAACCAGATAGCCCGCATGCTGGATGAAGAAGATAATGGTGGTACTACTTATGCCGTGCAGTACTTTGCCCGCAATATGGAAGACCTTTTAGAGTACCAGCGCGATTTTGCTCCTGCCCTGCAGGCCAAACATTCGGAACGCTACAAAGATAAATACGTGGCTTTTAGATCAGTGCTGGAAATTCTGGATTAGGTTTAAAACGGTATCGGTTTTCAATAAAAAACCCCGGCATTAACTGCCGGGGTTTTGTTTTATATAGCCTGGTTCATAACGGGCGGAATTTAGAATCTATCCATATTTTTAAATTGCTCTATGTAGTCTTCCACAGGATGATTACAGAATTCTGATGAAATACTCCGCTCCTCCGCTCTTTGTAGTCTTCCGCAGGATTACTGCAAAGTTCAGAGAAATAAGCCGTCTGTGACGGCGCCCCAACCTGCAACCAAATATTCCCGGAAAATTCGTGGTACCGTAGGGAAGTCGGAGACTTCCTTTTTCATTTATAGTTTGCAGTCCTCCTACGGAAGACTACAAACAGCAGGGAATCTCAGGAAGAAACAACCTGCCGGGTTTTGAAAGTCTCATCAATTGCGGTGGTGCTGGTTATAGGCCTTAATTTCCTGTTCGGTCATGCGGCAGTTTATCCATTCGCCATCTAAACTGGCTTTAACATTTTTATAGAAATTAATGGCCGGTTCGTTCCAATCTAAAACCTGCCAGGCAAAGCGTTTGGCGCCCAGTTCTTCAGCTTTTTTCGCCACTGCATCGAAGAGTTTTTTTCCAATGCCAAAGCGACGGTATTTTTCGGTTATTACCAGGTCTTCCAGGTACAGGGTTTTGCCTTTCCAGGTAGAATACGCTATGTAATAAACGGCAATGCCAATAATGCCGGCTTCATTTTCGGCTACAAAAAACCGGAAGATCGGGTCTTTGCCAAAGCCATCCTGGCGCATCATTTCCAGGGTATTGGTTACTTCCTGCGGAGCCCGCTCATATTCTGCCAGTTCCTGAATTAAAGCAAAAACCTGCGGCAGATCTGCCTCTACGCCTTCACGGATCTTTATTTCGGTTATATTTTCAGCCATGGTAAAATTTTTAAACGTTTTTTCTCCGGATCTCAGCCCGGCAACCGGGTGCCGCAGCGATTGCAGAATTTAGCCCGGGGCTGGTGCAGTTCTTTATGGCAATTGGGGCAAGGGTTTACTTCAATATTGCCCTGTTGCCCTGCTTTGGAAAGTTCTACGGTTACAATGCCGGTAGGCACCGCTATAATGCCGTAACCCATTATCATTACCATGCTGGCCAGCATCTGGCCCAGCGCGGTTTGCGGAGCAATATCGCCGTAACCTACGGTGGTTAGCGTTACAATGGTCCAGTAAATACTTGTGGGTATACTGGTAAAACCATTTTCCCGGCCTTCTATTAAGTACATGAGCGACCCTATAATTACCACCAGGGTTAAAATAGTGCTCAGGAAAACCAGGATCTTGGTAACGCTGGAACGCAGGGCAGAAGTTAACATTTGCCCTTCGGAAATAAACCGGTTCAGTTTAAAGATGCGGGCGGCTCGCAGCAACCGGAGCGCCCGGATAACCACCAGATATTGCGAACCTACAAAGATCAAACTCAGGTAGGTAGGCAAAATAGAAAGCAGATCTACCAGCCCGAAAAAGGAAGTTACATATTTGCTCCGGTTGGGTGAGCAATAAAGGCGCAGCAGGTATTCCAGGGTAAAAAGAATGGTAAAACACCACTCCGCTATAAAAAGCAATCCGCTATATTCCCGATAAATATCTTCTACAGTTTCCAGGGAAACTACCAAAATGCTGAGCAGGATCATGACCAGCAGCACAGCATCGAAAAGTTTACCGCCAAAGGTATCGGAGCGGAAAATTACTACGTAAAGCCAGCGGCGCAAACCGGTTAATTCTTTAGCGGCTTTTGGCTCGGCTTGGTCTTCCACGTCTATTAACTTTTTTAGCTTCCCGAATTACGGCAATTATCTTCAAAGTTCTAAATCTTGTCAAGCAGAAGATTCGGGAAGAAGCGGCGTTAGTATTCTTTACCAGCAACCAAAGCAAGGCTCCAAATTTCCTGTTATTTCCTGCCTGATCCTACACAAGCCAGATTAAAATATGGAATGCAGCTTAAAACCTATTGCAGCTTAACCGGAAAAAGTAACCGCGTATTAACCGCTTTGCCTTTAACCAGGCCTGGTTGCCAGGACGGCATTTTCCGGGCAACCTGCACCACCGTAGAATCTATTCCGGGATTGGTTTTAGGGGCAAAGCCTTTTACAAATCTTACGTCCGCAACCTGGCCATTGGCCATTACAATAAACGATATGGTTACGAACTTATATTCCTCTTCAATTTTAATGTGCAGGTTATCGTCGAAATACTTTTGCAACCCTACATCGCCGCCGGGAAACGTTGGCTTTTCATCTGTTAATAAATAAACAGGTTCCGTTAACCCTGATGTTTGCTGGGCAATGGCCGGCTTAAAACCAAACAAACCAAGCATAAATGTTACCTGTAAAATTACTACCGCCCGCATTTGTTCCGTTTTATAATTCATCTAACAGCTAAGCCTTAATCCTTAAAGTATCTGGTGCCTTTCCAATCGATATAATCCTTCTGCTTATCGCTTAGCCTGAAGACTTCCCGGAGGCCGTAGGTGAGGGTATCGTTGTTCCAGTTTATATGGGTAGTGTAGCCTTCCGGAATGGGCACTTTCATTAATTCCCGGCCATTAAGGTCTATAAAGCCCATTTCCTTATCGGTTAAAGTAAACATTTTACCGTGATGCGGGGAGCTTATCTGCTGGTATTGAAGCGGGGCAATTTCCTGGAGCTGGGAATTTATTAAGGCCATCTGATACATGCCCTGCCAGCTTTGCATTAGCACAATAAAACGGTCGGGGTTTACCAGGGTGAACCTTTTAAATGCAAACGGCACTACCACCTCATTTTTTAAATTAATAACGCCCCACAATTCCCCTTGCTTTACCGCAAACAGGCTATCCTTTATTGTGCTGAGCCCCTGGTATCCGTATTCGAAAGGAATCCGCAATTTTCCGTTCTCATCCATAAAACTGACTGCCTCCCCCTTTTTTACATACCCGAAGCCTTTGTGAAATTCTCCTGGTGCCGGCAGGCCATTGTCAAAATAAACGGTATCGGGGTACTTCGGCCGGAAGCCTTGCAGCGCTACTTTTCCATTTTTATAAAAATAAAGGAAATTCCCCGGAGAATTATCATAAAAATTATCGTAGATAAAGTCCGTAATTGCGTTGCCTTTTTTATTTATGAGGCCAAAATTCCCTTCTAATTTTACCGCCGCGAAACCTCTTTTAAAAGGCTTTATCTCATCGTAGATAATAGGTATAACGACTTCCCCCTGCCGGTTTATAAATCCCCATTTGGTTTTGATCCTGACGCCGGCCAATCCATCTGAAAAGGGCCTTACGTCGTCGTAGAGCATCGGAATAATAATATGGCCGGTGCTATCGGCAAATCCGAATTTATAGCCTTTTCTAATAGGTCCTATGCCATTACTAAAATGCTTGTAACTAGAATAATATGAGGATATCTGAAACCCATCTAACGCGGTAATTGGCTGGCCCTCTAAGGTATAATAATGATAGGTAAAATTGTTGTAATAGCCCGCAACCGCCTCAATTACATTACTGCCAATCAATTCAATGCTTCTGTATTTTAAAGGCACAATTGCTTTCCCGTCTTTATCGAACAACCCGGTAAAGACGAATTGTCTTTCTATCTGCTTACCATCTTTATATATTGTCCGGTATTTTCGCAGATGCCGCTTATCCATCCAGGCAAGTATCAAGGGATTGTTGTTTTTATCCCGCCTGATTATTTGAGCTGCTGTGTAAACAGGTTTTAATATTACTTTCAGATCTTTATTGTAAACGCCTTTTTTACCTTTATCCGTTTCCACAAAGAGCAGGCCACTTTTGTCTACATAAACGGAGGAGTGCTTCCAGTTAAATAAGGGCTTCCCTTTGGAATTAATCACTTCTGTTCTTTTACCTTTTTTTACTGGTGCCAGCCCGTTATTGAAAAATCCGGCAAAATCAAACTGGGGTTGAATCCGGATAATGCCCGTACTATCGGCGTAGCCCCATAATTTCCCCTGCCGGAAAGGAATCAAAGCCGGCAAAGCCCACGAACCAGGTCTGCTATAAATTAATTCAGCTATGGATTTTTGTCTTTCCTGCCCCCAGACTATTTCCGGAATAAAGAAGAAAACCAGCAGGAATAAGAAAACGCTTCGGAAAGGGAGCATGAGGGTTCGGCCTTAGGTTTAAGTTCAGGGCTGTAGTTCAATTTTAATTTAATTTACACTTTTTTGCCGCAAAAGCCTACCATTTCCCTTTAAAACAAAAGATCAGCAGCAACTTATAGTCACCGCTGATCTTCGCAAATTCTAATTCAACTATTCGCTTAAAAAGCGCTAAGGTTTACATGGCATTTTTCGGCAGGCCACCGTTCAGGCGTTTGGAAATAGTTGGCGGGTACCGTTCCAGGAATTTGGTTACACTTTCCGGGTTCAGCTGGTCGTTTTTAATCATGTTGTAAAGTACCATATCAAAAGCCAGCCGTTTTCCGAAATCGGTTTCAATGTCCATTTCTGCAGTCTGGGTGTAGCCTTTGAACGAAATTTCATAATAATCATAATGGTGGCCGTTCGGCATTACTTTGGTAATCGCTTTAGCATAGGCCAGTTGTTCATCGCGGCGGCTCAGGAAACTAAAATCCTTGATCCAGGATAATCCTTCCTTTGACGCTTCTTTCACCAAATAAGCATAAAGCTGGTTTTCCACCGCTATCTTTTCGCCGCGTAACGTAATCTGCGGGGTCTGGGCCAGTACCGTAAAATTCAGGCCGAATAATAAAAAGAAGGTTAGAAAGAGTTTATTCGTTTTCATGTTGTAACCGGTTGATGTTAACCATAATAATGAAATACTAAGTTAACCCTTAAATCAATAAGGCCTCCTTTCAGGGCTTTACATAAACATGCGGGTGCCCCCGAAAATTTATGTCTGTCAGCTTTATGGATTATCATTTACCGGTAAAAGCAAAGATCAGAAGCAACTTTTGCTACTGCATTTCAGGAAATAATAAATTTAAATGCAAAGTTTAAATACCGGTGATTAACTTGGCTGAAAATCAGGTTAAAATGAGTCGGATAATCCCAATTTTACTTATTGTGCTTACGGTATTTCCCTCCTGTTCGCAGGTTTTCAAAATCAATAACCTTGATAAAGGCAAAGGCTTTACCACTCCGAAACCAGGAGACAAAAAGCAAAATATTAAGAATCTGATCCCGATTGAAAGTGGTCATGAAAACTATGAATGGTATATTATAGCAAATGAAAATGTGAGCTTTCAGGGCATAACCCTTAATAATGTAAGGTATGGCTTTTTTAATGATAAGGTCTTTCAGATTGACGCCATAATCAATTCTTTTGAATTTGAACCGCTGGTAGTTGCCTTAGACAATTTATACGGCCCGCATAAAACCCTATATGTTGATGATGAATTGAAAACTAAATTACCGCTTGCCTGGAGTGGCAGAAAAAACAGATTGATCTTATCCAGAAGATCCGGCAGACTATCGTTAAGCCTATTGGATGCAGAGAAAAGAAAAAGAAGAGCTTACCGGAAAAAGAATAAGGAACAAAGCAAAGAACATTGGGATGCTGAATATTTTAGAAGTATAAAAAGAAGCATAAAAAGAGAATACAGAAAGGAAAACAGAATCCAAAAGAAGGCCGATAAAGAATACCTCCGTTATTTAAAATACCAGCGTAAACACAATTACCTCTAGAATTGCATTTTCAGGATACCATTGCAGAAGACTATTCTAAAAAGAAAATCAGCAGCAACTTTCGCTACTGCTGATCTTCAAACATTCCAGATCAAAAGTCCCCTCCCCTGAATTAGGGGAGGGCTAGGGTGGGGTTACTTCGCCGCATACGGATCAACGCCCATATTGTAATAAGCGAACGACCAGATATCGGCCCATTCCTGGATCTGCAAAGAAGTTGGTTTGCCGGCGCCATGGCCCGCTTTCACGTCTACCCGGATCAGGTACGGGTTCGTTCCTCCGCCTTTAGCCTGCAACTCAGAAATGAATTTAAAGCTGTGCGAAGGCACCACGCGGTCGTCGTGATCTGCGGTGGTAACCATAGTTGCCGGGTAAGCTACGCCTTCTTTAATGTTGTGCAGCGGCGAGAATTTGTACAGGTTATCAAACTGGTCCTGCTTATCTGCAGAGCCGTATTCCGGTACCCAGGCCCAGCCAATGGTGAATTTATGGAAACGCAGCATATCCAAAACACCTACGCCCGGCAAAGCCACTTTCGCCAAATCGGGGCGTTGGGTCATGGTAGCGCCCACCAGCAAACCGCCGTTAGAACGACCGGAAATGGCCAGTTTTTCGGTGGAAGTATATTTGTTATTTTTCAGGTATTCACCGGCCGCAATAAAATCGTCGAATACGTTCTGCTTGTTCGGTGTCATCCCGCCTTTGTGCCATTTTTCGCCGTATTCGCCGCCGCCGCGCAGGTTTGGCATGGCATAAACACCGCCGTTCTCCAGCCACAGCAAATTCACCGCACTAAAGCTTGGAGTAAGCGAAATATTAAAACCGCCATAAGCATACAAATAAGTCGGGTTCTGGCCATCCATTTTCAGGCCTTTTTTATGCACGATAAACATCGGCACTTTGGTTCCGTCTTTGCTGGTGTAAAAAACCTGTTTGGTTTCATAGTCTTCCGGGTTTACGTCTATTTCCGGCTTCCAGAATAACTCCGATTTGTTATTGGCAATATCGTAGCGGTAAACGGTGGTTGGGTAGGTAAAAGAAGTAAAGGTGTAAAACGTTTCTTTGGTATCTTTATCGCCGGCAAAACCACCTACGGTACCAATAGCCGGAAACTTCAGTTCGTTTTGTTGCTTACCGTTCACATCGTACACAATTACCTGGCTGGCAGCATCTTTTAAATAAGTAGCTATAATGCGGCCGCCCACCATGGTTACGCCACTCATCACGTTCTGATTTTCCGGCACGATGGTTTTCCAGTTAGCTTCCTGCGGCTTTTTCGGATCCATTAAAACGATCTTGTAATTCGGCGCATTTTTATTGGTATGCACCAGCAGCTTGTCGCCCACGTTTTCCAACACGTTGTATTCCGATTCGTAGGTAGTAACCAGCCAGGTTATTTTGCCTTTCGGATCTTTCAGGTCTTTGTAAGCCAGCGTACCGCCGGAAGTGCCTTCCGACCCGTAGATCAGCAGGAAGCGTTCGTCTTCGGTGGTCTGGGCGCCGAAGTTCAGCAGCGGCTTGGTTTTATCTTCGTAGATCAGTTTATCGGCGGTTTGCGGTGTACCAATTTTGTGGTAATAAACCTTGTGGTATTCGTTTTTATTCGAAAGGGCTTTGTCGGTTTAGGCGCATCGTAGCGGGCTGTAATAAAAACCGTTCTTTCTCCCAGGCCGCGCCCGACAAACTTCACCCATTCAATCTTGTCGGAAAGTTGCTTTTTGGTAGCCACATCCATCACGTACCAGGTATTCCAGTCGGAGCCGCCGCCGGAAGTTCCGTAAGCCATCAGCTTGCCGTCTTTGGAAAAACTGGTGCCGGAAAGCGAAGTGGTGCCATCGGCCGAAAATTTGTTCGGGTCCAGGAAAACTTCTTCCGGGCCGTCCAGGCTGGCTTTTTTATAAAGGATTGCCTGGTTCTGTAAACCGTCGTTCCTGAAATAGAAATAGTTGTTTCCTTTCTTAAATGGGGCGCTTCGTTTTTCGTAGTTCCAGATCTGGGTTAAGCGCTCCTTAATTTTATTCCGAAACGGAATTTGGTCTAAATAGCCGAAGGTAACTTTATTCTGCGCAGTTACCCATTGGGCCGTTTCTTCAGAATACTGATCTTCCAGCCAGCGGTACGGATCGGCCACTTTGGTGCCAAAATAATCGTCGGACTGGTCGGTTTTGCGGGTTACCGGGTAATCTAACTTAGGCTGCTTTAAAGGCGCCGGAATTTCGGCGGTAGAGGCCTCTGATACCGTGGCACCGGGACCCTTTACTTTCACTTCATTGCCTTCAATTTTCATTTTTGTTTCAGATGTTTTGCAGGCCTGCAACGCCATGGCGCCAGACAATAAAAACAAAGTTGCTTTTTTCATATAATCAGAAAAATGTTTACCCGGCTAAGTTAAGGAATTTTTGCCCCACCCCAACCCTCCCCTAATTCAGGGGAGGGAGTTTTTTCTGGTTTTCGCTTTGCTCAAACCTATTAAAATTAGGATGGTTGGTTTTTTTGGCTAAAACCCTAGGGTTTTTCTCTTTTCGTAAAAGTAGCGTAGGTTTAAACCCTACGCTACTTTAATTATTCCTAAAACTCCCTCCCCTGAATTAGGGGAGGGCTGGGGTGGGGTAAATTCCGTACCTTTACGAGAGCAAAATTCCTTAGAAAACCATGAAAGTCTCCGGTTTCACCTTCGTAAAAAATGCCGTAAAATTCAGCTTCCCGGTAGTAGAATCCATTACCTCCATCCTGCCGCTTTGCGACGAATTTGTGGTAAGCGTGGGCGATTCCGATGATGGTACTTTAGAGCTGATCCAAAGCATAAATTCGCCGAAAATAAAGATCATCCGGAGCGTGTGGGATAACAGTTTGCGCGAAGGCGGAAAAGTGCTGGCCGTAGAAACAAACAAAGCCTTCGATGCCGTTGCTCCGGATTCCGATTGGGCATTTTACATTCAGGCCGATGAGGTGGTGCACGAAAAATATCACGCTGAAATTAAAGCCCAGATGCAACGCTGGAAAGATACTCCGGAAGTGGAAGGTTTACTTTTCAAATACCTGCACTTTTACGGCACCTACGATTACCTGGGCGATTCCCGCAAATGGTACCGCAATGAGATCAGGATTATCCGCAACGATAAGCAGATCCGGAGTTACAAAGATGCGCAGGGTTTCCGGAAAAACGACCAGAAACTGAAAGTAAAACCCATTGAAGCCTATGTGTACCATTACGGTTACGTAAAGCACCCGGCCGATATGAAAAAAAAGGAATGGGACATGAACCGCCACTGGCACGACGATTCCTGGATCAAAGAAAACGTAGCAGAAACCGCCCATTTCGATTATTCCAAAATAGACAGCCTGGCTAAATTTACCGGTACCCACCCGGCCGTGATGCAAAAGCGCGTAAACGAAATAAACTGGCACTTAGATCTGGACCCAACCCGCAAAAACCTGAAACTAAAGAAGCGGCTCCTGCACTGGCTTGAGCAAAAGACCGGCATCCGGTTATTTGAATACCGGAATTACACGGTTATTTAAAAACGCTATCCATTTAGCCCAAAAAACTAAAAAACCGCTTCAGGAAATTCCAAAGCGGCTTTTTAGTTTTTGCGATCAGTCCCTCTTTGAAGGGGGTTGGGGGATGATTTTTACGATTTCCGATGATTCTCCCCTTGAGGGGAGCCGGAGGGGTGTTATTTTAATGGACAATTTATTGTAGGTGTAAACATCCCATTAACTCTCAAGAGAAGAATCATCAAATAACTTAGCTTTCCTAAGAACCCCTAAAACCAAAAACCGCCCTGGATCTCTCCAAAGCGGCTTTTCTAAATTCATTTCCAAATTTCCAAATCTTCAAATTTCCAAATCTTCAAATTAAGAAATAGAAGCGCGTACTTTTTTGGTGTATTCGCGCAGGGCGGTGGTAAAATCGGTCTGGTGGTCCTGCATGTGGTTCAGAATAAAAATAGCGGCAAAAATATGGGTTAGTTTTTCGCCTTCATCGTCGCCGGGAATTTCAAAGTCAATCGGTTTTTCATCCAGCAGGGCTTCTTCGGCCTGTACCAGCTGATGGAGGGTATGGTTTTCTACAATATGTTTAATAGCGGGAATTTTCATGTAAATTAGTTTTGTAATTTGTTGATCAGGGCAACAACGGCTTCTTCTTTGCTGGCCGCCACGGTATCTACCAGCTGGCCATTTTTGAAAACCGCAAAAAACGGCAGGTTGGTTACGTTGGCAGCTTTACGGGCTTCCGGGTTGGTTTCGGCATTAACGTCTAAAAAAGCTACGCCTTTAAATTCGTCGCTCTCCGACATCCGTTTGAACTTTGGAGTAAACAACCGGCAGTTGCCGCACCAGTCGGCATAATATTTCACAACCACTTTTTCATTCTCCGCTAATTGGGCGGCAAATTCAGTATCGGTTACTTGCTGTACAGCCATAAAACGCTATCTGTTTGGGTTTAAAAAGTCAATTCAGTTTAAAGCATACTACCGGCAATCGTAAAAGTTGCGTTGCCGCTTTGGCGCAAAAGTAAACAGGCATCTGTTTTTTCGCTAATTTTCTTTGGCTTTCTGGGCAGGAAGCCCGGCAACCGGGTGCGATAAATGTCAAATCTGGTCAGTATAAATAGACAAACAGGCGGCATTGGCCTATGAATTCTGCAATTCTTTTTTATTTTTGCTTTTATGAAAATCCGATTAACATTAAGTTTAAGTTCTATCCTTTTACTTTACCCTTTCTTAAGCTTTGCCCAGTTCAGTTCCGATTATAACCCCCTGGGAAACAACGGTTCGCTGCCAAAAGAATTCCTCTTCGACCCGGTTTCCCTGACAGAACAAAATGCTAAAACCAGCGATCAGCTTGCACCGGCGGAAGCCAGAGAATTTTATTCCAGCGTAAATTTCCTGCGGAAACGCCTTTTTGAAAGCGGCAGCCTGTACCTCGAAAACGAAATAACCAGTTACATTGCTACCATTGTGGCCCGGCTGCAGGCAAATAATCCCCAGATAAAAGGCAACTTTAAGATCTACCTTACCCGCTCTGTGGAGCCCAATGCGGTTTGCCTGGCCGATGGGTCTATCTTTGTAAATGTGGGCCTGCTGAGCGTGCTGGAAAATGAATCTGAGCTGGCATTTGTACTGGCGCACGAAATTGCCCATTACCTGAAACAGCACAGCGCAAAAGATTTTAAGCGAATTGCTACCGTATCGGCTTACGAAACCCGGAACAACCTGCAATACCACAATATTTTCCGGAAACTGAAGCTTTCCCGCGAATCGGAGTTCGATGCCGACGGACTGGCCATTCAGCATATCATGCAATCCGATTTCGATGCCCGGCAGGCTACCGCCGCTTTAACCCGGCTCGACCCAAAAGAACCAGGCAACACCCAGACCAGACCTCTAAACTTCGATAAGTATTTTAAAACCGCGAATTTCGCTTACGATACTGCCTGGGTTAGCCGCAAAGAAATAGAAAAAGCCCGGAAGAATTACAATTCTGAAGACGAAGACGAATTTGTAACCGACGACCAGGTGGACCTTTATAAATCGCATCCGGATATTGACAAACGGGTTTCCGCTTTAAAAGAAATAATCGACAACGCTGAAACCGGCTCAAAGAACAAACCTAACAACCCGGAAGCCTATAACCGCATCCGCCAGTTAGCTTTATTTGAGACCGTAGATAACAACCTGAAAAGCGCCAATTATATAAATGCCATCAGCGGCGCCTTACGCCTCCTGGAGCAATATCCGGATAACCTTTACCTGCACACGGCCATAACCAGATCGCTTTACTGGATCAGCTATTACAAAGAAATTAACGAAGGAAACCTGGTTATAAAAGAACCTTTGCTGCAAGCCGACAACAATTATTTCTGGTTATATACTTTGGTAAAAAGGCTCGATATTCCGCAGGCTAAAAAACTTTCCTTCAGCTTTGCCAAACTGGCTTCGGAACGCTTTAAAGAAAATGAGAACACCCTTTTTTACATGGGCCTGACCACCGAAAATTATTTAGGCAAAAACGCTGCTTACACCTACTACAACAAATATCTCACCCAGTACCCGCAGGGCAATTTCACGCCTTTTGTAAAATCGAAACTTAACTAACGCATGGCCAGACCTTACTTAATTCTACTGCTTTTTCTTTGTGGCTGTTCGTCTGATTTTATTCTGATTGAGCGCACCGAAAACTTTGCCAAAAACCGGAAGATCGAAAAAATCATCTGCATCGATCCGCAGGTCAGACTTCTTTCCGATAACGACGGCATAGACCTGGCCCAAACCGAAAAACTGAGCAACCTGCTCAAAAAAGAGATCCGCAAAAATGCCAGCCGCAACAACCTGAACGTAGAGATCCAGAGCTTAAATGAGCAAGCCGGAGCCCCGTATTACCACGACCTGCTGGCCCTGAAAAAAGACTTGTTGCAGGCCAATAATTACCAGAACACCCCGCTCAACTTTAACTTCGGTTTTAACGGCAACGGCATCCGCCGGAAAGTTTTTGTGTTTCCACCGCTTATCTCCCACGACTTTGTTAATTATTCGCAGAAATTCGGCACGCCATATTTTTCCTACATCGGCCTGTACCAGTACAAAAAGAGAATGCTGCTTTACCACCTCATCGTGAATACCGAAACCGCCGAAACCGTGTACCGCGAATTAAAAAGCATAGACCGCAAAATGAACAGCACCACCATGGCCCAGGTTGTTTACGACAGCTTTGCCATGATCAACCGCGAATTAAAATGAAAAAGCTTATCCCTTTCCTGATTTTTTTCTTTCTGGGTTTGCAGGCCAACTGCCAGAATACCGGCTACCTGGGCAAACACGTTATCCTGAAAACCGATTTTCTGAACGGCAAACGCAAAGGTTTCAATAATCTTGACCTGGAACTGGTTACCGCCCGGACAACTTCCTTTACGGCTTCTTTCCGAACCTTTGCTTTTGCCGGCACGTCTCAGGCCAGAGAAACCGAACTGGACAAAACAGTGGAGTTTCCGGTTTACCATCCGGGCACCTATTATCCCGAAATTAATTATACCACGGAGGGTTATTACTCTGATGAGGATTTTGAGGTGTTTAAAGCCGTATTTCCGGGCCAGACCAAAGGCTGGCTGGCTACAGTTGGCGTTAAAAAATATTTCAACCGCATTTTACCAGCTCCCCAGGGTTGGTATACCAGTTTTGAAATGGGTTATGGTGCCGCCGAACTTACCTACACTTACGAAACCCGGTATGAGCCCCGGCTCAGCAGCGGCCGTTATGGCCTGCCATTTTCCGAAGGAAAAAAACAAATTATCACAGAATGTAATCTTTTTTATTACACACTTCCTTCTCTTGGGTACCAGGCAATTCTCCTGAACAGGCTGGTTTTAGACTTAAAATTTCAGTTTGAAGGCACTAAAAACAATATACCTCAGGATTTCCTGAAAGAATATCCTTACCCGTATTTCTCAACCAATACCGGTTCGGCCCGGCTCGGCCAGGTTACTTTTGGGCCGGCTATCTACGGAAAGTTCGGGGTTCTTTTATTTTAATATCCATGCCATTTCACCTTTTACCAAAAGCAGCTAAACAGCTGCTTTTGTGCTTTCCAACGACCGGGATTTCGATCGTATCAATTTCGGATAAGGAAAGGCAGTTATTCATTTAAATAAAAAAAACCTCATCTTAAATTTAAAAGCTTCGGTTTAACTTTAAAACAGGCCGTTTTACAACAATTCCCCGTTTCAGCCCGTAACAAACCAGCTTATTCGTGCAATTAAAGCCACCTTTTTGTTAGCCATGCCTGTTAATGGATAAAGACCTCACCCACGCAATTGCACCACCCCATGCGCCCAAGCTGGGCCAGCTACCGGCTACAGCCATTTGCGGAAACGACATTACCTCCTCCTGTTTGTACGTATCGGCCTTAGCCATAATTTATTCCGGGCAGTATGCCTGGGTGGCTTTACTAATGGTAGGCGCGGTACTTTTTTTATTCCGGAAAATTTATGGCGAAGTGGTTGGCGCGCTTCCGCTGAATGGCGGCGCCTATAACGCTTTGCTGAACACTACCAGCAAACGCACAGCTTCGCTGGCGGCTTGTTTAACCCTACTTTCTTACATGGCTACGGCCGTTATTTCCGCTTCGGAAGCCATGCATTACGTGCACCACCTCTGGAGCGGTTTGCCGGTAATTTACGCAACCATGGGGCTGCTGGCCCTTTTCATGGGTTTAACCATTATGGGTATCGGGGAGTCTGCTATTGTGGCCGTAATTATCTTCATTACCCATATTTCTACCCTTACGCTGTTGGTTTTGATAGGGGCCTACTTCCTGTTCAACCACGGGTTCGATACTTTACAATACAACTACAGCCAACCCCTGAAAGGCAGCATCTGGCACGCATTATTTTTTGGTTTTTCTGCCGCGATGCTGGGCATTTCCGGGTTCGAAAGCTCCGCTAATTTTGTGGAAGAGCAGGCCCCCGGAGTATTTTTAAAAACCCTCCGCAACATGTGGCTGGCCGTTACTATCTTCAACCCGCTAACGGCATTCTTAGCCCTGGCTATTATCCCCATGTGGCAGGTGGCAGGGCACCAGGAGGCGTTGCTGGCGTACATGGGCGAAATAGCCGGCGGGCTATGGCTGGCAACCCTGGTTTCGGTAAATGCGGCCATGGTGCTGAGCGGCGCCGTTTTAACGTCTTATGTGGGAGTAACCGGGCTGGTGCACCGCATGACCCTGGACCGATGCCTGCCCCAGTTCCTGCTAAAAACCAACCGCCGTGGCACTGCCTACCTGATCATGGTGGCCTTTTTCCTGCTTTGTGTTTCCATTTTATTAATTACGCAGGGCAATCTGGGCGCTTTGGCTGGGGTCTACACCATTTCCTTTCTTTCGGTAATGGCTCTTTTTGGGATAGGAAATATTTTGCTGAAAATAAAGCGCAACCGGCTTCCCCGGCCGGTCCGGTCCTCCGGCTTCGCTGTATTCCTGGCTATTTCGGCCGTGCTGGCGGCATTGGTCGGGAATGCCGTTTTAAACCCGGCTTACGTGGTGGTATTTCTGGAATATTTTATCCCTACGGTTATAGTGGTTTTTATTATGCTGTACCGCACAACATTGCTGGGCATATTCGCCTACCTGATCCGGCAGTTCGAAAAGCCTTTTGCCGGCATTCTGCCTTTTACTTCCTACGCCCTGAAACGCCTGATCCTGAAGATCCGCTCTCAGGAATTCGTATTCTTTACCCGCGGCGACAATATTGCCAACATCAACATGGTAATGCGCTACATCGAAGAAAACGAACACACCCAACGTATCAAGATCGTGAACGTGATCAGAGAAAACGAACAGCCCGATAAAAAATTAATGCACGAAATAGACGTGCTGGACCGGGCATACCCAAGCTTTGAAGTAGATTTCATCGTAATTAAAGGCCATTTTGGCCCGGAACTGATCCAGGAGCTTTCCGACAAATGGAAGATCCCTAAAAACTTCATGTTCATCGGCTCTCCCGGCGACCGGTTTATTTATGGTCTGGAAGAATTAGGCGGCGTAAGACTGGTTATTTAAACCTGCCGACGGTATATTTCAGCTCATAAGTTGGTGGCATTCCATTTCTGGAACCTGCCAAAAATTTAAACCTTCCAAAACTAACCCCATGACCGAAGCCTTTACCGCCCTTCAGCACATAATCCGCACGCGGCGCACCGTAAAGCCAAATCTTTTTAACGGCCAAAAGATCCCCGATGCCCAGATAAACCAATTGCTGGAACTGGCCGACTGGGCTCCAACCCACGCCCACACCGAGCCCTGGCGGTTTAAGGTCTATGCCGGCGAAAAAGTGCAGCAATTCTGCCGCGACCACGCCGAACTTTACAAACAAAACACCACCCCGGAAACTTTCCTGCAGCCCAAATACGACAAACTCCTGCACATGGGCGACCATACTTCCCACATTCTTATTGCCATAATGCAGCGCGGCGCCAACCCCAAAATACCCGTACTGGAAGAAATTGCCGCTACCAGCTGCGCCGTGCAGAACCTGCTGCTGGGCGCTACCGCCTTAGGCATTGCCAGTTACTGGGGCTCCGGCGGCATGGCCTACCAACCACCCATGAAAACCTACCTGAACCTGCGCGAAGAAGATCTGGTATTGGGCATTTTATACTTAGGCTACACCGATAAACCAGAAACTACCGGCAAAAGAAATACGTCCCTGGCAGAAAAGATCGACTGGCAGTGGATTGAGTAAAATGGTTCGTTTGAATTGGAAGTTCCGGAATATTCACTTTGCAAACCCAATTCCTCAAATCGAATGTAACTGGTAATTTAATTATAGCCGCCAGTTTAATTTTTAATTTACCTTTAGCCCACACCTTTAAGAAGTTAATTAATTACGCCATGCTCTCCTTCTGGGAAACCGAATCCTTTCTGAATTACGACGCCATCATTATTGGCAGCGGCATTGTTGGAATTTCTGCGGCCATTTCGCTAAAAGAAAAAGCGCCAGATAATTCGGTTCTGGTTCTGGAGCGCGGACTTTTTCCCAGCGGCGCCAGCACCCGCAACGCCGGTTTTGCTTCCTTCGGCTCCCTTACCGAAATTCTCTCCGATCTTAAAACAACCCCGCCGGAAACCATTCTATCCCTCACCGAAAAGCGGTGGCGCGGCCTTTCCCGGTTACGCCAGCGGCTACCAGATTCGGTTATGGATTACCAGCACACCGGCGGCTTCGAGCTGCTTTCCGAAAAAGAACTGCCCGCCCTGGAAAATATTGAGAAAGTAAATGAAGTGCTTCGCCCGCTTTTCCCCGAAGGCACCTACACCAACCGCCCCGACCTGGTAAAAACGTTTGGCTTTAGCCCGGGTAAAGTAAAAACGATCGTTCATAATCCGTACGAAGGCCATTTGCACACCGGTAAGTTAATGAAAGCGCTGCTTCTGTTAGCCCAGGAACGCGGCGTAGAAATAAGAACCGGCGCCGAAGTAACGGAGATCGAAGAAACCAACAACGGGGTAAAGGTTTACGTGCAGGATACGGTCCGGAAAACGGTAGCCTTTCAGGCCGAAAAAGTGGCGGTTTGCACCAACGCCTTCAGCCAAAAATTAATGCCGGAATTATGCATTACGCCGGGCCGGGGCCAGATAATTCTTACCAAACCTATTCCCGGCCTTAAATTTAAAGGTGCTTTTCATTTCGACGAAGGCTATTTTTACTTCCGGAATGTGGGAGAACGGGTACTTTTTGGCGGCGGCCGCAACCTGGCTTTTGAGCAGGAAGCTACTTCAGAAATAAGCGATAACGAAACCATTCTGGCGCATCTGGAAAAACTCATGCAGGAAATAATTTTACCGGGCCAGCCTTTCGAAATCGATCAGCGCTGGTCCGGCATTATGGGCTTTACCGAAGACAAACAACCCATCATCCTCAAATTATCTGAAAGGCTGGTAATGGGATTCGCCTGTAATGGCATTGGTGTTTCGCTCAGCAGCACCGCCGGCGACGAAATTGCTGCGCTGTTGCTGGATAAATAAGTATAACAGGATTTAAAAAGGCCGGAATTAATTTGGTAACTTCGGGAAAGGAAAACCCAAAGCAGCATTGCCGGCATTATATGAATCCAGGAAGATCGAAGGCACTACGCTGCAACAATAAGCCGATTCAGACCAACATGAAAATACTATTGATCCTTTTATTATTAATTGGTGCCAGTTTACCGGCCAGCAGCCAGAATACCGGTTACCTGGGCAAACACGTGATCCTGAAAACCGACCTGATAAACGGGAAACGCATGGGTTTTCAGAATGCAGATCTGGAATTAATAACGGCTAGAAACTTTTCATTAAACGCTTCTTTCCGCCGCTTTTCTTATGCCGGCACGTCCGGCTCTTTGGAAACAAAAAGCGAAGATTATGATATCCTCCCCAGGTTGGTTTATCACTTAAATCAGTCTATACCTACGCCCTATTATAAATATACAACCGTTTATCCCGGAAAAACCGAAGGCTGGCTGGCTGCTTTTGGCGCGAAATATTATTTCAATAAGATCCTGCCGGCACCGCTTGGTTTATACACCGGTTTCGACATTGGTTTTGGCTCAGCCGAACTAAATTACGATTATCAGTCCGTTCATAAAGTGGCCCATGCGGAGCAGTTTTCCGACAATTCCGATAAAAACCTGGTCAGGAAATCTATTACCAGTACGTGCAACCTGATATACTTTTCTTTACCATCGTTGGGCTACCAAACGGTGCTGGTAAAAAGGCTGGTGCTGGATGGCAAAATTGCTCTGGAAACCTATACCAATAACCTGCCCGAAGACTTTCTTACCGAATACCCTTACCCCTACTTTTCCGCGAACCTGGGTTCCGGCAAAATAGGAAAAACTACTACCGGCATTTCAGTTTATGGAAAAATCGGTTTCCTTCTATTTTAAATTTCCTGATCAGGAATAAACGATTCTTCAATTAACAATCAGCAATTAACAATCAACAATTTTACCAGTGCGGCCCCTTCGCCGGTTTCGGCTTCACTTTCACCGTCATGATTTCCACCAGCTTCTGCTTCGGGAACCGAAAAACCCAAAAACCGGAAGCCGGCGATTGCTCACAAAGCTGCTGCCCCGCTTCAATTGGCCGCACGTACAAAAGGGTATCGGTTTGGGTCTGAAAAGTGGCTGGAAAGCCGGGTTTATTTTCGGGCAGCTGGTTGTTGAATTTCCGGTATTCTGCAATTTCCGTATTCAATTGGGCAATGGCCGGCGTTTCAAAAACAATATCAACCCGCCCGTTATACTTTGCCTGAAATTCCTGGTAAGCCGCATATTCGCTGAACACGCAGGAAAGGTCGGATTTGGTGTTACCGGTCAGGAATTTCTGCCGCGCCGAAAGCACTACCGCCGTTAAAACACTATCGGCAACGCGCTGGGTTTCTTTGGCCAGTTGCGCCCTGGAAACGCGTTTTACTTTATTCTCTTCGGCCTGCCGGGCTACGTGTTTCAGGTTATCTATTGGCTTGGGTTTGCACGAAAAACTTAAAAACGCTATTAAAATCGAACAAAAAAGCAGTGGTTTCATGTTGGGTACTTACGTAAAAGGCTGCGGAACAAAATTTTGCCGTTGCTATTTACTATCTTTGCAGTTAAAACCCAATTGCCCCAGTAATGTTAGATAAATTAGAAGCTATTAAAGCAACGTTTTGAAGAAGTGAGCCAGCTCCTCATTCAGCCGGATGCCATGAGCGACATGAAACGATTCAAAACCCTGAATAAAGAATATAAAGACCTGGACAAAATTGTGCAGGAATACAGCAAATACCAGAACCTGCTGGGCAATATCGAAAACGCCAAGCAGGTAATTGCTACCGAAAAAGACGAAGAATTCCGCGAAATGGCCAAAGAAGAGCTTGATGAGCTGCTGCCGCAACGCGAAGATATGGAAGAAGCCATTAAAGAACTGCTCATCCCGAAAGATCCGAACGACAGCAAAGACATTATTGTGGAGATCCGGGCGGGCGCCGGGGGCGACGAAGCTTCTATTTTTGCCGGCGATTTACAACGCATGTACTACCGTTTTGCCGAAAAGCAGGGCTGGAAAACCGAACTTATCGATGCTACCAGGAAGGTACTTCCGGCGGTTTCAAAGAAATTATTTTCAGCATTTCGGGCGAAGACGTGTACGGCAAAATGAAATACGAATCTGGCGTGCACCGCGTACAGCGCGTACCAGCCACCGAAACCCAGGGCCGCATCCATACTTCCGTAGCTACGGTAGTAGTTCTGCCAGAGGTTGAAGAATTCGATATGCGAGCTGGATATGAACGACATCCGGAAAGACCTTTTCTGTTCTTCCGGTCCGGGCGGGCAGTCGGTAAACACCACCTATTCGGCGGTGCGTTTAACGCACTTACCAACCGGTATGGTAGCCCAGTGCCAGGACCAGAAATCGCAGATGAAGAACTTCGACAAAGCGCTATCGTGCTTGCGTTCGCGGATTTACGAAATGGAGCTGGCCAAGAAAAACGAAATTGAAGGCGCCCAGCGTAAAACCATGGTAGGCGGCGGCGACCGTTCCGATAAGATCCGTACCTACAACTACCCGCAGGGCCGCGTTACCGATCACCGCATTGGCTATACCGTTTACAACCTGCCAAACGTAATGGACGGCGGCATCGACGATTTCATTTCTGAATTACGTTTAGCCGAAAACGCGGAACGTCTGAAAGAAGGGGTGGCATAGTTAATGTGCTAATTTTTTAATGTGCTAATGTGCTGTTAAAATAAATTTTAAAATTTGAAGATGTGGAGATTTGAAAATGATTTCCACATATTATAGAAAAGCCGGTAGCTTATTGTTACCGGCTTTTTTTTTGTTTAGTAAAGTTTGGTACTATTGGAAATGGATAGAATATTGAAATTGCTTGGCCTTCTATTATTAACATATATTATAAGCCTGATTTATGTCGTCTTGACAGCAGACACAGCAAAAGAAAAATTTATATTATTAATATTAAGTGCAATTGGCTATTTACCACAATATGCTTTTGCTTTCATTTTAACTATCCCACTTTCATTAAATAACCTTACAATTAAACGGCGTATCATTTATCCAGTAATTCTGACTTTAATTACGATCATTATTTTTATGATACATAAATCCAATACGGATCACGGTTACTATGAATTTTCATTTTTTTTCGGAGAGGCGATACCTTTCTTTGTGATTGGCATTAAAACAATCCATTATTGGTATAAGGAATGGAAAGGAAATTGGTAGCTAGATTTCATGATCAAAAACGCTTTCGAACTAAAAACTAAAAGCCGGCAGCGGAATATTACCGGCTATTTGGTTCCCCGAAATTTTAATTGCTTTGTGCTTCAGCTAAAAGATCAACCTCCATGAACTTCCCCGAATTTTTCGCAGATAAAAGCCTGAAAGCAAAACCCCAAACCGAAATCCTAAGCAACTGGCTATTAGAAAACCCGCAGGAATTAAATAAGCTCATCGAATTTGCCGGAACCGCCAAAGATCCGGTTAAAGGCACCTGCATCGAAGCCATCGAATTTGCCACCAGGCAAAAACCGGAAATCGCCGACCAGAATTGCCTGGAATTTGTTTCGGAAACCCTTACGGCCAAAGCACCAAGCATTAAATGGGAATCGGCAAAAGTAGTTGGCAATATGGCGCATCTTTACCCCGAAAACCTGGAAAAAGCTGTTACCAACCTGCTTCAAAATACCGAACACGAAGGCACCGTAGTGCGCTGGGCCGCCGCTTATGCATTAGGCGAAATAGTTAAAATTAATGCCGCAATTAGTTCCGTATTGATTCCGGCTATAGAGATCCTTTGCGAACGGGAAGAAAAAAACAGCATCAAAAAAATTTACCAGGCTGCCCTGAAAAAGGGAAAGAGGTAAAACCGCTAACTTTTCTGCTTTTAAATTAATTGCCGTTACCAAAATGTTACAGGGTTTTTCTATCATAAAACCAATCCGCTACCGTTAAAGTAAAACGGTATAGTTTTCGGCCAAAAAGTCAAAGTTTAGTCCTGATACTTATGTCTTGCTACTTGTGTCTGATTCCGTAACTTTGAACTTATAAATTCTTAAAATGAAATATTGCTTCGCCGCGCTTTTGTCTGCGCTTATCCTGCTATCGGTTTTCTCCTGCAAACCCGAAGAAGAAACCATTACCAAAGCCGGCGATGCCATCCTGGAATTCTCCACCGATACGGTTTTTTTCGATACTGTTTTTGTTAAAACCGGCAGCGTAAGCAAACGCTTAAAGATCTACAACCGCAATGATAAAGCTGTAACAATCAGTGAGATCCGGCTGGAAAAACTTGGAGCTTCCGATTACGATCTTATTATTGATGGTCAGCCCAAAGACATTGCCAGCAATATTTTACTCAGGGGCCAGGACAGCCTGCTTATTCTGGTAAAAGTTTTTATTAATCCCGAAGATAATTCCAAGCCTTTTGTGGTAGAAGATAATATCCTGTTCCAGACCAACGGCAACAACCAGAAAGTAGTGCTCCGGGCATTTGGCCAGAATGCCGAGGTTTTCCGGGATAAAATCCTATCCTGTAACGAAGTGTGGGAAGGCCCGAAAGCCCACCTGTTATACGGCGATGTAGTGGTTCCGGAAAACTGTGTACTTACAATCAAAGCTGGTACCCGGGTTTATGCGCATACCGGGGCCATTCTATTCGTGAAAGGAACCTTGAAAATTGAAGGTACAGCTACCAGGAAGGTCTTTTTCCAAAACGATCGGCGCGATTCAATTTTCGCAAATGTCCCCGGGCAATGGGAAGGAATTTATTTTGATTCTCCCAGCAAAAATAACAAGATCCAGTTTGCAGAAATAAAAAATGCTTCATTTGGTTTAAGGGTTTTGAATTTCAATGGTAACCGCACTGAGATCGAAAACTCTGTTATTAAAAACATATTTTACATTGGCTTATTAGGCGTAAAGTCTGAAGTAAAAATAACCAACAGTCTGTTCACCAATTGCGGCCAGTATGCTGTGGCCGGCTTGGGTGGCGTAGACTTCGACTTTAATTACTGCACCATTGCCAATTATACCCCAGATTTTAAACGTGATACCGAAGCCATGGCCTTTACGGATAGCGTAGTTATTGGAGGCAGTTTACTTCCGCCCGTTGACAGTCGGGTAAAGATTAAAAACAGTATTATTTGGAATGGAAACCGCAACGGTAAATTTGATAACGAAATTTTGTTTCTTACACGGGCAGGCCTGCAAAATATAACCATCGAGAACAGCCTGATCCAAACTAACCGCTACCAGAATAATCCGAAATTAACCGGCAACGGCAACCTCATTAACCAGGATCCCAAATTCCGGCAGCCCGGCGATAACAGCGTTATTGCCCGCAAAATAGATTACAGCTTAAAAGACGATTCGCCGGCAATTGGCGCAGCTGTTAGCAACAGCACAACCATAGATCTGCGCGGCGAACCCCGCCCCGCCGGCAGCAACCCAAACCCGGATATGGGCGCTTACGAAAATTCTAAATAAACGCTATGGCCTGGCACCAGAAAAGTATCCGCCTGCCGGCCGTGCCGCGCGGCTTTCATTTAATTACCGACCTTTTAGAAGCTCAGTTACCTGAACTGGAGAAAATTGAGATCGGACTGGCGCACATATTTATTCAACACACCTCCGCCAGCCTCACCATTTCCGAAAACGCCGACCCTACCGTACGCAAAGATTTCGAAAGCCACTTTAACCAGATGGTGCCCGAAAATGCGCCTTACTACCGCCACACTTCCGAAGGCCCCGACGATATGCCGGCCCATATTAAAGCGGCGCTTTTGGGCACTTCGGTAACCGTTCCCATTACCAAAGGCCGCTTCAACCTGGGCACCTGGCAAGGCATTTACCTCTGCGAACACCGCAATAATGGCGGAAAAAGAACAGTGGTGGTAACACTTCAGAACTAACCCCACCCAACCCTCCTCTAATTTAGGGGAGGGCTTTTGAACACGATTTTAAGGATTAAAAAGAGGTACAGGATTAATCGATCAAAGGATTCCTGTAAGGACAGGGCTTGACCTGTCCGCACGCTTTGCAGATTGTTGATTGTTAATTGCTGATTGATTTTTAACTCGAACGCGGAGCGGAGTACGATCTAGCAACTTTATGAAATACAAGCTAAATTTGCGCTTACGGCAGCAAATTTAGCCGTTTGCTTAGCCACGGCTGTTAACTATCTATGCAATGTTCAATTGACTATGAAAGCCAGGAAGGTATCAGGGTGGGCTTTTTGTCAAACGAACTGTTTGAGTGGGGGGCACCTGTCCCGAAAGCTTTCGGGGACAAAAAGAACAAGAAAGCCAGCTATGAAAAAGCATAAGTGATAATTAAAGGCAGAAAAGCAGCTATGGTAGAATAGTACGCTTTGTAGCTGGAAAACTGCTGCCCACCGACAAGTTCCTTCGCTATTCTTATGGATTAGGCAAGCTTTGGAGCATAGTTTTTTTCGTAAATTCGGTTGTCTCTTATCAGGGCAAAAATCCTGTTTATAATTTTGGCCCTGACTGCATTGATCACGGTCATTTTATTTTTTCCCTCGGCTACTTTGCGCACAAAATAATCCCTGAACTCGCCTTTCATTTTAATGGCTGACAAAGCGGCCATATGGTAGAGCTTTTTGAGCTGCGTATTTGCCCTGAAAGAGACCTTGCGCCTGGAGCGCTGGCTGGTGCCTGACTCAAAGCAGAACGGGGCAACCCCCACGTGACAGGCAAACTTTCTGCCAGAGCTGAACTTGCTGAAGGCCGAGGTTGCAATTATGGTCTGGATGGCAACCTGCTGGCCAACCCCGTCCACCGAGGTGAGCACCTGTTTTTGGGCAGTGAGCTTGTCGCTCGAGGCCAGCAGCTGTTTGATCTGCCGCTCTATTTCCCCGATCAGGCTGCTTAGAGCGGTCATCTGCTTTTTAAGGCGCTTGCTGCGGGCTTTGTAAAGGGCATCGTCCATAAACCCCTTCAGGTCCCGGAGCTGGGTTTTGTATTTGGCCCGCTCTTTTACATAAAGCTCCCGTTCAGCCGACAAGGCCCTGACCGATTCCAGGATCTGGTCTTCCTGCTTTTGAATAAGGGCCTTGTCCTGGTGCCTTTTGGCATAGTCGGCAATCCGGCAGGCATCCGCCTGGTCGTTTTTATAGCGCATTACCCCGGAGCGCTGCCTGATCTCGGCCCCGCCCTGCAGCCAGAGCGAATACCCTTTTTGCAGGCATACCTGGCGCAAAGGATAACCGTAATGGCCCGTATGTTCGGCACAGACAAGTGTGTTGCCGGGTTGAATGGTTTTAAACAGCTTTTCAAAAAACTGCTTTATGGCAGCGGGCTTGTTGTCAATGCGGAAGCTTTCGGGGGCAGCACCCGGGCGCAGAAGCGCTATATCCAGGGTCAGTTTGCTTACATCAATTCCGATAATTGTTTCAAAATGCATACTTTTACGGTTAGAAAGTTGAAGAAAAGAACCCTTGCCTAATAACCTTAACAGGTTTGTCTGATTTCTTATACAGGCCTTGGTTCTTAAATCCTGTCAGTCCCGAATAGCGAATTAGATCCTTCCATCTAAGGCGTTCAGTGGGTCGCTGACAGGACTTCAATTTTAAACCATTTCATCCATATTTCACACTGCACAAACCTAAGGTAACGCTCAGGATGACGCAATAGCCAAAAAGCTCAGGGCTACGGCCGCAAGCTTCGCGCTCCTGCGCTCATTTGTGCTCAGGATGACGCAATAATTTGAAGAGATCTCTCCCTTCGGTCGAGATGACCGGGAAACAATAAGGTTTAAAGCTGGAAAAGTCAGACAACCAGAGACCCTGAATTACCGCTTCAACTGGTAAAGGTGCTCTGCTCCTGCAGGCTCATACCGGCCAAAAACTGTAGGTAATTTGTAAACCAGTTCCGGCATCAGGTTCACTTCATCCACAATAAATTCCGGTAACTTTTTCGTAAGGTTGTTATAAACTGCAAAAACCCCGTCGTAGGTATCTAAACTTTCAAAATCACGTTGCGCTAAGTTCCAGTTCAGGTAAGGGGAAGCCGAATAGTTATACGCGTAATACTGAAAATCGGAACCCAGCACCAGCAACCGGCCATTCACGATCTTCTGGTATTTTTTATCCTTTTTCAATTCCAACGCAGAAGTATTAAAATTCAGCAACGATGTTAAACCCAACGGTTCCGCGTAACGAACAGCTAATACAAACCCAAAGAAAACCAGAAAAGCCGTTTCGGGAATCCACCAGCGTTTTTGCGGTTTAAATAAATAGTAACTAAAATAGGCCAGAACCGGCAAAAAGTAAATAAAGCTAAAAGCCGAAATTTCGGGCGAAGCCAACAGCATTAAAATGGCCGCGCCAAACCAAACGAACATGAGCTGCTGCATTTTCTGCTGAAAAACCAGTCCCTGATTTTCGCTGGCTGCTGCAAAGATCCCGGCCAGGATCAATAGAAAAAGCAATGTTACCAGTTTAGCCAGATCGGCCGGAGGCAACAGGAAATTAAAGTCGAAAAGGCCTTCGCCGGAAAGATAAAACGCCCGAAAATTAGGCAACGCCCCGTTGTAAAGATAATAGGTAGCCACCACCGCAAACGGAAAAAAGAACCCGCAGAGCAACAGCAAAAAACTCCGGAAACTATTGGAAGCGAAGAACGAAACACTGAAATAAGCCACTAACAGGAAAAACGTGAACGGCAGATAACTTAAGGCCGCCAGCCCGATAAAAAAACCGGCTTTAAACAATTTCTGGTTACTGGACCCTTCTTTGGAAACCACAATTAAATACCGCAGCGAATACACCACAAACGTTTGCCCCAGCAGCAACGGCGACAGCATATCCAGATCGAAGAAAAAACTGCCGGCCACCAAATAAAATAAGGCTGGCAGGTACGTTTTCTGAGCAAAAACCTGGAACTGGTTAAAAATAAAATTCAGGTTCAGGGCTTGTAAAAGCAGTAAAAAAGCGGCCAATACCCGGTAAATAAGCAAAGACCGGCCGTCCAGCAGGTCGATGATCCAGAACACCAAAGCCGCTAATGGGCCGGTGGTATCGAACACGTCGCGGTAAAGGGCCGCGCCTTCCTGCAACCGTTCGCCAAGCACCATGTATTTCAGTTCCGGCATGGTAACCGGCACGCCCCAAAGCTGCAGCGGTAACCGGATAGCCAGGAAAAGCAACACCAGGAAAAAGGGCCGCGTAACCAGTACGCTGTTAAAAAATCGGATCACGGAAAAGCAACGGCGGATTCCCAGCCTGAGTTAAGCTGTAAAATTGCCAAATTAATCCGATATATTTGCAGATATTATGGAAAGTAAAAGACAACAAAAGTTTGCCCGTTTGCTGCAGAAAGAGCTGGCCGAAGTGTTCCAGCGCGACGTGCCGCACCTGCTTAACGGCGCCTATATCAGCATCAGTACCGTGCGCACCTCTCCCGATCTGGGCGTAGTAAAAGTATATTTAAGTTTGCTTCTGGCCAAAGATCCTAAAGCTATTATGGCCACCGTGCGCGAAAATACCAAAGCCATTCGCCATGCCCTGGCCCAGCGCATAAAAAGCCAGGTGCGCGTAATTCCGGAACTGAACTTCTTCCTGGACGACAGCGCCGAATATGCCGCCAAAATGGATAAAATTATTTCCGACCTGGATATTCCGGCTGCTTCTGCCGAAGATGAGAACGGCGACGGCATTCCGGATAACGATTTCACCCGCGCCGAATCTGACGAAGACGAAGAAGAACTTAAGTAGAAGAAGGTAGAAAGATAAAGGAAGAAGGACTTTTTTTACCTGTAACCCTACCGTTTTCTTCCAATAAAATTTATTTCAACGGAATTAAAACAGATTCATTTCTAATTTTTAATTTCTAATTTCTAATTAAAAACATGCAATACGATCCAATAAAGCGGGTTTTAGGAGACGTTTTCAACCAGACGCCTTTCCTGCGCCGCATCTTTTACAACATGCTCGACCTGCTTTTGCTGCGTACCTGGCACGTGCATAAAGAACTGAAAGCCTGGGCCAAAGGAAAAGAAAACCAGCCCATCAAAATTCTGGATGCGGGCTCCGGTTACGGGCAATACACCTACTTTATGAGCAGCATGTTCCCGAAAGCGGAGATCCTGGCCGTAGATGTAAAAGAAGAACAAATAGCCGACAGCAACCGCTTTTTCAAAGAGATCGGACGAAATGACCGCGTAAAATTCGAAATAGCCGACCTGGTTACCTTTCAGCAACCCAACACCTACGATCTGGCTTTAAGCGTAGACGTAATGGAGCATATTCTGGAAGACGTAGAAGTTTTTAAGAACATTCACACGTCGCTGAAACCGGGCGGCATGCTGCTCATTTCCACGCCATCTGACCAGGGTGGATCCGACGTACACGAAGGCGACGACAGTTCTTTTATTGAAGAACATGTTCGCGACGGCTACAACATTCAGGAAATTCAGGATAAACTGCGCACCGCCGGTTTTTCTAAAATGGAAGCCCGTTATTCGTACGGCAAACCGGGCCAGGTTTCGTGGCGCCTGTCCATGAAATACCCGATCCAGATGCTGGGAACTTCCAAAGCATTTTTCGCGCTGCTTCCTTTTTATTACGTGGCCACTTTCCCGGTAAGCTATATTCTGAACTGGTTCGATGCCAACAAACCGCACCCAACGGGCACTGGTTTAATTGTGAAAGCCTGGAAGTAAGGTTTTGGTTTTTTTGGCTGTTTGGGATAGCGTTTTAAATACTTTTAGCCGGAATTAGCGTTTATTAAGGCAAGTTAAAGATCCAGCAAAATGAGTACAAATCAGTTAAAAAAGCTTTTGATCGGTAAAATAGAAGATACTAATGATGAAGAATTGCTGCAGGCTGTGTATAAACTGCTTGATTTTAATTCTTCGGCCGGCCAGGTTTACCAGTTAAGCGATGAACAGAAAAACGCTATTGAAACAGGCAAAGCCCAAATAGCAAACGGCGAATCAGTAAGCAATGAAGACCTGGAACGCGAAATTGATAAATGGCTAAAAGAATAACGTGGTCGGCGCAGGCGCGGCAGGAACTATTAGCGATTTTAGATTTCTGGTATCAACACAACGGCAATAAAAACTACAGCCGAAAGTTAAATTCTAAATTCAGGGAAACGATCAGGCATATTCAGGAAAACAATTACTTAGGAAAAGCCACCACTGATAAGGATGTAAGAGTAAGTGTATGCGGGAATTACCTGCTATTTTACCAGATCCGGACCAATGCCGTTCATATTCTTAGTATTTTTGATAGCCGCAGAAACCCGGAAAACTTGAAGCTGAAATAACGCTATTTTCATTTTCAAATTTCCAAATCTTCAAATCTCCAAATCTAAACCATGAACGTTTCCTTTCTCATCGCAAAGCGGTACTTCCGGTCGAAGAAAAAGCGGAACATCATCAGCATTATTGCCAATATTTCCATGATCGGGGTGGCTGTAGGCACCATGGCGCTGATCATTGTACTTTCGGTTTTCAACGGCATCGAAGACTTGATCCGCTCCCTTTACGGCTCCTTCGATCCGGACCTGAAGATAAGTGCGGTAGAAGGCAAAAGCTTTGAAGTTACTCCCCAATTCCTGAAGTCTATAAAAGGCATAAAAGGCGTTGACCTGGTTTCCGAAACGGTAGAAGACAATGCCCTGCTGCGCTACGAAGACCGGCAGATGATCGTGAAACTGAAAGGCGTTAGCGACAATTATTTCCGGCAAAACCGCATCGATTCGGCTCTAACGGCCGGCACCACGGAGCTGAAGAAAAATGGTTTCCAGTACGCATTGCTGGGCCGTGGAGTGCAGGGACAACTTTCCGTGCGGATCGATAACGCATTTGTAGGCCTGCAGATCCTTTATCCGAAAGCCACCAAAACCATTTCTTTGAATCCGGAAAACGCCTTCAACGAAAAATCGATTCTGCCGGGCGGCGTATTTGCCATTGAGCGGCAGTACGACGATAATTACGTTTTTGTGCCCTTAGAATTTGCCAGCGACCTTTTCAACTACGGCGATAAACGCAGCTCTCTGGAAGTTAAAGTAACCGAAGGCGTAAACCCGAATAAAATTAAGCGCCGCCTCAAACAATTACTTGGTGACAGCTACCTGGTCCAGAATTCCGATGAGCAGCACGTAGGATTACTGAAAGCCGTAAAAGTTGAAAAGCTTTTTGTATTCATAACCTTCGCATTTATTTTACTCATTGCTTCGCTTAACATCTTCTTTTCGCTTTCCATGCTGGTGATCGATAAGAAAAAAGACATTGCTATTCTGGCTTCTATGGGAGCCAGCGCTAACGTGATCCGGAATGTATTTTTGCTGGAAGGCGCCATTGTAGCTTTTAGCGGGGCTTTTATTGGCCTCACGCTGGGTATGATCATCTGCTGGGCGCAGCAAACGTTTAACCTCATTTCTATGGGCATGACTACCGCCGTGGTAGATTCTTACCCGGTAAAAATGCAACCCTTAGATTTTATTTTCACCGGCCTGGCTATTATTGTCATCACGCTGCTGGTTTCTATCCGTCCGGCCCGCCGGGCTGCTGCATTGCAGATCAAAGATAATTTGTAAACCGTGGTTTTTGTCTGAACCAGGATTCGTAGGATTAGCGGATTAAAGGATTATTTGCACCGGAAGGTTCAGTAGGGACAGGGCTTGACCTGTCCGCACGTTATCTGAATTTTGTCTGAATCAAAATTTCCAGAAACGAAGTTCGGCGAAGCCAATTTTAGAATTAACAGAAATTTATTGTCTGAACCAGGATTTATAGGATTAAGGGATTTAGGGATTAATTTACCGGTAGCCTATTTGTTTTGAAATTCAAATGATTAAATGCGTTTGAGCGTAGGGGCTCCTCTTGTGGGTGCCCTTTGCTTATGGTTGCTTTTTACAACTGCAAACCCCAAATACACATTCACAAAAAGCCCTCCCCTGAATTAGGGGAGGGTTGGGTGGGGTAAAACGCGCCCCCTTTTAGCAAAAAAACTGCTGCCCGCAACAAGTTCCTTCGCTATAGCTCCCCGAAATGGTTCGGGGCAAGCATCCTGACGAAATAAATTAAAACCCTTTTAGTTCCCTCCCCCACTCTTCCCGCCTTTTACATCATCGTTTTCAATACCGCGTTTCTTTTGGGCAATACCACCCTTCAGCTCACCGAATTTATAATTAAAAGATATCCCGAAACGGCGGATCAGAAACCGGGATTCCTGCCGTTGGTAAAATTCCGGATTCTCTACTTCACTTATCCAGCGGCGGGTTTTCTGAAAAGGGTTATTGGCCGTAAGGTTAATAGTAGCTTTATCGTTTTTCAGGAAAGTTTTGCCAAACGTGAAGCTGGAATGCATGTAGCCGCCCGAACGCCCCTGCAACGTAACCTGCCGCGAATTAAAGCCAATGTTGCCGCTCAGCTTCCAGTTCTTTTCAAATTTATAACCGGCATAGCCATAAACGCCGGCCGAAAATCCGTTATTGCTGGTTTCAAGACCATTTACATTCCCGTTCAGAAAAACATAGTTCAGGTTAGAATTCAGATTCAGGTTCAGGTTTTTGCTCAGGTTCAGGCCGGCATTAACGCTTAATCCTATATTCTGTTCTTTGCCGGTATTCTTGTAAGTAGTTATCGAAGTATCCTGTTTCAGTTCGGTAAATTCCTGAATGGCATTGTTGGTGAAATTGTAAAACAAGCTGGAATTAAGGGAAGACGTTTTAATAAAGGCGCTATGCGAAAGATCGAATGTATGGCTCCGGGTAGCTTCCAGTTTCGGGTTGCCGTAAGATATATTTTTAGGATCGGTGCGGTTTTCGTAAGGGTTCAGAAACCACAAACCCGGCCGCTCAATGCGTTGCGAATAAGACAGCTTCATATCCTGGCCTTCTTTTAATTTACGCGAAATTGCCACGGAAGGAATCAGGTTAAAATAATCCTGCTTGGCAGCGGTTTCGGAAGTCTGAAAGGTAGCATTGATCCGGGTTTCTTCCAGGCGGGCGCCGGCTTTTAAGCCCCAGTTGTTCTTTTTCAGACTCACGGAAGTGTACCCGGCATAAATATCCTGGTGATAATTAAAGTCGTTGCTCTGGGTTGGGTCGATTTCGAACTTGCCGTTATCCGGATTGAGAATGGCGTAAAAATACGTGCTGTTGTTCAGCCGGGAAATAGATTTCAGGCCGGCTTCCCAGGTATGATCGCCGAAAGGCTGCACGTAATCAGCCTGCCAGGTATGTTCGCTTTCTTCGTTGACATTATCCGTTTTTCCGGTCTGGCTGGTAAAATTCAGCTCCCCAAGATTGGCAAAATCCGAAAGATTGCCGTAGCCGTTGCGGTTGTATTTGTAAGAAAGCGTCAGGATCTGATCTTTATTTTTCCGAAAGCTGTGCTGGTAGTCCGCCCCCAGATCATAGCCGCCCCAGGTTTCATCCATTAAACTGCTGCGGGTATATTTTTGTATTGGAACTTCCTGAAACTGCAGCAAAACATGCTGGCCGGATTCAATGATATTACTACCTTTATAAGCATTAAAACTGCCGGTAAACAAATTCAGGGAATCTAATTCGAAGCTTAGCTGACCGTTGCCGTAGTTGTTGTCGCCGTTATTTTTGCCGGTTCCGGTTTGGGTAAGTTCCCGGCCATTGGTTTCGCGCCGGTAAAAGTTGCGGTTGTTAACCGGCTGCCACCAGGAATTGGTACCATACGTTCCGGAAAACCCGAATTTGCCCGCTTTAACGGTTAAATACGCGCCGGCATTATACGAAAACGGGGTCCGGATGCCGCCATTTACCGAACCGTTGTAGCCGCCCGGGTTATCTTTTACGGTAATTATATTAATGATCCCGCCCACGCCTTCGGCTTCGTATTTAGCCGGCGGATTGGTAATTACTTCAATTTTTTTAATGGAACTGGCCGGCATGCTTTTCAGCACATCTTTGGGGTTGCGTACAAAGAGCGCCGATGTTTTGCCATTTATCAGGATCCGGTAACTGCCGCTGCCTTTCAACTGAATGTTGTCGTCGGCATCTACGGTAACCATAGGCACTTTTCGGAGCATATCCAGTACCGTTTCCGATTTGCTTTCCGGGTCGGCTTCCACGTCGTAGCTTATTTTATCAATGTCCTGGGTAACCAGTAATTTTTGGGTGGTAATTTCTACGGCTTTTAGCTGGCTGGTACTGGCCTGTAATTTAATTTTTGCCAGGTTAACCGTGCCGTTGTTTTCCGACAGCCCGGTTACCGGCACCACTTTGGGCGCATAGCCTACAAAGGAAAATAGCAATTCGTAGGGTTTGGGCGGCAGGCCGGAAAAAGCAAAAGCGCCGTTTTCCTGGGAATAAGTGCTTTTCAGAATTTCGGTTTTACTGGTTTCCCGCAGGCTCACGGTTACAAAAGCCAGCGGCGCAGTCTTAACAGAATCGGTTACCACGCCTTTAAGGGTAATTACCGCCAGCCGACGCTTGGGCCAGGGCAGCAACCTGCATAAGACAGCGCCAGGACCAGTAAAAAACATTTTTTCATAGGTTAGATTAGAGTAAGCGTACCAGACAACGAAATTCAGGAATGCAAAAGTATGCGGAAAATTCCGGTTTGTACCTGCAATCTGGTGAAGGCCAATGACTTTTGCGTAGGTTAACCAGGATGCCTAGATTTTCGCTAAAAAGTACCTGCTTCCAGGGCCAAATACAATTCTCAAATAAGTTAAAAAACGCTGATTTTTCCGATAAAAAAATGCCGAAGTATGGCAAATACGCAGAATAATCCTATCTTTAAAGTCCGGTAAAGCGTTTTGGTATGAAGGTGTATACAACACAGCCCTTTCAGGCAATTTATTCCTTATTTGAGCACGAATATTTAGGCTATCTGTTCGAATCGTTTGTGATCCAGGTTAATTCCCGGGGTCAGCTCACGTTGCAGCACCAGAATATTTCGGCCAAAAATGCCGACGAATTTGCCTCCCGCTTAGATGCCGCCGATTTTAAACTGATCGCACTTATTGATCAGATCCAGCAGGATGCGGTTTACAAGCAATTCAATTCCAAAAAATTATCCTTAGCCGATTTCTTTCTGAAAACCTTCGATCCGGAGAAAGGCGATAAGGTTTTGCAGGAAAGCATTCTGCGTTATGTGCAATCGCGCATGGCCAAAATTCTGGATCTGCTGGCCGGCAAAAGGGTGTTCATCATGGGAAAAGATGGCGAACCAACCTGGAAAGAAATTAAAATGGCCGAAGAGAAAGCCACCGTGCTATTCCACTTCCGCCGCAACGACGAAAACACCCACTATTTCCCGACCATAAAATACAAAGGCGTTAAGCTCGATTTTCAGTATAAAGATGCGGCCCTGATCTGCAACGAACCGGCCTGGCTTTTGCTGGAAAACGGTTTGTATAATTTCGAAAAAGAGGTCGATGGCAAAAAACTGCAGCCGTTCCTGCACAAGAATTTTATTGTAATTCCGCGCAAAGTAGAAGAAACCTATTTTACCAAATTTGTGGCGCCGCTGGTAGAATCTTTCGATGTGTACGCCAAAGGCTTTGAGATAAAATCGGAGCGGTATGCGCCCAAACCGCAACTTACGTTTTCGGAGGTGAATGGGGGCATTCCGCCTAAAGACATGTTCCAGAGCCGGAGCCACGCAGCAGAGGCGGTGCAGGAAAAAATAATGTTCAACCTGGCTTTTTTGTACGGGGAGTATACCGTTTTAAACCAGGAAGTAAAGCGCATTAGCGTAAACATTGAAAAAACCCCAGATTCCTACATTTTCCACCGCCTGATCCGAGATATTAACCACGAAAAGGAATTCATAAAACAACTTTCCGACCGCGAACTGGAAGTAAAGAACGGCAAAGCGGTACTGGATAAATCGCTGGCTTTTGGCTGGCTGAACCAACACGCCCAGGAACTGGAAAGACAGGGATTTATTATTCAGCAGCTCAATACCCAGACTTCCGGGGCGGCCAAAAATTACTTTATCGGCGAAATTTCCCTGAACGTAGGCATTACCGAAAACAACGACTGGTTTGATATTTATGGCACTGTACGCTTCGGAGAATTCAGCATTCCGTTCATTAAACTCCGGCCGTATATTCTAAATCGGAAAAACGAATTCCTGTTGCCTAACGGGCAAATCGCCATTATTCCGGAAGAGTGGTTTACGCAGTACATCGAGCTTTTTGCTTTCTCCGACGGCGAAGAAGAACTCACGCTCAAGAAACACCATTTAGCCTTAATTCACGACCTGCAGAACGGCAACCTGGCTACCGTAACCATGACCCGGAAGCTGGAGAAACTGCGGGAATTCGAAGAAATTGAAGACAAACCGCTGCCGGCCGGTTTTAAAGGTGAATTGCGGCCGTACCAGAAAGCGGGTTACAACTGGCTACACTTTGTGCAGGACTATAAGTTTGGCGGTTGCCTGGCCGATGATATGGGTCTGGGCAAAACCGTACAAACGCTGGCCATGCTGCAGCACCGCAAAGAGAACGGCGCCGAAAGCGCTACGCTGCTGGTAATGCCAACTTCTCTGATCTATAACTGGCTGAACGAAGCGCAGAAATTTACCCCGGGTTTGCGGGTTTTGAATTACACCGGCACCTACCGCGAAAAAAATGCTTCGGTTTTTAAACATTATGACCTGGTGCTGACCTCTTACGGCATTGTGCGTCTGGACACCGAACTGCTCAAAAAATACTACTTCGATTACATTATTCTGGACGAATCGCAGGCCATTAAAAATCCCGAATTCAAATACTTCGCTTTCGGTACGGGAACTGAAGTCGAAGCACCGGCTGATCTTAACCGGAACGCCGGTAGAAAACAGCACCATGGACCTGTGGAGCCAGATGTCGTTCATTAATCCGGGGCTTTTGGGTACGCAGCATTTCTTCCGGAATGAATTCCTGAAACCGATCGAAAAGGATAAAGACGAGGCGAAAACCAAAAAACTGCATTCGTTAATTAAACCGTTCATTCTCCGCCGCCATAAAAGCCAGGTGGCCACCGAACTTCCGGCCAAAGTGGAGCACGTTTCTTACTGCCAGATGACGGAAGAACAGGAACATGCCTACGAAGAAACCAAAAGCTATTACCGCAACAAGATCCTGAAAAGCATTGAAGAACTGGGCACGAATAAAAGCCAGTTTATCTTACTTCAGGGCTTAATGAAATTGCGCCAGATCGCCAACCACCCCGTTATGGCCGACCCAACCTACGAAGGCGAAAGCGGCAAGCTGAAGGAAATTATCCGGATGACGAAAAACGTAGTTACTGAAGGCCACAAAGTTCTAATATTCAGCCAGTTTGTTAAGCATCTGGATATTATCCGGGGAGCGCTGAACGAACGTAAAATTACCTACACGTACCTGGATGGCAACACCAAAGACCGGCAGGCGCAGGTAGACCGTTTCCAGAAAGACGAAAGCATCCAGGTGTTTCTAATTTCGCTTAAAGCCGGCGGCGTAGGTTTAAATTTAACTGCCGCCGATTACGTGTTCATTTTAGACCCGTGGTGGAACCCGGCTGTGGAAGCGCAGGCTGTGGACCGGGCGCACCGCATCGGTCAGCTCAACACGGTCTTCACGTATAAATTCATTGCCAAAAACACGGTAGAAGAAAAGATCCTGGCGCTGCAAAGCCGCAAAATGCAGCTGGTAACCGATCTTATCTCCATCGACGAAACCATTATCAAGAGCCTGACGAAGGAAGATATTGAAAGCCTGCTTGCCTAGAATTGTTGATTGCTGATTGCTGATTGTTAATTGAGTTGGCGTAATACTACCTGGCGCAAGTGTTAAGCGAAAGCGTCACTTGTGCCTGAATTACAAGTGGAAGTCTCCAGACTTCCGTGTACTATATTTCCGATTTTTTAATTTCCGCAAGTCTGGAGACTTGCTTTTTGTCTATTAGTCACAAGTGACGCTAAACGCTTAACACTTGCGCCACCGGGAACCAGCCAAGCCAGCAAAAGTTCCGGTAGCTACTTTTGACTTTTTCTATCTTAAGAGCTACCGTTTTTCTTTAAAATTACTTCAGAAACTTCACAATAGCTGGCACCAGTTCTTTGGCCAGCGGTAAGGTTTCATCCGAATACGTGGCAATGTTCTTTTGCGGATCGGCGGGAGAATTTTTCAATATGTGGTTCATGTTTTCGATCACTACCAGTTTGGCGTCGGGTTTTGCTTTGGCCAGCCGCTGCGCTTCCGAAACCGGTACCTGCAGATCTGTGGTTCCCTGAATAATTAAGGTTTTAACCGGTAGCTTTTTCAGGTCTGTGGCCGGCGAATATTTCATCCAGGAAATGAGGTAAGGCTGTACGCTTGGGCGGAAAAGGGCTTCCAGGTAGGGGCTGTAATGGGTTACGGTTTTGCCTTGGCGCAGGTCGGACATAATACGGTGCACTTCGGTTTTAACCATTTCGGGTTGCTGGGCAATTTGCTGCAATACAATAGAATCGGCGGGCTGGGCAGCGCCGGCAATCGAAACGAACGCAGAAGGTTTGGTTTGCAAAGCGGCCTGAAGCCCAACCAGAGAACCTTCGGAATGACCAATTATAACAACTTTGTTAAAGCGTTTATCCTGTTGCAGCAATTTAACCCAGGCGGCGGCATCGCTGATAAAATGCTCAAACCGCAGATCTACCTCCGCTTTTACCAGTTCGCTGCTTTGGCCTACGCCGCGTTTATCGTATCTAACCGTAGAAATGCCGTTGGCGGCCAGTGCTTCAGCCAGCATTTTCAGGGAATTATTGGTCATGCCGGGGTTATTGCCGTTGCGGTCGGTGGGGCCGGAACCGCTAATGAGCAGGGCTACCGTGCCAGGACCTTTTTGCAGCGGCAAGCCCTGAACTAAGGTACCAAAAAGCGTTCCTTCAGCATTTTTTAAGGTAATTTCCGATTCTTTGAATTTAGGATTTTGGGCCGCTACATTTAAAATAAGCGCCAGAAACAGCGTTGAGGTTAAAAAGAGATTTTTCATAGGATCAGGAAATTTAGTAAAACTAACAAAAACTTTGGTCTGCAAAATCTGTTTTAGTTACTTTCACGGCCTTTCTGCGTAAGAACTAAGGTTGAACTATGCCCTGAATTCTACCAAAACTATGAAAAAAGCTGCTGTTATTGGTTCCGGCGTGGCAGGTCTGGCAACAGCTATCCGGCTGGCGCTGCTCAAATTTGAGGTAACTGTTTTTGAAACCAACGACACCTTTGGGGGTAAAATGACCCAATTTACGCTAAATGGTTTCCGGTTCGATAAAGGCCCGTCTTTGTTTACCATGCCCCACCTGGTAGACGATCTTTTTTACGCTGCCGGCCGCAAGCCCACCGGTTATTTCAAATACCAGCAGCTCGATGTAATTACCAATTATTACTTCGCCGACGGCACCAATTTTATTGCTTACCGCGATCACGATAAATTCCAGGACGAAGCTGAAAAAAAGCTGGGCGTTCCGCGGGATAAAGTAAATCACTTTTTCCAGCGAAGCGCCGAACTTTACCGGGCTACCGCTCCTACTTTTCTGCACAAATCATTACACAAAGCTTCTACTTATTTCAGTACCGATGTTTTAAAAACCGTCGCTTCGTTCTGGAACCTGGGCTTAACCAAAACCATGCACACGGTTAACGCCAGAGAATTTTCGGAGTCGCGCTTTGTGCAGCTGCTGGACCGGTTTGCTACCTACAATGGTTCAGACCCGTACCAGGCCCCGGCAACCTTAAATATTATTCCGCACCTGGAGCACAACATTGGGGCCTATTACCCGGAAGGCGGCATTTACAGCATTGCCAGAAGTTTGCACCAACTGGCCGTTGAGCTGGGCGTAAAATTTCAGTTCGGGGAGGCAATAACGCAGATCCTGGTAGCCGGCGACGGTAAAAAAGTAACGGGTTTGAAGACGGAGAAAGCCACTTATTCCTTTCATGCCGTGGTGAGCAACATGGATATTGTGCCTACTTACCGCAAACTGCTGCCAACCTTAAAAGCGCCCGAAAAGATCTTACAACAGCCGCGCAGCAGCTCCGCTTTAATTTTTTACTGGGGTATAAACCGCACCTTTCCGGACCTGCATTTACACAACATTTTCTTCAGCCAGGATTACAAAGCGGAATTCGAACATATTTTTAAACACAAAACCATCAGCGCCGATCCTACCGTTTACGTGAATATTACTTCTAAATTTACCAAAACCGATGCCCCCGAAAATTCGGAAAACTGGTTTGTAATGGTAAACGTGCCCCACAACGAAGGCCAGGACTGGGAAGCTTTAAAAACCGAAACCCGGAAACAGGTAATTAAAAAACTGAACGCCCATCTGCAAACCGACCTGGATCAGCACATTGTTTGTGAACAAACCTGGGACCCGAAAGGAATTGAACTGGATACTTCCTCTTTTGGCGGCGCTTTGTACGGCAGCAGTTCCAATAACCCGATGGCGGCTTTTTTACGGCACCCAAATTTTAAACGCAACGTGGCAGGTCTGTACTTTAGCGGGGGCAGCGTACACCCCGGCGGCGGCATTCCGTTGTGTTTGCTTTCGGCTAAGATTGTCAGCGAATTAATGAAAAATGATTTCAAACGAAAAAAATAATACCCTGCCTTTACCCCGACTTTTTACCGCTAAAAAGGTACCGTTTTCTATTGCCGTGCTGGTAATTTTTCACCTGGTTGGTTTCTGGGGCCTGGTGTTCAGCGGCGACGAAAAGTATTATCAAAACCTTACGCCGCTTAACTTACTGCTTACCAATTTCCTGCTTTTCTTTAACCATAAAACCTTTGGCCGGGCATTTTTCCTGTTTGCCGGTATCACGTTTCTGGCCGGTTTTTTTGCCGAAGTTATTGGGGTGCATACCGGTCTGCTTTTTGGGAATTATGCGTACGGCGAAGCGCTGGGTTTTAAGCTCTGGCAGGTACCGGTGCTCATAGGCCTTAACTGGGTAATGCTGGTTTACTGCACCGGGTCGGTGGCCCGAAAATGGCTTAAATCGCCGGTTCTAGCGGCATTTGCCGGGGCTTTACTAATGGTGGGGATAGATTTTTTAATTGAGCCAGTAGCCGTTAAATACGATTTCTGGAGCTGGCAAAACAGCCATATTCCGGCCTGGAATTACGTTTGCTGGTTTGGGTTGGCAATAGCATTGCAATTGTATTTTCAGTTTTCCGGAGTTGATAAGAATAACAGGCTGGCGGCAGCAGTAATTGTAACGCAGATTGCTTTCTTTTTTGCACTGAATTTATTTTTAAAAGTATAATAAACTGAACATGAAGCGTCCGGATTTAAAGAGCCGCCAAAACCTGAAATTTCCGGTAGTTTTCAAGTATATTTGTCAGGCGCTATATGAACGACAAAAAGGAAATTTTAGAAAGGGCAATTTCCTGGTTTTACCAGGAGGGTGTTAAAGACCTGACAGAAGCCCGAATCGCGGAGCAACTTAACATTCGCGGGCCGCTCTTTCCTGAACTTTTCCGCGATAAAGAAGACCTGGTGCTGCAAGCCATAGAGCACAGCCTGAATACCATAGATGTGTTTCCGGAGCACATTATTAAGCTGGCTACCAACCCCGTAGAAGAAATTATTTTAATGTTCAAATGCTGCGCCGACCAGGTGGAGCACGTACACCCGGCATTTTTTATCCAGATCCAGTACCTTTACCCTTCGGCCTGGAATATCTACCAGCGCCACCTGCAAATAAACTATTATTACCAGTTCTACGATCTCATTAACGAAGGCATTGTGCAGAAGCTTTTCCGCCACGATATTAACCTGGAGATCGTAACCAAGCTGCTTATTGAGCAGCTGAACGTAATGCATAACACGCATTTGTTTCCGAAGCACCGCTTTAATTTAGGGGAAGTTTTCCGGAGCATTTTCCTGTATTACCTGAAAGGCATCAGCACCGAAGCCGGGGGCCAGATCGCGGAAAACTTCTTTTCCGATCATAATTTTTAAAGCTTTTTAGCTTTCATTTTCTTCAGATTCTTCAGAAGAAATTCTCCCAAAAATTGTCGTCTTGTTGAGCGCGGGAGCGCGAAGATTGTGTTCAACATGACAGGTGGATTTGTTCAGGTTGAAAAGTGTAATTATTAATTAACTAAAAAGGCATTCTGAAGCTTTCAGAATGCCTTTTTACATAAAATAAACGGCATGGTTTTCGGCCAAAAAACCGGTTACAGTTTTTCCGTGCTGAATTTTGATTCCATTCTTTCAGCTAAGAGTTGCTGTACTTCAGGTTTTTCAAAATCAGCTTCGGTTTTAATGTGCTTCATGAGTTTGCGCATTATTTTTTCCTGCTTCCGGCCGTCTTTTAAAGCCTTTGCATACGGAATATCGGGGCTGAACGTAACCATGGTGTAAAGCGGGATCCATTGCTTCGGGTATTTGGCGTTGATCTTAGCTTCTATTTTCTTCTGTAACAGGAATTCCGGATCGGCTACCTTATCGCGCATTTCCACGAAGTTTTCTACCGCCAGGTCGGCAATGGCATCGGCGTTGGGCTTGCGGTCTTTTTCGAAGGTTCTAAAGATCGTTTCCCAATCGTTACCGTGGGCTTCCATGAGCTGGTTGAAAACCGTGCAGTCTTCGAAGCCGGCATTCATTCCCTGGCCGTAGAAGGGCACAACGGCGTGGGCTGCATCGCCGATCAGCAATACTTTATCTTCGTGGCGCCACGGAAAACATTTTACCGTTACCAAAGAGCCGGTAGGGTTCTGAAAATAATCTTCCAGCAGCGTTGGCATTAAGGGTACCGCATCCGGGAATACTTCATTAAAAAATTTGGTTACCTGGTCTTCGGTGGTTATCTGGCTGAAAGAATGTTCGCCTTCGTAGGGGAAAAATAAAGTACAGGTAAAGCTGCCATCCAGGTTGGGCAGGGCAATCATCATGTACTGGCCGCGGGGCCAGATGTGCAGGGCATTTTTTTCGAGCTGCCAGCCGCCATCCGGCGTTGGAGCAATATTTAATTCTTTGTAGCCATACTCCAGGTAGCTTTGCGAATATTCGAAACGCTCCGTTTTCTGCAGCACCCCGCGCACTGCGGAAAAAGCCCCGTCGGCCCCGAAAATTATGTCGGCCTGAGCCGAATTAGTGGTTCCGGTTTCCGGGTTATGAAATTCTAAGGTATTGGTTTTAAGATCGAGATTGTTCAGGAACTGGTTAAAGTGCAGGCTAACATTCGGTTGCTTTTCGGCCAGATCCATTAAAGCCATGTTCAGGCCACCCCTGGAAACGGAGTAAATGCCCTGCCCTTCTTTGCCGTACGGCTGGGAGGTCAGGTTGCCTTTTACATCGTGCATAATGCGTTTGTACATGGGAATACCCACCTTCCGGATATCATCGCCGATGCCAATGCCTTCGAGAGCCCGCCAGCCCCGGTCGCTGAGCGCCAGGTTTATGGAGCGGCCGCCGCCAATATCGGCTTTGCGCATATCGGGCCGGCGTTCGTAAATGTTTACGTTGCAGCCTTTTTTAGCCAGGTAAAGCGAAAGCAGCGAACCAACCAGGCCGGCGCCAACAATAGCAGCATTTTGAGCAGATGCGTTCATAACCTTTCCTACAGAATTGTTAATTGATTTTCTGAAAGTAAAGGTAAAAGATTTCGGGTTTTATTAGACAGGAAAAAAGGGAAAAGTAAGATAAGAATCCAGATTAGTTTACACCAGCGGCCTGCAGCCTGCAACATTGTTCCGTTGCTTCTTTGTTTAAACTGATCTGCGGGGTAGCCTGCGCCGCTAACCGGAACGAAAGATCAGGTAACTTTTCAGTTTTGATTTCTTTGGCATCCGGCATCTGGATCTGCAAGAACAGCAAAAAGCTAATTGCTACGCGCAGACAGATTCCTCTTCGGCTCTTTGGGGTGGTGCGTATAATTTTTGCCATCTTCTTATTTGGTTAAGCTATTCTACCAGGGGTGATAAAACAGCGGTTAACTGCTATTTCCTTTTATTAAAGTTATTACATTAAAAGTGAAAAGTAAAGAGTGCAATACTTTTCTTGGTCAAATGCTACTTTATTACCGGTAAATGTTCGTTTTTTCAAGGCAGGAGTTCTGGAATTAAAGGCAGTTACCTGATTTTACCGGTTAAATGTAAGGGAAAGATAAATAACAAGTTAAGAATTCAGACCTTCATAATTACCGACCCAACCGGCTGCCCAAAATTTAACTATGCCTGTTTTTTAAAAACCCTTAGATCTATTGTAAACATACGGGCCCGCTCTTATTATTCCTATTAATGGGACAGGGGAAAATTCACATGGTAAGGGTAAAATACCAATTAATTTAGCACTATTTGGGCAAAACCTTAGGTGTGGAGATCACCTGAGAGGGCTCCTTCTGTGCAAAATGCAAAATATTAAAAGGAAGATAAACGGCCGTTAGTGGCAGGAAAGGATGTTTTTATGGCCGCAGGCCCGCATTTCCGGTATCTACTACATATTTCCAGAAACCTTTTTCATCCTTCCTCCAAATGGTGGTATAAGTCCCCTCTGAGGTTACTACTTTTCCGTCCATATCCAAGGTCTCTATAACGTAGGTACCGTAAGTATACGCCAGGTCGCCGGAAGCAGCGATCTCCGCGAACTGCGGCGAGCGGGTTAGGCGCACATCTTTATCGGAGGTGCGCGACATGTACATCCGCACATTGTCGCGGCCTACTACCGGCTGGCTTTGCGGCCGGAGCAATACCCCGTTTTCGGCTGCATAGGCAATAAAGGCCGTATTCAATCCCTTTTCGGCGCTCATTTTGGAAAAATCACGGTCGGCCTGCATTACGCCTTCGCGGGTATCGCCGGTATTTTGCGGACTGGCCAGCCGGGAGGTTCCGGTACAACTATTCAGCCCCAGCGCGGCGCCCAGGATTAGAACTACTAAATTTGATCTCAGGAAAATATTTTTCATAGTGCAGTTTTTAAATTCGTTTCTCCGGAAGCCCTATTACAGCGCCATTTAGCGGAACGGTTTCCTTTAGCGGCCTTCAATTTTTCATTAACCCAGGCAGCGTCTTTTCGCATTTGCCCTTTATACTGATTTTAGCTTAAAAGGTGAACAAGCAGCAGCTTTACAAAGCGTTCATCGTGGCCCGGGCCGCGCGGAAAGCGGTTAGGCTGGCAAAAAAAATCCCGGACCAAAGAATGGCCCGGGCTAAAAACGGTAGGCAAAAGAGCTAAAAAACTGGTTACCGGGAAGTTCTTAAAAAGAAAAGCCCAGCTTAAAACCCAACGAAAAAATAGGCGCCAGGCTGGTTTCGTTTCGGGTGGAATAATATTCCATGGTTTGGGTCTGTTCGTTAAAAACTGTTTCGGGATTTATCAGGTTCACGTATTCGCGGTTCCGGATGCCGATACCGGCATAAAAATCCATCAGAATATGATCTTCTATAAAATCTACGAAGCCAAATGTAAGTTTATAGTCCGTAAAAGTACGGCTCTGTGGCACTTCATACCGGTCGCCGTTATACTCAAAAGCATTTGCTTTATAACTCCGGTAGCGCATTTCCGGGGCAAAATAATAGCCTTCCAGCGCCGGATAAACACTTGACGGATAATAACGCAGCGCGCCGGAGAAACTGTAGCTCATGGCATTTTCGCGGTTTACATCTTCGCGGTAGCGGTCGGAATCCAGGAATTGGGTAAGCATATTATCATAGGTAAGGCCCACTCCTACTTCAACGCTCATTTTCCGGGCAATTTTCTGCTCTATATAAAGGGGCATATCGCCGGCCAGTATGAGCAGGGGGTTTAGCTTAACGCTGGTATGCAGGTTTAGCGGTTCCTTTTCGTGGGTGAAATCCTGAACAGTGCTTTCGGTAATAATTAAAGTAGGACTATTCTTCTTATTGGCTTGCTCATTGGGAGCACTTGTAAAGGTCCGCTGAGCCAGAACCAAAGGCATGCTTGCCAGTAAAGCCGCCGCGCTTAGTAAAATTTTCTTCATTGCTTGTTTAACAGATTACAATGCGTAAATTACACAGCAATTTTAACATAATTAAATATTTCATCTATCTTATGAGAAAAACTTTACTTGCATGCTGTTTTGCCTATTTTGGCCTGATGGCTTTTGCAGACAACACAATGGCTCAGACTGCAAAAGTGCAATGGGGGCCAACCCTGAAGGAGCCAAAAAAAACGGCTACCACTAAAATTATAGGCAGCGATAAGAACGGGTTTTATACCCTGCGCACCGGTGGTTACTCCATGTTTAACCGCGTAGGCGACAGCAAATTTCTGGAGCGGTACGACAACCAGAATAAATTGGTTTATTCTAAGGAAATCACCATTCCGGTACCTGACAAACCTAAGCAGAAATTCCAGTTCGAGAACATTTACCACCTGAACGGCGGCCTTATAATGTTCTCTTCACACCTCAACAACGACAAGCGCTCTATGTATGCCAGCCATATTAGTCCGGATGGCGTGGTAAGCAACAAACTGGTAGAAGTAAGCAGCTTTTCGGAAGCAGGCAAACGTTCGAGCGGCACCTTTGAGTCCCGGTTATCTAACGACAGCACCAAGATCCTGATCTTCGCCAATCTTCCGTACGAGAAAAACGAAAATGAGAAATTTGAATTTAAGGTGATAGACAACCACCTGCAAACCATAAGCTCCAAAGCGTTAACCCTGCCGCAGCGCGATAAAGATGTTACTATTTCCAACTACCGGGTAGATAACGATGGCAACGTTTATGTAATGCTTTCCACCGATAAGAACCGGGAAGAGAAATCCAGAAAAGAGCAGAAATTCACGTACAAGATTCTGGGCTACTTCCATAAAGAAAACCTGACCAAAGAATACGAGGTTTCGATCCCGAATAAATTTATTACGGATGTTACCTTTGATATAGACAAAAAACAGAACCTGGTGGTAGCCGGATTTTATGCGGTAGATAAAAAACTTAAAACCGAAGGCACTTTCTTTCTGAAAGTAGATTTCGAAACCAAAAGAGTGCTTACCCAGGGTGTAAAGCAGTTCGGCCCGGAGTTTATGGAAATGTTCATGAGCAAATCTAAAGCTAAAAGCGCTAATGCCGGCGTGGCAAACATGAGCCTCGACAAGCTGATAATAAGAGAAGACGGCGGCGCCCTGCTGGTTGCTGAGCAGGCTTTTATGTACGTTACCGAAGTAAGTAATGGCCGCAGCCGCAGCCGGATTTATCACTACGTTAACAACGACATTATTTTCGTAAACATCAACCCTGACGGTTCGGTGCAGTGGATAAGCCGGGTGCCGAAAAAACAGCATACCACGAACGATGCCGCCATGTATTCGTCTTATTCTATCAGCGTAATGCAGGATAAACTTTACCTGATCTATAACGACCATGTGAAGAACATTGGCATAAGCGAACCCCGCAAGCTGAAGCAGATGAGCAAGCCGCACAAAGCCGTAACCATGCTGGTAGCCATGGATAACCACGGAAAGTTTACTAAAACGGCCCTTTTCCCGGCCCGTGAACATAAATCTATTGTTCGCCCAAGTTTCTATTTACAGAATAATAACAACGTTATTATTTACTCTGAAACCCAGCGCGACTACCGCTTCGGCAACATAAACTTCAACTAATTTTTACTTTAACCTGATCAAGGGAATTATTCTCCTTCAAATTTACAATTTCTATTGCCCCTGCTGAAGCTAAGGGCAATTGAAAAGCTAAGTAAAGTATCACGTTCAAGTTTGCATTAACTAAAAAAGCCTGCCTGATAAGCAGGCTTTTTTTTGCAGTAAACCATACCGTTTCTAATTTTAAAAGAAAGCCGGATCAAATAAACGAAACTCTAAATGGCGGCGCTAACTACCTGAAAGACTTACTTATTCGTTAAAAGTTCGTCTTCTTTCCGGCCATCTTTTATGCGGCGCAGGTCCAGGTAGCGCATTACGGGCATAGCCAGAATGCCGTGCAGGATTATAGAAACCAAAACCACAAAACCGGTTATGCTCCAAAGCGCTTCGGTATCTCTGAAATCTACTTTGTAAAGCGCAAAGGCCAGGTAAAAGAACGACCCAATGCCCCGGATGCCAAAAAAACTGATGGCAGCTTTTTCCTTTTTAGTTATCCGTACGCCTAAAAGCCCGACCCAGGCAGCCAGGGGACGGACCACAAATATAAAAGCCAGGCCTACCAGGGCCCCGGTCCAGGTAAGATGATCCAGTAAACCGTTTACCAGCGCCCCACCAAAAGCGATCAATAAAACAACCACCAGCAATCTTTCCAGCTGATCGGTAAAATCGTGTAGTTCCCGGTGGTACTTTTCGTGCGATTCGTAATTGCCAAAAGTAAGACCGGTAATAAAAACGGCAATAAACCCGTAACCCTGAATTATTTCGGTTACGCTATAGGATACCAGCGTGGCGGCCAGGGCTAAAAGTGCATCCTGCGCTTTGGGAAATTTTGATTTTCTGGGAAGATAAAATACCAGATAAGCCAGCAGCCGGCCAAATAAATACCCTACAGCAACTCCCGCCGCTAACCGGTAAACTAAATCCTGCCAGAACCAGGTTCCCAACCAGCCACTTTCACTGTCAGCTGCCAGGGCAATCTCTATGGCCAGCCAGACAAACGGGAAGGCCATCCCATCATTTAGACCGGCTTCCGCCGTAAGCGAAAACCGTACATGATCTTCTTTGCCTTCGCTGGGCGGCCCCACCTGCACATCGCCGGCCAGTACCGGGTCTGTGGGGGCCAGTACCGCGCCCAGCAGAATAGCAGCCGCCGGCGTAAAACCAATAATGCCCCAAGCCATAACGGCCAGGGCCGTAATGCAGAGCAGCATAGTAATGGTAACCAGCCGAAAAGGCGCATTCCAGTTGGTCCAGTTAATTTTTTTGTCAAGTTTAAGACCGGTGCCCATTAAGGTAATAATTACGCCCAGTTCGGTTAAGTGCACTACGTAGGTGTTATATTTTACCGGTTCAGGAATGGGTAGATCCAGCGGTAGCCAAAAGAGCAAAGCCCCTAAACCAACAAATAAAATGGGGTAAGAAAACGGAATATTATCCAGGATCTGCGGCAGCCAGGTCATGGCCATTGCGGATAAACCAATAATGGCAATAATTAAAATATAGGGTTCTATATGCATCTGATATAAAAGCTGCGTAGCGCAATATAGCCTAAACCACTTTCTGCGGCATAAGGTTATGACTAGAAGCTATCTCAAAAATAGTTGTCATGTTGAGCGTTAGCGAAACAACTTGTTGGCTTTTGGCAATACCCTTCGTTCTGGCTTTTCTACTGACCGCCGACAAGTTGTTTCAGAGCTACGCGCGCAATCTTCGCACTCCCGTGCTCAATTGTGCTCAGGATGGCACAATATTGCGTCAAAAGTCCTCCCCTGTTTTTAGGGGAGGATTAAGGTGGGGTAAATTTCCGGAGGCTACATAAAAAAATAACCCGCTCCTTTTGAGAACGGGTTAAGATTTGGGGCTACAAAGGTACGGGCTTAAATATTCTCCCCTAAGATCCGGCAAAACCGGAATACATCTTCAAAAGAATTGTAAAGCGGCACCGGCGCCACCCGGATCACGTTTGGTTCGCGCCAGTCAGCAATAACGCCGGCCTGGGTGAGTTTTTCAAATAATTCTCTACCGTTTTTATGAGCCATCAAAGAGATCTGGGCACCCCGGTCTTTCGGGTCGGCCGGGGTTATCATCTCAAAACTTTTTTCCCCGGCGCCTTCCTCATTCATGCTGTTTATCAAAAAAGCCAGGTAACCCGTGAGTTTTCTACTCTTTTCCGCTAGCGTTTTCATACCTACTTCATCGAATATTTTTAGAGAAGCGTTGTGAATGGCCATGGGAAATATCTGGGCATTGCTGAGCTGCCAGCCAGCAGCTCCCGGCATGGGCTTAAAGCCCTTCTGCATTTTGAAGCGCACTTCTTTATCGTGGCCCCACCAGCCGGCGAAACGCGGCAGTTCCGGGTTATTGGCATGCCGTTCGTGCACGAACACTCCGGAAGTACCGCCCGGTCCGGAATTCAGGTATTTATAGGTACACCACACCGCAAAGTCTACGTCCCAATCGTGCAGGAACAGTTCCAGGTTGCCGGCGGCATGGGCCAGATCAAAACCTACCTGTGCGCCTACCGCGTGGCCGGCCTGGGTTATGGTTTTCATATCGAAAGCCTGGCCGGTATAATAATTAACGCCGCCCATCATGATCAAAGCCAGTTCGCCTCCGTGCGTTTCTATGGCCTCCAGAATATCTTCGGTACGAAGTGTATATTCTCCGGCTCTGGGAGCCAATTCAATTATGGCATCGTTGGGGTGAAAACCGTGAAACTTTACCTGGGTTTCTAAGGCATACTGATCTGATGGAAATGCCCCGGCTTCCGTAATAATTTTATAACGCTCCGTGGTTGGCCGGTAAAAGGACACCATCATCAGGTGCAGATTTACCGTGAGGTTATTCATTACTACCACTTCTATTGGCTTGGCGCCAACAATGCGGGCCGCTTTTTCGGTCAGAAATTCGTGGTAATGCATCCAGGGGTTAGTGCCCTCAAAATGGCCTTCTACGCCTAAACGGGCCCAATCATCCAGTTCTATTTCAATGGCTGCTTTAACGGATCTTGGCTGCAAACCCAATGAGTTGCCGGTAAAATAAATGGTATCGCGGCCGTTCACCTGCGGAATATAGAATTGTTCGCGGTACATTCTCAGCGGATCGGCCTGATCCTGGGCTTGGGCAAAGGCTAACGTATTTTCGTAGGTCATTTTTCTGGAAGTCAGTTTTAAGGAAGCCTAATCAGCGTTTAAAACAGGTAACTGATTTTGTTTCAGGTTGTAAATTTGAGAAATTTTGAGGAAAGTAACCTTACTTGTATCGATAAGCCATTAAAATTTACCCAAGTTAATTCAATATCGGATGAAAAATTAACCTAAAAAGAAGGGCAGGATCAACCTGATGTAACTGGCGGTTGCTGCCAAAATTTTTTACATCGACCCGCAGCAACTGTAGCGCAGGGTTTAAACCTTGCGCTACAGTTGCAATACACGAACATCCTTTCTTATTTTTTCCGGTCTTAACCCTAGCGTTTCCGGCAAATAAAAAAACCGCTACCCATGAGGCAGCGGTTTTTTGGTTCGTTACTACTTAACTATCTTTCTTATCTATTTCTTAATGTTTATTGCAGAATAATTTTCTGAAAAGTTGCGTTAGCGCCAGACTGCACTTTCACTAAGTACATACCCGCTTTCAGGTTCTGAGCATCCAGGTTCAGTTTCAGTTCCTGGCCACCTTTCATTTCCTGCTTCATAATTACCCGGCCGTTCAGGTCAGTCAAAGTTACTTTAGCAATTTCATTCTGGTTCATGGCCTGCTCTAATCTTACGTTCAGCTCACCACCCGTTACCGGGTTTGGATATACTACTAAGTTTAAAGCTGATGCTTTCACGTCTTTTGCTTCTACCATAATTACTTTGCTGTAAGCTGTAGTACCGTCTAAGTCAACCTGCTTTAGTCTGTAGTAGTTCTTGCCGGCAGCCGGGTTAGCATGTTTGAAGCTATAAGCAGAAGCCGAAGAAGTTGTTCCTTTACCCTGCACCATACCGGCAGATTCGAAGTTACGGCCGTCTTTAGAATGCTGAACAGAGAAATAATCGTTGTTCTTCTCAGAAGCCGTGGTCCAGTCTAAAGCAACCCCGGTAGAAGAAGCAGCACCTTTAAAGGCAGTCAGCTCAACCGGCAGGGGAACGATGATCATGTCTTCGCATTCTTCCAGGTTAAAGGTAACGGTGCCTACTAAGATACCGGCCTTAGCTACGATCTGGATAGTAGAGTTATTGCCATTGTTGAATTCGGCGGTGTTTACTGTGTAGCGGAACATGTCAGCCTGGTCGTAACGGAAAGTAGAAGTGTTTAAACCCGTGAATTTAATTAAAGAGTCGTTGAAGGTGTTTTGTACTGAATAGGTATAGCGGCTGATGTAAGAGGCGATTGGCGAAACGGCCGGCAGGTTCTGGCCTGGCAGTTCGAACATAACGTGCTCAAAGGGATAGCGGGCGGCGTTGATAACGCGGAATTTAAGTTGGGTTGTTCCGTTGCCCTGGTCTACGGCGCCGAAGTATTCGAAGCGGAAGCAGTTGTCTTCCAAAACGCAAAGCGGATCGGTGTCGCAGCCGGCCGGGCAGGGAGAGGTCTGGGCCGAGGCCGAAACCGTGAACAACATTAAAATAAAAGTAAAGATCGGAAGTAAGGTTGATTTCATGGCTTTGTAAAGTATAATTTTTAGCATTCTTTTTTCTTAGTTTCAGAAGCGTTGTTTGCGCTTATGGTGGTTTTAACGCCCCTTCAGAAAACAAGTTGAGCCACAACTACCGACCGCCATTACAGTGATACTACTTTGTTGGCATAGTGCAATTAATAGAAAGGAAAAGCTGAAAAAAAGGGCAAACAATTAGTTTTCTTTAGCTAAAGCACAAATTTAAGAAGAAAAGAAACCACCCCATCTTAGGAAGCAGCAATGGAAGCCGGTAAATAGATCAAAGTTTCTTTCCGGCTTAAGCACCGGATTATGACGCAGCGGAATTTTTATATTCAAAACAAAATTTTGCACCAATTCCAAATAGAATTAAAATAAGGCATTATAATTACCCTGGCCTATATCAACAGCAACATTTAATTAGAAATATTTTCCAGAACGCGGCCAACGGCGAAGACAAATTTGATTGCCTGATCCTGATTCCAGAGCCATCCAACTTTTTAGGATTCTTATGAGAATATTGAAGACCGGCGCTGCCAGGGGTTCTATCCTGATGATCTGTTTCTTCGCTTCCCTAACAGTAAATAAAAAAACCGCAGCTCAACAAGCTGCGGTTTTCCGGTTATTACTACTTAACTTTCTTTATTTCAACTTTAATTATCTAACGATAAGTTTTTCTACGGTTATGCTGTTGCCAGATTTAACGTTGATCAGATAAATACCGGCTTTCATACCTAAAGCTCTACCGTTAATGTTCAGTTCGCTGGTGTTCGTTACGGTTTTGTTCATTAAGATCTTACCGCTTACATCCATGATCTGGATACTTACCGCTTCGTTGGTTGGAGTCATCCGGATGTTAAATTCACCATCGGTAGTTGGGTTAGGGTATAAGGTAACTTCTGCACCTTTAATACCTTTACCGGTTACAGCAACTACTTTACTGAATTCAAACGCACCGCTGAAGTCAACCTGGCGCAGACGGTAGTAGTTCAGGCCATTCTTAGCAGCTTTGTCTACGAAGTTATATTCGTTACGTGAGCTGGTAGTACCATTACCTTTTACCGTTCCAACTGTTTCGAATGAACGGCCATCCTGGCTACGTTGTACTTCAAAACGATCGTTGTCTTTTTCAGAAGCAGTTGTCCAGTTTAGCGCAATTCCCTGAGCAGAGGCGGTTCCTGTAAAGCTGATCAGTTCTACCGGCAGCGGATTAATTAAATCACAATCCTCAAAGGCAACAACCGGTTGGGTATCAGAAGCAGAACCACAATTGCTGGTTACTGTTACGGTTACTTCTCCAGATTCGGCACCGGCATAAACAACCAAGGTATTAGTACCGTCACCGCTTTCAACAAACCAGTCGGCAGGTATGCTCCAGTTATAAGTAGCGCCATTCTGAGCCGGAGTAGTATAGGTATAAGGTTCATCGCTGTAAGCACAAACTTCATCCGGGCCGGTAATATCAGCTGCAATAGGGCAGGTTGGAGGAGTTGTACCACAGTTATTGCTGATAGTTACATCAATAGCGTCTGAAGCAGTTGTGTTGCAATATCCTTTAAAACCGCCTACACCATTACCATTATTACCGTTACCATTACCTTGAGAAGAATAAGTTGTTGCTACGCTTACCTTTCCGGCTGTAGTACCTGGCGTTACTTTAATGGTGTTAGTTCCTTGTCCGCTTACAATTGCCCAACCGGCAGGTACAGTCCAGTTAAAGTTAAAGGTTCCTTTTACTTGTTTCGGGCCATTACCATTTCCACGGCCTAAAGAGTCAGAAACTGTTGCAGTATAAGTTTGTTGAATAGTAGGACAAACCAGATCCGGGCCCTTTACATCAACAATATAACCTTTGGCTGGTTTAACTGGCAGGGTTGCTACTTTAGTACCACAGATCGGGTCATTTACTTTAACTTTCATTGTACCGCTTTTGGTACCAACTCTTACAGTTACTGTATTTGTGCCCTGACCACCTACAATTTCCCAACCGGTTGGCGGGTTACCTGCCTGCGCTCTGGGAACATCCCATTCAAAGGAAGTATAGTTACGGTCATTTACAATTGAATATGTTTCGATTGAACCTGGGCAGGGATGCTGGTTACCCGTTATGGGGCGGGGCTGCGATTGATTACAGGGCCCTGGAGTACCGCTTCCGCTTTGCGCGAAAATTGCAGGATTAACGAATAATAAAGAGAAGAATATAAAGACGGAGGTTAGTAGGTTTTTGTTCATGGCTTTAAAAAGTTAAATTCAGTTTCAGTTTGTTTTATTTTTCAGTACAATTATTTTTTCTAATTTGATTACACCGATTTTAACGCCCTCTCAAACTTACAGTTGCACTAAACTAAGTCTACAGATTTAAAGTGCAATTACTTTAGTCGAATTATACAATAAAATGCCTTATTTAAGCCCATTTTAAGGCCATTTACCTTTAAACATAGAAGACAATCCATTTTTATAAATTGCACTTTATTAACTTAACAACTGGACATTACGCCTTCCCCCTAAAGATGTCTTTCGTCTTCTACTTAATTTCTTTTCCAAAAAAGGTCAATTTGCTTTATTATTTTTGTCCAAATTCATTAATTTCCGGAATTTCACTAAAATTTTGGCGGATATTTTAGGCCGGAAAGTACCGGCATAAAAAAAGCCACCTGTCAGGTGGCTTTTTTTATGCTATATTTTAATAATGAGCTTTATAGAGAAGAAACCAGCGGCAGGTTTTTCAGGAATTGTTCTTTCTTTAGCCCCAGCCAGTTTAAAGCCGCACCATGCAGCATCATTTCTTTTACCTCCTGAGAATAGGGCATGGAGTGGATCAGTTTGCCGGGTTCCAGTTCTCCCAATGGAAACGGATAATCGGTACCCAGGGCAATGTGTTCCGGCCCGATCAGCTTTACCAGTAATTCCAACGAATCGGGGCAATGAACCAACGAATCTACCCAGAATTTACCCAGGTATTCGCGGGGGTTAACATTATTATCTACCGCACAAAGATCGGGGCGTACATTAAAGCCGTGCTCAATTCTGCCTACCGAAGCCGGAAAAGACCCGCCCCCGTGCGCAAAGGCTACCCGAAGGTTTGGCAAACGTTCCAATACGCCGCCAAATATCATGGAACAAATAGCTAATGAAGATTCCGCCGGCATGCCTACCAACCAGGGCAACCAATACTTAGGCATCTTTTCTTTGGCCATCATATCCCAGGGATGCACAAATACTGCGGCGCCCAGTTCTTCGGCGGCCTGGAAAATCGGGAATAATTCGGGGGCGTCTAAATTAAGGTCGTTTATGTGCGTTCCTATTTGTACGCCGGCCAGGCCCAATTCTTTCACGCAACGCTCCAGTTCTTTTATAGCCAGTTCCGGCGACTGCATGGGAATGGTGCCCAAACCAACAAACCGGTCCGGGTAATCGGCTACGATCCCAGCAATGTGGTCGTTCAGGAGCATGGAAAGATCCAGGGCATCGTGGGGTTTAGCCCAGTAACTGAACATAACCGGCACGGTAGAAAGCACCTGTACGTGTACGCCGTGGTGGTTACACTCTTTCATGCGTACTTCCGGATCCCAGCAATTGTCCTGAATTTCGCGAAAGAATTTATCGTCCTGCATCATGCGGGCACAGCAGGGTTTGTGGTGCTCCAGCCGGATAAAGCCACCATAGCCATACCGTTCCTTCAGATTCGGCCAGTTCTTTGGCAGAATATGCGTATGAATATCGATGTGAAGCGGCGCAGGCCCGAAACTGGTATGATGATGCATTTTTTTATGATTGTTCGATTTTTCGATATTCGATTGTTCGACTTTTTTAAAGATATTCGATTGTTCGATTTTCGATTATTCGACTTTTTAACGGGAAAATGATAGCGTTTTGTTAATTATTGATCAGTAAATGCATCCATTGCACTCCTAACTCCTAACTCCTAACCAACCTTTGGCGGCTGGGGCGGCTCCATTACGGTTCCGCAGTTTTTGCAGGTACGTTTGTCAATATCGCCGTAAAAGTTCTTCATTACTTCGGGCAACTGCTTTACAATATCGGTCATCTCGAAATACTCCTCATATAATTTATGATCGCATTTTTCGCATAGCCAGATAAAGCCATCCTTTTCGCCATTCTGGCGGTAACGTTCTATTACCAGGCCAACGGTATTGGCCGGCCGTTGCGGCGAATGAGGCACGCTGCCCGGTAACAGGAAAATCTCACCTTCTTTAATATCGATAGTGCGGGGTTTGCCGTCTTCTATAATCTTAACCTGCACATCGCCTTCCAGCTGGAAGAAAAATTCTTCGCCCTCATTATAATGGTAATCTTTCCGGGAGTTAGGGCCGCCTACTACCATTACAATAAAATCTTTATTGTCTTTGTAAACCTGCTGGTTGCCAACCGGCGGTTTAAGCAGGTGCCGGTTCTCATCGATCCATTTCTTAAAATTAAAAGGTGCCGCAACAGCCATAAGCTTAATGGTTTAAAATGGTAGGAATAATGCCTTGAAAAGTAAAGCTCAAAACTGCAATGGTTCCAGAACCTTACTTTAGGGTACAAAATACGCAAAATATACGGCACTTCGCAAATGCCCCGGTATTAACCGCGCTTTCCGGAAGTCCAGAAAGATTATTTTCTTAATTTTACCCCATGAACTTAAGTCTGAAAGAAAAACATGCGCTGGTTTGCGGCAGCACCCAGGGAATTGGCAAAGCCATAGCCATAGAACTTGCTTTGCTGGGCGCTTCCGTTACCCTTATTGCCCGGAACGAAGAAAAACTGCAGCAAACGGTTAAAGAACTTTCCTCCGCCGGAGGCCAGCAACACGATTACCTGGTAGCCGATTTCAGTAACCCGGAAGAGCTGGAACAAAAGATCGGTAGCTTTTTAGCGCAGAAAAGTGCCGTGCATATTCTGATCAATAATACCGGCGGCCCGGCGGGTGGCCCTATTATAGAGGCAACCTTAGACCAGTTCAAACAAACCTTTTCCAACCACCTGCTTTGCAACCACATTATGGCACAGGCCGCAGTGCCGCTCATGAAAAAAGCCGGGTACGGCCGCATTATCAACATAATCTCTACTTCGGTAAAACAGCCAATTAAAGGTTTAGGGGTTTCAAATACCATCCGGGGTGCAGTAGGCAACTGGGCTAAAACCCTTTCGTTGGAATTGGCTTCGTTCGGAATTACGGTAAACAACGTGCTCCCCGGAGCTACGCTTACCGGCCGGTTGGAGTCTATCATAGAAACCAAAGCTGGTAAAACCGGGCATTCTTCCGAAGAAATTTCCGGAGAAATGCTGGCGGAGATCCCGGCCGGGCGGTTTGCCCAGCCTGAAGAAGTAGCTGCAGCGGCGGCTTTCCTGGCTACGCCGGCGGCAGCTTATATAAATGGCATTAATGTGCCGGTAGATGGAGGCCGCACCGGTAATTTGTAACAACCCCATATTATTTCTTAACTTTGCCCGCTAAACTAAATTACTCCGTGAAGTTCGATAAGTTATCTATAATAATTCCGGTTTATAACGAAGCCCGCACCATTCACCAGATCCTGGATGAACTTTACGCGCTGAAGCTGTTAAACAATATTCAGAAAGAGGTAATTCTGGTAGACGATTGTTCCAAAGACCAATCATCAGAAACTATTGAACGCTATATTGCTGAACACCCGGAAATGAACATGCGCCTGTTGCGCCACGAAGTAAATAAAGGAAAAGGGGCCGCTTTGCACACCGGCATAAAGCACGCCACCGGCGATTACGTTATTATCCAGGATGCCGACCTGGAATATGATCCGGAAGAATACAACGTTTTAATTAAGCCGGTTCTGAAAGGTTTTGCCGATGTGGTTTACGGCACCCGCTTTATGGGTGGCAAGCCGCACCGCATTCTTTTCTTCTGGCATACCATTGGCAACAAAATGCTTACTTTCATGAGCAACATGTTCACCGATTTTAACCTGACCGATATGGAAACCTGCTACAAACTTTTCCGTCGGGATATTATTCAGGGCCTGAATCTGGTAGAGAACCGTTTTGGTTTTGAGCCGGAAGTTACGGCTAAGATCTCCCGCATTCCTAAGATCAGGGTGTATGAAGTGGGCATTTCGTATTACGGCCGCACCTACGAAGAAGGGAAAAAAATTGGCTGGCGCGATGGTTTCCGGGCAATTTATTGCATTCTGAAATACGGCCTGTTCAAAGCAAAATAATAACGGTAGGTTTTAAACCTAAAAAAGTCAGGCTGCCTAAGCCTGACTTTTTTATTAGAGGTCTATTCTATAACTGTAACTTTCAGGTCGTCTATAAAAGCAGCACCGTCAATTGGCCCGGTCCGCCATAAATAGCAGCTTAATTTATCATCAAAAGAAAGGTTCTGCGGCAGCTTTATTTCTTTGCTAATTTTAGTCCACTGGCGGAAATCCCTGATCTCATCGGCTGGCCTGAATCCCTGCCATAAAAGATTTTTATCGGTAGTATCGTGAATAGCAACCACTATGGTCACATTGGCGCCCATAGGCATGTACACCCAACCTTCCACCTTAATTTTTTTAGGTTTCCGGAGAGTTACCTTACCCAAAACCTGGTTAAAGCTAATGCCATACTCGGGGCTGTTACTATCTATCCGGTAAGCATAGTTGCCGGAGTGCGCACGTTCCCTGGAAACTGCTGCATCGGTAAATCCCCAACCGGCAAGTCCTTCAAAATCGTTAAGAGCAATTACATTTTCGGGGTTCTCTTGTTTAGAACAGCCAGCTAAAACAAACGTCACCAGAATACAAACAACAATTTTTTTAATCATAAGGTAGTGTTTCATTAAAGTACCCATCTATTTCAGAAATTCAGGCGAAAACCTGTAAACAACAAACGAAGTATTCTCAAATACTTTTTTCTGTTTATCCGGATTACTGGCTATAAACTGAGGAGCACAACTTGAATCCCATTTGTATAGAATTAAGTAAGAAGCCTGGATCTCTTTAATATAATTACCAAAGTCGGCGATGTTTTCCGTGCAATGATGGATGCCTGCCGCCCGGTTGGTAAATAACCGCAAGGCACGGGGTTTGTCAAATATAAAAACGGCATCTTCGGGGCTATAACTTACAAAACTGAAAAGCTCTTTCGTATCTGCGTTGTGAATCTCCCAGCTAACGATCTGGTAATCGGCTCTTTCAAGAAAGAACAGGTATGAGCAGGTCAGAACACCGCTTAACGTTAATACCACTACCCGGATCTCTTTATTTAAAAAGGGAAGCCACTGCAGGAAAACGAAAATATATAAGAAAAATAAAGGTACCAGCGGAAGCATAAACCGCATTCCCTGGTACATGGGCCAAAGCAAAATTCCTATTAAATAAGCCACCGCAAAAAACTCAACAATGGAAACCTTATTTTTAAAAGAAATTAACAGACCTGCCAAAGAAGTAAAGGCCAGGGCCGTGAAGAATATCTTTTGCCAGCCTTCCGGTTTAGCATCTAAAGGGTTGCCTACCAGAAAATTCGTAAACTCTTTTATATAGGCTTCACTATTATGCTGTAACTGGGGAATACTGAAAAAACTGGAAAGCTGAAAAAGATATCCCTCCCCCGTACTGTTCAGGTATAATTTCTGAAGCAGCAACAACACTCCGCAAACAACAATTGGCAGCATTATAAAGAGGTACCAGTATTGGCTTTTGGACTTGCGAAACAATTCATGCGCAATAAAAGCCGGCAGCAAAACCATTCCGATGGTGCGACAGCCAATAACCAAATAAAAAGCCAGCCCTGCTAACGCATACCAAAAAACTGCCTTTCTAAAACTTAACTTCGGGGGCATAAAAAACAGTAACCCAAATGCGCCAAAAAGAAAACACAGGAAGGGAAACTCTGATAATATTTGGTCTTTAAAATCCCAGATGAACGGATTTAAACTTATCAGAAAAATTATGCATAAAGCAAATTCAGCTTTAATATACCGGCAGGAAACAAAATAAAACCTCAGTAGAAAAACAGCAAAACAAAGGATACCAACTACTTTAAAAGCATACAGGTTTAAACCAAAAAAGTAATAAGCAGGAACCAGCAGCATTGGAAATACCGGCGGATAGGTTTCCGGGGCTATGCTATTGGCTTTGTTTAAAATATGGCCTGTTTCCTTATAAGGAATTCCTTCTGCAATATTTATAGCATGGATTATATATTGGCTGAAATCATCTCCCCAACTGTGGCTACTCCGGGTGGTTGCCAGATAAAATATTAAAATTGCAGAAATGAGAAAACAGGCCCAAAAATCTATACTTTTAAAGACTGCGGAGAGTCCTTCTGTTTTATGCTTACTTAACGCAGATGCGGCCATTGATCTCAGAAAAATGAGGATTAACTGATTACTATTAATGATCGTTTCGTTTCAGATTAATCCAGAATTGTAATTAAGAGATCATCAATAAAAACCGCCTCATTGGTTTGCTCCGGCCGCCATAAAAAGCAACTCATTTTATCAGACAATTTTATTGTTTCGGGTAACTCCAGGATTTTGGCAATCCTTACCCAACGCCGGTAATCTGAAGTTTTATCTATGAGATTAAAGTCCTGCGAAAAACGGCTTTCATTCGTTTGCGGATCGCTGATATTTACCACAAATCTTGCCCTTGCGTGGCTGCCGGGAATATAGGTCCATAATTCAACTTTTATTTTCCGGGGTTTCCGGTTCGTAATTTTTCCTAAAAGCTGATTAAAGCTTAAGCTATACTCCGTACCAGCATCTACTTTCATCGAATATTTGCCCGAATGGGAACGTTCACTTGTTATAGAGGCATGCGGTTCTGCCCAGCCCTCTAAACCGTCGAAATTATTTGCTGCCAGGATGTTTTCCCGGTCGGCATAACTTGTACAGCCCATTAACGCTAAGCCGCAGATAAAAAATAAAATATAGTGCATTAAAGTAATTCTAGCCGACACTGTTTTTGATCTTGATTTTCTTAAGGATGTACCTGAGCAATTCCGTTGGTATTGCATTTACCCTTAACGCTTTTTTGTACCTTGCATCGGGAAATACGGTACCGTGATAGAACTCTTTATTTTACTTAAGAGCTTTCAGAACTTCTGAACCGGTATTTCTTTATAAAAGCGTTGCACAAAGTTAATTTTTTTCGGCAAGATTAAACATGGGTAACCTTATTACCCAATTGCCCCGATTTTTCCATGCATAAAAAGTACCGTTACCGTTTCTTGTTTCCGCTTCTTCTCTTCGTTTCCACTGGCCTGCTGCTTTGGGGCTTTTTCGGAAACATAATAATGAATCCGGGAAATTTCCTTTACGGCACCGGCGACGACTCCATTAAAAACTATTATACTTTTATATATTATTCCCTATTCGATTCCGGGGTGCATTTTTCAGGAATGAATTACCCCTTTGGCGAACACGTTGTCTTTACAGATGCCCAGCCAATTTTCTCCTTCCTCACTAACCTTCTGAACCGGGTTGTTCCGCTTTCGGCTTTAGATGTTATTGGAATATTAAACCTGAACCTGTTGCTGGGTTTTATGGTGGGAGCATTTTTCCTGTTCCTGATTTTGCGAAAGAATTTGCTGCCGGTTTGGTTTGCGCTTATTGCGGCTAACCTGATAATTTTCTTGAGCCCCCAGTTTATGCGGATCCAGAACCACTATGCCCTTTCGTACATGTATATTGTGCCGGCAGCCTGGTATTTTCTGATACGTATATTTGAAAACCGAAGAACCGCTACCTGGTATATCGTTTATATTGTTTTTTGCTTTCTTACCGGTTTAATTCATCCTTACCATCTTACTATTACCGCCATTTTAACGCTGGCCTACACCTTTGTATTTCTATTGCAGGAGTTGCCCCGTTTTAAATCAAATGTGTGGTTTCTGATCCGCCTTTTTTTTACGGCCATTATTCCGGTAATCTTATTTCAACTCTTCCTGATGCTCACCGATCCGGTTCCGGACCGGCCTAAAACTCCCTGGGGATTTCTGGTTTACCGCACTTCTTTTGAGAGCGTTTTTTTTCCGACCGAAGAACCCTTAAAAAGTTTCTGGCGCGAAATATTTAACACGAAAGAACCTATGTGGGAAGGATATGCCTATGTGGGTTTAGCGGGACTTGCCTGCCTTTTACTAACCTTTATCCTGGCGTCCAGGTATTTGCTTCGCCGGCGCTATAAACTGATCCTTCGGCCGGTACTTCCCCTACCCCTGCGCATTGGAATCTGGGCCGCCACCTTATCCTTACTATTTGCAATGGGCATGCCTTTTACTTTTGGGCTTGAAGGTATGCTGGAGTATCTCCCGCCCCTGAAACAGTTCCGGTCCATTGGCCGGTTTGCCTGGATCTTTTACTATATCTTTTCAGTTTATATTGCTTTTTACTTTTACCGTCTTTTCCGTTACCTCAGCCAACGGCAGGCCAGAAGCTTTGCCTTGAGTTTCCTGCTGGTGATCTTACTGGTATGGGGCACCGATGCGCGGGTAAACCTGCACCGGAAAGAAATGGAAATGAACCGGCAGGACAGCGCTCCGGGCTTTTTTGGCAATACCGGAAATTACACCGAAGCGTTGGCGCTGGCCCATCGCGATGCCAGTGAATTCCAGGCCATTTTACCCCTGCCATTTTATCTGGTTGGGGCAGAATACTATGGCTTTGCTCCCGGAACCACTTCCATGCATGAGTCTATGCGAGCCTCTTTAAATCTGCATTTACCGCTTGCTACGGGCATGATGTCGCGCACGTCTTATTCGCAAACTTTAAACTTTACCCAACTTCTAAGCAGCGATCTGATCAGGAAGGAAATTATTCAGAAATATCCCAACCAAAAACCGCTGCTGCTGCTTACCACCGGCGAAGCACTTACGGTTCCGGAACAGCGAATTCTGGCAAAAGCAACCCGGATAACTTCCTTAGGCAATAATACACTGTATGAACTGCCCCTGTCGGCGTTTCGGCCAAACCTACAGAAAAAAGTAACAGCCTTTGAAGCCAACAAAACTACCTTTTTTGAAAAAAACGGAATCTACGCTTCCCGGGAGAATGCAGCCGTGGTTGTAAAAAATTTCGGGGGTAATGCGTCCGGACCATCTCTGTTTGATAAAGGGGCTGCATTTACCAAAACCGGATCTCTGAATTTATATAATGCGCAGCTCCCGGGCGCCCAGGATTCTACCACCTACGAAATTTCGGTATGGCAGCACCTTAACCCTAAATTCCTGTTGGGTGAACTAAAGATCAGGCTTTATGATGAAACCGGGCGATTTCTCGAAGAAAAGAAGCAGGCCAGGCGCGAACCAACCGAAATTTATAAAACCTGGGCCAAATCTACTTTAGAAATAAAATTTCACCATGCTTCAGACCGGCTGGAAGTAATATTTGAAGGTGAAGGCCTGCGCGCCGATAATTTATTGATCCGGCCCAAAGATGTTGACGTTTATTATTATACCGCCGGCGGTAAAAAACTAATTCTCAATAATTATCAGATCAAATAAAACGGTAGGCTTTTAACGCTAAAAACTCACCAAAGAAATCCGGAGTGTAAACCCGGCCACTAAACTAAAGGTCCCAGCGGTAAAGTTCGTAAGCGCCGTTTTCGGCCAGTTTTTTCATATTATACTGCGGAACAACTTTTGGCCCGTAAGCAAAAACCGATTTGGCCGGTTCCAGATTAAGGTTATTCCCATAGGTGTTACTGCCATCGAAGAAAGTTTTGTTAACCAGAACCAGTACCGGTTTTTCTCCCAATTCCTGCTTTAAAGTTGAAGCCATGCCTGCTTCCGTAAAAATTGAAAACAACATTTCGGCATGCGGTTGCGGGGTCCGCGACATTTTATTACCCATCAGGGGTAAATCAGACATAACCGATAACCGCATGGTTTCGGTGGCAAAACCTTCTTCCGGATCTATGGTAAAATTATAGTCTTCAGAGCCAACATGGTAATAAGGTACGGGCAAAATCGCCTGATATTGTTTAACATCTACCTGCTGCAGCAATAACCGCATATCCTGGGTTGCCTTTTCTGCGGTTAAATTATTTTCGCTGATTACGTCTTTCCGGATATGGGTTATAGTATCCTTTACATCGGCGGCGGCCAAAAGAAGCAGTAAGCCGGCCAGGTAAGCAAACCAGCGCCTTGAATAATTCCGCAGAAAATAACTAAGGGAAAAAACCGCCGCAAAATTAAAAAACCAGAAAAACACCCAGTTAAAACGGCCTAAACACCTGAATTGCGTAACCTGGTTGGTAACTTTATGCACGTAGAAAAAAGCATTCAGGTAATTTTTAAAAACGTAATCCCGGTCTCCGAAAAAATACTCTTCCCCAATGGCTATTAATACCGAAGCAGTAGCCGCCAAACCGCACAAAACCAGGAAATTATTGGTGAGCAGCAGGCTCTTAAGACTTAAAAAAGCCCGGTTCTGCTTATCGAAAAAGTAAAGCAATAGCCAGAAAAGCAAACCAAATAACGCAAAAGCCCCCAGGTAAGCATGCGATTCGTAAGGAATATTCTTAGAAGAGCGAACCAGAAAATCTATTTTATTGTGTCCGTAAGAAGTAAAAAATGCCGGTAAGGTAAGCTTCCATTCATCCCAGCCGTAGCCTTCTGCCCCGGACCGGCGCAACTGGTAGTAGCCATCAATTAAACGGGTAATAGCGTAGGTTAAAGCTAACGGCGAAAAAATTGTGAGCCCCGCTAAAAGCCACCCGGAAAAGTTTCTTTTCTGTTGCAGCAGATCCTGGATAAAACTAAAGAAAAAGAAAAAGCCGGTAAAAGCAACCCCTAAAATCAAATAATACATATGCAGAAAAGCTGCCGATACTAATACAATAACTAATATCAGGCTCCATTTCCGGGCAATTTTTACAGTATTACCGCCAGCATAAATGCGTAACAGGCAATAAAAAACGGCCAGCAACACCCACGAAAACGAAAGATTAAAATGCCCAACCTGCAGGCGCATTACCTGCGGGTTAAGCCAGGGCAAGGCCACGCTGAAAAAGGCTATCAGCCAGAATTGCGGAACAAACCGCTGCAAGATTTTAAATATTAAAACCGAAGACAAAAGTATGCTCCCGATCAGGAACAAATGAAAAAGCAGGAAACCCTGGTTACTCAGGTCGAAAATATAATGCGAAAAAAGCTTGAGCGAAACTGTGAAAAGCGGCGTATTATCAGTAAAAAGCACATAATCGCCGAACGGGTAGTTGAATTGGTTAAATTTTAAAACTCCCTGTTCGAAAGGTTGTTGCAAATAGGCGTGCAGGGTAAAATAATTCTTTAACCCATCGTACTGGTTGGCAAAAAAATGCACATTGGGCGCGGCCAGAATTTTCCAGAAGGTATAAAGCAGCAAGGCACCCTGCAATAAGATCATTCCCCAGAACCATGCGGCTTTGCTATTAAGGAGTTTTTCTGGCTTTGTAAACATGAAAGATTTTTCGGACATTGATATGCCTGGTTCATTAAACCAGAGCAAGCAGCGGGAAACCCGGTTTTTAATTCCCGAACATGTTTACAATGATAAGCACAATTCTTAAGTTATCCCACGTTTTCCTACTTTTTAGCAAGCTAAAGGCTTAATTTTCCAAAGCCATTATAATAAAATGTTAGCTGCACCGGAGAAGGATTGGATTATTGGAAACTTCCTGTACCCTTCATTTTAATTAGTAAATTCTATCATTGATTTCTATCCGAAAAAACAGGAAATGGCAACCATGATTTTCCCAGGCAAAAATTTCCGGTTTCTTTTTACCAGAACCAAAATTAAGCCTGTTCTGAAACAGGTCCTTTATTCTTTAATTTCTATTAACCTGCTTTGGCCGATAAATTTCCGGGAATAATTAAGAAACCAGCCTTGCCGGATTATTTAAAATTATTCAATCAGGGAAATATTAACGTTGTAAAATGTTTTGCAACAACAGACATGCTAAAATATTTTAACAATCTTTGCATAAACCTTAACCGGCTATTCCGTTTTTAAATCAGGGTAAACTATTCTAACTTTGTTTTCTGCAAAGCCAAATGCAGCCATACCTTTAAGATGCCCGTAACTCAACTCGACGTAGTATTACCTTGTTATAATCCCCTTCCGGGCTGGGCCAATAATATCCTGACCAGTATGGCCCGCATCCGGGAGCTGTTGCCCGATACGGAACTGCACCTTTACCTGATCAACGACGGTTCTACTAAAACCATTGCCCCTGAAGAAATTACCACGCTTAAAGAAAACCTGCCTAATTTTAACTACTTCCATTACCAGGAAAATCAGGGCAAAGGCTATGCGTTGCGGGAAGGCGTAAAACATACTAAGCACGAATTCTGCATTTATACTGATATCGATTTTCCGTATACCGAAGAAAGCTTTAAGAACGTATTTTCTGCTTTAAAGGATAATAAAGCCGATATCGTGGTAGGCATCCGCGACGAAGAATATTATGCCAAAGTGCCGCCTGCCCGGGTTAAGATCTCCAAAACGCTACGGTTTTTCGCTAAAAAACTGCTGCACCTTCCGGTAAACGACACCCAGGCCGGTTTGAAAGGATTTAACCGGAAAGGCCGCCAAACTTTTTTAAAGACCACCATAGACCGCTACCTCTTCGACCTGGAGTTTTTATTTGAAGCGAACAAAGTAAAAGGGTTGCGCATTCTGGGTTTGAAGGTTGCGCTTAAGCCGGGCATTGTATTTTCAAAAATGAACACCCGCGTTTTGCTAAACGAAGGAATGAATTTCGGGAAATTGTTTCTGGCCGGCATGCTGTTACCCAGAAAAAAATCCGAAAATTCCGCCAGCAATTATTAAATGCCTCGCTACCTGCAGGGTCGTTTCATTCTTGCTGACTCTCCCCTTAAGGGCAGCGTCGTTTTATTCCAGGTGATTTTCCCCTTGAGGACAAACCAAACGGGAGTTTGGACTTGCGAGCGAAGCTCACGGAGGGGTGTTTACACATGCAGATTTTATCGAATACGTGTTAACACCCCTATAATCCCCTCAAGGGGATAGTAAAAACCCAGAATGAAACGGCCCTGCCCCGGACCGGACCTTTCATTAAATTTTGCCTGAATAACAAGCTGATCCCGTTTAAAGTAACAGGAAGAAATAGTTTAAATTACTTCAATTGTCATTCTGAAGGAACCTTATGGGCTTTAAGCACAGAGATCAAATTCTTCTTTCAGCATAACAATTGTGGTAGTAAATTTCACCTCTTTTCTGAATACCAAACTTTCTAATCCGGGCACTTTGGTTTTACCGGAACAACTCATAAATCCGGATACCTGCCTGCATCGCAACCCGGGGAACAGAAAAATTATTTTATATTTGCCCTTCTTTTACTTAAACAACTTACCATTACCGGGCATTGCGGTTTAATTACCGTTTCTGCCAGCGGCTTCCTTACAACCTTAAAACCTGAAATGCAGCCGGTAGATCAACAGCGCTCTTTAAAAAGCTTAACCTGGTGGCAACAAGCTGCTAGCCGGAACCATTTCCGGATCGCTGTTTCTTTGTTCGTCATATTCGGGCTGATCTATTCCCTTATCTCCCTCCCGAACCATTATTTCTTCCGCACTTTTGCCTTCGACCTGGGAATTTTCAACAATGCCATCCACGATTATGCCCACTTTAAGTGGAACGACAACCCGGTAAAGCTCTACGAAAACATTCTGAGCGATCATTTCACCTTACTGCATCTTCCTTTTTCGCTTTTATATTGGATCTTTGGCACCTACACTTTACTAATTATCCAGATCGCCGCCATTCTTTTCGGGGCTTTGGGAGCTTACCGGTATTGTTTCCTCCGCACTGGCAACTGCTTAATTTCGCTGCTGCTTTTAGGCCAGTTTTTCTGCATCTGGGGCATTTATTCAGCGCTTTCTTACGACTACCACGACAATGTGGTGGCGGCCATGCTGGTGCCGTGGTTCTTTTATTACTTCCACCAGAAAAAGTGGCGGCTTACCCTGCTGTTCTATGCCCTCATCTTAATGAGCAAAGAGAACATGGCTTTATGGGCAATCTTCCTGAACTTAGGGTTAGCCATAATTTATTTTAAAGACAAAACCCAGTTCCGGACGGCCCTGCTGCTGAGTTTGGGGGCTGCCATTTATTTTATTATAGTAGTAAAACTTATCATTCCGGCGCTGGCAACCGGGGAAAGGCCTTATACTTACATTCTGAATTACACTGCCCTTGGCAGTAATTTTTCGGAAATTTTAATCACCCTGTTTACGCGCCCTTTTTACGTGATCGGGTTGCTTTTCACAAACCACCTCAACGACCCGAACGGCGACTGGATCAAAACCGAACTGCACGTTTTCTTTTTGCTTTCGGGTGGGTTTGCCTGTTTTTACCGGCCGGCTTACCTGGTTATGTTGCTGCCTATTTTTGCCCAGAAGTTATTTATCGATAATATTGGTACCTGGGGGCTGAATGTGCAATACTCCATAGAATTCGTTCCCATCCTGAATATTGCTTTAACCGAAATGGTGGTGCGGCAGCCGGTACGGCGCGGCACCCTGATCGCTTGCTTGGGTTTGGTTTTAACCTTAGCCGCCACGGCCCGCGGCCTGGATTATCGCGTATCAAAATGGTTTGACCGTACTGCGGTTCAGTTTTTCAAGAGTAAACATTACAAACAGCATTTCAATGCCGCCAAAGCCCATAAAGCGCTGAAATTGATCCCTGAAGATGCCCCGGTGAGCGCCCACTCTCCATTGGTGCCGCACCTGGCTTTCCGCGATTATATCTACGAATTCCCGTACCTGGGAAATGCCCGCTACATTGCCCTGATTCGGGAAGGAAAACCTTACCCACTGCTAACCGACGAAGAACTTAACCAGAAAATAACCGAATTAACGCAATCTCCGGATTGGAAAACGGTCTACGACGAAGATTATATCCTGATCTTAAAAACCACCAAACCAATTCCCGAACACGAAAAGGAAATTATTTTCGATTAAAGGGTTAGGCCTTCTAAACCGGGCAGACACAATTAACAAACTTCCGTTGCTTTACCGCTTCGGTTTTAAAATACACTGAGAAATTAGAGATAAATTGCAACCGTTTATAAATGAGACTAACAGGGCTGGAAAACTTTATTTACAAAAACCATAACCGCATTGCGCTAGGGATGATCGTGCTGTTCGGCATTATGTTCTCCCTTATTTCCTTTATTAACCATTATACTTTCCGCACCGAAGCCTACGACCTGGGACTGTTCAATAATGCTGTTTACGATTATGCCCATTTCCGCTGGAACAGCAATTCCATAAAGCAGTACGACAATATTCTCAGCGACCATTTTACCATTCTGCATATTCCGTTTGCCCAGTTTTCCTGGATCTTTGGCTCTTATACCCTCCTGGTTTTTCAGATATTAGCTATCCTTCTGGGGGCTTACGGAGCTTATAAATTCAGCCTCCTCCGCTCCAACCGGCCCGGCCTGAGTTTGGTATTGCTGCTGCACTTTCTTTCTATCTGGGGTATTTATTCGGCGCTGGCTTACGAATATCACGACAATATTATCGGGGCCATGATGGTGCCGTGGTTCTTTTATTATTTCTACCAGAAAAAATGGCTTAAAGCAACCGCATTCTTCATTATTATCCTGATCAGCAAAGAAAACATGGCACTTTGGGCGGTATTCCTGAGCGCGGGGCTGGCCATTATCCATTACAAAGATAAAGCCCAGCTGCGGTATGCGTTGGTATTTGGCCTGGTTGCTGCCGTTTATTTTGCAGTAGTAGTAAAGCTGGTCATCCCTTCTCTGGCCGCCACTGAACGTCCGTATGATTACATCGGCAAATACGCGGCGGTAGGCGAAGGTTTTTCCGGGATCATCATAAACTGCATTACCAAGCCCCAATACATTTTCAGTTTGCTGTTTGAGAACCACCTCCACGAACCGCCCGGCGACGGGGTTAAATCCGAACTGCACTGGATGGTATTGATGTCGGGCGGATTACTGGTTTTCCTGCAGCCGGTTTACCTGTTAATGCTGATCCCCATTTATGCCCAGAAACTTTTTTCCGTGCATTACGCAGCCTGGGGTATCAGTTTGCAGTATTCCATAGAGTTTGTGCCTATTCTGAACATGGCGCTGCTGGGTTACGTCATTAAACAACCTACCCGCAAAGGCTGGATCATTGTCTGCGTAGTTACGGCCTTAACAATTTTTTCCACGGTCCGGTCGTTTAGTTACCGGGTTACGCAGTGGTATAATTCCAAAACGCTGGAGTTTTATAAAAAACACCATTACACCCGGCACTTCGATGTTTCCGATGCGCATGCGGCCTTGAAAAAGCATATTCCGGCCAATGCACCTTTAAGTGCGCACCCGTTCCTTACGCCGCACCTGGCTTTCCGCGATTACATTTATGATTTCCCGAAAATAGGCAATGCCCACTACATCGCCCTGATCGTAGAAGAAGATAAATGGCCGGAAGCCGAAAGGTACCTGGATGAAATTGCGATCCTGAAGGCTTCCGGGGAGTGGGAACAGATCTTCTACGAAAACTGTATCCTGATCTTCAGGAAGAAAAATGCCGGCCCGGAAAATGTAGACGAAATAAAGTCCTTCGAAAAGCATGGCAAAATAAAAACCGTTAGCGAAATGTATTAAGTATGGTACGCATTCAGAATTATATAAACGGCGAATTCAAAGCCCCCCTTTCCGAAACCTACATCGATAATTACAACCCGGCTACCGGCCAGGTTTATTCCCTGATCCCGGATTCTGATGCCCGCGACGTGGAAATGGCGGTAAAAGCAGCCCAACAGGCATTCCCGGAATGGAGCAACACCTCCGCCGAAAAACGCGGCAAATTGCTGGTAAAAATTGCCAACCTGATAGACCAGAACTTAGAAAAACTGGCCCTGGCAGAATCTGTAGATAACGGTAAACCCATTGCCTTAGCCCGCACCGTTGATATTCCCAGAGCCAGTTCCAACCTGGAATTCTTCGGCACGGCCATTCAGCATTTTTCTTCCGAATCGCATTATATGGAGGGCACGGCCATTAATTATACGTTGCGCCGTCCTTACGGCATTGCCGGTTGCATTTCGCCCTGGAACTTACCGCTGTATTTATTTACCTGGAAAATTGCCCCGGCCCTGGCCGCCGGAAACTGCGTAATTGCCAAACCTTCGGAAATTACCCCCATGACGGCCTACCTGCTTTCCGAACTCTGCGCCGAAGCCGGTTTACCTGCCGGGGTGCTGAACATCATCCATGGCTACGGCCATAAAGTAGGCGCCGCCATTACCGAAAACCCGAATATCCCGATCATATCCTTTACCGGCGGCACCAAAACCGGCGAAACCATTGCCCGCGTGGCGGCTCCCATGTTTAAAAAGCTGAGCCTGGAACTGGGCGGCAAAAACCCGAACATTATTTTTGCCGACTGCGACCTGGAAAAAGCCATAGCTACCAGCATTAATTCTTCTTTTGCGAACCAGGGACAGATTTGCCTTTGCGGCTCCCGCATCTTTATTGAGCGCAGCATTTACGACCAATTCAAAGAAGGCTTTTTAGTCAAAGTAGCGGAGCTGAAAAACGGTAACCCTTTAGACGAAAAAACCAAACAGGGCGCTGTAGTTTCCGAAGCGCACATGCAGAAGGTGCTTTCTTATATAGACCTGGCGCAGGAAGAAGGCGGTAAAATATTAGCCGGCGGCCACCAGGTTAAGCTGGAAGGCGAAAACGCCAGCGGATGGTACATTGCTCCTACCGTAATTGAAGGCTTGGCCTACAACTGCCGCACCAACCTGGAAGAAATTTTCGGCCCGGTAGTAACCCTTACGCCTTTCGATACCGAAGAAGAAGCTCTGGAATACGCCAACTGCACCGATTACGGCCTGGCCGCTACCATCTGGACCGAAAATTTAAATAAAGCGCACCGGGTAGCCCACCAGGTTAAAACCGGAATCGTCTGGATCAACTGCTGGCTGCTGCGCGATCTGCGTACCCCGTTCGGCGGCATGAAACAATCCGGCGTAGGCCGCGAAGGTGGTTTAGAGGCATTGCGCTTTTTTACCGAACCGCAAAACGTCTGCGTGAAACTTTAAAGCCGGAAAATTCCTTTAACTACCAAAACAAACCTATTACTGCTTTAACATGAACACTCCTTTAAAACGCCTGCACATTATTGGTCTGCTGGAAGGTATTTCTTCCCTAATCCTGTTTTTTATTGCCATGCCCATGAAATATTTTATGGATATGCCGCTGGCGGTAAAATATACCGGCTGGGCGCATGGCCTTTTATTTGTGCTTTATATTGGTGCCCTGTTACACGCGGCTTTTACCTACCGGTGGTCGCTGATTAAAATTGCGCTGGGCTTTGTTGCATCGGTAGTGCCTTTTGGTCCGTTCATTTACGATGCCAAAGTGGTGAAGGAAGAAGAAGCGAAACTGGTGCGCGAAGGCGTAATGGCGTAAATCCGGTTACCTGTTTTTAATAAAAGTTTAATAAAAGGAAAGGGTTAACTTTGAAGAAAATATTCTTCGGGTTAACCCTTCGCTTTGGCTATCTTCGATCAAAACACCATCTTACAGCTCCGGGAAGCAGCTTTCCTTCAGGAAAAAACCGGCACCCTAACCCCGGAAACGTTAGCGCTTATTTACCAGGAAAAGCTCTTTAAATTATTCGTTCCCGAAGACTTCGGCGGCAACTTAACTGCTTTGCCTGAAGCCCTGAAGATCTTTGAACAGGCTGCTTATATAGATGGCAGCTTTGGCTGGGCTGTTACCATTGGTGCAGGCGGCGGCTTTTTTTCGGCTTATTTAACGCCCCAGGTTGCCGAAAAACAATTCTCCCCGGTAAATGCCGTAGTAGCCGGCAGCGGCCACCCAACCGGAACTGCCACAAAAATCGAAGGCGTCTACCAGGTTTCCGGCAGCTGGAAATATTGCAGCGGCGCCAACTACGCCACTATTTTCACGGCCAACTGCCTGGTAAAAGAGCCCGGAAAAGCAGACGCAGTTCGCGCTTTTGTTTTTGCGCCGGAACAGGTTATAGTTTTAGACGATTGGAATACCTTCGGGCTCAAAGCCACCGGAAGCCACACTATAACGGTTGAGAATGCTTTTATTCCGGAAAACCACACCTTCGATCTTTCGCAACCCATAATGGAGCCTTTGCCGCTGATCTTTCAATACCCGTTCCTGCAATTTGCGCAGGCCTCTTTTGCGGCAGTAAACCTGGGCATTTGCCGGCATTTTCTGGAAGAAACCAAAACCTATCTGGAAGCGAATGAAAAAAACTGGCAAACGTCTGATCCGAAACGGTATCCTTTTCTTACCAAAAAGTACAAAGCGGCTTTAACTGAACTGGAAGAAACCACCTGCAGCTTTTTTGGCATTACCGAACAATCCTGGAAAGCCCTGGAACAGGGCGAAACCTTAACAGAAGGGTTGCTGCAGCAGGTAAGCTGGCAATGCCGGCATTCCGTGCGGGTAGCGGTACGCAGTGCGCAAAGCCTTTTCCCATACCTGGGTTTAGCCGCCGCCAAAGAAACGACTGTCCTTAACCAGACCTACCGCGACTTGCACACGGCCTGCCAGCATACTTTACTTTTAGATTTCGATGACCTGTAAAAGTTGAGAATTACTTATCCGGCAATTACCTTCGGAATCTTCTTCCAAGGCTTGTCCTATCACCTCGGTCTGTGCCCCCACAGACCGAAGCAGTAGCTTTAAAGGTTAAGAAAGTGCTTATCTTTTAGGGTATTAAAAGCGCTTTATCCGGTGCGGCGAAATTTTTGACCTCCTTTATAGTCCGAAAAAAACCAATTCTTATTTATAAGCCCCCTGCTTCGGTCTGTGAGGGCACAGACCGAGGTGAAGCACAGACCGAGGTGAAGCACAGACCGAGGTGAAGAGATGTGTATATACCGCAGGTGAGGGATACCCCCAAAATAAGAATTTTCTTAAGGGTTCTGTTTCCTGGAATTCCAAATTTAAGGTATCCGCTGAAAAACCGCGAAACCATCATTCTCAAATTGTAGCCGGGCTTTATCCGGATGTTGCCTTGCCCAGTCGTTCAGACATTTGGTTTCTATGGCAAAGTCTTTCTTGGAAACTACCAGGTAAGTTATCTGATGCTCCGCTAAAAACCCGGCAAAGGTTTCCGGGGTTTCCGGGCAATGCGAAACCATAGCCGCATGACCGGTATACAAAGCCAGTACCCGGGGCTTTATGAACAGCACCCGGCCCTCAGTGGGCGTTCGCCGGATAAAGGCAAACATTTCTTTTGTTTCTTCGCGCACAAAGTTAAAAGGAACCGTGGTTTCTATTTTGCGATAGGCCCGGAAATAAGGGAACAGAAAGAGCACAAACAAAACTGCTAAAACGCCCAACGCTACATTCGGCCGCAGATTAATGCCCGCATTTACCGCGTAAAAAGCAAAGAAGAATAAAAGCGGAATAAACGGAATCAGCATCCGGAAACCCTGGAAATAAGGCCAGATGAGGGTTAAAGCAACCGATCCTAAAGTAAAGAATTCGAACACTCCCGGGCGTTGCCGGATGCAGCGCAGCACCAACCCGATGGCGCTCAAAATAAGCAATAAAATGAGCAGGGTTAGTTTAATAGTACCATTCGCTCCTTCCAGCCAGAGTAGTTTCGCTTCGTTAAAATAATTTTTCAGGTTCGAGCTGATGGTATCGTCCTGGTACATTTTCAGAAACTGGTCGCCGTAGCTCTCACCGATGCTGTTCAGGTAGATTTTCTGCAGCAGATAAAATATCGCAAAAACCAAAAGGCTAAATCCTAAATAAAGCAGCCAGCGACGTGGTTTGGCCTTGAGAAAAACCATGCCCCCGATCCACGCCGGCACCATGACCATACCCAGGCTGCGGGTGCCTACCAGCAGAAAGAGGCCCAGGCCGGCCAGTCCGTAAAACAACCGGGCTTCCCTGGCATTAGCAGCATAGAAAGCCCGCTGCATAAAATAAAGGCAAACGAACAGGAAAAACAGGAAAGGGAATTCGGAAAGAATATGCTCTTTAAAAAGATAAAAACTGGGGTTAGCCGCCAATAGCACCGTAACAAAAAAAACGGCCGCCGCCGGCAGATGGGGCCGGAAAACCGGCCAGAGCATTAACAGAAATCCTACAAAGCAAAGTACCACTACCACTTTAAAGGCTACCAGATCTACTCCAAAAAGGGCATAAACCGGGGCCAGCAGCAAAGGAAAAACAACCGGGTAGGTTTCCGGGGCAATGGTTAGTTCTGAGCTTTGGAGGTGGTTGGTAGCTTTGTAGGGTACGCCTTCGGCCATGTTGCGGGCATGGGCAATATACTGGCTGAAATCGCCGCCCCAATCGTGCTCCTGCTGGAGGTTAAGAAAGTACAGAAGGCCGGTAAGCAGCGCTACCGCTACGCACAGCCAGCGCCAAAAGCGGTCATGGTAAATAAAAGAACTTGGATCTAAAAGCATAAATTTTGGTTTCTTCCTCTACCTTAATTTTCGAACTTTTAAATATTTCCCGTTGATACTAAGCTATTTGCTGGCCTGAAGAATCCAACTATAGTTCGCGGAACAGGAAAAAGCGGTTCAGGAAAGCATCCGGGCGTGGATCGGGGCATTTTCCGGCTGGCGGTTTTCGAGATTCGTGTCGCCAATAATATAAAGGGGCCGGTTACGTACGTTATTGCTCACCCGGCTGATATATTCGCCAATGATCCCGATGGAAATAAGTTGAATACCGCCCAGAAAAAGCACGCTCAGGATCATCGATGTCCAGCCGGGCACGGTATTCTCAGAAACGTAGTGTACATATAATGCATACAACATAACCAAAAAAGCAACTCCGGAAACGATAAAGCCAGCCATGGTTGCCACCTTTAGCGGAAAATCTGAGAAAGAAGTAATACCATCCAACGCAAGCTGGATCATTTTGCGGTATGTGTAACCGGTTTCGCCTTCAAGGCGCTGGGCCCGGTCGTACTCTACAAAAGTCTGGCGGTATCCGGCCCAGGAGATCTGGCCCCGCAAAAATTTATTCCGCTCCGGCATGTTGCGCAATACCTGCACAATTTTATGGCTTATGATCCGGAAATCGCCGGTATCTACCGGAATCTCTACCGAAGTAATATTGGATAAGATGCGGTAGAACCATTTGGCCGTAAGCAGCTTCATGTAGCTTTCGCCCTGGCGTTTGCGCCGCCGGGCATACACTACTTCATAGCCCTCCTGCATCTTTTTATACAGGTCTATGATCAGTTCCGGCGGGTCCTGCAGATCGGCATCGATGATCACCACGGCTTTTCCGGAGGTATGGTCCAGGCCGGCGCTAACGGCAACCTGGTGCCCGAAATTGCGGCTGAAATCGATAAACTTTACTTTTTCGTCGCGTTGCGCTAACGTTTTTATTAAAACCAGGGAATTGTCGCGGCTACCGTCGTTTACAAAGATAAATTCGTAGGTTTCGCCCAGCTTCTGCATTACGCTGGTGAGCCGGTCGTAAAGATTAAGGATATTCCCTTCTTCGTTGTAAATAGGAATTATTACGGAAATTTGGGGGGCAAGAGTATTTATCATTAAAAACGATTTCAGACAAGTGGCAGGTTACGCTTTGTTCAGAATTTACAAGGGTTTCAGGACCAGAAATTGCTCATTATTTATAACAGGTGCAAAATATTGCAAAAAATCCGGATACCGGCTAATCAATCGTTCAAAATCCGGCTTATTTATTAAAATAAAATGCAGGCCAAAAGTATTTAACTTATCGGTAATGGCTTGCCTATCGGGCACAAAGTTATCTCCGGTGCCCCAAACTACCCCCCGGCGGTCGAAATAAACCAGGGTTTCATTGGGCGCGTTTGTGCTTAAAACCAGCAACCTGGCATCTTTCGGAATGCCGGCCTGGTTTATTATTTCCCGGCCGTTCAGCATCCAGGGGTAATAGTAATAATTAGAAAAATCTTTGTAAGTATCGGACATCCGTAATAGGTGGTGGCGGTACCCGGTAAAGAGCATTATCAGGATCAGCACCAGCGCTCCACCATTCAAAACATACTTATTCCGGATAAAAGCGTGGCCCAGAAAAATAGTTAGCAATAGCAGCAGGATAAGAATGGGAAAAAAGGCGCAGATGATATAATAGTCGTGGTCTATTAACTGCGAACCCATTAAGTAGAAGAAAGCTACACCTCCAACCAGGGAAATAAGCAGGACAGCAGCATACGCTAGCCTTTTGCGCAAATGCCAGATCAGGAAGATCAGAAAGAGCCCGGCACACACGTAAAAAATAATATACTGGAACCGGGTTAAGTACTCAAAGCGCCAAACCTCAAAATACCGGCTTTTAATGTATTTAAACATTTCCCAGTTTTCAATTGGCCGGGTTTCGGCCAGAAAAAGCCCTGATTGAAACTTGGCATTCAGGTATTTATTATAAAATGTAAATGCAGCAATCAGGCCAAAGCCCAGTAAGGTACCTCCCAGCAAATAGATTTTGGATCTGAAAGTAAGCACATGGGGCAGTAAGTAAGACCAGAGCAGGGTAAAACCAACAGCAGCCAGAAAGTAGATACAGCTGGTAATTTTTACCAGACCGGCCAAGGTAAAAAATGGCAGGCAGCCTAATAAATACCGTTGGTCGCGGGTTTCGTAAAAACGGAAGAAAAAATAAAAGGCAATAAAAACCAACGAAGTGCTGAAGGTATCGGGTAGATATGTTCCGGCATAATAAACAAACACCGGCGACGACATCAGGAAAATGCCTGGTAGCAGGGCCAGAAAAAAATGCTGCGTTTTTTCGTAAACCAGCTTAAAAAGGAAATAGAACCCGGTAAGCGCCATAAGAATATCAAGCAGCCGGAAACAGAAACTAATATTTTCGCGGCCTGCAATTATTCCCATTAACGCCGCCAGATACGCCTGAATAGGAAACTCTACCCCTGCAATACCCTCTATAGATTCTAAAGAATATGTGGCAGGCCGGAAGAAATTAAAGCCCCTGTCATAGAATTGAATGGCCAGCGCTAACCGGTCGGCCTGGGCCCATTCATGAATACCCCGCGGCAAAAAGAAGACCATATTGTGGTAAAACAGGATGGCTAAGGCTATAAAAACCAGCCAACATCCAATATAGGCTAAGGTGTTCTCTCTTTTAAATTGAAAAGCCAATTTTAATTTGAATTAAAGGTTTTGCAGGTTTATTTTCTGTTCAGCAGCTTAAAAGTTTTACACCCGCCGTCTTCGTGAATTATCTCATAATTATAATTATTCTCGTAGAACCAATTTACGTTACCATTACAGGAGAGCACAATGTCTTTTCCAGGAACAGGCTGGTCGCCCCAGGCCTCTTTTACAGAATAACCTTTATCTGAATAGTTAAGCGCCTGCACATAAAACAACATGTGCGCATTGTAATCGCTGAAACCTACCGCAAAATCTTTGATCTCCGGCTTTTCTTTCACGAACTTAGTCATGTATTCACCATAGAGGGTCCAGTTTGGTTCGCGTTCCTGGCGAAATACATTCTTTTTTAAAGTGGTATATAAAGGCAAAGCAAAAAGCCCAAACACCAATATTAAGAATAAAGCATTCCCATAATTTTGATTACCAGGCCTTAGTTGCATTTGCACAAACTGAATAACAGAGGCCAGGCCAATACCAATTATTAAAGCTGCAAACGGATATATAGGGGCTTCGTACTGCGTGTTCTTCGTTGCCGAAAACGTTATGATAACGAAAAACAGGATTACAAATAACAAACTAAAAACGGTTATCCGTTTTAAAAATTTGTCAGGGTTTAAAAACGCCAGCACCGCGCAAAAAGGAAAAAGATAAAACCAGGGTAAGAAACGCTCCTGCAGCATCCCGGTAAAATAAAAGCCAGTATCTAAATGGGTATCGCCTTCCGTACGGTTAACCAACCTTCCCGGCTCTTCCATAAAAACAGTTTTGATGTAGCCAGGGTTATATTGCTCCCGAAGCAGGTAGTAGCCTCCCACGAAAAATATAAACAGTACAATGCCCAGGTACAGCCACTTATTCTTTAAAACGACCAGAAGTTTACGCCGGTAAAGTGTATAAACAAAAAGGCAAAGCAAAGGTATTAATCCGGCAACCCCTTTGGTAAGCGTAGCTAAAATGATAAAGGCCACTGTTCCGATCAGGTATCTGGATTTATTACCATCCGTTTCCAGGTACAAAAAATAGCAAAGCGAAAATATAGTAGTACAAAGTACCAGTAAAGCGTCGTAATCGCCGGTCCTGGCTACGTGGAACCCGTTATAACCGGTAGTGGTTACCAGAACCAGAACCGCCAGAATACCTATAAAATAATTCTGAAAATACTTACTTGAAAAATAGATCAGACAGATACAGGTAAGCGTGGCAAAAAAAGCGGAAGGAAGCCGGACAGCCAGGGCATTAAACCCGAATAACTTCAACGATAAAGCCATAAACCAGATATTCAGGGGAGGCTTAACATTCCACATGTCTATCTGATTTTCGAAATAAGTAACCAGAAATTCTTTCCGGTGCACCATTTCCAGCGCATTAACCGCATTACGCGCTTCATCCCAATTCCAGACAGAAAGTTGCCCCAACTGGTGAAAAAAGCTGAAATAAAGCAATACTCCAAGCAAAAAGGCCCATAAAAACCCGTAAAAACCACCAGGCCACGAAAAAGTATTCATTCAAAAAGTATTAATGACGCCAGTACCGCAATACTATAAATTCCGCTCAAGGAAACTGGTCATTTGGGTGTAAAGGTGCAAACGGGTGCTGCCGCCATAAATACCATGGTTCCGGTTCGGGTAGTAAAAGCTTTCGAATTGCTTGTTGGCTTTAATAAACGCATCGGTCATGGCCATGGAATTCTGCACGTGTACGTTATCGTCGCCGGTACCATGTACCAGAAATAATTTGGCTTTCAGCTTATCGGCAAACTGTACCGGCGAATTTTCGTCGTAACCGGCGGCGTTTTCCTGCGGGGTTTTCAGGAAGCGTTCGGTGTAAATGGAGTCGTAAAAACGCCAGTTGGTAACGGGAGCTACGGCAATGCCGGCTTTAAAATATTCGGCACCTTTGGTTAAGGCCAGTAGCGTTACGTAACCCCCAAAGCTCCAGCCCCAGATGCCAATGCGGTCTTTATCTACGAAAGGCAAACTGCCCAGATACTTTGCTCCTTCAATCTGATCCTGCACTTCCAGTTTACCTAAGTTGGCGTAGGTGCTCTTTTTAAATTCAGCGCCCCGGCCGCCGGTTCCGCGGTTATCTACGCACACGATCATGTACCCTTTTTGCGCCAGTAGTTGGTACCACATAAAATCTTTGGCATTCCAGGCATCGTTTACCTGCTGGCTTCCCGGACCGCCGTACACGAACATCAAAACCGGGTATTTCTTAGAAGCATCAAAGTTGGCCGGTTTTATCATCCAGCCGTTCAGGCTCACATTTTCCGAGGTTTTAAAATCGAAGAATTCCAGTTTAGAGGTTTCGTACTGGGCCAGGCGGCTTTTTAAAGCAGCATTATCTTCCAGGGTTTTAATAAGCTTGCCGTCTTTGCCGCTGTGCAGGCTTACGGTTAAAGGAGTGTTGGCATTCGAAAAATAATCGATGAAATACTTAAAGTCCGGGCTCAGGTTAATGTTGTGCGTGCCGTTCTCTTTGGTAAGGCGGGTTTTATCTTTTCCTTTTAAACTGATCCGGTAAAGCTGGCGGGTCATCGGCGAAACTTCGGTGGAGGTATAAAAAACGGTATTGTTTTTCTCATCAAAACCCAAAACACTGCTGATCTCCCATTTGCCTTTGGTTATCTGGCGTACTTCTTTGCCTTTCATATCATATAAATACAAATGGCGGTAGCCGTCTTTTTCGGAACTCATTATAAACTGTTTGCCGCCTTTCAGGTAGGTCAGGTCGTCGGTAATTTCTACGTAGGCTTTGTCTTTTTCTGTAAGTATTACTTTGCTGGCGCCGGTTTCGGCATTGGCGTGCAGAATTTCCAGGGTGTTCTGCAGGCGGTTCATTCTTCTAATTGAAAGCAGATCGTTATCGGTGGTCCAGTTAATGCGTGGAATGTATTGATCCTTTTCCGGGCCTACGTCCATTTTAACGGGAGCATTTTTACCCAGATCGTACACGTAAATTTCCACTACCGAATTTGGTTCGCCGGCTTTCGGGTATTTAAAACGATAATCGGTTGGGTACAAACCGTTCCAGACCTGCATGTTGTATTCCGGCACGCGGCTTTCGTCGAAAGAATAGTAGGCAATCTTATCGGAGTTCGGCGACCAGAAAAAGGCTTTGGCAAATTCGAATTCTTCTTCGTAAACCCAATCTGCCGAGCCGTTTATTATCTGGTTGAATTTACCATTGGTGGTAAGCTGTTTTTCCTGCATAGAAGCCAGGTCTACCACAAACAAATTGTTATCGCGGGCAAAAGCCACCTGTTTGCCATCCGGCGAATACGTAGCGTAAGATTGTTTGCCGCCGTTGCTGAGTTTGGTTAGTTTCTTGGATTCCAGGTCGTAAACGTAGTAGTTGGCTTTGGAAGACCGGCGGTAGATCGGTTCGGTTTCGGTTGAGAAAAGCACTTTCTTTTCGTCGGCGCTGAATTCGTAGCCATCGTAGGCTAAAGGGGTCTGGCTGCCTTCAGCTTTCAGATTTTCGCCTTCAATTATGGTGCTAACCGGCTGGCCGGTGGTTACATCAACTTTTACAATATCGGCGGTCTGGTTGGCATTATCTGCAACCTGGCTGGAGTAATACCGGCCATCTTTCATCCAGTTTACCCCATGAACCGATTTTACAGCAAACGTGGGCTTGGCCCAGATATCTTCAACGGTAATTTTGAGCTTTTGCTGCGCAACTGCCAGCTGCACGGTTAGGGAAAGGAATAAAAACAGGAAGACAGATTTTACCTTAAAATGCATAGCGTTTTAATTATAACAAAACAGGTTGAAACGCTAAATTTACCGGAATAATTGTCGATTGCAAAACCGCCAAACCATTTAAAATTATAAAAATTTGAAATACCATGCGGATTTAATAATTTGGTATTAAGTTTGTAAACCGGATTCGAACTGAATATTATTTAAATACCAATTAACCTTTTAATTATTTTAAACACCTTATGAAAAAATTCAGAAATTTCTATTTTGCCATGATGGCAATTGCCAGCTTAAGCTTTTTAACAAGCTGCGGCGATGATGATGAAGTGAACCCAAAAGCTACCATTACGTTCGAGCCATCGGCAACTAACGACGAAGTAAGCTTAGCTCCGGGCGCGCCTATTAAATTTAAAGTATTAGTAACCTCCGCAGACAAACTGAAAGAGTTTAAAATGGTTGGATCAGTTCTTGGCTTAAGCTTTGATACAACTGTAACCAATTTCCCGAGTGCCGGTTACGAATTTAACGTAGACGATGAGGTTCCAAACGGATTAGCAGAAGGCACTAAAATTACCTACACCTTTACCGCTACTACCAACAAAAATGAGGTAACTACCCGTACGTATACTATTACTGTATTAAGCGATATGGCTACTTACACTGCCAAGATCCTGGGCAACCAGAACGCAGCAGTTGGCAGCTTCTTCTCTTCTACAGACGGCATGGTTTTAAATTCTGCCGATGCCAAAGCTAATTCTGCCAAAGTTGACCTGGTATATTACTACAGCGTAGGCGGTACCGCCGCTACCGACTTAGGTACAATTGCTGCTCCTACCGACGTAAATGCACAAGCCGTTTATGGTGCTTCAACTTCGGCCAACATCCCTTCATGGGCTACTAAAAACGCTACAAAATTAAAGAAAATCCAGGGTGGCGGTCCAATTTATGACCAAATCACTACTGGTACTCAAATTGAGGCTGGCTATAACAATTCCGTTGCCGGTCCTGAAGGCTCAAAAGCCATGCAGTTAGCGGTAAACGATGTAGTTGGCTTTAAAACTGCTGCCGGCAAACACGGCGTTGCTAAAGTTACAGCTATCACTACCCCAACTGTAGCCAACAACAACACAAGCCAGATCACTTTATCTGTAAAAGTTCAGCGTTAATAGCTGCCGCTTTTAAAATATAAAAAGGCCCTGCCGTTCATTCGGCAGGGCCTTTTTTTGGCTATTAAAACGGTAGGAATTCTGCCTGAAAAAGTAAAGCTTCTCTCCTGCTAAAACTTATTCCTGATACTTAATGCCAATTCCTTCGGCGTACGGCCAGATATGGGCATACCGGAACCGGACCTGGATCAGGGCATCGGCATTTTCTTTCCGGGCCTGGTCTTTCAGTTTTCGCAACAGCTGGCTTTTGGTATGGAACACGCCGCCCGCCGCTTCAATATAACTCACCTCTGCATAAGTTCTGGCTGGCAATTGGGTCATAAAAACCTCCGGCTCCTGCATGTTAACCCGCGGAATATGGGCTACCTGGGTGGTTACACAACCGGTGGTACTTAAAGCCAGCAGGCCAATGAGCAATTTCTTTTCCATAAAGGTTTAACTGTAAATTATTCTTACACCTGAACGAAAAAGGGTTCGGAATTAGCATACCCGGTATATAATAAAAAAGGCGATAGCCTCATTCCGAAGCCACCGCCTTTAAAAAGTAATAGAAAGCTTTGCAGTTTAAAAGTTAAAACCGGCCGTTACCACAAAACTTGAATTCTTAACTTTGGTACTTACTACCGGAGAGTTGCTTTCCAGGCGGTAAGGAGAATAAATCTGGTTATAGGCACTCTGCACGAAAGCCGCATCTACAAAATAGTTCGTTTCTTTCAGGCCTATACCAAAAGTGTAATACGTACGTTTGCGGTCGTAGGTGCTGCTCCGGTACGGATCGCCGTATAACGCAAGCCCGCCTCTTACCCGGAAAACATCAAAACGCCCTTCGGCCCCTACCCGGTAATTCACGGCTCCCTTATAGGTATTGGCTATCCGGCTGTTGACCTGGGAAAAAACTTTAAAATCTTCGTCCTGGTTAAAGCTGGCGCCATCGTAATTTACATATTCGGCATCGGCAGAGATAAATGCATACTTTTCAAAAAAGTAAGCCAGGCCGCCGGTTGCCCGGAAAGGGGTGGTTAAGTTATAGTTATAAATACCCGGTAAAATGTTGCTGGCGTATTGGGTTTTATTAGTACCCGGAATGGCCCCCGGCTGGTAGTTAACCGATAGATTGGTATTATAGTTATCGGTTAAGCTCATAAAGGTTGGAGTTTGAATGGAAGCCCCGATCCGCAAAGCATCTACAGGTTTATAAATGGCCCCGATCCGGAAATTTATGCCGGCTCCTTCGGTAGTAAACCGGTCGGTTAACGTTAATGAAACGAAATTCGGGTCTCCTCCGGTAGAAGTTTCGGTAAAGGTGCGTTGCTGGTCATAGCTTACCGTCATCAGCGAAAGCGATCCGCCAATAAAAAGCTTATCCATGTAACTGGCGCCGTAACTGAAATCCCACTGGTTCTGTGCTCCTTTGCTCTGAATGCTTTCCCGCTGGTTCAGGTCGGTTCGTGGAATGGTGTAAGCTCCTAAAGAGTCGAAGTTAAGTAAGAAGGTAGCGTAGGCCAAGCCTTCCAGGCTTACTATATTATCGCCGTTCGTTCCGTATTCGGCCAGCAGATCATTTTCCGTTAGCCCCAGGCTTATGGTATTGTCGTAAAAAGACTGCACAATAGATTCGTTATCTTTTACCCGGCCTTCGTAGGTACTGCGCGTCTGAAAATCGTTGAGGCGGGTAAAACCTATTCCAAAACTTCCGGAGCGCCAGTTATTTACGACATCATCTGCTTTGCGGCTGGTAATTACCAAACCCAGCTGGGAAATATTGAAAGTATTGCGGGAATCCGGAACGGTAGTTCCTTTATAGGTACTTTTGGTTTCGTTGAAGTTAAAGCCCGGGGTAAAAGTTACTTCGCTTTTGCGGTACACGCCTAAACCGGCCGGGTTACCGGCCATGGTAGAGCCATCGGCGCCCAATGCGGTTTGCGCCCCGGCAATGCCCTGGATCCGGGCAGTACCGCCAAAACCAAGCTGCGAATAACGAAGGGCGTCCACTTCGTTCTGGGCCATAGTTTGAGTGCTCCAGGCCAGCAAAGCCAGCCCGGATACCAATATTTTAATGTTTTTCATAAGCGTTTATGCTGCTTTTAGTTTCGCGGTCTGCCGCCCGATCTTGCTGGTGCGCTGCCCCCGCCACCCATACTGCCTCTGGACGGAGAATTATCCTGGTAAGATGGCCGGTCGTAATTAGAAGGAGCCGTGCGGGTTTCCCGTTGCGCCGGGCGGGACATCGATTCGCGGACCGGACGTTGTGGTTGGGCCGGAACAGCCTGCTGGTTAATTCTTTCCGACTGGTCCTGCTGCTGCGGTTGAACCTGCGGACGGTTCGGTATAAGACCACCCCGACCTTTAGCCGGGCGGTCAGGCTGTAAAGAAGGCTGTTCGGTAGTCTGGAACTGGTAATTTTCCGGTCTTACCGTTTCAGTGTTCCGGCTTGGGCGCGAAATACCTTCAGAACGACCTGGCTGAACATCTGGTCTGCCAACTTCACTGGCTGGTGCCACTCTACCCGGCGATACATTACCTGGCTGGCTGGAAGTTACCCGGGCCGGGCGTCCGTTAGCAGGCGCAACGCCTTCGGTGCGGCCAACTCTTCCCGGGTCATTACCGGTGCGGTCCGGAACATTGGTGCCGGAACCTGATCTGCCCGGGGCAGCCCCCCGGCCGCCGGTAGCGGTAGAAGTAGCAGGAACAAAACTACGGTCACCGCGCGGACCATACTGGGTGCGCTGGCGGTTGTAGCCATAACCATATCCGTTGCCGGCATGGTATCCGTCATAAAAGCCCTGGTAGTAACCACCGTAGCCGCCTCCGTAATAACCATACATATCATAAGGGCGGTAACCGTAACCATAGGCGCCATAAGGGCGGTAACCGCCCCAACCATAACCATACGGATTTCCCCAGCCATAGCCAATGCTAACCGTTATGCCGGAATACGGATAGTACCCCGGAAAACAGAACGGGTCGTAAATGCCGTAGCAATACGCCGCCGAATAGCCGAAGGGAGAATAGAACGGATCGTTGTAATACATATAACTCCGACGGCCCCGGGATACATACCGCCGGTCGTCGTCGTAATAATAATTATTGGTTACGGAGGTACGGTTAGTACCCGGGTCGTAATACTCCGGATTGCCTGCTTCCGATTCCTCATAAACCGAATTGTCGGCAGAGGCGGAACTTCCGGAAGCCGGAGCGTTCATTTCTCTGCGCATGGTTCTGTCGGCAGAAGAATAATACAGATCGTCCGGTTCGGAGGTCTGCAATCCGGTGGAGCTGGAACAGCCAAAGGCCAGAACAGCCAGCACAGGCACTAAAGCAGCTTTGAATATATTTCTCATGGTCGAAAAATTAAAGGGTAAGGCCGGTAAAAGATAACCAATCAGCATTATTCACACCCCGGCATACTGGTTAATCTGTTTTATTAACGTAATTTTGGGGTAAAATGATGTGCTGATTTATAAATTTCGCAATGCAAATCCTGTACCAAAAAATATAAAATAGGTGCTAATTGCGAAAAACAAATATACTGAAACATGAGCAAAGCTTTACCAAAAAGAAGCGAAGATTATTCGCTGTGGTACAATGAATTAGTAAAAAGAGCCGGCCTGGCCGAAAATTCCGGGGTGCGGGGCTGCATGGTTATAAAACCGTACGGTTATGCGATCTGGGAAAAAATGCAGCGCGTGCTGGACGATATGTTCAAAAAAACCGGCCACTCCAACGCTTATTTTCCGCTTTTTATCCCGAAAAGCCTGTTTGAAGCCGAAGAACAGAATGCCGAAGGCTTTGCCAAAGAATGCGCTGTAGTAACCCATTACCGCCTCCAAACCGACCCTGATAATAAAGGGAAATTACGCGTAGATCCGGAAGCCAAACTGGAAGAAGAACTGATTGTGCGGCCAACTTCCGAAGCCATTATCTGGAGCACCTACAAAGGCTGGATCCAGAGTTACCGCGATCTGCCGCTATTAATAAACCAGTGGGCCAACGTAGTGCGCTGGGAAATGCGTACCCGCTTATTTTTACGTACCGCCGAATTTTTATGGCAGGAAGGCCACACCGCCCACGCCACTCAGGAAGAAGCCGTTGCCGAAACCGTGCAAATGCTGAACGTATACGCCGACTTTGCCGAAAATTTCATGGCGCTGCCGGTAATAAAAGGCGTAAAAACCCCGAACGAACGTTTTGCCGGCGCATTAGATACCTATTGCATTGAAGGCTTAATGCAGGATGGCAAAGCCTTGCAGGCCGGAACCTCCCACTTTTTAGGCCAGAACTTTGCCAAGGCTTTCGATGTAAAATTTACGAACAAAGAAGGCAAACAGGAACACGTTTGGGGAACCAGCTGGGGCGTAAGCACGCGCTTAATGGGCGCCTTGGTTATGGCCCACTCCGACGATGAAGGTTTGGTATTGCCGCCAAAATTAGCCCCGATCCAGGTAGTAATTGTGCCGATCTTTCGCAAAGACGAAGAGCTGGAGCAGATATCCGAAACGGTAGGTAAACTGAAAGAAAAACTCGAAGCCAAAGGCATTTCCGTAAAATACGATAACCGCGACACCGAACGCCCGGGCTTTAAATTTGCCGAATGGGAACTGAAAGGCGTACCGGTACGGATTGCTATTGGCCCTAGCGATCTGGAAAACGGCACCGCCGAAGTAGCCCGCCGCGACACCAAAGAAAAGCAAAGCATGCAGCTCGAAGGCCTGGAAAACACCATCGAAAACCTGCTGCACGAAATCCAGGAAAACATCTACAACCGGCTTTAGCTTTCCGCGAAGAAAATACGGTAAAAGTAGATTCTTACGAAGAATTCAAACGGATCCTGGACGAAAAACCGGGTTTTGTATTAGCCCACTGGGACGGCACCCCGGAAACCGAAGAACGCATTAAAGAAGAAACCAAAGCCACCATCCGCTGCATTGCCCTGAACCCATTAGATGAAGAAGGCGTGGATATGATCACCGGGAAACCTTCGAGCCGCCGCGTTTATTTTGCCAGAGCATATTAGAGAACGGTACTGTTTTGAGTTGAAAAACTGCTGGTTCAAACCTCCCAGGTCTCAGAGATCTGGGTGGTTTTTTGTTTCCAACAAAAGTTAATACGGCTTCATTCCGGTTTAAAATTTTCAACCCTGCTTCCGGCCAAAGTTGGCACCAAAGGAAATACCGGGAACAGGAAATATAAACAAATCGCCAGCATCCGGCTCTGTTCCAAACAACCAGAAAGACCCTCCTGTTCTTACAAAGCCGCTGCTTCCGTTTTTTTGAAGCCTTACCCCTAAACGAATTATTCCAATGCTTCCCCAGGCTATATTCCGGTTGGAGATTTCCCGTAAATTTCCCTATCTTTAACCAACTCAAAAACTACCGAATAAAATGGAATGGATCACAATTGTTTCGCTGCTGGTTTTTGGCATTTTGCTGTTGGTAGTAGAAATAGTACTGGTGCCGGGCACTACCCTGGTAGGTTTAGCCGGCGTAATTTTAATGGCTGTAGGCATCTGGATGGGCTTCCGCGACCTGGGCCTGGAGTATGGGTACTGGATGCTGGGAATTTCGGTGCTGGCCACGGCGGCAGCCGTCTATTTCGGGCTTAAAAAACAAACCTGGCAGCGCTTTACCTTAACCACCGTTAACAAAGCCAAAGTAAACGAAGATGTTATTCCGGAAGTACAGATTGGCGAAACCGGAAAAACGCTTTCTTCTTTAAGACCTTCCGGCACGGGCATTTTCCACGGGAAACAATATGAAGTGCAGACCAACGGCGAATTTATTCCAACCGGCAGCCCCATCCGCATTATTAAAATTGCAAACCATAAGATTACGGTAGAGCAGGTTGTTTAATTGTTTAATGGCTGAATGGTTAAATGGTTGGATCGTGGTATTCAAGATAATTTGCTAAAAAGCTATAAAACCTAAATCTGATATTAAACCCGATTCACATCTGCCTTCGATGTTTTTCCAACAATTTAACCATTTAGCCATTTAGCCATTTAGCCATTTAAAATAAAATATGCAAGAACTATCTCCCGCGTTCCTGATTGGTGGCATTGTAATCCTGCTCCTGGTCTTTCTGTACTTTTTCCCGATAAACCTCTGGATCACCGCCCTTTTTTCCGGCGTAAAAGTTAACCTCTTCGACCTGGTCTTTATGCGCATCCGGAAAGTGCCGCCCAGCCTGATCGTTAATTCCATGATCACCTCTACCAAAGCCGGCATTCATATTTCCAGCTCCGAACTGGAAACCCACTACCTGGCCGGCGGCAACGTACCAACCGTAATCAAAGCCCTTATTTCCGCCGATAAAGCCAACATTCCGCTTACATTTAAACAGGCCACCGCCATAGACCTGGCCGGCCGCGACGTTTTTGAAGCCGTAACCACTTCCGTAAATCCGAAGGTTATCAATACGCCCAACGTGGCAGCGGTGGCTCAGGATGGAATTCAGTTAATTGCCAAAGCCCGCGTTACGGTAAGAGCCAACATTGCGCAGTTAGTAGGCGGTGCCGGCGAAGAAACCATTCTGGCCCGCGTAGGCGAAGGCATTGTAACCTCCATTGGTTCGTCCAAATCGCATAAAGAAGTGCTGGAAAACCCCGATAAGATCTCTAAACTGGTACTGCAGAAAGGCCTGGATGCCGGCACCGCTTACGAAATCCTTTCCATCGATATTGCCGATGTGGATATTGGGGAAAACATTGGGGCAAAGCTCCAGATAGACCAGGCCAACGCCGATTTAAAAGTAGCCGAAGCCCGCGCCGAAGAACGCCGCGCCATGGCTGTAGCCGTAGAGCAGGAAATGCGCGCCAAAACCCAGGAAGCAAAAGCGCTGGTTGTACAAGCCGAAGCCGAAGTACCCAAAGCAATCGCTGAAGCCTTCCGTTCCGGCAACTTAGGCATTATGGATTACTACAAAATGCGCAACATCCAGGCTGATACCGGCATGCGCGATTCCATTGCCAACCCGGATGCCGGCACCACCAAACCAACCCGGGAGTAGATCAAAAATAAACGGTAAGCTTTTAGCTTAAAAACCCAAAAAAGCTAATCCCTCAGCCTGTGGCAGCGTTGAGTCAATCAATAATGGAAATGCTTTTTCGGATAAAAATATCCGAAAACTTCCTGAAGGGGATCTAATGATTCCCGGGTTTGGAGTTTATAACCGTACACGCGGGTTAATAAACCCGCAACAGGCGACTTCCGGATCTATAGATCCGGAAAAGCAAACTTTTATACCAGAATTAATCCCCTCGGAGTGTGGCGCACAGACCGAAGCACGAAAATTAAACTTAACCCCGGAATTCGGGCTGTAGCAGAGTGGTCTGTGCGCTATAAACTATTGTAAATAAATTAAGCCGAAAAACTATGAAAATAGCCGTTTTCAGCACCAAAGCTTACGACAAAGAATACTTCAGCCGGTTCAATACCAATGGCCGGCATGCGCTTACTTTTTTCGAAGCCGGTTTAGACCCGGTAACCGCCAAACTTACGGCCGGTTTTGAAGCGGTATGCGTTTTCGTGAACGATGCCATAGACGAAACCACCCTGCAGGAACTGGCCCGCCAGCAGGTAAAGATCATTGCCTTGCGTTGCGCCGGTTTCAACAATGTAAATCTGAAAGCCGCTGCCGAAAATAATATCCGGGTGGTACGGGTGCCGGCTTATTCGCCGCATGCCGTAGCCGAACATGCCGTTGCGCTGATCCTTACCTTAAACCGCAAAACGCACAAAGCTTTTAACCGGGTGCGGGAAGGAAACTTTTCGGTAGAGCGGCTAACCGGTTTTAACCTGCACGGCAAAACGGTTGGCGTAATTGGCACCGGTACCATTGGCGGCGTTTTCTGCCGCATCATGCAAGGCTTCGGCTGCCAGGTTATTGCCTACGATCCCACCGAAAATCAGGAACTGAAAGATGCCGGCATTACCTACCTGCCTTTGCCCGACCTTTTAAAACAGGCCGATATTATTTCGCTGCATTGTCCGCTCAATCCGCAAACCCGGCACATTATAAACCAGGAAGCATTTGAATTAATGAAGGAAGGCGTTATGCTGATCAATACCGGCCGGGGCGCATTAATAGATACCAAAGCGGCTATTCAGGCTTTAAAAAGCTGCAAACTGGGCTACCTGGGTTTGGATGTTTATGAGCAGGAAGAACATTTATTTTTCCGCGACCTCTCCGAAAGCATTATCCCCAACGAACTGATCGGCCGGCTCATGTCTTTCCCGAACGTGCTGGTTACGGCCCACCAGGCTTTCCTGACCCGCGAAGCCCTGGAGCAAATTGCTACCACTACGCTTAATAACCTGACCGCTTTTGAAGAAGGAAAACCGCTTGCCAACGAAATTAAAATTTAACCTGCCCGCAAAACATTAAATAACCGAAGCTATTTTGCAAAAAGTCCCCTTTTGGAGCAGGGCCGTTTCATTTTAGATGACTCTCCCCTTAAGGGGAGCCGGAGGGGTGTTTACACCTGCGGATTTTATCTGATAATATTTTAACACCCCTATTGAGCCACGCTCACAAGTTCAAACTCTCGTTTGGCTTTTGAGCGTGGCTCTTCCGGATTTAAAAATCCGGAAGCAATCTGTAGCGGGTCTATTGACCCGCCTCTGCCGTTTTAAAGCCCAATACGCGGATTAATAAATCCGCTACAGGCCGTTTTCGGATAAAAATATCCGAAAAAGCATTTTTATTATAGAATAAAACAGCCCTACCCCCTCCAAAGTGGGACAAAAAAAACCTGCACGGTCTGCTAATTATTAGGTAATTTACTTTGGCAATTCAGCCTTACAACCCATGGCCTTAGAAATAGAACGTAAATTTTTAGTAGATAAAACGCTATGGAATGCCATAGAAAAACCAACCGGCGATTTCTACCACCAGGCCTACCTGGTAGCCGACGAAACCAAAACCATCCGCGTGCGCATAACCGGCAGGCAGGCTTTCCTTACCATTAAAGGACCTACCCAGGGCGCTACCCGGCAGGAGTTCGAATATGAAATACCCCAGACCGATGCCCGGGAACTGCTGAATAATTTTACCCAGGCCGGCCTGATCAAAACCCGCTACAAAATCATGCATGAAGGCAAGCTTTGGGAAGTAGACGAATTTGCCGGCGAAAACGAAGATCTGATCGTAGCCGAAATTGAGCTTACCTCCGAAGATGAATCTTTTGCCTTACCGGATTGGGTAGCTCAGGAAGTAACCGGCCAGGAAAAATATTATAATTCGCAGCTTTCGGTTAATCCGTATAAGAATTGGTAATTTTACCTTCGGAAGTTTACCTTAGAAAGATCTTTTAATTTAAACCGGCAATTTCCAAATATTCTTCATGGCTGAACAACAAAACAACCCGCTGCACGGCAAAACCCTGGAAATGATCCTGAACGAACTGGTAGCTTTTTACGGCTGGAAACAATTAGGCAGCATTATCAATATTAAATGTTTCAACGATAACCCCAGCGTAAAATCAAGCCTGAAATTTCTGCGCACCACGCCCTGGGCCCGGCAAGATGTTGAAGACCTATACCTGCATTACGTTACTAAAAAGGCTGGAAAACAATAATTCCTTTCTCTTGCTAAAGCACTTGTTTTAGAATTTCCCGTTCACCGCGCTCAATGTGCGGTTTAAATTGCGCGTACCATTGCTGCCATTCTTCGGTAGCCATCCCTTCGGTTAGATTCTTTTCGTAGTCGGCCAAAGAGTTAAAACCTTCTTCAAAGATCAGCCGGTAACTTTTACCGGTAAAGTCTGATAATATTCTTCTGCTTTGGGCTTTAGGCATAAGGTCTTGCTGCACGGCCTGGTCAAGCAATGTTTTGGCTTCGCGGTAATGACCGAATTTGAGGTAGAAAATATCGCGGATTATGTACATAGCGCTTTGGTTTGGAGATGAAGTAACCGGAAAAATTCAAAACTCCTGTAATGAACTGATTAAAGCGCGGCAGGTTTACTGCCTGCCGGGAAAAACTGGTAGAACCCGGATAACACAGCTGTTACAAACCAAAAGAAAAAGTTAAAGCCTGGCAATTACCTACAGGCCATACTCCCGCTCTACTTTGCAGATGCGCACCCGGAACTGAGAATACCAGGTGTCGCGGCCCTGCTGCCGTGCCTGACTATGTTCGTAATTTTCCCGCCAGTTCTTAATCGCTTCCAGGCTTTCCCAATACGAAACCGTAATCCCAATTTCTTCGCGGGCGCTTTCCACGCCTAAAAATCCGGGTTGCTGTGCGGCCAGTTCCACCATTCTTTCGGCGGTTTCGCTGTAACCGTTGTCTCCTTCGGTACGCACGGAAGTAAAAATTACGGCATAATACGGTGGTTTGGGCGCAGAAGCTAACATGCAGCAATTTACTTTTTTGAACGGAAAACATACCGTTTTCAACCCGGAAATTTGAGTTTTCAGGCCGAAATCCTTACCATTTTCTATAAAAAAACCTCCCTGGTCTTTAAGATCAGGGAGGTTTCTACGATTCAAAGGGAAATAGCCGTTTACTTTTTTATAACCACGAATTCCACCCGCCGGTTTTGCGCGCGGGTTTCTTCTTTCACGTTGCTGGCAACCGGTTTGGTTTCGCCGTAGCCAATGGTAGAAATGCGTTTTTTATCGATGCCTTTGCCTACCAGGTATTTTTTTACCGCTTCAACCCGGTCAACCGAAAGCTGCATGTTCAGTTTCGGGTCGCCCTGGTTATCGGTGTGGCCTTCCAGCCGGATCTCTACCGTAGGGTAGTCTTTCATGATCTTTACCAGGCGATTTAGTTCGTTATAGGATATTTCGCGGAGGTAATATTTACTTTGGGCAAAGAAGATATTATTGAGCTTAATTTTAGCGCCTACCTCAAACGGAACCAAAGTCAGGTCGCGGTTTATTTCGGTGTATTTGGTGGTTTCGGTAGCATCTATGTTTTCGTTTACGGCAATGTAGCCTTCGGCTTCGGCCATGTAGCCATAACTGGTTCCGCTGGGCAGTACAATGGTATAGGTACCATCCACCGGGTTGGTTTGGGCCACGCCCAGCTCTTCGCCGGTTACCAGGCTTTCGTAAATAATTTTGGCATTCAGCGGTTTGTTGGTTTTGGCATCTAATACTTTGCCGGTTACCAGAATTACCGGTTCCGGCTTGAATTTGGAAACGATGCCCACCCGGAAAATATCTTTTGAGTTCTCAATTCCATTTTTGGTAGAAACCAGGTACGCGTAATCGCCGGCCGCCGAAACGGTATAATAGGCGTCCCAGTCTTTAGAATTTATGGTAGGCCCCAGGTTAAGCGGCGTAGACCAGTTCTGCCAGGAATCGTCGAGGCGTTTGGAATAGAAGATATCGCTTTTACCGTACCCTCTGTGGCCGTCGGAAGCAAAGAAAAGCGTTTTACCATCTGCTGCCAGGAAAGCGGCAAAATCAGATTTTTTGGTATTAATGGTTTTCCCCAGATTTAAGGGTTTAGACCATACCCCGAATTTCTGCAGGAAACTTACATAAATGTCCTGACCGCCAACGCCATCGTTCCGCTCTACCGATAACAGCAAGGTTTTACCGGTATTGGTCAGGAAATAATCTACTACTTCGTTGGAGTTGTTGTAATAATTCAGAATGTTAAGTTTAACCGGCATGCTCCAGCCGGTTTTGGTGCGGGTACTGATAGAAGCGCCTTCCGGCATAATACTGCCATCCGGGTTATAGGTATTGATGAGTAGAAGCGTATTGCCATCTGCGGAAACGGAAGCAACCCCGTTACTGCCGCCGGTATTGATCGGGCCGCCTAAATTTTTGGCTACGCCCCAGGTCTGGGCTTTTTCGTCCAGGATCGGCGAATACCAGACATCCTGCGGGTCTTCGGTGCCGCCGGTATTTTTAGGGTAATCCTGCCGGGCAAAAAACAAGGTTTTACCGTCGGAAGAAATTACCGGGCGGGTTTCAATATAGCGGGTATTTACGTTTTCGCCCAGGTTTTCCAGCACGGTATCAAAAGCCAGTTCCTGCTTTGCTTTCAATTCCCTTTTTACAAAAGATTCTTCCGTATCGGCAATACCAATGGCGTCTATCTGGTTTACTCCGCCTACTGCGGCCGTATTCATGGTTACTTTTACCCCAATGGTGCGGTATTTGGCCGCCGGAAACGACACCGAAAATACCCGCGATTTTACGGCCAGCGGCCCCGGGTTATCATTTTTATAGATCTCATGCAGTTTTCCGCCGGTATCAACCAGTTCAATTTTAGTAATGGTACCGGGGTTGGCATTTTCTACCACGGCAACCTGCCGCGCCAGCAACGATTTAACGAACCGGACCTCAATGAACTCTTCTTTTTCGTCGTCTTTTTTCGGGCTCCAGGCCTGGCTGTTTGGTTCTCCCAGCGGTAAGGCATTGGGTTCGCCTATAACCTGGTCCGGACCGAAGGGTTCTTTCGCGGCAGCACGCTGGGAAGAAACTTTATGGACCTTACTGGCCCAGACATATTTCTGGGCGGAAGCTACGTGCGCAACTAAAAACAGGAGCAAACCAAAAATCAACCTCTTATACATGCATTACTATTTCAAAAATTCAACGCTAATATACCGTTAAAAGTGGGGCAATTCTTTTTAAAACCACCAATTTTTAAAAATGCACCCATTATTTCAATAATCAAAATTTAAAGCCCGTAATGCGCGTCTCTCAGAACCTGATACTTCATACTGCAGGCCATCAAAACCAAACTGAATTTCCTGAAATTCTGCGCTGTACTTTATTCAGGAGAGGCGTTGCCTGAACTTGGACACCTGCTTGCATTAAAGGTTTAAAGCCAGCGGCCTGATTTTCAGCAAAGCAGCATTTGTGCGGGTAACCCGAAATGGCTACCTTAGACAAAATGTTTTCCGGTGCTTAAGTATTTCTTTCTGTTTGTTTTGCTGGTTTTTGGGTTTTCCGGAGCAGTTGCTGCAACCCCGGACAGCACGGCAGTTTACGATATGAAAGCGATCCGGATTGGGATCAATACCTTTACGCTGCGCAACTTTTTAGCGGGTCGCGACAGCCTGAACCAGAAGCATACCCTTCAATATTACCTGGGTCAGGATTACCTGTATAATTCCTCCCTTACCGAAAGCCGCTTTACCCGGGAAGATTACTTGGCCAACGTTATGCACCGCTGGCAGCTAAAACCGCACTGGGCTGTAGAAGAACACCTTTTTTACCAGAATAACCGCGCCAGCTTAACGGCCGTGAGCAGCGCTACCGGGCACCTGCATTTCGAACCCAAACCGCTTTTAGGCTGGGAAACCCGGTATTCGGTATTTGGGGGTTTGCGCCGCGATTCGCGCAGCCAACGCACCGATTCGGGGCCGCAATACGGCGGAACCATGGAGGCGGTATGGCTGCAACCCGATCTGTCAAAATCCGCTTCCGGCAATATTTTCTTTACCCGGGCTGCTTTATCGCCAAGAACGTTCCAGCGCATTATTACCGATGCCCGCTACGAAAAGCAATTCGGGAATTTCGGCCACGTGGGGTTACGAGGGGAATACCGCCAGAACCGCACCGAAGATTACCTGGGCAACAATGTGCAGCGCATTCAAAGCGATACCGCTACGGTTTATGTAAACGGCACCTACAATGCCACCGAAAAACTTTCGTTCCGGACCTCCAACTACCTGGCTTTGCCCGGCCGCCAGTTCTCTTACCGCCCCCTCTCCGAAACAACCACCGCCCCGGCCGATTCGCGGTATGAGCAATTTGAACTGGCCACGTTGCAGGAAATTTTGTTTCAGCTGAAAAAGATCCGCACCAGCGCTACCTTTGGGTATAAAGAACGGAACAGGCGCTACGCCAACGAAAGCGATTTCCTGAAAGATATTTTGCAGAATACTACTTCCTGGGGGTTTCAGGTAACCTATTTATTATCTGACCTGCACACCATTACTTCCCAAAGCCAGGGCGAATTGTTGCGGGTAGATACGCCCAGCGACAAAAACAACGAAGACCGCGATGAGGTTTTCTACGACAGCCGGCTGGTTTTTACTTCCCGGTGGGTACCTACTTTCCGGACCTCTATGGCCCTGGCCGGGGCTTACAAACAATACGTTTTTATTAAAGCCGCGCAAAGCCCGGAAAACTATACTGAACGCAGCTTATTTTATGAACCCGGTTTTATCTGGGCGCCCGGCCGTTTCAGCTGGGAAGCCCAGATGCAGATCCAGGCCAATTACCAGGTACGCAGCTTATTGCGGGAGCAAGCCAAAAACCGGGCTAACCGTACGTTTAACCAGAACCAGTTATTCCGCTACCAAGCTACCAAAGATCTGAGCTTTCAAATGGAGTATAACCGGCGCGAAAACCGGCTGGGTTTGCTAAACTGGGAACGTTTTTCCGAAAGCCCGCTGGACACTACTATCAGTAATACCCTGGCTTTCTTTGCGAAAAAAGTAGTTGCCGGCCGGAAGATCCAGAGCGGTTTTAGGGGTGGTTACCGGTTTTTTGAGCAACGGGTTCAGGGCAACGCCGGGTTAACGGTTGCCGGCCAGCCACCCGTGCTAATCTTTCTGAATACGGTTACCCGGCAGCACGGCCCGGAGGTCAGCTACGAAGCCCGTACCAACCGGGGCCTGCGGTTGTATGCCAGTTTGTGGATGCAGCAATTGCAGAATTTTAAAACCTACCGCCAGTCCGAATTGCCTTTTTTAGGCCAGGCTTTTTCGCCGGAAGAACTGGGCCAGAAAACCCGAAACTGGTACCCGTACTTCGATGTTTCCGTACACATGCCGCTGCGGTTTTCCCGGTATGGAAGATAATTTTAATGTGCTAATTTTTTAATGTGCTAATTTGCTAATTTGAAAATGTGGAAATATGGAAATTAGAAAATGTGGAGATAAGGGATAAAGAAAGGGGAAAATGAGAAAACTGAAGAAATGGTAATGAAAATGAATAAGGAAAGCTTGAGGAAGATTTTTGGGTATTGAAAAGGAAACATTTTCGGTTTTGTGCTTTAACTCCCGCCTGATTTCCGCTCCACTCAAACTGGTTAATTTCACCCGGTTCTCTTTCTGACTTTTTCGGGCCCAAACCCTACCGTTTTATAAATAAAAAAGCGGCAAACCGTTTTCGGCTGCCGCTTTTTTATTTCAGAAATTCAGATCAGAAAATGGTTTCATTCAGAAAAGAATTTAACAAATTCCTCATCAGCCAATTATAATATTTCCGGATTTTCACATTAACTAATTTTCACATTTTCTAATTTTCTTATTAGCCCATTAGCACATTAAAAAATTAGCACATTAATTTAAGACGCTTTTAAAGTAATGGTGCGTTCTACGGTATTATATGGCCCCGGAATTACGTTACCGGCACTGTTCAGCAATTCAAGTTTGATGGTGGTTTGGCCCATTGGCAGTCCTTCTATGCTGTAAGGCAACCAGCGGTCCAGCATAAACTGGGTACCGTTAATGGTAGCCCGCACTTTATTTCCTTCCGGCGACAGGTTGGTGTTTACCAGGTAAAAATCGAGCATTATTTTTTTGGTATCGTTGCCTACATATTCGCCTTTGGGGCGGCTGTAAAACATGTGCTGGGCTCTCAGATCGAAATCGTTGGTTTCTTTAGGATTTCCTACCCGGATCTTCCGCAAGTCGTAGGCGGCGGTGTGCTTTAAGCTTTCGTGGTACGAACGCGATAAAAAGGACAATACTACGTGGTTTCCTTCTTTAATATCTTTGGTAAAACGGGTTTCATAATGCGCGGTGTAAGGTTCGTTGTCTACAATATTATGAATATGCTGTCCCTGCATGGAGTTAGCCATTTCCTTTGCATGGTCGTGGCCGGTCATTTTGGTGAGCTGGTAATTGCTTAATTCATACCCGAAACTTACCGGCCCGGCGGGTACTGTGGTATTGGCAGCCGGTTCGGTTACCCGCATGGCGGCTTCGGCCATCCGGGGCGAATCGTCGAAAGAATACACCCGCAGGCCGTTCTTTTCCATTACGTTGCCCGCCGGCTGGCTGGGGGTAGAAGCTGTTTGGGTAGCACCGGTAGAAGCAGGAGTATTAGTTGTAGTAGTGGTGGTAGTGGTTGGGTTAGTGGTTCCGCAGCCGGAAAAAGCAAATAAAAAAGAACCGGCCAGGAGGAATGCGCAATGTTTTTTCATAATTATTATTTTAGATTTGGTTTAGGCAAAAGGAAGATTTATTAAATATTTAATTATCTTGCGAGGTACGACTTTTTACGTTTAAAGATTAAAATTTTCACCATGAGCGAGAAATTACTGGATAAAATACCATCGCTGGACCTGGCAGATTTCCTTTCCGGAGATCCGGCCCGGAAACAAAAATTTGTAGCCGATCTGGGCGAAGCATACCATACCATTGGCTTTATTGCTTTACGCAACCACGGTCTTTCCGATGACCTTTCGAACCGTTTATATGCCACGGTAAAAAAATTCTTTGCCCTTCCCGACGAAATTAAACAAAAATACGAAAACCCTGCTTTGGCCGGGCAACGGGGCTATATAGGTAAAGGAAAAGAACACGCCAAAGGCCGCAACACCGGCGACTTAAAAGAATTTTACCACGTTGGCCAGGAAGTAAAAGATAACGACCCGATTAAAGCGAGAATACCCGGAAAATATCTGGCCGGAAGAAGTGCCGGAATTTAAGGAAACGGCGCTGGCGGCTTATCAGGCCCTGGAAAAAGCCGGAAAAGAAATTCTGCGGGCGCATGGCTATTTATTTAGGTCTGGAAGAATATTATTTCGATGACAAAGTTCACCACGGCAACAGCATTTTGCGCCCCATCCATTACTTCCCGATCGAAGATCCGGATAGCGTGCCGGCCGATGCCGTACGGGCAGCCGAACACGGCGACATTAACCTGATCACGTTGCTGATGGGCGCTTCAGCGCCGATGGCTTACAGGTATTGCGCCGCGACGGCAAATGGATCCCGATAACAGCCTTACCGGAACAAATTGTGGTAAACGTAGGCGATATGCTATCCCGGTTAACCAACAACAAATTAAAATCTACCATTCACCGGGTAGTAAATCCGCCGCGGGAACAAATGAATACCTCCCGTTACTCTATTCCGTTCTTTATGCACCCGCGTTCCGAAATGGATCTGACCTGCCTGGAAAGCTGCATCGACGAAGAAAACCCGAAAGCTTATCCGGACGCTACCGCCGGCGAATTTCTGACCGAACGTTTGATTGAGCTGGGATTATTAAAGAAATAACTTAGTTGTTAGTTGTTAGTTGCTGGTTTTTGGCAAAAAAACGGGATATTTAGTGAAACCTGAAGACCCTGAATTAAGCATTATAACCAACAACTAACAACCAGCAACCAACAACTTAGCCTTTGAGTCTTCGCCACTATATTTTTCTGCGAGATGTGCTGATCCTGGCCCTTACGGCTTTTGGCGGGCCGCAGGCGCATATAGCCATGATGTTCAAATTACTGGTAGAGAAAAGGCGTTACCTTTCCGAAAAAGAATTAATTGAACTAAATGCCCTTTGCCAGATATTGCCGGGCCCCAGTTCTACCCAAACCCTTACGGCCATTGGTTTCCGCGTAGGCGGACCTAACCTGGCTTACCTTACCCTACTGGTTTGGATTATTCCGGCCTTCGTCTTTATGACCCTGGCGGGCTTGGCGGTTACCTACCTGCAAAGCCAACGATATTTCCCTTCATTTTATGCGTTTCATTCAGCCCATGGCGGTTGGGTTTGTGGCTTTTGCGGCTTATAAGATCAGCACTAAAGTAGTAGAAACTAAGACCGCTATCGGGTTAATGGTTATTTCGGCTATTCTATCTTATTTTTTCCATTCGCCCTGGGTTTTCCCGGTTTTGTTGCTGGCCGGCGGGGCCGTTACCGCCATTAATTTAAAAAGCACCCGCTGGAACAGAATAAAAAACTGGATGTAGAATGGAGTAATTTTTTTCTGTTTGTGGGCGTATTTGTGTTTGCGGCGGCTTCTGGGTAGCATTACCAGATGGCGGGCCGTTCTCGCTTTTCGAGAACTTTTACCGGAACGGTAGCCTGGTTTTTGGCGGCGGGCAGGTTTTGATTCCGCTGATGTACACCGATTTGTGGAGTTTAAAAGGTACCTTTACCTCCGAAGAATTCCTTTCGGGTTATGCCCTTTTGCAGGCTTTGCCTGGTCCGATATTTGCCTTTACCCCTTATATTGGCACGCTGGCCATGCGAGATTATGGTTTCGGGGGACAGTTCTTAGGCTCTTTTGTAGGCTACTGCCGGCATTTTTTTACCAGGTACTTTTCTGATCTTCTTTATTATCCGGTTCTGGGACGGGCTGAAAAAATACCGGTTATAAAAGCTTCGTTGGAAGGAATAAATGCGGTAAGTTCCGGCATGGTTTGCGCCGCCGCCATTTTGCTTTTTCACCCGTTAGAAACTACCTGGATTAATGTAGGAATTGTGGTAGCTACGTTTTGCCTGCTGCTCTGGACCAAGATTCCCGCCCCTTTCCTGATCGCTTTTGGGTTGCTGTTGGGGCTGATTAGGTAAAATTAAAGGCACTTTTTCAGCCGTAAACCATACCATTTTGAAATAAAAAACCCGCAGACGAAAAGGCTGCGGGTTTTTCTGTTAAAAATAATAGCGTTTTAATTTGAGCTGAAGATTTTTTCTTCCGTCAGGTTCAGCAAATATTGACCGTAACCGCTTTTTACCAAGGGCGTGGCAATTTCTTTTAATTGTTCCGCATTAATAAAGCCCATGCGGTAAGCAATTTCCTCAATACAACCAATTTTAAGTCCCTGACGTTCTTCAATTATCTGCACAAAACTGCCAGCCTGCATCAGCGAATCAAAAGTTCCGGTATCGAGCCAGGCTGTGCCGCGGCCTAAAATGCCTACTTTTAATTTTCCCCGGCGCAGGTATTCTTGGTTTACGTCGGTAATTTCGTATTCGCCCCGTGGGCTTGGCTCCAAGTTTTTGGCAATTTCCATTACTTCGTTGTCGTAGAAATATAAGCCTGGTACGGCGTAATTCGATTTTGGCTGATGCGGTTTTTCTTCAATGGAAAGTACATTCCGGTTATCGTCGAATTCTACTACGCCATAACGCTCCGGGTCGTGCACGTGATACGCATACACCACGCCCCCATCCGGGTCGTTGTTGCTTTGCAGCAGTTTGGCTAAGCCGGCACCGTAAAAAATATTATCGCCTAACACCAATGCTACCTTTTCGTTGCCGATAAATTCTTCGCCGATTACAAAAGCCTGAGCTAAACCATTGGGTATTTCCTGAATGGCATACTGGTAAATTACAACCTAAATTTCTACCATCGCCCAACAACTTTTTAAATTAGGCATTATCGTGCGGCGTGGTGATGATCAGTATTTCCCGGATACCGGCCATCATTAAAATAGACAGCGGGTAATAGATCATCGGCTTATCGTAAACCGGCATTAGTTGCTTGCTTACGGCCAGGGTTAAGGGGATGTAAACGGGTGCCGGAGCCACCAGCCAGAATAATACCTTTCATTATTAAATGGTTTAATGGTTTAATTGCTAAATGGTTGTTCAAGCAAGATATTCTAACAATTATGACCATTTAAATATAATTTAACAATGTAAGTTAGTTTTCATTATAAATAAAATCCTGATTTTTCAGAAACCAATCATATGTGATCTGCAACCCATCCTTTAATGCGTATCTGCGGATTATAACCTAAGCAGGTTCTTTGCTTTGGAAATATCGGCTAAGCTATCGCGGATATCGCCGGCCCGGTCCGGTCCGTATTCCGGTTCAATATCAGATTTAGCCGTCTTCTTTCAAAATATTAAACAAATCGTTCAGCGAAGTGCGGTCGCCCACGGCAATATTATAAACCTGGTTTACTGCTTCCGGATTCTGGACCAATGCGGCCCGGATATTAGCCTCTACGCAGTTCTCTACGAAGGTAAAATCGCGGGTCTGGCCGCCATCGCCGTTAATTTGTGGCGATTTGCCTTTCATTACCGCATCCATAAACAACGGAATTACGGCCGCATAAGCGCCATTCGGGTCCTGGCTGCGGGCCGAAAATATTAAAGTAGCGCAAGCCAATAATTTCCATGCCGTAAGTTTTGCCAAAACATCGGCGTAAAGTTCGTTGGCATATTTGGTTACGGCGTACGGCGATAAGGGCTTGCCAATATTATCTTCTACTTTTGGTAAGGCTTTGCTGTCGCCGTAAGTAGAAGAAGAAGCAGCGTAAACAAAACGCTTTACTCTCTGATCTTTTGCCGCCACCAGCATATTTACAAATCCGCCAATATTTACATTGTTGGTCGTAATAGGGTCGTTTATGCTGCGGGGTACCGAACCCAAGGCGGCCTGGTGCAAAACAACATCCATTCCTGCGCAGGCCCGCTGGCAAACTTCCGGATCCCGGATATCGCCTTCCATTACTTCAAAAGCCGGATTATCCTAGGAAAGCTTTCAATGTTTTTACGAAAACCGTTGGATAAATTATCCAGTACCCGCACTTTCCCCACGTTATACTTCAGTAGATATTCTACTAGATTAGAACCAATAAAACCTGCGCCTCCCGTTATCAGAAATGATTTAGTTTTTCAAGCGGTTGGTTATGAAAAGGATTTTCGTACACTTTTTATTTTAATTAGAAATTATGAATTAGAAATTAGAAATTAAATTATATGGCGAATTAGGAATGTAAAAATAGTATGGCTTGAGGCTCAGAAAGTCCTTAGATACTTTTTCAATTTCTAATTCGTAATTTCTAATTCATAATTAATTTAGCGGTTATATTGCTGTTGGTAGTAGCTCTGGTAATTCGCCGGAAGTTACGTGTTTGCAGCCATTCCGTATTTTCGAGGTACCAGTCTACGGTTTTAGCCAGGCCTTCTTCAAACGTTACGGATGGTTTCCAGCCCAGTTCCTGCATTATTTTAGAAGAATCGATGGCATAGCGCAAATCGTGGCCGGCCCGGTCGGTTACAAACGTGATTAGTTTTTGCGATGTACCTTTTTCACTGGCCGGTTTTTTCATCCATTATATCGCATAGCAACCGGATCAGGTCAATATTTTTCCATTCGTTTACGCCGCCAATATTATAGGTTTCGCCTATTTTGCCTTTATGAAAAACGGCATCAATGGCGGTGGCATGGTCTTTTACAAACAGCCAGTCGCGTACGTTTTCGCCTTTGCCGTAAACCGGCACCGGCCGGCTGTTCTGAATATTATTAATAGCCAGCGGAATTAGTTTTTCCGGAAAGTGATTCGGGCCGTAATTATTAGAGCAGTTAGATACTTTTACCGGCAAGCCATAGGTATGGTAATAAGCCCGCACAAAATGGTCGGAACTGGCTTTGGAAGCCGAATACGGCGAATGCGGATCGTAAGTGGTTTCTTCGGTAAACATGCCGTTTCGCCTAAGGAACCATACACTTCATCGGTAGATACGTGGTAGAAAAGTGGCTGGCATAATTAGCTTTCCAGGGGTTTTTGGCGGCATTCAGCAAATTAACGGTACCAATTACGTTGGTGTAAACAAAAGCCATCGGGTCGGTAATAGAACGGTCTACGTGCGATTCGGCAGCTAAATGAATAACGGCATCGAACTGGTGCTCCGCGAAAATGCCGTTTATGAAATCTGCATCTACAATATCGCCTTTTATAAAGGTATAGTTTGGCTGCATCTTCAATGTCGCGCAGATTTTCCAGGTTGCCGGCATAGGTTAGCTTATCCAGGTTGTAAATCTGGTACTCCGGGTATTTGGTTACGAATAACCGCACCACGTGCGAACCAATAAAACCGGCACCGCCGGTGATCAGTATTTTCATATATTACTATTTTATTTACGCTTCTTTACTAGATTCAAGTTCCCATTGCCAGGCACTGACTAAAGCTTCTTCCAAGCCTAGTTCGGTTTTAAAGCCTAATTCCTGGGTAGATTTTGTTACATCGGCATAAATTTCGGGCACATCGCCGGCCCGGCGCGGGCCAATTTCGTAATTTAGTTTTTGGCCCGATACTTTCTCGAAAGTTTTAACTACTTCCAGCACACGTATTACCCTGGCCGGTACCAATATTAAACATTTCGATCGGTTCGGCTTTACCGGCCAGTAACCGGTCGATGGCTACCACGTGGGCTTTTGCCAAATCTACCACGTGAATATAATCGCGAACATTGCTTCCATCGGGCGTATCGATAATCGTTTCCGAAAACCGTTAACTTTTCGCGGATGCCAATGCCGTTTGGGTTATAAAAGGCACTAAGTTATTGGGTAACGCCAAACGGCAACTCGCCAATTTTAGCGGAAGGATGCGCCCCAATAGGATTAAAATAACGTAAGGCAATGGTTTGAATTTTGCTGCCGCCGCTTTTGGCCAAATCGGTTAAAATATCTTCGCAGATCTGTTTGGTATTGCCATACGGCGAATTAGGCTTTTTTAACCGGTGTTTCTTCCGTTACCGGTAACTGCATCGGGTATGCCGTAAACCGTACAGGAAGAAGAAAAAACCAGGTTTGTAACGTCAAACTCTTCCATTACCTGCAGCAACGCGACCAAAGAACCAACGTTGTTGTGGTAATATTTCAGGGGCTCTTTTACCGATTCGCCTACGGCTTTGTAAGCAGCAAAATGAATAACGCCGGCAATATCTTCCTTCTTTCGGAAAAACTTCCCGCAAAGCCGGTTCGCATCGGTACAGTCTATGCGGTATAGCAGGTTACATCATGCCAGAATAGCCGCAATACCCGCTAAAGCAGATTCCGAGAATTTGACAAAATTATCGATAATAACAGGTTCGTAACCAGCCTCAAATAATTCTACTACGGCATGTGAGCCAATATAACCTGCGCCGCCGGTTACCAATATTTTACCTTTTGTTTCCAACGTTTATCTTTTTAGTCCGGAGAATTACTTAAAATATCAAATCGAAAATTATCTTAAGCTGCCAGTACATAACTCCAGTAGGCTGATTTACTTTTATTTTATCGCGATAAATTCCTTTTATATCAATTAACACCGGTTTCTCAGAAGTGATAGACTTAAAATAAGCTTTCGTCTAAGCTTTAGATAATCGCCGGTGATTAACCGCTACAATTACGGCATCGTAATCGTTGGCTGGCTTCTCTACCAAACTAAAACCGTATTCGTGCTTCAGTTCTTCGGAATCGGCATATGGATCTACCACGTCTACGTTCACGCTGAAAACCTTTCAGTTCATTTATCACATCGGCTACTTTTGAATTACGGATATCTTCTACGTTTTCTTTGAAAGTAGCGCCCATTACCAGCACTTTAGCTTTTAGATATATCTTTGCCGTTCTTTCACCATTAACTGCACCGTTTTTTTAGCAATGTAAGCGCCCATGTTATCGTTGGTGGTGCGGCCGCTTAAGATCACTTTGGCATCGTAACCCAGTTCTTTGGCTTTGTAAGTAAGGTAATACGGGTCTACGCCAATGCAATGTCCGCCAACCAGACCCGGCGAAAATTTCAGGAAGTTCCACTTGGTACCGGCAGCTTCCAGCACTTCGTAAGTATTAATTTTCATGCGGTCGAAGATCAGCGAAAGTTCGTTCATCAGCGCAATATTTACGTCGCGCTGGGTATTTTCAATGATCTTTGCGGCTTCGGCAACTTTAATGGAAGATGCGCGGTGAACACCGGCTTCCACTACCAGCTCGTAGGTTTTGGCAATATTTTCCAGCGATTCTTCGTCGCAACCCGAAACCACTTTTACAATTTTGGCTAAGGTATGTTCTTTATCGCCCGGGTTAATGCGCTCCGGAGAATAGCCTACTTTAAAATCTTCGTGGAATTTTAAGCCTGATATCCTGCTCCAATACCGGAATACAATCTTCTTCGGTACAGCCAGGATAAACCGTAGATTCATACACCACGTAATCGCCTTTTTTAAGCACTTTGCCTACCGTTGTAGAGGCAGAAAGCAAGGGCTTCAGATCCGGCATGGCGTGCTCATCGATGGGGGTTGGTACAGCTACAATAAAAAACCGGGCTTCACGTAATACTTCCAGATCGTTGGTAAAGGTAATGTTAGCACCTTCAAACGCTTCTTTTTCCAGTTCACCGCTGGGATCTACCCCATTCTTCATCATTTCGATGCGGCCGGCGTGAATATCGAAACCAATAACTTTTATTTTCTTGGCAAATTCTAAGGCAATTGGCAAACCTACGTAACCTAAACCGATTACCGCCAGGGTTGCTTCTTTATTAACTAATTTATTGTACACGGAATTTAAATTCTATAATTTTAAATAAATAGTTTTAATACGGTTTTACCTTTTTCAGGTAAAAAACAGGGCTTTGCACTTACAAAGTAAATCAATAGCGCCAGCACGTATTAAGGGCAGGCAAATTTAGGACTTTATTCTTAAAAGTTCATATTAATTTAAACCGGGCATATCGAATCAGGCCTGAAACTGAGCCTTTACAAAGCGGTCTTTGCCAAACAGGTCTTTTACCAGTTGCACCTGCCCGTACTTTTTCTGCTGCATCATTTCGGCAACTTGTACCCCGAATTGCTCATTTATTTCGAAGTACATTTTTCCGTCGGGCTTCAGCAATTTTCTTCCTACATCGGCAATCCGGGTATAATAGAGCAGGGCATTATCGTCGGGCACAAAAAGGGCCAGGTGCGGTTCGTGCTCCAGAACGTTGCGGCGCATTTTGCCTTTTTCGTTTTCGAGCACATAAGGCGGGTTACTAACTATAATATCGAGGCTTTTATTTTTAACATTTATTTTATCCGCAAAAATATCGGAGTGCAGCCATTCCAGGGGTTGTCCGTATTTCAGCGCGTTGCTGTGCGCAATTTCCAGCGCTTCCGAAGAAATATCCAGCCCGTAAACTTTTTCGGCCGGCAGCATTTCGGCCAGCGCCAGCGCAATACAGCCGCTGCCGGTACCAATATCCAGAATATGAAGCTGCTGCGTGTGCTGATTTTCTTTAATGATCAGGCTTACCAGTTCTTCGGTTTCGGGGCGCGGAATCAAAACTGCCGGACTCACATTCAGTTCCAGGTCGTAAAAATGCGCGGTACCTAAAACGTATTGCAGCGGCTCATGTTTCAGTAAGCGGAAAATTAATTTATTCGTTTTCTCTTCGGTTTCGTGGTGTACCAGGTCGTGGCGCTGCATGCTCAGCTCCAGCCGGTTCAGTTTCAGTACATGGCCAACCAGGGCAAAAGCAATGCTGGAAGCTTCGGGTTCGTCGTATACCGAGGCCAACTCCGTCCGGACGTGGTTTATAAGTTCCTGCGTTTTTTTCACAGCGTTTTTTTTAGGATTGAGGATTGAGGAGTTAGGATAAAGGTAAATGGATTTTTAGTGAAATTCGGCCTTTGCTTTCAATTTACCGGCAAACCTCCCGGGATTTGGAAACCTGGGAGGTTTTATCCGGTTGCCGGTTTTCTTTTAGCATTCATCTTTCTACCTTTATCTTTAATCTTTCTTCCGAAAATGGCAATTGCCGACGAAATTTTTATGCAACGTGCCCTGGAGCTGGCCGCTCACGGCGAAGGTTATGTACGCCCAAACCCCATGGTTGGCTGCGTAATTGTGCACGACGGTAAAATTATTGGTGAAGGCTGGCACCGGCAATACGGCGGGCCACACGCCGAAGTTAATGCGATAAATACCGTAAAAGACAAAAGCCTGTTGCCGGAAAGTACGGTTTACGTAACGCTGGAACCCTGCTCTCATTTCGGAAAAACGCCGCCCTGCGCCGATCTGCTTATAAAATACCAGGTTAAAAAGGTAATTATCTGTAACCATGATCCAAACCCTTTGGTGGCCGGCCGGGGAATAAGCAAATTACGCGACGCCGGCATAGCAGTAGAAACCGGTTTATTAGCTTTAAAAGGTACCGTTTTAAACCGCCGTTTTTTCACGGTCCACCAAAAGCAAAGGCCATATATTATTCTGAAATGGGCGCAAACGGCCGATGGTTTTATTGCCCGGGAAAATTACGGACCTGCCTCTATTTCCGGCCTGCTGGCTAAAAACCTGGTACATAAATGGCGGGCCGCCGAACCTTCCATTTTAGTTGGAACCCGAACTGCGCAGTATGATAATCCAAAATTAAATATCCGGGAATGGTCTGGCCAAAATCCGTTGCGGCTGGTAATCGATAAAAACCTGAGTTTGCCGCCCGATCTGCATTTGTTTGATAAAAGTCAGCCAACGGTAGTTTTTAATTTACTCCGAAACGAACAATTACACGAAAACCTGGAACTTGTGCGTTTAGATGCCGATGCCGACTTTTTAGGCCAATTGCTATACCATTTACATCAGCGGCAGATCCAGTCGATTTTAGTGGAAGGCGGCACGGTGCTGTTAGAGGCATTTATAAAAGCCAATCTCTGGGATGAAGCCCGGATTTTTAGAAGCCCGCAACGTTTTGAAAAAGGAATTCCTGCTCCGCAACTTTCCCTGAACACTTTATCTGAAACTACCTTAATTGGCGAAGACCAGCTATTTTTACATTTTAATGATTAATGAATAGTGATTAATGATTAATAACTCCAGGAATAAGCTTCTTCCCTTAACCTAAACACTTTTCTGCCTAAAACCGGTAGCGTTTTCAGGCTAAAAACTGCCGAAGGAATTATCTAAAATTCACTAACTGAAAATCATTTTCAAATCTTCAAATTTCCAAATCTTCAAATCTAAAAACATGGCCGAAACCATTGCAATAGCTATAAACAGTACCAAAGCCGAAAAATACGAACAACTTTTACCGCAACTCGAAGCCTTAACTTCCGGTGAAGCTGACCTGATCGCAAACCTTGCCAACACCATGGGAGCTTTGAAAGAGGTTTTCGATTTTTTCTGGGTTGGCGCTTATGTAACGAAAGAAGATCAGTTGGTTTTAGGTCCGTTTCAGGGGCCGGTAGCTTGCACCCGGATTGCTTTTAACCGCGGGGTTTGCGGTGCTGCCTACACGCAAAAAGCTACCATGCTGGTGCCCGATGTGGAAGCTTTTCCCGGACATATTGCCTGCAGCAGCGCTTCGAAATCAGAAATTGTGGTGCCGGTTTTTAAAAACAACGCAGTAGTAATGGTGCTGGATGTTGACAGCGATAAGCTTGATGATTTCGATGAAACCGATAAAATTCACCTGGAGAAACTGGCGGAGATGATGGGCAAATGGTTTTAAAGAATGTTTTAATAATATATAGCTTACCCTATATTCGGTAAATTATCCTACCCTAAATTCCACCAATCTGTAAGCAGAAACTTCTTTAATAAGCTATGAAAAAACTAACTTTTCCTGCGTTTTCGGTTTTAGCCGCAGCCTTAAGCTTTTGTACTTCTACCAAACAAACTACCACCGGCACGGATGTAACCCAAACACCTACGGTTACTTATTTAAACGATATTAAGCCAATTGTAGCCGCAAATTGTGCGCCCTGCCACTTCCCGCCAAAAGGCAATAAAGGGCCATTAGATAACTACCAGGACGTAAAAGCCGAAATTAACGATATTATTGCCCGTATTCAGTTAAACCCCGGCGAAAAGGGTTTTATGCCGGCCAAACACCCAAAGCTCCCGGAGGCTACCATTCAGGCATTTAAAACCTGGAAAGCAGAAGGCACTCCGGAAAAATAATTACATCTGATCCTGAACCGGCAAAAATGCCTTAACCGTACCGGGAAAATGGCTTTGAGCCGGAGTACTTTTCCGGGCCGGAAACATAGCGTTTTTCCCTTGATAAACACCGCAATTTGTTTTGGCAAAGGCGGGGAGAAGCGCTAATTAAAATAAATTTCCCAGCACGTACCTTTATCGAATTTGATCTGATAGGTGCCGTTTAATTGCGTAACCAGCGATTTTACCAAACCCAGACCAAAGGTTTTGGGTTTATTGGCTTCGGTAAAACCGGTACCGTTATCGGAAACTGAGAGCAAATGGCTGTCGCCGGTTTTGGTTAATTTCACTTCAATTTTACAGTCGGTATCTATATTATTGGCGTGTTTAAAGCAATTGGTTATCAGTTCATTACTTATCAGCCCAACCGGAATTGCTTTTTCCACTTTCAGCCATACCGGCGATACCGCAAAGGTTACTATTTCTTTTTCTGATGCGCCTTTGTAAGTATGCATCAGGCTCTGCGAAAGATTCCGCAGGTATTCCGGCATAAATATCTGCTGGGCATTTTCATCGAGGTATAATTGCTGATGCACCAGCACCATCGATTTCAGCCGGTTGCGGCTGTCCAGAATGGCCTGGCGGGCTTTTTCATCGGTAATGGTTTGGGCCTGCAACTTCAGTAAACTGCTCACTACCTGTAAGTTATTTTTTACCCGGTGGTTCAGTTCATTCATTAAAACCTCAATGTTATCGCGCCTTAAATTGGCTAATTGCACGGAATCTTCCAGTACTTTACGTTGCGCTTCAATTTGTTCGTTCAGAATGGTGAGGGCCACATTTTGCTGCATTACTTTCTGCCGCTCCTGGTAAAAACTCCGGCGGGAGGCCACAATAATAGCCGTGGTAAAAAACATGGAATAGAAAAGTCCGGAAGCATGATCGAGCACTTTTTCTTCGCGGGAATGGTACGGAATTATCCAGCCGGGATTAAAGTATTCCGCCGATAATAATACCGCCACGCTGGCATATAAAATTCCAAAAACCCAATACTGGTACTGCTGCGGCATGATCAATACAAAAACGTTCAGCAGCATCATGTAAACATAAATAGTGGTGCCGTGCATGCCATTATTATAAAAATACATGCTGCCCAATATGAGCGCGGTAGTTACTACATAGCAAAAAATGAGGGTAATTGAAAAGAAGTGGCGGAACCGGGCCAGATAAAAAAGTACCAGCGAAATAATAGCGCCGATTACACTTAACCAGATAGTTTGCGTCTCTAAACCAAGAATTGTATTCAAAACCGCGGCAATTATAGCAAACACCGTAATAAACAGGCTGGTCAGGTTAAAAAGCCGGTGCTCAAGAGAGAATTCTGGTTCTGTTCCGGAAAAGTAAATTCTGATATTCCTGAACAATCTGTTCATGCAGGATAGGACAAAAAAGACAGAGATAGGCCGTTGTTAATGAATAACTTACAAGTAAATTAATTTAATAAAGAATAGCAATAATTCTATACATGTTTCGGGTGAAGCCTTTTGCTTTGTTAGTAAAGGAAAGAATAAGCAGTGAGTTTAGTTTTTACTCTGAAAATGATAGCGATTGCGGTCTGCAAAGTATTACCAGGCATCTCCAATAAAAAAGCCAGCCGGAAAATTAATCCTGGCTGGCTTTTTTATTATTTCTAGTTTGAAATTTCTTACCCGAAGAACGAAGCGGCCGGGGTTTTAAGCTGCGCAATTACGGTCTGGCCGCCTTTGGTTTTCTGGCCTAATTCCACTTTCATTTCGGTATCTAAAGGCACAAAAATATCTACCCGGGAGCCAAATTTAATAAACCCGAACTCTTCGCCCTGACTTACTTCGTCGCCTTCTTTTACATACCACACAATGCGGCGGGCCATAGCTCCGGCAATCTGCCGGAATAAAACTTCGCGGCCAACGGTGCTTTCTACTACTACTGTGGTGCGTTCGTTTTTGGTACTCGATTTCGGGTGCCAGGCTACAAAATAATTACCGGGATGGTATCTAAAATACTTTACAATGCCGGAAACCGGGTTACGGGTAATGTGCACGTTTATCGGCGACATGAAAATAGAGATCTGCTTGCGCTTGTCATTAAAATATTCGGGCTCTTCTACGTCTTCAATTACTACTACTTTGCCATCGGCAGGCGCAATAATCAGGTCTTCGTGCAAAAGCAGGTTGCGGAACGGGCTCCGGAAAAACTGCAGCAACAACAGAAAAACAATTACGGAAGCACCCGCAAAAATCTGGTTAAAGGTGCGGTTGGCCGCATTGAACTGAAACAAAACTATGTTCAGCACCAGCAGCACCAGCAACGTAAAAAATAATATCCTGCGTCCTTCCTTGTGAATTTTCATTTGTTCTGCAATGGCTCAAAGCCGGTGTAGTAAAATTCAGAATAGCCCGGGTTGAACCAGCCCGGGCTATTCTAAGGCCTGACCGGCACTTTTTCCGGTCAAAAAGATAGCGTTTTAGAATCCGCCGCGGAACTTATACGTCTGGGCAACTTTATCGATGGCCACAATATAAGCCGCAATACGCATTGGTACGTTGTATTTCTGCGAAGCAGCGTAAACTTTTTCGAAAGCATCGGTCATGATGCGCTCAGCCCGCTCGGTTACCAGTTCCAGGGTCCATTTGTAACCCAAACGGTTCTGTACCCACTCAAAGTAAGATACGGTAACCCCGCCGGAGTTGGCCAGAATATCCGGCACAACCATAATACCTTTTTCGTTGATAATTTTATCGGCGTTGGCAGAAGTTGGTCCGTTAGCGCCTTCCACGATCAGTTTGGCCTGGATCTGGGCCGCATTTTTCATGGTAATTACGTCTTCTACGGCAGCCGGCACCAAAACGTCTACTTTAGAGATCAGCAAATCGTCGGCTGGCATTGGAGTTGCACCGGCAAAACCTTCCAAACGGCCGCTATGCGCATTTTTATAATCGATTGCCGCATCTATATCAATACCGTTTTCGTTCCAGTATGCTCCGCTGACATCGCTTACACCCAGGATTTTCACGCCTTTTTCGAAAAGTAGTTTGGCGGCCCAGGAACCTACGTTACCAAAACCTTGTACGGCAGCAGTAGATTGGGTTGGGTCCATGCCCAATTTTTCCATGGCGGCCATAGCCGAAACCATTACACCCCGGCCGGTTGCTTCTACGCGGCCCAATGAACCGCCAAGAACCAATGGCTTACCAGTTACTACGGAGTTTACGGTCATGCCTTTGGTTTTGGAATATTCATCCATTAACCAGGCCATTTCGCGCGGACCGGTACCCATATCCGGGGCCGGAATATCCTGATCCGGACCGAAAGTATCGATCAGAGACAAGGTATAAGCACGGGTTAAACGCTCAATTTCGCCGGCACACATTTTGGTAGGGTCGCAGATAATACCGCCTTTGGCACCGCCGTAAGGAATATCTACCACGGCACATTTCCAGGTCATCCAGGCAGCAAGGGCTTTTACTTCGTCCAGAAAAACGCCTTCGTCGTACCGGATACCACCTTTAGAAGGACCTAAAATAGTAGAGTGCACTACCCGGAAACCTTCAAATACGCGTACGCTGCCATCATCCATGGTAATAGGCAGGTTCACGATCACCTGCCGGGCAGGCGATTTTAACACGTTATACGTATCTTCATCCAGACCCAGACATTCGGCCGCGATATTGAACCGCGACATCATGGATTCAAATGGATTTTCCTTGTCTTTAATGGGGGCCGGTTCTTTATAAGCCATGGTATTTCGCATAATTGCTGTATTGTTTAATATTTAGGTGGGAAAATTGCATCTTCAATTGGACGCCAAAGTTAGCAGATTCCCGATAAGCCAAAAAGAAAAAGCCCCGAAAAATCGGGGTTTTATTTTTAAAACAATTTCAGGAAGGCTACTATAAACGGAACTACCATTAAAAGGCTGTCGAAACGGTCTAAAATACCGCCGTGGCCGGGAATTAAGGTACCGGAATCTTTTACGCCCAGGCTGCGCTTCATCATGGATTCTACCAAATCGCCCAATACCCCGAAAACCGAAATAATAGCGGCCATCCCCAACCAGTGGTAAAGGTCCAGATCGTGCATGAAAAGCGAAAGCAGCCAGCCAACCGCTAAAGCCAGTAAGGTACCGCCCAGCCAGCCTTCCCAGGTTTTACCCGGCGAAATACGTTCGAATAACTTGGTGCGGCCAATAGATTTTCCTACAAAATAAGCCCCGGAATCGGAGGCCCAGATCAGGAACATGGTACCTAAAATGGGCTGCCAGGTATATTCGCCGTTCTGGAAACCTAAAATGCTGAGCAAAGTGAAAGGCGTGGCCACGTAAAAAACTGCCAGCATGGTAAGGGCAATATTCAGTAAATGGCTGTTCTTTTTTGCGGTAAAGTTCTGCCAGGAAAGCAACCATAAGCACCGGCGGCAGCGCATACAACGCTTTGGAATGAACCAGGTCTTTCTGATAGAGGAAAACCAGCACGAACAACCCGGCACCCAGCAAAACGCCCAGGTTATGGTTTGGTTTCAGGTTGTTGATGGTGAGCAGTTTGTAAAATTCAAGCATGCCTAAAACCGTAAGTCCCAGAAACAGCAGGAAAAAGGTCCACTCACTTATCAGGATCGCCCCGACAAAAATGGCAGCTCCCGCTACCCCGGCAATAATGCGGGTTTGCATGTTATTTAGTTTTGGCGCAGGCGGGGTTTCTATCATGGGTATTTTATTTATTGGCTGAAATTGGTAGGGTTCTCGGGCTTAAAAAGTCAATTCGTAATTTCTGGATGCTCTTCCGGCTTTTGTTCCGGAATGGCTTGAAAACGCTGCTTTAAATAAAACAAAACCATCAGGCTAATGAGCAGCGAAATTAAGCCAAAATACCAGGGCATAGGTTCGGTAGAATCTAAATCTGCGTTTATGAATTTCTGTTGGTGTAAATAAAGCAAAAAGACCGTAAAACCATTATTCATAAAATGCGCGGCAATGGGCACCCACAAATTCTTCGACCAGAAATAAAGGTAACCGAACAACGCGCCCAGAATTACCCGGGGAAAAATCCGAAGAACTGCACATGGATTGCGCCAAAAATAATAGCAGTAACCCAAATGGCAGCATGATGATTTTTAAACCAGCTTGCTAAGTTGCGCTGCAGTATTCCCCGGAAAACCAGCTCTTCGCCAATGGCCGGAATTAGCGCAAACGCAACCAAACCCATTAACATCTGGCCCACAGAATCGAACTGGGTTAAATATTTGGTAAGTTCGGCCAGGAGGTCTTCTTTTTGTTTGGCCCAGACCTCAAATCCTTTCAGCACTTCGGGCAATTGCATTTTGGCGTTCCAGTCAATAAGCCACGAATTGGCCGGCATAATAATAATGGCCAGCAAAGCGCTCAGCAAAAACAGACCCAGATAGTTTTTCTTCTGAAAAAGATACCGGGTGGCCGATACTTCTGTAAGCGACAGGAATAACAAAGGTGCGGCCGTGAACATAAAAAAGTGCGTAGCAACCTGGTAAAAAACCATCGCGCTCCGGCCGTTCGGGAAGCTACGCGGGTTTTGCGTTACCAGCGTAATTTCGTGCATGCTGAACCCGTAAAACACATTCAGCGCAATCATGACCACAAACATGCCTACGCTAATGCCGCCGGCCATAAAACCTAACAATATCAGGAACTTATAAATGGGGTGAAGGTTGGGCGAAATGAAACCTTTCATGCGGGAGGTTTGGTTTAAAAGGCGTAAATTTACGCGAATTTTTAAATTTAGACAGGTTTGGTTCAGATAGGAAATATTTCTTTGCCCGATTTCCCGCTTTTGTTAGCTCCCATGGAGGACGTAAGCGATCCGCCGTTCCGGGCAGTTTGTAAAGCAAACGGCGCCGATTTAATGTATACCGAATTTATTTCTTCGGAAGGCTTGATTAGAGCCGCTGCCAAAAGCCGGATGAAACTCGATGTTTTTGATTACGAACGCCCCATCGGCATTCAGATATTTGGTTCCGATATTGAATCGATGCGCGAATCGTGCGGTAATTTCTACCGCCGGCCGGCCCGGATCTGATCGATATCAATTATGGCTGTCCGGTAAAAAATGTGGCCTGCCGCGGAGCCGGTGCTGCCTTGCTGCGCGATATTCCGAAAATGGTAGAAATGACTTCGGCCATTGTAAAAGCTACGCACTTGCCGGTAACCGTAAAAACCCGCCTGGGCTGGGACGACAGCTACCAAAAACGTAACCGAAGTAGCCGAACGTTTACAGGATATTGGCATTCAGGCGCTTATCCATTCATGGCCGTACCCGCGTGCAGATGTACAAAGGCGAAGCCGACTGGCGCTTGATTGCCGAAGTAAAAAATAACCCGCGCATTAATATCCCGATCTTCGGGAATGGCGATATTGACAGCCCGCAAAAAGCGCTGGAATATAAAAATCGCTACGGCGTAGATGGCATCATGATCGGGAGGGCGGCGGTTGGTTACCCGTGGATCTTCCGGGAAGTAAAGCACTTTGTAAAAACCGGCGAAATTTTAGCGCCACCAACTTTAGACGAACGCCTGGAAGCCTGCAAAATGCACTTTCACAAAATCTTTGGAGTGGAAAGGCCCGCGTTTGGGCGTATTTGAAATGCGCCGCCATTATGCCAATTATTTCCGGGGCCTGCCGAATTTTAAACCATACCGCACCAGATTAGTAACTGTTGATGACCCGGAAGAAATTTATAATATTCTGGAAGAAGTTTCGGTAGCTATGCAAGGCGTAGAAGTTGAGCTGAGCGGACAGGAAACGGTAAAAAGCTATCCGGAAGCGATGAACAGCTATTAAATATCCGTATTCAATTTTTTATAAAAAGTGCCAGGTGGTTTCATCTGGCACTTTTTTATTTTATGGCCGGTTTCTCTGCTGTTAAGCTCTTTGTAGTCTTCCGAAGGATGACTGCAAACTTTAAATGAAAAAGGAAGTCTGTGACTTCCCGATGCTACTACGAATTTTCCGGGAATGTTTATTCGCGGAAAGTAGCGCTGTCGGAGACGGCTTGTTTCTTAAAAACTTTGCAGTCATCCTGCGGAAGATTGCAAAGAGCAGGGGTTCTATTTAAGTTAAAGAAAGGAATACTTGGAAAGGCTAATATGGAATTACTAAATCAACCGTGTCTAAACTCCCTGCAAAAACAGGTTTGTTATATTGTATAGGATTTCCTTTCCCCCCGGCCTGTCCCCCGACAGGCCCGAATACCACCGCTCAATTCAGGTAGATAACCCAAAAAGTATTTTACCAATTTAACCCTCTTTAGAAGCTTCTACTCAAACTACTGGCTTTCTTATTACTGCAGTGCTTCCGGCCTGTCGGGGGACAGGCCGGGGTGAAAGAAGCCTGTTTTGTATTTAAAACGATAAAACCTAACCCTTTATATAGTAATATAAATACCGTAGGTCAGGGAACAGGGCCGGGGTAAGACAATTTTTAGTTGCTCCCTCCCTTCTTTTCCGGCTTAAAACGTCAGAAAAAAATCCTTTCCCTTCATCTGAACATTATCCCGACTTTTTTGCGGAAATTTGCTACCGTTTTTAAAGCCTACTCCCATCAAAACGCCTGCTCCGTTACATCAACCCGCAACAACTGCCACTACAATTGCAGCCGGTACGCCGGCCATTGCCTGGTTTATTTTAATATTACTTTCCCTGATCTGGGGTACTTCGTTTATCCTGATCAAAAAAGGGCTGGAAGTTTATACGCCGGATGAATTGGGTGCCCTGCGCATTACAATTGCCAGTTTGTGCCTGCTGCCCTTCGCTATTAAAAACCTGACCAAAATTCCGCAACGCTACTGGAAATGGATCGCTTTTAGTGGTTTTATTGGCAATTTGATCCCGGCCTTTCTGTTTGCCTTTGCCGAAACCGAACTGGCCAGCGGTTTAGCCGGGGTACTGAATTCCTTAACGGCCCTGTTTACGTTAATTATCGGGGCTATCTTTTTTCAGCAGCGCTTTACAGCCTTACGGGTAGCGGGTATTATTATTGGTATTGTTGGCACGGCCGTCCTTATTTTTTCGGGTGGCTCAGATGAAAATTCGGGTAATGCGCTTTATGGTTTGCTGGTGGTTTTGGCTACCATTATGTACGGCGGCAGCTTAAACATTATCAAACACAAACTTGCGGGCCTGAATGCCCTGGCCATGGCTGCTTTAGCCCTGTTTTGCGTAGGTCCGTTTGCGTTTGCCTATTTATTTTCTACCGAAGTTTTTACCAAAATCACGAATCAGCCGGGAGCCTACGAAGCCCTGGGCTACATTGCTTTGCTGGCCGCTTTCAGTACCGCCATCGGGCTGGTGCTTTACAACAAACTCATCCACATGACCACCACCCTTTTTGCCAGTTCGGCTACCTATTTAATGCCCATTGTAGCGTTACTCTGGGGTATTCTGGACGGCGAAACCATCCATTTGTTTCATTATGTGGGCATGGTTATTATCCTGGCGGGCGTTTTTATTGTAAACCGGGCAAAGTAAATCATTACATATTCCCTGTTTTTAACTCCTAAATTGGCCATTTCAGTTAAAAGCCAAAAGCTTATATTCCGCCATGATTGAAAACAAATGGTTTATTATGTTATATTTGTTTACTACCTTAGGCGCCGGCGTTCTACGATCGAACTATAAATTATGAAAGGGTTCTCTATTTTCTTGTGTCTGATCTTTCTTTTCAGTTGTGGAAAGGAAAAAGAAGCCTCCCCTCTTCCTGTTGCCCCACCGGCTACAGCGCCTCATCAATATTTGGTTACCGGTTTCAATTTTTTCGATATTTACGGGAGCCCTACCGGAAAAACCGGGAGTCCAAACGTCAGAACCGGGACACATATAAACGGCAAAAACTGCCTTTTACGAATCTCGCCAAACCCGGTGGCAACGCAAATGGAAGTAATGGTGCGGAGCGAAATAGTACACACTAAAAAAACCATTTGGGTAGTGGCAGCCCCGCAAAGCGAAGACCTAACCAGCTATAATTACCCCAAAGCCAATACCAGCCTGATTGATGGCCCGCCGGTTTTCCAGAAAGAATCAACGTTGGGGTTTAAGGATGAGTTCTTTCTTGTTGACCTCACCCAATTTCCGGAAGGGGCCTACCGGATCTACGCCAAAACAGATACCGTTCTACTCTGGGAAAATATCCTGAAGAATAAATAAGACGCTTTTGAAGAATAACTTAAATATTTAGATCTCCGAATATACGATCTGACAACTTTTCTGCGGCCAGCTAGTTTAATAAGGTTGAAGCGCCGGTTTTTAAGGCCGGCAAGCTCTTAAAATTACTTGCACCGTTTGCCAGCACCCGCTAAACAAAACCGAAATGCCAAGTATAAAAATCCTCACCCAATTTTTCCTGCTTCTTTTTTTGGGAAGCTGCGCCTTTAAAACCCCTCCCGAAGATTATAAATCTGCTAACCCCAACATGGCAGATCCTACCAAAACCTTTGCTTCTTCTTTAGAAAGCCCGGCCTTGCAGCCGCTGGTTTTCGGAAACTGGCAGGGCCAGCTCCCCTGCGCCGATTGCGAAGGCATAACCTATTATTTAACCCTGCAAAAAGATAAAACCTTTCGCGAATCTTCGGAATACCGGGGCAAAAACACGCCGCCTCTCATTGAGAACGGAACCTGGCAGGTAAACGAAGATTCGGTGGTTCAGTTAACCAAATCTTCGGGCCGGCAATATTTGCAGATCTCCAAAAACAACCTGGTTATTTTAGACCATAACGGGCAGCGCATTGCCTCCAGCCTGGCCAGTAAATATGTGTTGAAGCGGCCGGGAAATAGTAACGGGAACAGCAATGTGGTTAACCTGGAAGAAAAGCGCCTGGAAGGAGTAGACTTTTATGCTTCGGGCAATACCTGGACCATTGAGATAGATACCGAAAGAGCGATCCGGTTCCGGGGCCAGAATAATAAAATGCAACTTACTTCAGAAATTCCAACCGTACAGACGCTGCCAGGCGGAAAAGGCAACGTATACCGGGCCATAACGAATGCCGGCACTTTGGCCGTGCGGGTGCTGAACCAGCCCTGTTCCGATAAAGCCTCCGGCAAAACTTTAGCTTATACCGTAGAAGTTACCGCCAACGCCCAGGAATACACCGGCTGCGGCCAGTATTTAACCGATAACCGTCTGAAGGGCAACTGGGCCTTACAGGAAATGAATGGCCAGCCGTTAAAATCCAACGATTTCCCGAAGGGTATGCCAAACCTGGATCTACAGCCTGAAACGAACATTGTGGCCGGCAGCAGCGGTTGCAACCGCATAACTGGCAGCATTAATTTAACAGGCGATCAGATCGGCTTCGGGAATTTGGCCGGCACCAAAATGGCTTGTCCCGGGCCGGCCATGGCTTTTGAGAAAACTTATTTAAAACTGCTTTCCGGCCAGACCTTTACCTACCAACTGGAAGCAGACCAATTGTTTTTAAAAAACAACAACAGTTCGGTGCTGGTTTATAAAAAGGTAAATTAACAGCATAATTAACTTAAGCATAGAACCGGCCGGGAATTTTCCTGTAGCCGGTTTTTACTTTTTTACGCCTAACTTAGCCCGGACAAATGGTATGGTTTCCGGCTTAAAAAGTGGCGCCGTACCAAGGGCTAAACCTTATTGCAATTTTCTTTCGTGAAATGCTTTTAAATTACCATGGAAATTAAAGAACCCGGCACCTTTTCAGAAACTCAAATAATTGAACGTGCCGAAGTTTTCGTGAAACAGGAACTGGGCAAAGACAGCAGCGGCCACGATTGGTGGCACATTTACCGCGTAACCAATACCGCCCGCACCATTGCCAAAGCCGAAAATGCCAACGTGTTTGTTTGCGAACTGGCCGCCCTGCTCCACGATATTGCCGATGAAAAACTGAACGCCAGCAAAGCCGCCGGCCTGAAAAAAGTAACCGACTGGCTGGAAACCAATAAGGTTCCTGAAACCGAAGCCGGCCAGGTTATGGAAATAATCAGCACCATGTCTTATAACGGCGGCCATAACCAGCCCATGCAAACCCTGGAAGGCAAAATTGTGCAGGATGCCGACCAGCTCGATGCCATCGGGGCCATTGGCATTGCCCGCACCTTTGCCTATGCCGGCCACAAAGGCCACCTCATGCACAACCCGGCCTTAGCGATCCGCGAAGCAATGACGCCGGAAGAATACCGCCACAGTGAAAGCACCTCCATCAACCATTTTTACGAAAAGCTGCTGAAGCTGAAAGACCTGATGAACACCAATTACGGTAAAAAGCTGGCAGCCGAACGGCATGCCTATATGGAAGACTTCTTAAACCAGTTTTACCGCGAATGGGAAGGGCAATAAAAAAGGCTGCACATGAAGTGCAGCCTTTTTATAATTGAAAGTTTAAATCAATTATTCTTTTATTTCAGCTAAAACCGGCTGCTCTACTTTAAAGCTTGAGCTTTTAGCCAGATACGATTCGAATTGCTTGTTATTTAAAGCAGCCCGAAGGTTGTAATTGAAATTCTCTTCGGCTTCGTTCAGTTTTTTAGCCATCATATCGGCATCGTTGCTGTACATCGATTTGACCTCATTAATTCTTTCGATCTTCTGGATGGCCAGTTTTCTAACCTCAATATATTCTCTTTCATTTAACTGAATTTCGGTTGCCATGCGGCGGGCCAATTCGGAAGCCTTACCATATACATCAATTTCGCCGGAGGCATTAACAGCGAAGAAAGTAAAGAGCGAAGAAAGCGGTAGTAAGTAACTTTTTCATATTCGTAAATATTAATTATTTGATGGATAGTTAAGTTAAGATTTGTTTTATATGTCTTTTAACGCTGCAACAGGGCCTTGGTTGCCTGTTTCCAAAAGTTAAAATATAACTATTCTAATTTTTGAACTGTACTCAAACCGGGTCATCTTAGCAGGCACAGATTTAATCTCTGTTCTTTCTATCCAAATTAAATAAAGCTGTTCATAGCGCCGGTTATCTGGCATTTTAATCAGGCTCGAAAAAAATTCAGAGGCAGCGCCAATCCCAGAGCATTAGGTATTTTTCGAATTGTAATAAGGATACCTGAAAATAGTTACAACTGGCTGCCTGGGTTTATTGTTATAAAATTGCAGACTTTGGAAGATGAGAATTTGAAGAAAGAAACCTAAGACCTGAGAGGAAAAGCAAAACCAACCAGCCCTACAGCTCTTTTTAAGGCAAAAAGTAGCTGTAAAGCCGGTTGGCCTTATTAATAAAAAGATATTATAACGAAGCTTGCCTGTTATTCAGGTGGCTGTTCCGGTACCCGTAAAGGAAATAAACCAGCAAGCCCAGAAATAACCAGATCAGGAACCGCGACCAGTTGGTAATTCCCAGTTCGGTCATTAAATAAAGGTTGGTTACCAGGCCTAAAACCGGAATTAAAGACAAGTTGTGTTTGAAAGTAGCAAAAATCAGTACAAAACAAACCACCAGAAAAAGTAACATAGGAAGTTTATGCTGCGTTTCCTCCCAGCCGCCGCTAAAGTCCAGGAAAGTAGCAATTCCTTCGGCGTTAAAATAATAACCTATGGCCAGTACGGTCAGCATAATTACCGGAAAAATCAACTTACCGTTGTAATAAGGCACTTTAAAGCCAGCCCGTTTCCGGTGCTCCGGATCGCTCCAGCACCAAAATACCGCCGCATACCAGTACAAAGGCAAATAAAGTCCCGATGCTGGTCAGGTCGGTTACTTCGGTCAGGTTCATAAATAAGGCCGGCACAGCCACTACAAAACCGGTTACAATGGTAGAAAAAGAAGGCGTTTTGTAGCTTCGGGTGAATTCGGGCAAAACCTTTGGCAACAAGCCGTCGCGGCTCATGGTCATCCAGATGCGGGGCTGGCCCAACTGAAACACCAGTAAAACGCTGGCCATGGCAATAACCGCACTAACCGAAACTACTCCCGCCATAAAATTTAGATCTAACGCGCTCAAAAACATAAGCCAACGGATCGCCAACGGCCAGTTCTTTGTAAGGCACCATCCCGTTAAAACCAGCGTGATCACCACATATAATAGCGTGTACAAATAACCAGCGTATAAATCATGGCTTTGGGCAAGTCGCGCTGCGGGTTCTCGGCATTCTTCGGCGGTAGTAGAAATAGCATCGAAACCGATGTAAGCAAAAAATACCGCCGATACGCCTTTTAATACTCCGCTATATGCCGTTCGGGGCAAAAGGGCTCCAGTTGGCGGGTTTACGTAAAAAATACCCACCAGAATAACCAGTAAGATCACCAGCACTTTCAGCAGCACCAGCAAATTAGCCGTCCGTTTCGATTCTTTAATGCCAATATAAACCAGGTAAGTAATAACCACCACAATAAGTAAAGCGGGCAAATCGGCTACCAAATGCAAACTGCCAATGCGGGGCGCATTGTTGCCAGGCTTCGTAAGCCAGATTGTAAATTCATGGGGATATCTGGTTAAAGGCCGTACCGGCAGCTAGTAAGTTCGGCTTCTTCATAGCCCGCGGAGGCACTCAGAAAATCCATGGTCAGGTAAGCTGGCAATGTACATGCCAACGCCGGCCAGTGAGCGAGTAAAATAATCGGACCAGGAAATGGCTACGGCAATATTACCAATGGCATATTCCATTAATAAATCCCAGCCGATAATCCAGGCAATGAGTTCGCCAAAAGAGGTATAGGCATAGGTATAGGCGCTGCCGGCAACCGGAATAGTAGAAGCAAACTGGGCGTAACAAAGCCGAAAAAGCACAGGCAATGGCCGTAAATATAAATAACAGCGAAACTGCCGGTCCGCCGGCCGCGCTGGCATTGCCAATGGTACTGAAAATACCGGCGCCAATAACGGCCGCAATTCCCAGAGAAGTAAGATCCCGGAGGGTTAGGTTCCTTACCAGAGCTATACGCCATGTATCCGGCCTGATCAGTTCGGCAAATCGGCCAGCATTAGTTATATCTTTCTTCCGGAAAAGATTTTTAAAACCCATGCTAAGCTAAATTAGGGCAAAAGTTAAGGAAATATTTAAGAAGATGCCGAGAAGCATAAACGCACTGTATCGGCCAGCTTCAAAATATTACAAATAACGCTATAGGTCTTGAAAGCCGTAAAAGCTGGCTTTCTGGCAATATACCGAAAATAGCAGAACAAATCGAAGTATTCGAACAATTCGAGTAATCAATATTAACGCTGGCAGTTCAGGATAACCGGAAAGTGGTGCCTTTGCCTACTTCCTGACCATTTTACGAATAAGTTTGCCGTTGGTGGTAATTTTCAATAATGCGTTTGGCTAAGGCCAGCCCCAAACCCCAGCCCCGTTTTTTGGTGGTATAACCCGGCAGAAAAACATTGTTCACTCTTATTTTTCGGAATGCCTTTGCCGGTATCTCTAATATCGATGGCAATATTATTTTTCCCGGCAAAGGATAAAGTTCACGTCAATGCTGCCTTTCGCCGTCCATGGCATCGATGGCATTTTTGCAGATATTTTCCATCACCCATTCAAACAGCGGAATATTTACTTTGGCGGGCGTATCGGCGCGGAAATTCGGCTTTAATGCTGAAAGCTACTTTTTTAGAAACCCGGTTTTCCAAATAACCAATAGCATTTTGCGGTAACCCTCAATATATTTTCGTCTTTTAAAGCCGGCACCGAACCAATATTAGAAAAACGTTCGGTAATAATTTCCAGGCGTTTTACATCTTTGCCCAGTTCTTCCACAATGGGTTCATCTTTCAAACTTGGGGTTGGCTTTTAAATATTCGTACCAGGCCATTAAGCGACGAAAGCGGCGTACCTAACTGGTGGGCGGTTTCTTTGGCCAAACCTACCCAAACCCGGTTCTGCTCGGCTTTGCGCGAATAACTGAAAGCAAAATAAGCCATTAGCGAAAAACAGGCAATTACCGTAAGCTGCACGTAAGGGTAATAGCGCAGCTGCGTAAGCAAGGTAGAATCTTTGTAAAAAATGTAGTTTTTGAAGTCTTCGCCAAACTCACCACAATGGGTTCGTGCTGCGCTTTCATTTCGGCTACTTCTTCGCTTCAGCAGATCGGCTTCTTTCGCTGTTCCGAAATATTTGGCCGGCAGCTTGAAATTCTTGTAATCCATCACGTTTTCGTTCGCCGTCGGTAAGAATTACCGGCACCGATTTATTGGCCTCAATAATTTCTTCCTGAATAAAAACCATGTTGTCGTCGCTTTCGGAACTGCTACCATAAACTCGCTGGCCTTTGGCGTATAATATCAATGAGTTGCTGTTCGCGTTCGGCCAATTTGCTGCACCAGAATATTGGTATAAACAACCGTGGCTGCGCCAATCAGCAAGCGCCACAATAACAATAATAATTTTATTCGGGACTTTTGCGAGTAAATTGAAGCATTTTATCAGGTAAATAGCCGCCGGGTTTTGCGGCTTTAGTACTTCAACGTAAATAATAGCAGAAGCTAAATAATGCACTCTTTTTTAAAAGTATATAATTCTGTTTAGTAACCAAATAATCGAAACTTCACAAGAATTCTTTATAGCTACTTTACTTATTTATAATCGTTTTAAATAATTAAAATAAATTGGAATTTAATCTTTACTATTAACATATTCTACGGCTGTTAATTTTGCAGGCTTAGTTTCGAGTAAAATACTATGCTTCATAATTTTAAAGCAGTTAGTCTTATCCTATAAAAAAGCGCCGCTGGCCATACGGGAATTACTTGCTTTAGACGAAAATTCCTGCAAGCAGTTCCTGCAGATGCGCAAAGACTTTATTCAGGCTTCCGATCTTGATGGTGCTTTCTACCTGCAACCGCACGGAAGTTTATTACACCGCCGATGAAGATTACAGCCAGGAAATTGTAAAGCTTTCTGGGCATTACCAAAGGCATTGCAAATATCAGCCAGTACCTCGATTATTTTACCATTCTTAATACCCACCACGACGCTATTCAGCATTTGTTTGATGTGGCCATGGGTCTGGAAGCGCAGGTAGTTGGCGATATGCAGATTTCTAACCAGGTAAAACATGGCTTACCAGTGGTCGGCCGATAACGAATACGGCCGGGCCGTTTCTGCACCGCTTGATGCACACCATTTTCTTTACCAATAAGCGCGTGGTTCAGGAAACTTCTTTCCGCGATGGCGCCGCTTCTACTTCTTATGCTACCGTAGAATTGGTAGAAGAACTTAACCGCCGATTTTGATAATCCGCAAATTTTAGTAGTTGGTTTTGGCGAAATTGGCGCCGATGTTTGCCGCAACTTAAAAGCTACTCGGTTCTGACAATGACGTTAATTACCAACCGCACGTATGCCAAAGCCCAATTATTAGCCGAAGAATGCGGTTTTGAAGTATTGCCTTTCGAGAACTTGGTGCACGGCTTTAAAAGAAGCTGATGTTATTATTTCTTCTATTGCCACGCGATACGCCTTTCTTTACCACCGAAATGGTGAAGCGCCTGGAAGTGCTTTCCTATAAATTTTTTATTGATTTATCCGTGCCGCGCAGCATTGAGGCCGAAGTAGAAAATATTCCGGGCGTACTGGTTTATAATATCGATACCATTCAGAATAAAGCTACCGCCGCCTTAGAATCAACGCCTGGCCGCCATTCCGCAGGTAAAAGAAATTATTGCGGAATCTATTGAGCAACTTTAACGACTGGACCAAAGAAATGGTGGTTTCGCCTACCATTCATAAACTTAAGAATGCCCTGGAAAATATCCGGCAGGAAGAACTGGCGCGCTATCTAAAAAAATTAAGCCCGGAAGAAACCAAGCTGATGGACGATGTAACCGAAATATTATGCAGAAAATAATAAAGCTGCCGGTATTGCAACTAAAAGCCGCCTGCAAACGCGGCGAAGCCGAAACCCTGATTGACGTACTGAACGATTTGTTTAACCTGGAAAAGCAATCTGCCGAAGCACAGCACTAAAAACGGTATTGTTTTAAGCCTAAAAAGTAAAAGCCCTGGACTTTGGTTCAGGGCTTTTACTTTTTAGTACATTACCATAAACATGCTGCTGCATAATTTAATTACTTAAAATTAGCCGTCAGGATTATAATTTATAAAGTCTAATCCTGCCAAAGCTAAAACCCTTAAAATCAACTATCTGTAACAAACCTTCGAATCTGCAAAAGTCTGAATATCAGAAATTGCGGATTGCAGGATCTTGCCTCCGGCCATAACTTGCTGCCAGAATCAGGTTACAAAAACAGGTTTATCTTAACTCCAAACGCATGACTTTCAGAACTATTCTGCCGGGAATGACTTTTTTATTTATCTTTTCTTCCTGCTCTAAACCGCTTTTACTCCTGCCGGCAGCTACCGGCAGCTACGCCGGCGTGGCAAGACCAGAAACGAAAGCAGTAACAGCACCTGAAAAGGATATTGATAAAAGTCCGGATGAAGTAATTTTAACGGCGGCTTCCGGGGAAAACCAACCGGAAATAACAACCTTTATAACAACAGCTTCGCCAAGACAAAACCTAGTTGCCACCGGAGTTAACCCTATGGCTGTCCCGGAGCGCCTTACGGTAGAATATGGCAACAAAGAGAATATAGGCCAGCACAAGGCTGCCTTAAATTATCGGAAAGCAGCGGTGCGAAACAAAAGTACAGAAGCTTTAAATAAGGCTGAAGCAAATAAAGACGCAAAGAATATCTTTAGTATTTTATCAATTGCGTGTTTACTCACAGGGATCTCACTTATTCTTTTCGGAATCTTTTACGGGTTTTTCTTATTTATCCCGGCGGTTATTTTTGGCATTTTAGGTTTATCCGGAAAAGAAAGCCTTAAAATATTAGCTAAATTGGGCTTGATCATTGGCATATTAGGGGCAATCCTGCTCATAATTGTGGCGGCAACGGTACGGCCAGGAAAATAAAAGCTATCAACGGTTCCTGAATAACATTACGAAAACTTGTAACCCTTCACTTACTTATTATGACAATAAGACTTATCCTACAAGGCTTTGCTATCCTGATTTTCCTTTCTTCCTGTTCCAAAGAAGTATTTTTATTTCCCTCAACTACCGGAAGTTATGGGAGCCTTCATAAATCAGAACAGATAGCGGAAACTTCCTATAAAACCAGCTCCCATGAAAATACTGAAGGAATGGTTACGGCAGCAACTTATACCGAAAATGATCCGGTAAAACCGCTGGCCGGAACTGCCGCTCACGGTTCACAGGTTACCGTTAACAGCAAAGTAAATATTCCCTTAAGATTGAACAGTAAGGCGTTTGGTGAAACTGAAAATAAAGCCCTTAAAAATCATCTGAAGGCTTTTACAAACAAAAAGGCGGGGATTGGTACAAAAGTCGTATCCGAAGAACGTACCGGTTTCATATTCAGCGTTTTATCTCTTGTATCTGGGTTAGCAAGCGTTTTTCTAACAATTTTACTGGGCCATTTCATTTACAGCCTTTTAGGAATTCTGGCAGTAATTTGTGGTTTAATTTCTCTTTCTAAAAAAGAAAAGTTTAAAGGCCTGGCAATAACCGGTTTAATCTTTGGCTTTTTGGGAATACTACTACTTTTAATCCTTTTAACTTTCTGGGATACCGGCAGCCATTAGTTAACCAACCAGATTACTGAAATAAAAAAGGAACGCTTACGGGCGTTCCTTTTTTTTATTTTGGCCTTCCGGGCGCTGCTTTAAATATCGCTGCAGCACTCTTCCAGGCAATCAATAACATCTATAAGTTTGGGAATAGATAAAGAATAATAAATTTTGGTACCAACTTTAAAAGATGAAAGTACCCCTTTGTCTTTCAGCGTAATTAAATGCTGAGAAGCAATAGCCTGGGGCAGATCAAGATATTTATAAATTTCGGTAACCGTCATTTTATCTTCTTTACCCAAAAGGTCTACAATTGCCAGCCGCTTGGGGTGCGCCAGTACTTTGAGCATGGCGGCGGCTTTATCAATTTTCTTAGTTTCCACTCTGGATAATAACGTTCTCATAACTTAAAAAAATTAAAACAGTTCTTTAATCACATTGCACTTACCACGTTTAAACGTCACGAAATCAGGCGCCTCTACCCGGGGTGTTGTGCGTTTCATAAATTAACTGTTACCTTTAAATTATGAATTCGTACCACATTATCGGGCTTATGTCGGGCACCTCGCTGGATGGAGTCGACTTAGCATACTGTAGTTTTACGTTAGATAAAGGCAATTGGATATATAAAATATTAAATACAATTACGGTTGAATATTCTGAAGATTGGATTATTCGGTTATCGGCCTTTCAGGCAGCTTCTGCCGCAGAATTTGTAGCCTCTGATCACGCCTACGGAAATTACCTCGGGCAATTGGTTGCCGGTTTTGTCCAAAAGCACCAGCTAAAGCCAGACTTTGTTTCATCGCACGGCCATACCATTTTCCACCAGCCGGAAAAACATATTTCCTGGCAACTTGGCAACGGCGCCTACCTGGCTGCCGCCGCAAACCTACCCGTAGTCTGCGATTTCCGGACCTTAGATATTGCTCTGGGCGGGCAGGGCGCGCCGCTGGTGCCCATCGGGAACCAGCTTTTATTTCCGGACTTCGACTTTTGCCTGAACCTGGGCGGCATAGCCAATATTTCTTTTGCGCACCAAAACCAGCGGATTGCCTACGATATCTGCGCCTGCAACATGCTGCTAAACACCCTGGCCAACGAATTAAACCTGCCATACGATAAAAACGGCGAAACTGCCCGCTCCGGAAAATTACAGGATGGCCTTTTACAGGAACTCAACGACCCGGCTTATTTCAAAACCACTTTTCCAAAATCTTTAGGAAAGGAGTGGGTAGATAAAAACAGCCTGCCAACCTTACAGCATTGTTTGCTCCCCATTCCGGACAAATTGCATACCGCCTGCCACCACATTGCCTTTCAGATTTCTGAAGCAATAAAAACGGTAGGTAAAACGGGCAAAAAACCCAAAATGCTGGTAACCGGCGGCGGAGCTTTTAACACCTTTCTAATTGAACTGCTTCAGGTAAACCTGGCCGAAACCTGCGAAATAGTAATTCCAGATCCGGAAACCGTAAGTTTTAAAGAAGCCCTCATTTTTGCTTTTCTGGGCTTACTGCGCTGGCGAAATGAGGTAAACTGTTTGAGCTCAGTAACCGGCGCGAAAACCGATAATGTTGGTGGAGCGGTCTATTTTGGCTGAATTTGAATTTACAGAATTTAAGAATTTGAAGGTCAATCGTTTGTCTGGAAGACAATTTCCTGAATTCAAAAATTTGCAGAACGGGATTGTAGGGACAGGTCGCGACCTGTCCGCACGTTATCTGATCAGGTTATCTGATTTTTGTCTGAACCGGGATTCTCCAGATTAAGAGATTTAAGGATTTTCTAATTACGCCATTATATTCGAACGCGCAGCGGAGTACGATCAAATCAGCTTTATGAAATACAAGCTAAATTTGCGCTTACGGCAGCAAATTGAGCCGTTTGCCTAGCCACGGCTGTTAACTATCTATGCAATGTTCAATTGACTACGAAGAGCCGGAAGATATCAGGGTGGGCTTTTTGTCAAGCGCACTGTTTGAGCGGGGGGGCGCCTGGCCCGAAAGCTTTCGGGGAGTTTGCGTTTGTTCCCGAAAGCTTTCGGGACGTGCCGCTCGCTCTTTTTTGGTTCTTTTTGTAGCAAGTGGAACATCCCGAAAGCCTTCGGGGACAAAAAGAACAAGAAAGTGAGCTATGATAAAGTTAAAGCACTGGTAAAAGGAAGAAAGTAGCTATGAGAAACGGTATTTTTTCAACCCGTAAAACTTAAGAACGTGGCTTTATAAGTTCCCTCGGCTAGCGCTCGGGATGACGCAATACTTTGTTTGAGTTTCAACAGAAAACGGCACTGCAAATTTGAAAAGATTTCTCCTTACGTCGAGATGACGCGGGAATAATAAATTTTACAACCGTCACAACCCCAATTCAATATAAAAAGGAAATACACAATTTACCCCGCAAACCATTAGATGAATTCTTATCTTTGCCCACAGAACCAAAACCCCAACCTATAAATGAAAGAGTTACTAGCCAAATTTGAGAACAAACGTCCGGAAATAGTTTTTGAGTGGAAAGATGCCGAAACCGAAGCAGAAGGCTGGGTAGTAATAAATTCGTTGCGGGGCGGCGCGGCCGGCGGTGGCACACGCATGCGCAAAGGCCTGGATAAACGCGAAGTGGAAAGCTTAGCCAAAACCATGGAAGTAAAGTTCACGGTATCCGGCCCGGCCATTGGCGGCGCCAAATCGGGCATTAACTTCGACCCCGCCGATCCGCGCAAAAAAGGCGTATTGGAGCGCTGGTACAAAGCCGTTATTCCTTTGCTAAAAAATTACTACGGAACCGGCGGCGACCTGAACGTAGACGAAATTCACGAAGTAATTCCCATTACTGAAGATTACGGTTTATGGCACCCGCAGGAAGGCGTGGTGAACGGCCATTTCAAAGCTTCCGAACCGCAGAAAATCAATAAGATCGGGCAACTGCGCCAGGGCGTGGTAAAGGTTATTGAAGACTCCAACTTCACCCCTTCGCTTTCCCGCAAATACACCATTGCCGATATGATCACGGGTTACGGCGTGGCTGAAGGCGTACGTCATTTCTACAAAATCTGGGGCGGCGAATTTAAAGGCAAACGCGCCATTATTCAGGGCTGGGGCAACGTGGGCGCCGCGGCGGCATATTACTTAGCGTTGGAAGGCGTAAAAGTAGTAGGAATTATTGACCGTGCCGGCGGCTTGTTAAAACCCGAAGGTTTCAGCTTCGAAGAAATTAAAGACCTGTTTTTGAACCGCCAGGGCAACACCCTTTTTGCGCCGCAAATGCTATCTTTTGCTGAAGTGAACGAACAGATCTGGAAAGTTGGGGCGGAGATCTTTATTCCGGCGGCGGCATCAAGATTAGTTACCAAAGAACAGGTACAAACCATGATGAACAACGGCCTGGAAGTAATTTCCAGCGGCGCCAACGTACCATTCCAGGACCCTGAGATCTTCTTCGGCCCTACGGGAGAGTTTGCCGATCAGAACGTTTCGGTAATTCCGGATTTTATTGCCAACTGCGGCATGGCCCGCGTTTTTGCCTACCTTATGGGCGACAACGTAGAAATTACCGACGAAGCCATTTTTACGGACATTTCTACCATTATCGGGAATGCTTTAAAGAAAACGTACGCTCAGAAAAACAGCAAAACCGAAATAGCCAAAACTTCTTTCGAAATTGCGTTAAGCCAGTTGTTGTAAGGTAATCTTTGGTAACTGTTTTTAGCCCCTTTGAAGGTTTAGAGCGGAAGGTTTTCACGTTTCCAACTCTCCCCTTGAGGGGAGCCGGAGGGGTGTTGGCACGATAGGAACTTTCCGAAAACAAAACACCCCTCTAACTCCCCTTAAGGGGAGAATCATCGGGACTACGTGATTTAATTGCCCTCCTGATCGAACAAAACTTCACCCGAACAACTAACTGTCCTGTCGGGGGACAGGCCAGGGAAGTTTGAGAATCATCTGGACTACGTGATTTACCTGCCCTCCTGATCGAACAAAATTTTAAATGTGCCTGGAGAAATTCGGGCACATTTTTATTTAAAACGGTACGGTTTTCGGGCGAAAAACCGTTAATTCGTTTTAACTTGTCCCCTGTTTCTGAATTACCTTATGGATCTTCGTACTTTTTTAAGAACCGAGTTTTTAAATAATACCGTGGAGAATTTCTTCTGGTTCACGGGTATTATTCTGTTCGGCTACCTTTTTAAAACGCTGGTTTCCAAACTCCTCTCCGACCTGATGTTCGGGTTGCTGAAGAAATATTCGCAGGATGTAACCAAGTTCGATTTTAAGCGCCTGCTCATTCAGCCGCTGGAATTCCTTACGTTCCTGTTTTTCCTTTACCTGGCTTTCGACCGCCTGAATTTCCCAAAATTAACCCTACCCTGGGATGAAGTTGTTTATTGGAAACGCTTTTTCCTGCGCGTTTACCGGGCTTTCCTTATCATTTCCCTAACCTGGGTGGCGTTGCGGCTGGTAGATTTTGTGGGCCTCATTTTTATGAAAAGGGCTGAGAAAACCCTTTCCAAAATGGACGACCAGCTGGTGCCATTTTTCAAAGATTTCGGGAAGGTAATTGTGGTTATTATCGGCTTCCTGTTTATCATTTCTTTTGTTTTCGATCAGAAGGTAAGTAAGATCGTGGCTGGTCTGGGCATTGGCGGCCTGGCGCTGGCATTTGCGGCTAAAGAAAGCTTGGAAAACCTGCTGGCTTCCTTTACCATTTTCCTGGATCAGCCCTTTATTGTGGGCGACCTGGTGCAGGTGGGCGAAATTATTGGCGTGGTAGAAAAGATCGGTTTCAGAAGTACCCGCATCCGGACGCTGGAAAAAAGCTACGTAACGGTGCCGAACAAAAACATGATAGATAAACCGCTGGACAACTTAACGTTGCGCACTTTCCGAAGGGCTAAATTCGACGTAAACCTGACGTATGAGACAACTTCGGAGCAGATCAAAAAAATAGTAACCGATATTCAGCAAGCCGTAGACGAACACCCGCGTACCAATCAGGACGGCCGCGTACGTTTCATGAACCTGGGCCCAAGTTCCAAAGACATCATGATCCAGTACTTTGTAGACACCATGGATTGGGACGAATACATTGACGTAAAGCAGGAGATCAATTTCAAGATCGTAGAGATCGTAGAGAAATACGGCGCCGAATTTGCCTTTCCAACAACTACCGTGCATCTGGCTAAAGATGAGAAATCAGATATGGGACTGGAGCCGAAAAATGCGGGTTAATTGTTGATTGTTGGTTGTTAATTGTTAATTGAAAAAACAGAAAATCAATAACGTAGAGACAAGGCAATGCCTTGTCTCTACAATTACCTGATCGTTAGAAAATTTGAATAAATAACAAATCTGTTACCATCCGGAACGCCGGCCACCCAGCACAGAGCCCAGGATAGAGCCCATGCCGCCGCCTAAGATTCCGCCACCGCCCATGCCGCCACGGGAGCGGGCGCCGCCCATCAGACCGCCCAGACCGCCCAGAACAGACCCTAGGCCTCCGCCCCCACCCATCATACCGCCGCCCATGCCGCCCATGCCGGAACGGGAACCGCCACTCATTACGCTGCCCAGGATGCCGGCCAGCAGTCCGCCGCCGAGTAAACCACCCATACCGCCGCCCATTCCGCCCATCATACCACCGCGCCGGTTGCCCATGATCAGTTTGGAAATAAGCAACGGGGCCGCAATGGCTAAAACACCTTTCATTAAACCGTTGCTGGGAATACCTACTTTTTTAAGCATGCCGTCAAAACCGCCTTCGCTATCCGCTGCCTGTCCGCCGCCTAAGGCTTGCGGCTGCACTACTACTTCGCCTTTTTTAGCCGATTCGTCGGCGGCATTTACGAATTGTTTTAGCACACCATATTGCTCCTGGTTTACGCCCAGGTAATCGGCCATGCCTTTGATCTGGCTTTCTTCTTCGCCACTCAAGGTGCCATCCGCTTTGGCAAAACTCATAATATCGGCAATAAAAGTATAGCGCAGATCGCTGCTTTTAATTACGTCCAGGCATTTCTGAACGCTTAGGTTGGTGGGATCTTTGGCAACGCCCAGTACTGCCTGCTTCGATTCCTGCGAAAGCTGGGCCGATTCGCCCAAAGCGGCAAGAAACTGGAGTTCTTCCTGCGAAGCTTCACGGTCGGCGGAAGCAATAGAGGCAATGGCGCCTAAATAAGCGCCTTTTTCGGTATCGGAATAATCTTTGAGTAATTGTACTTCCTGGTTTTCCATAATTTTAGCTTGACAAATGGCGGTTAAGAAATAATTTTCGCGATTTGGCTAAACGGGAAAAAGCAGGAAATGTTAAGAAATTGGATTGAAGAAAAAACAAAAAGCTAGAACGTAACCTGAAGCCTCAAACCTGGCCCGGTAAGACCTAATTGAAATTCCGGTTTCGGGCGAAAATATCCGGATTTGAACCGGGCTTCATTGTAAAGGTCTAAAGCAAGCCCCGATCGTCTTTTATAATTGATATTAAAGGGCAGGCTAACTCCCAGCAAAGCTAAACCCGGAATCAGAACAGCCGGCTTTATTTCCCGACCATATTGAAGCCGGTCTATTTGCGTTAGCGTTAAAACCATGCCCGCAGAACCAATAATACCGCCCAAGAGGAAGTTTTTCCGGGCACTTTGCATCAGGTTATAAGATTGCGGGTACGGCTCTAATACTTCCAGAAATTCTTTTTCGGAAAGCTTGCGGGCATCCTGGTGGTATTTGTAAAAACCTAGCAGGTTCATTTTCCGGGTTACTACTCCAGACTGGGCAAAAGCTGAAAGCGTAGCACCGGTCAGGATGATGGAAAGGAAAATAATTTTGATGCTCATACTTTCCGGTTTATATAAAGCAAAGCCTTAAAACTGCACCAGCAGGCCCAACCCGTTTCCGGTGAAGCCCGCTTTAAACTCCGGCTTAAAATAATAACTGCCGGTAACCAGGCTGTTGTTGTAAATATCTACCGCGCTTTGCGATTTCCGGTTATAAGCAGTATTGAACGGAATTCCGACTGCTATCAGACCCGCTCCAATGCCGGCAACGCCCCAGTTTGGTTCGCCGCCGCCTAAAGCCGCTCCCAGCTGGTAACCAATTAAGGCTCCGCCGGCAAAGCTAAAAATGCTGGCGAACGTATTGTTGGTGCGGGCCTGTTTCATTAAGGCAGTTGCTTCGGCATTCGATTTTAATTTAAGCTGCAGGTCGCGGTTGTTTAGCCGCTTGTTCCCCAGAAAGTACAGATTCGTACCCAAAGACTTTTTAGTAATAATGGGGTGGTTCTGCGCTACCGCAGCAAAAGAAAAAAGAACCAAAAGCGAAAGCAGAACGAATCTCAGCATTTTTAAAAGAAAAGAGTTAACTAGCGGCCAAATATAACACTTAGCAAACAAGCCGCCTTCTTTGTTCCGGAAATATTTGCATAAACGCTCCCGAACTAAGGAATAGTATAGTGAATTCCTTTTTAACGCTTTTACCAAACAACCTAAACCACTTTGCTGGACTGGGCCACCATTTCGTTAATAGCCGCAATTTCGGAACGGGTAAATTCGCGCCATTGGCCAATGGGTAAGCCTTTGAGCGTAATATTCATGATGCGGATGCGCTTCAGCTTTCTTACTTCGTAGCCCAGGTAGGTGCACATGCGGCGGATCTGCCGGTTCAGGCCCTGGGTAAGAATAATGCGGAAGGTTTGGTTGTCTATTTTTTCGACTAAACACTTTTGCGTTACAGTATCCAGAATGGGTACGCCGTTGCTCATTTTTTTAATGAATTCCGGCGTAATGGGTTTGTCTACGGTTACAATGTATTCTTTTTCGTGGTTGTTGCCGGCCCGCAGGATCTTGTTTACAATGTCGCCGTCGTTGGTTAAAAAGATGAGTCCTTCGGAAGCCCGATCTAAACGCCCGATGGGGAAAATGCGCGACGGGAATCGGATGTAATCGATGATGTTGTCTTTGATGTTCCGTTCGGTGGTGCAGATAATGCCTACGGGTTTATTGAAGGCCAGGTAAAGAGGTTCGGGTTTTACGTTTATCTGGCGTCCGTCTATTTTTATGCTATCGCGGTTCGAAACTTTGGTGCCCAGCTCCGGCCGTTTTCCGTTAATGGTTACCCGCCCCTGTTCGATCAGTTTGTCGGCTTCGCGGCGCGAACAAAAACCGGTGTCGCTAATAAATTTATTCAGGCGGGTCAGTTCGTTATCAGGCATAAAGTATTCGTATGTTCAATAAGTATCCGGCACTTTTTCGGGCTGAAACCCTACCGTTTTTAAGTTTTGCTGCGTTGGTCTGTGCGCCACAGGCCAAAGTGACTGTTTCTTTTTAAAATTTCCGTCATGTTGAGCACAATTGAGCGCGGGAGCGCGAAAATTGCGCTCAACATGACACTTTTTTTATAGAGAATTTTCGGGTTAAGGAACTTCCGTTAGCCGATTTTGCGCCAAAACGCTATCGTTTTCAATCGAAAAACTCAAAAGTTAATCCCCGGCCTGTCCCCCGACAGGCCGGAATCTACCGCCGTCCTGTCAGGGGACAGGCCGGGGATAGGGAGATAGAGGCCGGTAGTTTGATCCATAACTTTTTCATTCCACAACGCTACCATTTTCAACCTAAAAACTCAAAAATTAAAATATTCATCCTGCTTTATTTCGGCGGCTTTTTCTTCCGGTTTTTTGCCTTTTAAAACATCGGTAAGCTCCTGCTTTTCTTTCCGCAGGTCGTCTTTAGTTTTGTTTTTACGCGTTCCTGGTCGTAGGCAATTTTGTAGTTGTTTTCGCTGCCTTTCAGGGTTAAGAACAGGTTGGCCGGGCCGGCGGTTTTTACCACTTCTACGGCACCAAAACGTTCATCTTTATCCGGGCGGGCTTCGCCTTTTCCCAGCGGAATTTTGAATTTGTATTCCATTTGCTGATCGAAGGTGTGCGTGCCGGAAATGCTGATAATGGAAGCGCGGGAAACGTTGGAACGAATGTCCATTTCCGGGATGTAAACGGTGCGGTTCTGGATCCAGAAGTGGTTGGTTAGTTCCGGGAAACGCAGGTGGGCCAGTTCGCTCCGCTTTACAAACACCGAAAGTTTCTGCAGCGGTTCGAAATAAAGCAACTGACCGTTGGCCATGGTAACGTTTATGTCGGCTTCCATTTTATCGTTGAGCGGCGTTAAATGGCGGTCGAAGTACAGATCGGAGTTAATGTTGGCGGTAACTTCCCCTTTTAAATGGCGCTGCTGCAAAAAGTTCTGGCCGAAATCTTCGAACACGTAAAACAGGCTGTCAACATGAATGTCTTCGAGCCAGGTGTTGGTGCGGGCCATAATGTTGTTGCGCGACCGGGCATCTACCACGCCCTGCACCGAAAACTTACCGCCGGCAATCTTAAGTGAAATATTTGGAGTGGTAATTACCTGATCTTTCAACCGCAGGGCACCTTTTACATCTTTGCTTTTGAAGCGCCGGAACTGCAGGTTTTTTACGCGGGCATTCAGGTCTAAAGCCAGTTGCGGCGACACGGCAAAAGCATAATCGGTAGCACTTTTACTTTTGGAGGCAGGGGCCGCATTTTTATTTTCCGTAACAGCGCCGGCCAGCAATTCATCGAAATTCAGGTAACCGGAATCGAAATCGGCTTCTATGAGCAGGCGTTGATTTTCCAGCAGCAGCCAGCCCAGCATGTTTTTAAAATAACCGTTCAGTTTGAAATCGGAACTGCCCAGTTTGCCGGTAAAATCCTGGATGGCTACGTCGTTTTTCCGCAGCATAAAGTGGCCATTCAGGTTAGCGAAAGGCTGGTTGTAGCTTTTTACTTCCAGGTAGGCATTTTTCAGTTCCAGTTCGCCGGAAGTTTTTAAGGTCTGGTTAGCCGGTTTGGCTTTGAAAGCATTTAAATTCCCTTCGAAACTGAACTGAACATTGGCCGTGCCGGTTCCTTTTTTAATTTCTTCCTGCGGAAACAAACCCAGCACGTAGGCAATATCCAGATCGGCTTTGGCATTTAGTTTCAGATCGGGGTTGGCAAAATTGCTGTAGCGTAAATTCCCGCTGAACGGACGGCCTTTGAGGGTTCCTTTTAAATTTTTGAGCTCTAAAACTGAGGTTTGCAGATTTTGTTTTTTACCGTTGCTGAAGCTACCTTCCAGGCTTACGTTCTCAATTTTCTGCTTGTATTCCGGATGGTAGAAAGATGCATTTTTACAGCCGAACTCAAACGCAATGAGCGGACTTTTTTTACCGGAAACGGTACCGTTTATGGCGCCGTTAAAATACACGTTGCCCTGGCTGCGATACTGGCTCAGGCTTTTGGTAAATTTCTGCGGCAGCAAAGCCAGCATGCTTTGAATGTTGGTGTTGCGGCCCACCAGCTTCAAATCTAATTCGGTGGCAGCTTTATACCCTATTGAGCCATTAACTGTATAGGTTGCCGGCCCTACTTTTACTTCCGAAGGTGCAATGATCACCTTTTCTTCCGGGCGCAGAATGGCCAGCTCTGTTTTCAGCAATACATCTTTACCTTTAAAATAAGAACTGCCGTCTATCAGAATGTTATGGATTCTGGTATTTCCTTCGGCCTGGATGTTAATTTTTTCGGGGTGGATCTGCAATGCCGCCACCAATTCCCGGGCATCGGCCTGGTAAGTTTGTTTGAGTTTCTGGTCTTCGTAGGTTACCAATACGTTGCGTAGGGTAATTTTCTCCAGGTCGAATTTAACGGCTTCGGAGGTTTGAGTGGTGTCCTGATCGATAACCCGGTAATTTACGGCACCATCGGGCAGGATCTTTACGAATACCTGGCCGTCTTCCAGGGTAAATTCGCGCACCTGGTAGTTGCCGGCAATAATATCTTTGATGTTGAAAGTAAAATATAACTGTTTACCCACCAGCAAAGGCTCTTTATGGTCAGGCAGCGACCCGGAAATTTTAACAGTTTGCAACGATATGGCAACCTGTGGAAAGGTTTCCCACCAGGTCAGGTCGATCTTTCCTACTTCTACCTTGGTTTTTAAATGGCGGTTCGCTTCGGCTACAAAAAGCTGAATAACTTTATCTTTGTAAACATAAACCAGACCCGCCGTAAGCGCACCCAGCAGCATTAAGGCGGCAAAGGTCGCCAGCAAAATCCGGTAAAAAACTTTCTTCTTCACAAACTATCCTGTTGGTCAGGCACTAAGCCTGAAGATAAAGATACGCCAGATTAGGGAACGCACAAAGCCAGAACGCTGCGGAAATATTTTTTATTTTTTTTTAGAGTAATTGTTTGGCATTTAAAATTTCATCCTGCATATTTGCATCACAATAACGGAAAGCAGTTCTGAAATTGTAGAATCGGGGTGTTAGCTCAGCTGGTTCAGAGCACCTGCCTTACAAGCAGGGGGTCACTGGTTCGAATCCAGTACGCCCCACACACAGAAAGCCTTATGATGAAAATCGTAAGGCTTTTCTGTTTTTCCAATCCTGAAATTAAATCCGCTCTTTCCGCTTTAAATATTGTCCTAAGCCAGTTGGGTAGATTACTACCCAAACCCTAAAACCAGTACCTTTGCCGCTATGTTCTACCAGCGCAAAGCCCTGCCACCGGCCGCAAGCCCTTTTTCCGGAAAACTCCGGAGAAGCGTAACGCTGCTTTTTTTTGCCTTGGTTCTGGCCACTGGCCTGTTTATTTTCCGGGATTACGGCACGTTTATAGACGAACCTTACGATGCTTTAACCGGCCTGGTAAATGCCAAATACATCCTGCAACAGCTCTCCCCTAACCTGCTGGCCAGATTCCCTGGTTTAATTCCTACCCCGGATTTAGATACGTTTCCGGACCGCGATTATGGGGTTTTGTTCCAGTTACCGGCCGCCCTTATTCCGCACGTTTTAGGCTTTACCGATTCCCGGAATATTTATTTTACCCGGCACTTACTGGTATTCCTGTATTTCATGGCTGGCCTTATTGCCTTCTATCAGGTTTTGCGGCAAAGGTTCGGCAACAGCTGGTGGCCGTTGGCAGGCTGCCTTTTCCTGGTACTCAGTCCCCGCATTTTTGCTGAGAGTTTTTACAACGGAAAGGATATCGTTTTTCTAAGTTTTGTAGCCATCAGCTGGTTTACCTTAAATAAATTCCGGCAGCTGCTCACCTGGAAATGGGCGTTGCTGCACGCCGTAACCAGCGCCATGGCTTTCGATACCCGCTTAATGGGTTTGCTGCTGCCCGGGCTTACGTTTCTCTGGCTGGCGCACATCGGCTTCTATTCCGGCTCCGGAAAACTCCGGAAAAAACTTTTGCTGCTGCTGCTGGTAACCTATCTTTTGCTTTTTGCTTTCTTTTCGGTTCTGTTCTGGCCGCATTTGTGGCGCGATACCTGGCCCAGCCTGCTGGAAGTTTTTCAGAAGCTGAACCGGGGCGGCCTTTCCTTTGAAGTGCTTTATTTCGGCGAATTTATTCCGTGCAACCAGCTGCCCTGGCATTATGCGTTGGGCTGGCTTTTTATAACTACCCCGGTGGTTTACAGTTTCTGGTTTCTGGTGGGTTTGGTCTTTTATTTAAAGGTTTTGCTTCGCGATAAGATCCGTTTTTTACACACCGAAACCGGCCAGCAGGATACCACCGCGCTGCTCTTATTTGCCCTGCCTTTAGCCGTGGTAATTATTACGAATGCGGTACTGTACGACGGCTGGCGCCACCTGTATTTTATTTACCTGCCTTTCCTGTACCTGGCTATTCTTGGGTTACAAAAGAGCTGGGTTTGGTTTCGGAAAAACGGTAGCAATTTGCGCATAAAAACTGGCGGCCTGGTTTTGGCAGGTTTAACGTTACTGGGCGTAGCGCATACGGCTTATTTAATGGTGGTTATGCATCCGTTCCAGCAGGTTTACTTTAGCTTTTTGCCGCCGGCTTATATAGAAAAGAATTTTGAACGTGATTACTGGGGACTTTCTTACCGCAACGCTTTGGAATACATCCTGAGAACCGATAACCGCCCGGAACTGAAGGTAGCCTTTAATTTCACTTCCGGGCTAAAGGCTCTTGATATTCTGAAACCGGCCGAAAGGCAGCGCATCAAATTTGTGCAGGAACCCGAAGCCGACTATTTTTTAAGCGAATACCGCTGGCATCCGCAGCCTTACTCCTATCCGCATGAAGTATATTCCATAAAAGCCAACGGGCTGAAGATCATGGCGGTTTTTAAGCTGAAGTAGCGGATTTTGAGGCGGGTTTATTTCGCATTTTTGCTTGTGCTGCTTATTTGTTACTTTTAAAGCCATTTCCCCTACCATTTATGAAGTTAGTTCAAGTTACCGATAAGCGTACCGTCCGGGAATTCCTGGATCTTCCTACTGCCCTTTATAGCAACCACCCCAAATGGATCCGGCCCTTAGACAAAGATATTGAAGCGGTATTCGATCCGAAGCAGAACCCGAACTTTGAAAAAGGCGAAGCCATCCGCTGGATCCTGACCGACGATTCGGGGAAAACCATTGGCCGGGTGGCCGCTTTTATAAATGAAAGCACTAAAAACGCCGGCGATTTTCCGGTAGGTGGCATGGGCTTTTTTGAGTGCATTGAAGACAAACAAGCGGCTTATACCCTGTTCGATGCCTGCCGGCAGTGGCTGGAAGCCCGGGGCGTAGAAGGCATGGACGGCCCGATAAATTTCGGGGAACGCGATAAGTGGTGGGGTTTATTGGTAGATGGTTTTAACGAACCCAATTACGGCATGTTCTACCACCTGCCTTACTACCGGGAATTTTTCGAGGCCTACGGTTTCCAGCTTTATTTTAAGCAGTTTACCTGCTGGCGTACTACCACCGCAGAACTGAATCCGGCTTTGCGGGAACGCATGCGGCGCACCATGGAAGACAACGGTTATACCTTTCAGCATGCCGAAAAAAATAACCCGGAGAAACTGGCTTCCGATTTTTATACCGTTTATTCCAAAGCCTGGGCCAGCCATACCGGCATCAGCAAAATGACCATAGACAAAGCCCGGAAAATTGTAAAGCAAATGAAACCGGTTATGGATGAGCGCCTGCTCTGGTTTGGGTATCATAAAAATGAGCCGGTTGCTTTTTTTATTATGCTGCCGGAGCTTAACCAAATATTTAAACACCTGAACGGCAAACTGGACCTTATCGGCAAACTGAAATTCCTGTGGTATAAGTATAAGTTAAGCGGCAAACAGCCTTACAAAAAAACCTTCGGAATTATTTTTGGCGTAGTGCCGGAGCATCAGGGCAAAGGCGTGGAAACCGGCTTGATCGGTTCTACCCAGGAAATTGTTACCGGCTTGGGCTATACTGATATAGAAATGAACTGGATCGGCGATTTTAACCCGAAAATGCTGGCCGTAACGCGGCTTTTAGGGTCTTCGGTTTGTAAAACCCACCATACCTACCGCTTTTTATTCGATCCGAACCGGCCGTTTGAACGCTACCCGATCATTAAATAAGCTATTTACCGGGTTTTTATTTTAGCAATCCTGCCGGCCAAGCAACCCTTACTTTTAAAGCATTAACCTTTGCGCACCATTTTGAATTCTCCGTTTTACCAATCTGCCCGGAACCAGAAAATAATTGTGGCCATTTTTTTCGGCTTGTTCCTGGTAGTAGGCCTGGGCGTGTTTAAAGATTACGGCATAAATTTCGATGAGCACTGGTGCCGGGAAAACGGGGTGGTTAATGCGAAATACATTGCCAAAAAACTGGCGCCTTCTTTACTGGAAGGCAACCGTTATTGTCCGGAGTGCAAAGACCTGGAAGGATATTCCGATGCCGACCACGGCCCGATCTTTGAGCTGGTACCCACTTTTTTTGAATGGGCGTTTAATATCCGCGACCTGCGGCCGGCTTTCCTGCTCCGGCATTTAACCATTTTCCTGTTATACTGGCTGAGCTGCTGGTTTTTCTACCTGATCTTACAGGAAAGATTCCGGAAACCGCTTCTTAGCCTGCTGGGAGTTGCCATCCTGATCTTAAGCCCCCGGATCTTTGCCGAAAGCTTTTTTAACTCCAAAGACCTGCCCTTTCTATCCATGTCGGTTATCAGCATCTATACGTTGCTGCGATACTTAAAGAATCCTTCGGTTAAAACCGTTATCTGGCACGCCCTGGCTTGTGCCCTGGCCATCGATATGCGTTTGTTAGGGTTAATTTTCCCGGCCCTTACCTTGGGATTCAGTATTTTAGATTTAAACATTTTTCGGAAAGATGGCAGGCAGGCCGGCAAAACGTTTGGTTTATTGTTTCTGTACCTGGCCCTTTTACTGGGTTTTGTTATCCTTTTCTGGCCTTACCTGTGGAACAAACCTTTTGTAAAGATCCCGTTCCTGTTGCAGAAAACCAGCCAGTACCCGTGGCCTGCAAATATGCTGTACAATGGCACCCCTATTAAGGCTACCAACCTGCCGTGGCATTATTTACCAAACTGGTTCTTTATTACCACGCCAATTGGCTATACGCTTCTGTTTCTTACCGGGCTGGTCTATATCCTGATCCGGTTCTTTAAAAACAAGTTCCTGTTTTACCGGGATGCCTGGGAAAGACAGGACCTGATCCTGGCCGGAGTTTTTGTAATTCCGGTTATGGCCGCCATTATACTGAAATTGGTACTTTACGATGCCTGGCGCCACATGTATTTTATTTACCCGGCTTTTGTGTATGTGGCAGTAGTAGGATTTTACACGCTGTATCAGAGATTCTCAACGGTCCGGAATGTGCGAAATGCCCGTTTGCTGCGGAACGGGCTGGTGGCGATTCTGCTGGCATACATGGCTACCATGGCCTTCTGGATAATTAAAAACCACCCGCACCAGAACGTGTTTTTCAGTATTTACAAAGATGATTCGGTAAGGCAGAAATTTGAACTGGATTACTGGGGTTTGTCTTATAAACAGGGCCTGGAGTTTGTGCTTCAAGACACCGATAAGCCGGTTATTAAAGTTATGATCTCTACCCTGCCCGGCGTTACCAACCAGTTTATTATTCCGAAAGAAGAAAGAAAACGCCTGCAGTACGTACAAACCGTTGCCGAAGCCGACTACTTCCTGACCGATTACCGCTGGCACCCCACCGATTACCCGTTAAAAGAAGAAGCGCTTAAGATAAAGGTAGATGATATAAAGATCTTTTCCGTATTCCGGCTCGATTCCCTTTCCGATTACGATACCAAGTATTTCTTTACGTATTAGGCCGCAACAAAAAGCTGAATAAGGAAGAAGCCAGATTAATTATACTTTATGCCACGCACCTTCCTGACTATCTTTCTTTTGCTTTTCTTACCAATAGCCTGTTATGCCGATGGTGGGGTAAGAGCCTTGGGCGCTTTGATTGATCTGAGCTTATTTTTCAGCTATTCGCTTACTGCCTTTTCAATCTTTTTAGCTTTTAAATTTTATTCTAACCGCAAGGCAGGAATCAAACAGATAGTTTTATTTATTTCAGTTCTGCTTGCCCTTTTTGGTTTAAAAATAATGTTAATCTATAGTCTTTCGATTGATTACGACCAAATTGAAAGCTACCGGCAAGAAGACAGCACCATGTTGCTGGTAGGGGTTTCCATATTTCTTCCGAACCTGCTAATTGCTTTGATGCTGCCTTGGTTTAAGTCTTATTCCAGGCTTGAGTTTATCCTGGGCAGAATATCCGAAAATAAAGATGTAATTATCTGGGGCAGAATTAAAAGAGAGGTAACTACCGGGCAAATTCAACTTACTTACCACCAGGCATTAGATAACCTGCGAAAAGAATCCCGGGATTTTTACAACCTGGTAGACCTAGGCTTTTGGGAAGACGGTGAAACGCAAAATTTCAACAATTACCAGGCAGCAGTTGATTACCTGAGAAGTTCGTATGCGGGGGTAAAGATCGTAAGCGCGGGAATGTTGCAGCCGGAATACTTAAAATTGCTTCGGGCGGAGAAATTACAAACCTAAATACCTGGCAGGAAAACAAAATTGTTTAATTGGTATTTTCCAGGGTGGGCGGGCAGTTTTTCAGGCTAATTCCCTACCCTTTTGCAGCAGCCGTTTCCAGAAATTCCTGGTGGAGCTTTAATACCTGCGGAATAACCAGCTCCGAATCGTTGTTGTAAATTACGTGGTCGGCGCGGCGCACTTTTTCCTCTTCGGGTAACTGCTTGCCAATAATGTGCATAATATCGGCTTCGGTACGATGGGTATCGCGCAGCTTCAGCCGTTTAAGCCGCACTTCCAACGGGGCAAACACCGTTATCATCTGGTCTACCTGCCGGTAGGCTTCGGTTTCGAACATGAGGGCGGCTTCTTTTAACACGTAAGGAGCCTTAGGCTGCGCGGCGGCCCAATCTATAAAATCCTGTTTCACGTGCGGATGCACCAGGGCATTCAGTTGGGCTAACTTCTTTGGGTCCGGGAAAACCAGGCTGCCTAAAAACACGCGGTTCAAACCCTGTTCATTAAAGGTTTCGGGGCCGAAAGCATTTATCAGTTCCTGCTTTAAAACCGCATTGTTCGCCATTACATGTTTGGCCCGGAGATCGGAGTCGTATACGGGTACCCCTAATAGTTCAAATAGGCGGCAAACGATGCTTTTCCCGGTGCCGATGCCTCCTGTAATGCCTATTTTTAACATGCCGTTAGCGGAGGACAGGAGGATTAACCTTTACTTTTGCGGGCAGAATATCTACCGTTTTTACCAGAGCCGGTCTTTTGGTTACCGATAAAGCAACGGTAGAATCGAGCGGATTTATAGCAGCCAGATCTGCCACCACCTCAAAACTGGCAGCAGTTATCTGCGAATCTGAAGGGGAAGCAAGCTGGTACCGAAGGTTTACCGAAGCCTTTGGCAGTTCGTCTTTTTCTGAAGGGGCGTTCAGGAATTTTACCGGTACTACCATTTCGCGGATAGGCATTGGTATAATTTTAAATGCTACTTCTACCTGTTTGGTAGCGGTTTTTATAAGGTCCTCCGGAATAAAAGCCAGCGGTACCACTTTCCTGTAAGGCTCAGTTAGCAGCGAATCCGGAATGTGAACCGGGAACGGATCGGGCAGGGCATTTACCAGCGAAGCCGGACCGGAAACCTTTACTTTGGGCGGCTGGATACTAACCGGTTTATCTACCTTATATCCGGAAGCCACAAACGATTGCGCCGAATCTAAAGCTAAACCAAGCTGGCGGTGCACCAACGGTTCAAAATTAAAATAGACCGTATCGGTTACAATGTAATTCAATACCAGGTTGCTGAGGGCGGCGTTTACATAGGGCCGCAACTGCCGGTTGGTAAGGTAATTCCGGCTCAGGCGGTTAGGCAACTCAATCCGGGCCGGACGAATACGCAGGTTCAGGGCTTTCCGCAGCAGTTTCCAGCCTTTTCCGGTAACGTTTATTACCAGTTCCTTTGGCGGTTCGGTAAGGGGCACAAAGCGCTGGGGGTTATAAACAAACTCCAGCGGATAGCTTATCCGGACGTTGTAATAGGTTTTGTTTAAGGAGTTTAAGGTCCAGAAAGTAGAGGCCAGCACCAGGCAAAGCAAAACAATACGCCAGTACTGCCTTTCCTTACGAAAGAAAGGCTTTAAGAGCCAGGCAAGAATGTGCTTTATCCTATCGATAGCTTTCTGGTAGTTTAGGATTTTAACTCAGTGGTGGTAGAAGTACCTGCCGCCGAAGCAATGGCCGATTTGTCGAATTTTAATTTAAAACCACGGTCAACTTCCAGCCACACCGTATTTTCCTGAATGTCTACGATCTTTCCGTGGATGCCGCCAATGGTTACCACGCTAATACCTTTTTGTAACGATTCGCGGAATTTTTTCTGGTCGCTCACCTTTTTCTGTTGCGGCCTTATCATGAAAAAGTAAAAGATAAGGATAATGGCGCCCCACAGCAATATTTGCTGGATGCCGGCCGGGGAAAGGGTTTGCAGGAAAAGGGTATTCATTCAGAAGAAACGGTTAAAATATAAAAAAGGAAAAGCAGTAAGCTCAACGGCTTACTGCAGGATATTGGTTTTGATGGTTAACTCCGTGATGTTTGGCTGGGTATTGGCCCGGATGGTAACTTTTTTGTTCTGCTGGCCTGATTTGCCCTGGCTGTTGAACTGCACATCTATTTTACCTTCTTTGCCCGGTGCGATCGGTTCTTTCGGGTAGTTTGGCACGGTACAACCGCAGGCCGCCGTTGCGCTTTCAATGATCAATGGCGCTTCGCCGGTATTTTTAAAAGTAAACGTATGGTTTACCACGGCGCCCGGCTTAATATCGCCGAAATCGTGTTCGTTTTCAACAAATTTCATTACCGGTAGCGGGCCGGATGGTACTACCTCCGGGTTAGCGGTATTCGGGTTATTGATCAGGTCGGCAGCGGAAAGGTCTTCTTTTTGGGTAGTAGCTAAATCCTGAGTAGAGGCGGTTTCGGTTTTCTTTTCGCAGCCGGAAAATGTGAAGAAACCTAAAACCAACGCAGCGTAAACAAATTTAATTTTCATGGTATTGGGTAAAGTTTAAAGATAATACTGGTAATTCAGAAACTACAGATTGGCAATAATATTGTCTGCAAACGCCATTGTTTTGGCTTGTCCGCCCAGGTCGCCGGTTAACAGCTCTTTATTTAGCAGCGTTTTATTCAGGGCATTGGTAATTTTTGCGGCATAATCGTGCATTTCCAGATGGTGCAGCATCATTACTGCCGAACGCAGCAAAGCCGTTGGGTTGGCTTTTCCCTGGCCGGCAATGTCCGGGGCGGAACCGTGTACGGCTTCAAAGATCGCCATGTCGTCGCCAATGTTGGCACCGGAAACTACGCCCAAACCGCCTACCAGACCGGCACACAGATCAGAAAGAATATCGCCGAACAAATTGGTAGTAACTACTACATCGAACTGCTCCGGCTTAACTGTTAGCTGCATGCACATGTTATCGATGATCTTATCGTCCATCTCAATTTCCGGGAATTCAGCCTGCGCTTTTTTAGCGGCATCCAGCAGTAACGTACCAGCCATTTTCAGGATGTTGGCTTTGTGCACTACGGTTACTTTTTTGCGGCCGTGTTTTTTGGCGTATGCAAAAGCCGCGCGGGTAATCTTTTCGCAACCGGCAATAGTAATGCGGTTCACTGAATCGGCAATACCTAAGCGGGCATCGTACGTTTCCAGACCGGAATAAAGGCCTTCGGTATTTTCGCGGAACAGCACTAAATCTACGCCTTCAAATTTGGTTTGAATGCCCGGCGTAGTGCAAGCCGGACGCACATTCTGGTACAGATCGAATTTCTGACGCAACTGCACGTTTATGCTTTTAAAGCCTTTGCCTACCGGCGTGGTAATTGGTCCTTTCAACGCTACGCGATTTTTTTCCAAAGAGTCCAGCAGCGATTGCGGGATCAGTTCGCCTTTGCTTTCGAACGTGGTCTGACCGGCGTTTTCTTCTTCCCACTGAACGGGAACCTGCGCGGCGGCAAATATTTTCTTAACGGCTTCGGTAATTTCCGGCCCGATGCCATCGCCGGGAATAAGGGTAACTAATTTCATATTTTAAACTTCTTTCCGGCTGTTTATCTGGTTTATAAGCGAATCTACATCGCTCAGTAATTGGTTGGCTTTATCTTTGGCGTCTCTGATCACGCGCTGCCCGTCTGATTTTGCCTGGGAGGTTGAGGTTTCTTTTCCGGCCAGCATTTCTTCGGTCAGGTCGCGGAAGGCATCGCGGTATTTTTCTAACAGAAAGCTCAGGCGGTCGCGGGTTTCGCGGCCTTTATCGGGCGCGAACAGCATACCGATGGCGGCACCAGCTGCAGCGCCGCTGATGAAGGAAAGAATGGCGGTGGTTCTTTTGCTCATAGCTTTATTGGTTGTTGGTTGTTAGTTGTTGGTTGTTGGTGTTCGGGTAACGGTAAAACGCTATGGTTGTGGCTTTAAAAAACCATAACCCAAAATAACATTTTAGACTAATCACTATTCATTAATCACTAATCACTAGTAAAAATAATCACTAATCACTAGTAAAAAACCTTGCTGCTAATTTCTCAATAATTCCAACAACTACCAACCAACAACTAACAACCAGCTTATTTATTATCGATCAGGCCGCGGCCCGTTTTACGGATCTGGCCGGATTCGGTCAGGTCCTGGGCTAATTTATCCAGAACGCCGTTTATAAACTGCTTACTCTTAGGCGTGCTGTACAGTTTCGAAATCTCGATATATTCGTTAATGGTCACTTTTACGGGAATACTCCGGAAAATGTGCATTTCGCAAAGCGCCATTTTTAAAATGATCTTATCGATAACGGCAACCCGCTCAATATCCCAGTTCTTTACGCCGGCCGCGATCATGGCTTCGTACTTCGCGTCGTCGGCTACGGTCTTTTCGTAAAGTTCTTCGAAGAACGCTTTGTCGTCTTCCCAATTGGTAGAAAGATCTAAAAGGGCCAGGCTTTCGGTGGTGGTTTCTTCGATCAGCTTAATGGTTTTGAGCACCAGGCTTTTTACGATGGGTTTGTTTTCCTGCCAGTTAAAATCTTTCTCTTCAAACCAGGCCTGCATATTCTCTTCCTTAAAGATAAGGCTTTTGAAGATATATTTTACAATCTCTTTATCTTCTTCGAAGGTAGGATTTTCCAGCGCCAGGTAGGCCTGTACGGTTTCGTCCTGCTTTAATACATTGCGATAAAAAGTGGTGATCAGGTCCAGCGTCGTTGTCCCAGGTAATGTTGCGGCGGATGATAAGATTCTTTAGCGCAGTATTATCTACAAGTTGCTGCAAAACCCGGTTGCGGGTAAGCGGCTGCATGTTTACTTCTTTCTTTTCGGTGAAACGGCTGGCCTTTTTAACTTCGTCGCGGTCTATTTGCTTCAGAATTTCTTCGCCGTATTTTCAGGATGGCCAGGTAATAATCGTAAATGCCTTCCACGGCATTCAGCATTTGGTTGCCGAAATGTTTGAAGTCTTTTTTAACCTGGTTCTGGTAAAAGTTAACCGCGTTATTTACCGAATTCAGGATTTCCTTATCGGTTTCTTCGGTATCGAACTGGCGGGTTTCGTACCATTCTTTGAAAAGAATAACCCCGATCTGTTTTTTACCTTCCAGTAACTGCTTGTTCTGCACTTCCATGGAGTTCAGGTCCGGGGCAAAATCGTCTTCGATCCGGTCTATGGCCAGTTGGTAATCGGAGCCTTCGGCCTGCATGTAGGCGTAAATAGCTTGCATGGCTTTTATTCGGAGCGTGCGGCGGTTGAGCATTTTTATTTAATGAATAATGATTAATGAATAATGATTAATGGCTCCTGGTTTCCATTATCGGTATTGGTAACCGGCAGTTTCTTAACGGAAAACGGTAGCGTTTTGGCCGAAAAAAGTGCCGGGTGAAAAATTTAAATTTCGTTCGGTTTAACCAATTCCGCCGTTGCTGGTGTTTTCACCAACAACCACTAAGGCTAAAAATTATTGGTGAAAACACCAGCAAAGGCGAATCTCTAGGTTTAACTGAACAACCATTTAACAATTAAGCTATGCAACAATTCAACCTGGGCAAAGAACGAAAATGGCGGCTTTAAAACGGTAGGTCTTTTACCGGAAAAAGTACGGCCGGGTTGAAACTAAAAGTGCTACAGGTTAATGCAGCACTTTTAGTTTAGTATATATCAGCGTGTTGACTTAGTAAGTAGATTTTACTTTACCAATATCAGAAATGCGTTTTTCAGCCATTTTGGTAGCGGCCAGCTGGGTATAGATACCTTCGCGCTCAGCCATATCGAAAATGTCTAAAGTATAATCGTAGATCTTTTCGGTCTGGTCGTAAGCGGCTTTGCGGTTATAACCGATCAGCTCAGAATACACGTTAATTAAACCCCCGGCGTTGATCAGGAAATCCGGAGCATAGATAATACCTCGCTCAATCAAAGCCGGACCGTGCACGGTCTCATCTTTTAACTGGTTGTTCGCGCAACCGGCAATTACCTGGCACTTTAAACGCTCAAGGGTTGCATCGTTTACGGTAGCACCCAAAGCACACGGCGAATAAATATCAACATCCAGGTCGTAAATCTCATCTAAACCTACAATAGAAACACCCGGGTTTTTAGCAACTTCTTTCAGACGCTCCTGGTCGATATCGGTAACGTAAACCGTGGCACCGGCTTTAGATAAATGTTCGATCAGGTAACCGCCTACGTGGCCGGCACCCTGTACCGAAATGCGTTTGCCGCTTAAGCTATCGGAACCCCAGGCGCGTTTCGCGGCTGCTTTCATACCAACATAAAGTACCGTAAGCTGTAACCGGAGACGGATCGCCGGAACCACCCATCGATTCTGGCAAGCCAGCTACGTGGTCGGTTTCCATTTTGATGTACTCCATGTCTTTGGTAGTCATCCCTACGTCTTCGGCAGTAATGTATTTTCCGTTCAGGTTCTCTACAAAACGGCCGAATTTGCGCAATAACGCTTCAGACTTATCTTTTTTGGAATCGGCAATGATAACGGCTTTACCGCCACCTAAATTCAAACCGGAAATAGCGGCTTTGTAGGTCATACCGCGCGAAAGGCGCAATACGTCGTTCAAGGCTTCGGCTTCGGTAGCGTAAGACCACATGCGGGTGCCGCCCAGGGCAGGTCCTAAAACGGTATTATGAATGCCGATAATTGCTTTCAGGCCGGTTTCGTGATCGTGGCAGAAAACAACTTGTTCGTGCTGAAATTCGGATACCTGCCCGAACACGGAGGACTCCTTTTTAACTGGTACTTCTTTTATTTCGACCATTTTATGCTTATTAAAAGGTTTTTCTGGCGTTGTATAGAAACCGCCACGCAGCCCTTATACAATTTGAACGCAAAAGTAATTCATTTTTCGGATAATGGCAACCGGGTATTTATGCGGGTATTTCTGCGGGAAAGGCGGGGGTATTGAAAAAGTAAGGGAAGATCCTTTGGAAAATTGTTTGGCAAACGATACTGTTGGTCGTTTCAGGATCGGGAGCAACAAGCTTTCAAATATTTTTTTAAGCCAGGCAACTTATTGTCCGTTTCATCCGACCTTAATTTACCAGCAATACAAATTTTGTTTTCTCCAATTTTAAATTCCATTAAATGCTAATTTTGCCTTTGTACTTTCTTCGCTCATGAGATCAGCTTTCCGCATTTTTAATGGTTTCCTTTTCAGCTGCCTGTTTCTCTTTGGGATTCCGGCCGTAGCGCAGAAGGAAGCAAATAATTGGTTTTTTGGGATGAAAGCTGGCATTAGCTTTAACTCAACTCCACCCCAGCCTTTATTTAATGGTAAAACAGGTGGCGGTTATAGCAGCGCCTCTATTTCTGATGCAGCCGGCAACCTTCAGTTTTATTATGCTACAAGTTTTTCTTCATCTTTTAACAACCCTGATAGTATTTACAACCGCAACCACCAGGCCATGCCGAATGGACACGGTTTCAATAGTCAAGCAAATAATAATAACCTGATCATTCCTTGGCCTGGGCAGCAAAAATATTATCTCTTTGCAGGAATTATTGAAATTTTTTCCTCCAGATTTATTAATAAGAATGGTTATTCAGTAATTGACATAACCCTGAATAATGGGCTCGGAGATGTTACTTCGGTAAAAAATGTTGCTTTAAACGATTCCAGCTTTTACGCAATGGCGGCCGTGAAACACCGCAACAACCGCGATTACTGGGTTATTTATCAAAAAAACCCGGTTGGCGCTTTTTATTCCTATTTAATTTCGCCGGCTGGACTGGATACTGTGCCGGTAATTAGCAATGTTCAAATCAATCCTCCTTCGTATGGAATTTTAATGAAAGCATCCCCGGATGGGAAAACGTTGGCATTTTCCTATAGACATCTTAATAACTTCGGATTTCAGGATAGCATCACTTTTCTAAATTTTTCGCCTGCTTCTGGAATTGTAACAAAGGCTTTTTCTTTAGGTTCCAATGGGTCAGTGCGTTCTATGGAATTCTCGCCTGACGGGTCTAAATTTTATTGTTCCAGGCATGGCTATGCAGTCCCCGGCATCCCAGGAAACCTTCAAGCCCTAATTCAATACGATCTGGAAGCAGGCTCTCCACTGGCTATTCAAAACAGTGAGACTAAAATCTTCGATTATACCTGGTATGCACATATTGGATCAATGCAAGCAGCGCCAGACGGTAAAATTTACCATATTAACTCGTTTACTTTACAACCGAGTACAAGTTCAGGAAAATACCTTCATGTCATACAAAGGCCCAATTTAAAAGGTAAAGCCTGCCGATATACTATCGATGCTATCGACCTGGATCCCTCAAATTCAGGGCTTCGGTCAGCGACGCATAGGTTACCCACCTTCGTGCAAAGCTACTTCTACCGGCCTAAAGTAGTAATGCAGCAAACCTGTTTCGGCGATACCAGCAAGTTTGAGCTTGGCAACCGGGCTTACGTAGATTCGGTCAACTGGAACTTCGGCGATCCGGCTTCGGGAACCGGTAATACCAGCAGATCTTTTACGCCCAAGCATTTTTATGCCGGGGCCGGATCTTACCAGGTTCGGGCCATTGTGCATTTCAACTACGCTTCCGATACCGTTAACCAGACCATTTACATTCCGGCCACCATTGTAAAACCAAACCTGGGCAACGATACCACGCTTTGCCAGGGAAGCACCTTACAACTTAAAGCTTATCAGCCCGGCGCCACCTACGAATGGCAGGATAGCCTAACCACCGATTCGGTTTTTACCGTAACCCGGGCAGGCCGGTATTTTGTTCAGGTTAGTAACGGCTGCGGCGTATTTTCCGATACCATAAACGTTCGCTTCGACCCTGCCCTGCCGCCGGTTTTTTCGTTAGGCGCCGATACGTTATTATGCCCGGGGCAGCAATTGGTTTTAAACGTAAATGCCAGTAAGATCTTATGGTCGGATAGTATTGCCGGTCCTGCCTTTACCGTTTCCAAACCCGGCACCTACTGGGCAGAAATCCAAAATAGTTGCGGCAGCCGGCGCGATTCCATTACAGTAAGTTACCGGCAACCCCTTCCACCAAAATGGTTACCCCGCGATACTACGATATGCGACCGGCAAGCTTACCAGCTAAACGGAACAATGGCAGGGGCACTTAGTTACCGCTGGCAAAACGGAAGCACCAACCCAACTTTTACTGCTTCTGCTTCGGGTACCTATTGGCTGGAAATCACCACTGCCTGCACCACCCTCCGCGATTCTGTTAAATTAACCTTCAACCCCGTATCGATCCGCTTTAAAGCCGACACAACTATTTGTACCGGCGATGGTTTCGTATTAAAAGCCACTCCGGGACTTAATTACCGCTGGCATGATGGCAACTCCAACCAATCAAGAATTGTCAGCCAGGCAGGTATTTATAAAGTTACCGTAGAAACCGTACCAGGTTGTTTTTTCACCGATTCGATCCAGGTAAAAGAAACCCGCTGCTTCAGAACGCCTTTTATTGTCAATATTGTAACACCTAACAACGATAACCTGAACGACCGTTTTGAGCCTAAAGGCCTGGAAGCCGGCACATGGGAGTTAACCATTTATAACCGCTGGGGGAATTTGATCTATAAAAGTGCGAATTACAAAGATCAATGGCCGGACCCCGCCATTAGCAATGGCACCTATTATTATCTGTTAAGAAATAATAGCGGCAAAACGCATAAAGGCTGGGTAGAAATAGTCAGGTAAATCTTAATAATTGATAGGATACGTTTTATTAGATTACCTTATCAGGATTCGTGCGGACAGGTCACGACCTGTCCCTACATTTCCCGTATACCGCTTTGGCTAATATTTGGCAATTGCTTTTGGTACCGGTACCTTTGCGTTAATCTTCCGTTCCTGCTCCCGTGAAATCGCTTTTATACCTCAATAAATATTTATTCCGCTACAAAAGCCGGCTTTTCTGGGGGATTATCTTTGTAATTGTTTCCAACCTGTTTGCCATTATTCCGGCGCAGATGGTGCGGCACGCCTTTGATCTGGTAAAAGACGGGATTAAGCTGCATAACCTGTACCGGGGCACGGGTTTTCAACCAGAGATCTATAATGTTTTTGCCCGCAACGTTACTGTTCTACGGCAGCTTAATTGTGCTCATGGCTTTGCTGAAAGGCGTTTTTACTGTTTTATATGCGCCAAACCATTATTGTAATGTGGCGGCTGATTGAAAACGACCTGAAAAACGAGATTTACGCACCACTACCAAACCTTGCCTCTCAGTTTTTACCGTCGCAACAATACCGGCGATCTGATGGCCCGCATTTCGGAAGATGTAAGCCGGGTGCGGATGTACGTGGGGCCAGCCATTATGTACGGCATTAACCTGGTTGTTTTGTTTTTGCTGGTAGTTCCGTATATGCTTTCGGTTAACGCGCGGCTTACGGTTTATACGCTTGTTGCCGCTGCCGCTTCTGTCGGTCAGTATTTATCTACGTGAACAATATTATTGAGCAGCAAATCCGATCAGATTCAGAAAAGCTTATCGGGCATTACTACGTTTGTGCAGGAAGCTTTTTCGGGAATCCGGGTTATTAAAATCGTTTGTGCGCGAAGACGATTCGCACCAGAATTTTGACCATGGCCAGCAATCACTACAAAGATAAATCGCTGGAGCTGAACTTTGTAAATGCCCTGTTTTTCCCGCTTATTCTTATTCCTGATTGGCATGAGCACCATTATTACGGTCTAGATTGGCGGAAAAGAAGTAATAAACGGCAGCATTACCGCCGGAAATATTGCCGAATTTCTAATTTACGTAAACATGCTTACCTGGCCGGTAACCGCCCTGGGCTGGACGACCAGCCTGGTACAACGGGCCGCCGCTTCCCAGGACCGCATCAACGAGTTTCTGCAAACCAAAACCGATATTGTTTCGCAGCGCACATTTGAAAAAGAATTAACGGCGATATTAGCTTTTGAAAATGTAAACTTTATTTACCCCGATACCGATATTCACGCCCTGAAAGATTTGAGTTTCAGGATTAAGCACGGCGAAACCCTGGCCATTATCGGCAATACCGGCTCCGGGAAAAGCACCATCGCCAACCTGGTTTGCCGCTTTACGATGCCACCAGCGGCCGCATTACGATAGATGGCGTAGATATCCGCGATTACGATATTACCAACTTTGCGCAGCCAGATTGGATACGTGCCGCAGGATGTTTTCCTGTTTTCCGATACCATCCGGAATAATATTGGCTTTGGCCTGGATACATTAGCCGGACCACAAAATGGAGCAGGCCGCCAAAGATGCCGACGTGTACGAAAATATCATGCGCTTCCCGGAAAAATTCGAAACCAAGCTGGGCGAACGCGGCATTACCTTATCGGGCGGGCAGAAGCAACGGGTTTCTATTGCCCGGGCCCTGGTGAGCGAACCGCAAGATCCTGATCCTGGACGATGCGCTTTCGGCGGTAGATACCAAAACCGAAAACGCGATCCTGAATAACCTGCAGCGCATCATGGAAAACCGCACCACCATTATTATTTCGCACCGGGTTTCTTCGGCCAAACTGGCCGACCATATCCTGGTTCTCGACGACGGCGAAATAGTGCAGCACGGCACCCACCAGCAGCTCATGCAGCAGGAAGGTTTGTACAAAGAACTCTACGAAAAACAACTGATGGCCGAAACCCAGGCCTAAGTATTAAACCTGAATTTGCATCCTTTTTTAGAAAACCGTTACTGCCAAAGCAACATTTAGAAGCTTTTCCGCGTCTATGTTTCAGAAAACAGGCCCTTAGCTTATTCCTGCCATAAGGCTACGCTTTTATAAGTAAAATACAATTATAAAATTTCTGGCCCGAAACTTGTAATTGCCCAATTAGTAAAAGAAGGTATATGCTTTAATATACCAGTGCACCACGTAATTTTTGCCGATAGTTTTTTTACTTAACCTTTAACTGTAAAAGCTATGAACGAAAAGAAAATTTTACTCGCCGATGAACTTAAATATGTAAACCGCTTAAAGTGGGGTTTCGAACAGGTTATTTCAACCCCTAAAAAGCTGCAAAAGCCCGGGGCTGTTGCCTGCGAATGCATAGAAATTTACAATTTCGGAGACTATACGTTCTCTGATAATTAATGCTGCTTACCTACAGGAACCAACCAAAATTAAAATTATTTTTGATATTCAGCATCTACACCACTTCTTCCAGACGGGAAAGTGGTGTTTTGTTTTTAGGGGTTTTCCGGTCGAAACCGCTTTTTAATGGGTTAATATGCAAATCCGTTAACCCTGCGTAAACCCTTCCGGCGGAAACAAATTAATAACTTAAGCCAGGTTTTCCTTACTTTTTATGAATAAACACGTACCGTTTTTTTAAGAAGATTTTATACCCTCAGGATTTTTGAAAGTACAGATTACCAGATTTTGCGAATTTATTTCCGTGATTTATGGTTCTATATAAAGCGAACCGGCAAAAACCGGAACGCCTTTAGTTGATTTCACGTTTTTAAACTTTAAGAAATGGCCGCGAATTTAGAACAGATTGGAGCCCGCTTTGGTTTTTATATGAAAATAAAAGAGTTGGGAATTTATGAGATCGGGGTGCTTACAGGTACTTCAGCCGGGTTAATTTCCAACATTATTGCCGGGAAAAATTATACCATGGATGAGCTTTTGAAAGTGCTTTTCGGTATTAAAGAATTAAATGCCCACTGGGTGATCTACGGCGAAGGGAACATGTTTAAACAGAATGGCCACAACGGCCCTATTATTCCCGAAAAGCGCCACCAGCATTTACAGGAAGTACAATTACTTTTAGAAAAGCTGGACCAGATCGAAAAATCAAAAACCAACAGCAACCAGATAGATGCCTTACGGGCCCGGATCGCGGCGCTTACCACGCAATTATAAGTTATAAGAAAAAGCTGCCGACCTAACCCGGCAGCTTTTTCTTTGATTTTAAGTTTCCGGACACCGGGCTTCCAGCATATCCAGCAGTTTCATAATCCGGTTACCCAGGTTATCTATTTTGGCCAGGTTAGCTTCATTATTTTCCTGGCCTGCATGGAATTGTTTTACCACCAGGCGGGCTTCCCGGTGCATTTCAGTATGAAGCCGCTCCATCTCCTCCAGTTCCGGGAAATCGGCGCAGGCTTTTAACAGGTACGACTGCATCCATTGCCCAAACGGGCATTCATGTTCAGAGAGCACCGGCCCTTCGTTTATCTTAGCTCCTAATAGAATGGTCCGGAGCTTCGATTTAAACAATAAATGTTTAATGCGCCCCTGCTCAAATTCGTTTATTCCCGCTTCCATATTTCATTTTCCGGCAAACCTGCATATTTTACCGGGCTTAATCTAACGAAAAACAGCCCCCCGGGTTAAGCCTTTTTCCCGCCTTATATCCACTTTTCGCGCAATATTTTTATTGAACAGGCAAAGGCTTCCTGCCTTACCTAGCTAAAGCTTCCTAAGCCAGTTTCCGGGCAGTTTAGGCCTTGCTACGTCCTGAAAATAAAACTAAGGCATAACCAGTGCTCAATTATATCGGAGCAATTTGGGTTGGAGGTTTGGGGTAGTAAAACAAAAACGGCCGCCCTGTAGAGCAGCCGTTTTTGTTTGGTAAGATTTTGGTCTTATTTCAGAAGCATTAGTTTGGTGGTTACTACTTCGGTTTCCGTTATCAGGCGGGCAATGTAAATGCCTTTTGCCCATTTGCTGCCGTTAACTTCTACGCTGCGGCGCTCATTAGCGGTTGCCGAGCCGGCTTCCAGTTTCTGCACCAGAGCGCCTTTCAGATCATAGATCTCCAGCGAATACGTACCGGCCTGCGGCAGGGTAAATTCAATGGTCGTATTTTCGGTGAAAGGGTTTGGCGTAGTCTGTAAGGTGGCAGGACCTGCCACCCGCGCTCCAGTATTGCCGGCCGCGGTACAATTGCCCAAAGAGCAACCGTGGGCCAGGTGCGCCGGAACGGCACTGGCTGCAATACAGATCATATGGCCATTGTGGCAAACCAACACTTTGGTCTTATTATTACCGCAGGATACGTCAGTAACGTTCACAGTTGCCTGATCTGTTACAATACAGCCGGCGGCATCGGTAACGGTTAAGGTATAGGTAGTAGTTGTAGCCGGGCAAACTGAAATGCTGGCAGTGGTGGCGCCATTACTCCAACGGTAAGAATAAGGTCCGTTTCCGCCGGAAGCGCTTCCGTTCAGGGTGGCACAAGCCATTGGGGTATAGCCTTTAAAAACCTGGCGGTCCGGGCCGGCATTGGCGCTTAACGTTGGGTTAACAATTACGTTCCGGGTGGCAGCTACCGTGCAACCATTGGAAACAAACGTGTACGTAAGCGTGTGTGTACCGGGACCGGCAACTGTTGGCCAGAAAATGCCATTTATTACGCCATTGCCTGAATAAGTACCATCAGCCGGCTGGCCCTGCGTTAACGCAAAGGGAGCTGCATTGGCGCAAACGTTAGCCATGCTGGCAAAAGATACGGTTGGCAACGCGCCTACTACCAGATTGGAAGTAGCAGAAGCTGTGCAGCCGTAGCTATTGGTGTAGGTGTAAGAGATCTGGTGCAAACCTGCACCGGCCGTTGCCGGGTTGAAAACCCCGCCATTTACGCCCGGACCGCTGTAAGTGCCGCCAGCAGGCTGACCGCCACTTAAAGTAAGCGGAGCGCCGGTAATACAAATAGGGTTAAAGCTGTTTAAAGTTACAACCGGAACCGGGTTAGCAATAATGGTTACAGTTTGAGCAGGGGTTGCGCAGGTCCCGGCTTTGGCAATTACCTGGTAAGTACCGGTTCCTAAGTTAGAAAACACATTGGAGCTTTGGAAACTCTGCCCGTTATTAATAGAATAGGTATAGTTACCGATACCACCAGAAGCTGCAATTGAAATACTGCCACCGTTATTATTACCGCATGGCTCGCTTAAAATAGTGGCAGTAGCCGTTATATTGCAAGCCAAAGGCGTTACGGTAATTGGAACGGTAATCTGGGTTGAAAGGGGCTGGTTCACATTATCGGTGGCAATAAACTGCAGGGAATAATTACCTGAGGAGCCTACCGGCGGGGTCCAGGAGAAAGTACCGTTAACAGCACTACCAGTAGTGTTCTGAACAAAAGTAGCACCCATGCTCATTGGTAAACCGCTGGCCTGCAGCATTACAAAGTTTCCATCCGGATCAGAAGCATTTACGGTGAATTGCAGCGGAGTTCCTTCCAGAACAGTCTGAGCCGCAATAGCCGGCAGTAAAGGCGCATGGTTGGTTGTGGCCACAATATTCAGCATGAAATCGCGGTACACATAAGCACCTGTCAACACCCCGTTTATCTTTTCTTCCAGCTTAACGTTTACCAGCCAGATGCCTGGTTGCGGGTTTGGCCAGCTTACAATTCCATTGTTTGCTACGGCAAAACCGGTAGCCACCATGTTGGTATACGGGTTATTGGCGCAGCCGTAAGGCGTGTTCAGGGTATATTCCTGCACATGGCCTTCCGGATCGGAGTTGTTAAAGCCAAAGCTCAAAGGCACGTTAGCGGCATAGTTAAACACCGGCAGGTCGTAGAACTGCGGCGAAGAACTTGAGTTAGCCGGATCGTAATTAACCGCAGCAAATAAACCCATATCGCCGGCTGTAAAGTTTGCGCCCCCGCTAATGCGGCAGCAGCTGGTCCAGCTAATGGTATATAATCCCGGCTGATTCCAGGTTACGATCTGCTGCTCTACTTTTTCTACGGTAACGCCATCTGGCAGCGGAGTAAGCGACACCGTGCTTAGGTTAGTGTTTAGAACCGGGCTGCCGGAGTACATTGGGGTAACGCTGCCCGGTTGGGTGGAGCGCCAATAGCTTTTTACCGTTACTTTGTAGCTTCCGCCACCCAGCGTCTGATAGGTAATTTGCCCGCCTTTGTAATGAGAGGCATAAAGGTTAAAGCTGAAAAGCATTGCCATTACCAGCAGGGCAAATGCTTTGGCGCCAAAACCGCCGGAATGCCGGCTTTTAAATTTGCGCACTGGGTTAGTTTTACTTCCGCCCAGGCAGAAACGGGATTGTAGATGTGTTGTCATAATTGCAATTTTTTAAAGTGCCAGGCATTAAAACCGATGAAAGTTTTTTCTAAAACACAAAAAGTGCCTTTAGATTTTCAAGAAAGTTAAGGCTGCCGGAAAGACTTTACAACTACATGTTCGGGTAGCAAATGGCAATTAGACGAAATAGAGCAGGATTTACGGTAAGAAATCCTATAAAATGATAAAATAAGGCAAAAAACATTAAAAATTTTTCTTCCGAAAAGAGTACAATTTTTTTCTCTTCTCCCTAAATCGGAAACAATTAACTAATAGGATTTTAAAAAAGAGGATCAGGATTGCAGAATTTTGGTTTGCAGCGCTTTGGATACTACCTCCGATTTACTGTTAACATGCATCTTTTTATACAGGTTTTTAAGATGGTACCGGACAGTATCTATAGAGATATCCAGACGGTCGGCAATAAGCTTGTAACTGAGGCCATCTACCAGGCACTGTACCAGCTGCCGTTCCCGGGCGGTAATGTCAATTTCTTCCTGAGCGGAAGCGTTAAAAGATTCAATAACCTTACGGGTTACAATTGGCGAAAGAAAAGCGTTGCCTTCCTGAACAGAGTTAATGGCCGTTTTTACTTCTAAGAAAAGTTTATTCTTAAGCAGATATCCGTTGGCTCCCAGGTTAAAGGCCCGGAAAATGAAAGAAGATTCTTCGTTGCCGGTGCTCATAATGATCCGGGCATTAGGCAGGCGTTTTTTAAGCAGGCGAAGACCATCAAGCCCGGAAACTCCGGGGAGGCCAATATCCAGCAGTACGATCTCTACGTCCTGTCCATTGTCAATAGCTTCCAGGAATTGCTCCAAAGAATCAGCAACTATTTCGCAGGAAAGATCTGGTTGCTTATTTAAAAAAGTGCGGAGCCCTTCCCTTATTGTAGCGTCATCTTCAATTATTCCAATTGTGGTCATGAACAGTCTGGCTTTGGTTGCATATAGCTAAGTTAGGCAAAATTAACTTTAATGCAAAACTAAAAGTCCTAAGAATTACTTCTACAGGCTTCTCTGACCATTTTTATCAAGATTCCAACTTATTTTTGTAACAATTCCACTTAAGCCAGATTACGGCTCTCAAATCGAAACCTATTGAACCCGGATGGATAAAACACAATTCAGATATCCATCAGATAAAACACCGGATAATGACCTGAAATGCCAAAATATCTATACCTTGATTTCTAATTGCTTAAAACACTTATTAAATTTGAAAAGGCGGAAACTAGATGCCAATATTGGCACCTGCCTAATCATAAGCGCTTTTAGCTTAGAGATTCGCCTATGCCCTATTTTTCGAACACCAGCACGGTGGCATGGTCAGTATCCGGGTAGCGCTCTACAAAGAAATCCTGAAGCTGCAGGTTGTTTTCTTTCGCATATTCGAAGATTGCCGGAAAGAGCTTGGATGGGGCTAAAGCCAGGTGCGTCTTAATGCTGCCTTGCACCGCTTTCCGGCCCGCGGGTAAGGTCCGAACTTTATAGCCAGCCGGCAGGGGCGTATTCAGGTCAGGAATAATAACGCCGATGTAGGCATGAATGGAGTCTTTGTGTTTTTCCGGATCGTTGTAGTAGATGCCGCCAAGTTGGCCGGTAATTTTCTTTTGCTCTACCAGTTGCCCGGCTTCCAGAAACAGATCCCCGAATTCTTCCGCCTTTACCGAACCTTTGTATTCTTTACCGGCTACGTGAATTTCCGGAGACAGCACGCGTTTGATCTCCGGCTTGTTAAAGCCCCCGAAAAAAGCGTAAGCGCCCGCCGAAAGCAGGATAATAGAGAAAATGGCAATCAGGAATTTCTTATTTTTCATGCGTTCAAAACATCTTTATATTGCATCTGGTAAAGTTGGGCATAATAACCCTTCATGTTGCAGCAATTCTTCGTGGCTACCGGTTTCTTTTATTTCGCCGCGATCCATTACAATTATTTTATCGGCGCGCTGAATGGTAGATCAAGCGGTGCGCAATTACAATAGAAGTACGGCCCTGCATCAGTTGTTCAATGGCAAACCGGATCAATTCTTCGGTTTCGGAATCTACGCGAAGAAGTGGCTTCGTCCAGAATAATAATTTCGGGGTTGTAAACCATGGCCCGCACAAACGAAATAAGCTGCCGCTGCCCAACCGATAAAGTAGCGCCGCGTTCCATTACTTTGTAATCCAGGCCGTCCGGGCAGGCGCTCAATAAATTTGCGGGCGCCTACCAGTTCGGCAGCTTCCCAAATCTGCTCTCGGGTAATGCTTTGGATTTCCCAGGCTAATATTATCGGCAATGGAGCCCGAAAATAGAAATACATCCTGCAACACCACGCCAATATGCTGGCGCAGTACACTCTAAGTCGTATTCTTTTAAATCGTGCGCCATCTACCTGAATGGTGCCTTTGTTTATTTCGTAGAAGCGGCTTAATAAATTAATGATAGAAGTTTTACCGGCGCCGGTAGCCCCCACCAAAGCTACGGTCTGGCCAGCTTTTACCTCAAAACGAAATATCGCGCAACACGTACTCTTCGTTGTTGTAAGCAAACCACACGTTCTCGAAAGACACATCGCCTCATGGTTTCGGGCGCTCAGTTCGCCGGTATCGGATATTAATTCGTTGCTGTCGAGTAAGCTTCACGATTCGTTCGGTACTTACTACGCCCAATTGCAAGGTATTAAAGCGGTCGGCAATTTGCCGGATGGGCCGGAAAAACATGGCAATGTACATGATAAAGGCAATGAGCGTACCCAGCGTTACTTCTTGATCTATCACGCCCCGGGCCCCGTACCACACCAGCAAGCCGGTACCGGCAGCGCCAATTACTTCGGCCACCGGAAAATAAATAGAATAATAAAGCACCGACCGGATATTGGCCTCGGGTGTGTTCCTGGTTTATTTTCTGAAATTTCGTTTCTTCGCGGGCTTCGTTGTTAAATATCTGCACGATGTTCATGCCGGTAATATGCTCCTGCACAAAAGCATTTAAAGTTGCCACCGCCGTACGCACTTCCTGAAAAGATTGCTTTACTTTCTCTTTAAAAATATACGTACTGATAAACAGGAACGGAAACAGTAGCCAAGGCTTACCAAAGTCAGTTTCCAGTCGATGTATAGCATGTAGCCCAGAATAAAAACCAGCTGCAGCATATCGCCCGACATAGCCGCCAGACCTTCGGAGAAACACATCGGAAAGGGTTGCTCTACATCCGACACGTTGCGGGTTACCAGGGTACCAATGGGTGTGCGGTCGTAAGAATTTAAGCCGGAGTTTCAGAATGTGCCGGTACAGCAACACCCGGATATCGCGCACAATATGCTGCCCCAGCCAGCCGGCAAAATAAGTATGCAGGTATTCGAAACCAGCGCATGCACCACCAGCAACACGCCCAACCAGATAAACATACGGTTCAGGCCGTGCATATCGCCCTGCATAATGTGGTTATCTACGGTGTACTGGATCAGGAAAGGCCGGATCGCCGCCAGAATAGCCGAAGCTACGGTTAGGAAAATAAGAAAATAAAAGATCTTGCCGTACGGCCGCACAAACACGAAGAGCCTTTTAAGCACATCGCTATCGAACGCTTTGCCGGTTTTGGTATTGGTTTGTTCCACGGAGAAATGGCGGGAAGCCGGTTTTTATTCCTGCAAAGATACGGTTTATTTCGGCTCCCGTTTTTGGAACCAGCGCAACGTTGTTTATATATAGCGAACCAGCCTGCTAACTATCTTTCAGAAGCAACGGTTTTGAAATGCCTCCCTTTTTAAAAACGCAGCTGCGCCGGAAATTAATCTTAGCGCAGGATTAAAAACACTCTGAGAAGAGACTTCGATTGTGGCTTATTTAAGCAGGTTTTCCCTAAGCCCAATAAAATTTTACCAAAATATACTGCAATTTCTGTAAATATTTGATTACTATGCATTTACAAAAACAAAGCATAAACATTTAACAAACACTAACCATTCAGCCCGCCTGAAATGAATAGGGATTTTTCAAAAAGCTAAAGGGATTTGCACCAATTTCAAACAGGTTTTTCAGATAATCAACTAATCTGGTTCGAAAATCCGACCATAAATACCAATTTTAACAGGCTATTTCGCCCTGATTCGTCATATTAAAAATTACTTAAGCCTTATTTTTCCCTTTAATATGGCATTTTTCTAGTATTTTTTTGGTGAACGTAATGAATTTAGGGGTAAAGGGGCATTCAGAACAAAATATCCATCTTACTTTTGTAACAGAAAATACTATTGCACAGACTGGCACAAGGATAATTAAATCAGAAAGGCCGACTCCAAAGAAAATCTGAAAATTTAAGAAAAAGGACGTTTAATCTTTATTTTATGTTTTTAAACAAGGTATTCTATAGAGATTTTATAATGATATAATTTAAGTGCAAATCCCATTTAAATAATGGTGCGACTTAATAATCAATTAGTTAACACAAATTTTTAATTTTTATTTACAATACATTTTAACTTTTACCTTTTTAACTAAACAATCAACCCCCAAACAAATCATGAAATCTACAATCTCTTCGTTCGTATTAGCACTTGTTGCTCTTTTCACATTTGGTACAGCCCAGGCTCAGAATGCTCACTTTACAGATGTTATTATATCTGAAGATGGTCTTACTATTTCCGGAAAAGTAGCAGGCCTGGGCAATACTTATGCCGGCCAGACTATTACTATTGCTTATGGCGCTTCAGTTACCGTTACAAAAGTTTGCCTTACCCCAAATCCAGAGCATCAGAACATTGTTCCGGGTCAGAGCGGAAGCAAAAATTTAACTACTAACGGTCAATTGACAGTACCTGGTAAAAATGGCAACGTAACCTTTACATTAACTTTAGATTCTAACGAAGTTCCGGTACTTGACTGCCAGGGCCGTGGTCTTATCTTAGACGTAGATGCTTCCAGCGTTACTGTTGGAGCTAAAACCCTTAGCTTCTCCGTTGAAAACAAGTCTGGTGTAAGCAAAACAGGTTCTTTAACCCTGTAGTCAGAAATAATTGAGAGGTTCTGCCCGGAAATAGTCAGGCAGAACCTCTCAAATTTTTTCCTTTATCCTCTCTTCCTGTAATTATTCAACCGGCTTAAGTATAATTTCAAACCTGGTATCTTTACCAGAATATTTGTTTGCCTAAAAATAATCTGGTAAACGAACTTAAAATGCAGAAATTCCTGATAGCAGCCCTTCTGGGCTTTTTTGTTTTTACCACAACTTTTGCCCAAACCCCTGCTGCTACCGGTTTGCGTAAAGGCTTTGCTATTCAGGGCATTGTGGCAGATTCATTAACGCAGGAAGCTTTACCCTACATTACGGCGGCCCTTCTGGAACCGGGCCAGGTCCAGGCTATCAGAACGGTTACCACTGGCGAGAACGGCTCTTTCTCCTTCACCCAACTGGCAGAAAAACCTTACCAGCTAATACTGGCCTTTCATGGTTACAAAACCAGGATCATCTCAATCTTACCGCAACCAGGTGCATTACTGGATCTTGGCCGGATAAGCCTTTCTCCTACTGCGGTGCAATTGGAACAGGTACAAATAGTTGCCCAACGGGCGCTGATAGAGCAGGACCTGGATAAACTCAGCTATCATGTAGAAGCCGACCCGGAAAGCAATACCCTATCGGCCCTGGAAATGATGCGCAAAGTTCCGATGCTCTCTTTAGATGGAACAAATAATCTTTTACTAAACGGCAGCAGTAGTTATCAGGTACTAATTAACGGCAAACCGTCTTCCCTTTTTGTTGACGACCCGGCGGAAGTGCTGCAGACCATGCCGGCCAGCACCATTAAACGGATAGAAATATTAACCACCCCACCGGCCCGTTTTGAAGCCGATGGCGTTGGGGGTGTAATTAATATAATAACCTACCGCGAAACCATAAGCGGCTACAACGGATCCCTTAATGCCAGCGGAAATAACCCTTATGGATATGCTGCGGGGAGCGGATTACATGCCAAAACCGGCAAATTTGGGTTCTCCGGTAATTTCAGCAATAAAATAACCTCCAACCCAGCTACCAGCAGTATTTTTGAAAGAAGAGACCTGATAAGCCAAAGCAAACTGGTACAGCAGGGCACAGGAAATAATAACAATGAAAATCTGAACGTGAGCGGAGAACTTGGCTTCGACCTGGATGCTCACAGCCAGATTTCCGTTAACTACCGGCAGCACCGGAACCTGAATTCGAATGATTTTGAACAGCTGGTTACCTTACTGGATGCCCAAAACACCCAAACCCAGGCCTATAAAAATCTAAATTCCGGCAAAACCAGTACTAACGGAAAAGATCTGGGCTTAGATTACCGGCTTGGCTCTAAAAAAAGACGTGAGCAGGTACTAACAGCCAGCTATAAACTCATGGAAAGCAGCCGGGAAACAAATGCCGCATTTACGCTTCAGCCGCTTTTAAACTATACCCGCCAGGAAAACCTCACCGAAAATAACAGCAGCACCCGGGAGCATACGTTTCAGGCAGATTATGTGCAGCCTATTAAAAAACAAACGCTGGAGTTGGGTGTCCGGTCGAGCCTCCGGGATAACCGGAACCATTACTTTTACAAAAAACTTAATCCGGAAACCGGAAATTTCGAACTGGTTTCCCGCTTTAGCAACAACTTCGATTATTCCCAGGATATACATGCTGCTTATTTATCTGTAACCCTGCGAAAAAATAAATTCGGTGTAAGGGCCGGCAGCCGCCTGGAAGAAACTACGGTAAAAGCCAACTTCCATTCTTCCGAAACCGTGGCGGCCCAGCATTATTACAACCTTACTCCTAACGTGCTTGTTTCCTACCAACTAAATAAGGACAATACCCTGAAAGGCTCCTATGCCCAACGCCTGGAACGCCCGGGACTTTATCAACTGAACCCTTACGTAAACCAGATAGATCCGAACAATATTAGTTATGGAAACCCGGATCTGGCTCCGGCTATAAACCAGATTATTACCTTAGCTTATAACAGTATTATTAACAGAAGCGCTATTAACGTCGACCTGACGCATACCTTTACCAATAACGGCATTCAACGGTTTACCACTTTAGGCCCCGATCGGGTAGCCCGCACCACTTACAGCAACATCGGGGAAAGCCGTAACTACATTCTGTCTTTGGGAGCAAGTACTACCGTTTTTAAAAAGCTTAGCCTGAACCTGAATAATTCCGGCACCTACACCCGCATGACCAGCAACGTAAACGGCAATTCCCAAAACAATGCGGGGGTTTCGCTGAATGTATCGGGTAATGCAAGCTACCGGCTGAATAAAGGCTGGCGGTTAAATGCAAATGCTGGCCTGAATACCCCAAGAATACTCCTGCAGGGCAAATCATCGGCCTTTGCCTGGAACGGTTTTACGGTAAACAAAGAAATTCTGAAAAATAAAGGAAATCTAACGCTTTCTGTAACCAACCCTTTCCGGAAATACCGCACCTTTTCTGACGAAACTATTACCGAAGAATTTTACCAGTTCCAGGGGTTCGATTCTATTATCCGGCAATACAGCCTGGCATTTAATTACCGGTTCAGCAAGGTGCAGGGCAATGGCCCCCGTAAGAGAAGAGCAAAAAAAACAGAATAGTAAACAAGCTTTTATTTTTCACTTCATTTCTAAGAAAATTTAAGAGAAGCTTTTATCCACTTATTGATAATTTAACCTAATTCGTTTTAACCGCTTCCAGCAATTCCGAATGAAACATGCCGGCCGGCGAAATTACGTTTTCTTCCAGCGGAATTTTATTCCCGTACCTTTCTTTCATTTTAGCTTTTACCGGGCCGTAACTCAGATCAAAATCTTTCAGCTTCTCCAATCTGCCAATTTCCAGGCCGGTAGCTTCTTTGTAGACCTTCCAGACCAACTCGGAACAATAGATCCGGTCATCGGACCATTCGAAATAAAGATCATAATTTTTGCCGTTGAATGGCTGCCCGGCTTTTTTCATCTTTTGCAATACCGCCGGGGTTAAAACCCGACCCGCATTTTTGAGCCGCTTTACCACATAATGGCCATCTTTTCCGCGGGCGATCCACTTTTCCAGCGGGGTGGATTTAACCGGCTGGATGGCTTCAAAAACAAAATATTTTTCCCCTTCCCGGTAAATAATACCGCAATGGCTGTACGGCGAATGCGTAGCTAACTGAATGGCTTTGCTCTGATCTGATAATGAGGTCTGAAAAATAATATCGCCGTCCTGAAGCCTGGTTTGTGCTGGCCGGCTACTTTGGTCTTTTTGAGAAGAAGTTTGGCCAGCTATAGATGGTACTTTCTGGCTTTTCAGATAAACGGCCCCCAAAGCAGCAACCAGCAAAAGCAGCAGAAAAACGAATTTAGGTTTCAGCATGATACGGTCAGAAACCTTCAAGATAAAACAAAACCGCCGGAAACGGTAGCTTCCGGCGGTTAAAAAGTAAAACGGTAGGGTTTTAGTCTGAAAAAGTCGGATACAAATATGCTGGTTTGGGGTGCCAAAGTCCTGATACCTATACCTTGGCGCCTGCGTCTGAATTTAACTTTCGTCGGTGGGCATGGCGTTCAGGTGACTGTAAAAAAGCTTTTTCTGTTCGTCGAAATAGCCTTCCGGATATTCCACGCGGGTCAGGAATAAACCTTCGGCCGGAGCAGCACCGCTGGCTTTGCTGCGGTCCCGGCTTTTAATTATCTGGCCAAAATCTGCTACCGAAATTTTGCCTTTGCCTACGCTCAATAACGTACCTGCTACCAGCCGTACCATGCCGCGCAAAAAACGGTTGGCTTTTATGGTGAAGATCAACAGGTCACCTTCTTCTTTCCAGGCAGCTTCGTAAATCTGGCAGTTGTAATGTTTGGTATCGCCTTTAACTTTGGAGAATGCGGTAAAATCCTGAAAGCCCAACAGCATTGCTGCCGCTTCATTCATTTTCTCAACGGCTGGTTTCCGGTTTAAGTAATAGGCAAAATCTGCCAGAAACGGGTCTTTCCGGGAGCTGATGCGGTATTCGTAGGTGCGGGAAATAGCATCGAAACGGGCGTGGGCTTCCGGGCCAACTTCCAGGATCCGGTTCACCGAAATAGCCTTCGGCAGCATTTTATTTAACCGGAATACGGCTTCTTCGGGATCGATTTGAAAGGGCAGATCCAGATGCACAAATTGCTCTTCGGCGTGTACCCCGGTATCGGTGCGGCCGCTGCCTACAGTATTTATTTCGGTCTGGAAAAGGGTTTGCAGGCTTTTATCTAAAACTTCCTGCACGGCCCGGGCATTGGGTTGGGTCTGCCAGCCGTTATAATTTGTACCGTTGTAGGATATCTGAAGAAAGTACCGCATTCAGGGCAAAGATACTTTTTTCTGCTGGTTGACTTTTGTAATGTTGCATCGAAAAAATATTGATCTTCGTAAGATTTGGTTTTAGTAGATAATAAAAACCATTTTACCTTTTCCCGATCAATAAAAATTTCTCAGGTCTTAAATCCCTTTTAGGTTAGGAAACGGCAAATGGCAGGCTTTTAAAACAAAAAAGTCCGCAACCTAGTGGCTACGGACTCTCTGGAATATCAATTCAGATTAGCATTTCTCATAAATAATTGCTGCCCCCTGGCCTACGCCAATACACATAGAAGCCAAACCGTATTTAACGTTGTCGCGCTTCTGCATTTCGTGTAACAGGGTAGCTGTAATGCGGGTGCCGCTGGCGCCCAGCGGGTGACCAATAGCAATTGAACCGCCATTTACGTTAATTTTGGCCGGGTCTAAACCCAGGTCCTGCGCACAAGCCACGGCCTGTGAAGCAAAGGCTTCGTTCAGTTCAATCAGGTCTAAATCGGAAGCTTTTAAACCGGCACGTTTCAAAGCTTTTTGGGTAGCTGGAACCGGGCCCATTCCCATATACATCGGGTCAACGCCGGCAATGGCAGAAGAAACCACGCGGGCGATCGGCTTCAGGTTAAAACGCTTCAGGGTTTCTTCGTTTACTATTAAGCTAACGGCAGCGCCATCGTTTATACCCGAAGAATTTCCGGCGGTAACGCTACCATTTTCTTTTACAAAAGCCGGTTTCAGTTCGCCCAGTTTTTCTACCGAAGATAATCGTGGGTGCTCATCAATAGCAAACATGGTAGCTTCGCCTTTTTTCTGCGGAATGCTCACAGGCACGATCTCATTGCTGAACTTTCCGGCTTTAGCAGCTTCCTGGTATTTTAGCTGGGAATTATAGGCAAATTCATCCTGCATTTCGCGGCTGATGTTCCATTTTTTGGCTACGTTTTCCGCAGTTTCGCCCATTGAATACGGGTAATGCAGTTTGCTCAGACCGTTGTTGGTAAAGCGCCAGCCAATAGTAGTATCGTAAATTTCGGGAATCCGGGAAAAAGCTGTTTCGGCTTTGGCCATTACGAAGGGCGCGCGGGTCATGCTCTCTACGCCGCCGGCTAAATAAGCATCGCCGTCGCCGCTCTTAAGGGCCCGGGTAGCATCAATAATACTTTGCAGACCCGAAGCACACAACCGGTTTACGGTAACGCCGCCAATTTCCATGGGTAAACCCGCTAACAGCAAAGCCATGCGGGCCACGTTCCGGTTATCTTCGCCGGCCTGGTTGGCGGCGCCCAGAATTACGTCTTCCAGCGCATTCACATCGAAGTTCGGGTTACGCTTCAGGATTTCTTTTATAACGTATGCCGCCAGGTCGTCCGGGCGCACGGTAGCCAGTGCTCCGCCAAATTTCCCGATGGGGGTTCTAACAATATCAACTATATATGCAGCACTCATAGGTTTTTCTTTTAGGCTTCTTTGGTTACTTTTGCAATTCGTTCGCAAGTTAAACACTTATTATGATACAAAGAATTCAATCCGTATTCCTCCTTTTATTGGCCATCGCCATGATCGTGTTATTATTCCTCCCGATCTGGCAGGAAACCGTGCCGCAAACCGATCAGCAATTGGAATTAACCGCTTTTCAGTTAACCAACACGGCGGGTGGCAATCCTGTTTCTATCAGTTCTATTGCTATTGGCATCTTAGCCATACTCTCCGCCTGCGTGGCGTTGTATGAGATCTTCCAGTATAAGAACCGCCTGACCCAAATTAAACTGGGCATGCTGAACACCCTTTTGATTGCCGCTTTGCTGGGGGCCATTATTTATTATTCCTTATATGTAGGGGAAGATATAAACCCGGCCGTACAGGGCGAACGCGAAATTGGTTTCTACTTTCCGGTAGTGGCGTTGCTTTTAAATTCGCTTTCCAACCGCTTTATCAGCCGCGACGAAAAGCTGGTGCGTTCGGTAGACCGGCTTAGATAAGATTGTTCGAATTTTCGATGTTCGAATTTTCGATTTTTTCAGTTAAAATGGTAGCGTTTTAAAAATGCCTGTATGGGTTATATCTGGCTCTGGCTTATATGGTTACTGATCTTTGGATGGTGGCTTTTTAAAAAGAAACCCTTTACCCGTAAGAATAACTAAAACGCTAAACTTTTAGCATAAAAAAGTGCCGCTGAATAATTTCAGCGGCACTTTTAATTTTCAGGTAATTTTCAGGAATCGAACAATCGAATATCGAAAATTCGAATAATCGAACATTCGGCGCTTTAGCGCTTCAACCAGCGGTTCATTTCGGTAGTGCTGCTGTCGAAATCGAAGGCGTCGTAAACGCGGTAGAAATTCTGCTGGTCGTAAACTTTTGGATGCACAAACTTGGCAAAATCTACGCGGCTGCTTTCAAAGCTGAACTGCTCCATCAATTTTTTAACGTCTTCGGCCATAATAAACTGGTTGCTTAACGCTTGTTTCGCAATATCGGCTTTGGCACTTTCAAAGCTCTTCCGGCGCATGCTTTCTACCAGTAAATTTACATCGTAGCTGGTCATTACGTTGGCCGGTTGGTTGTTGAAATTGTTGCCGTAGCCCGGGCCATTGCTGTAGTTTCCCTGCCCGTGGTTGCCGCCATGCTGCTGACCCTGCCCGTGCTGGTAGTTTCCGCCCTGCTGCCCATAGCCACTTCCCTGCTGACCGTAATTTCCGCCCTGGCCATAGCCATCGAAATCGTCGTAAAAATCGTAACCCTTAGGATGCCCATGACCCGGCCGCGGCGGAGCAGGACAGGTATTGCAAACCGGGGCGTGTAACGGCACCATGTTTACTTTTTTCAGCATAAAATTCGGGTTATAGCCCGGCAGTATTAAAATATAATTTGTTTCGAAGCCACGGTCCAGGAAAATCCTGGTGCAATAAGTCAGGAAACCACGTCGGGCAGGAACCCGGAACTCAATATTATGCGGACCGGCCGGAAGTTTATCTATGCGGACCTGGCTGGAGCCGCGGCCATTTATTATACGGCCATTCAATAAAAGCTGGAAAGTTTCGCCGGTGCGGGTGGCGAAAGTTGCGCTGGCCGCCTGGGCCGCAAGGTTGCTGAAAAAGAAGGCAATCACGAAGAAAGCCACTGCAAACCGTTTCATAATTGTTAGGATTTAGAGGTAGAAATTTTTCATATTTCCGCTAAATACCAGAACTGTGCCAGATTTGAACTTTCTAAAATAAATTGCTGTTTCCGGCTGATTTCGCATTTAAAAACAAAATAATCGCTAATGTAAATCCTGGAAAACGGAATCCGGAAAATCGTAAAAAAACGTAGAGACGCCCTAATAGGGCGTCTCTACAAATTATCCGATAAATGTTTTTCTGATTAATAAACAAATTCCCCCTTAGCACTTTTTATGGTCAATTTATTACCGTTATGCGCTTCTACCCTGCCTACAATTTTGGTATCGATGTCAAACGATTTTCCGATTTTAATTAATTCTTCGGCCGTAGCTTCATCAGTATAGATCTCCAGTCGGTGGCCCATATTGAAGACCTTGTACATTTCCTGCCAGCCGGTTTTGCTTTCTTCCTGTATAATGCGGAAAAGCGGCGGCACTTCAAATAGGTTATCTTTAATGATGTGCACGTTCTCCGTGAAATGCAACACTTTGGTTTGGCCGCCGCCGCTGCAATGCACCATGCCATCTATTTTATCGCGGAAGTTCTCCAGAATGGCTTTGGCTACCGGCATATAAGTACGCGTTGGCGAAAGCACCAATTTACCCACGTCCAGACCTGTTTCTTCCACAGTTTCGGTTAGTTTGCGGGAACCACTGTAAATTAAATCGCTATCAATTTGCGGGTCAAAACTCTCCGGGTATTTTTCGGCTAAGTATTTATGGAAAACATCGTGGCGGGCCGAAGTTAAACCGTTGCTGCCCATGCCGCCGTTGTATTCGGTTTCGTAGGTTGCCTTGTCCATACGAAGCAAAACCAACAATTACGTTTCCGGCTTTTATGTGTATGGTTCGAAATTACTTCGCTCGCGTTTCATGCGGGCGGTTACGGTGCTGTCTACAATAATGGTACGTACCAGATCGCCTACATCGGCGGTTTCGCCACCGGTGCTGTAAATGCCAATGCCGTTATCGCGGAGCATTTGCAATACTTCTTCGGTGCCTTTAATTATGGCGGAAATTACTTCGCCGGGAACCAGGTTTTTGTTGCGGCCAATGGTAGAAGAAAGCAGAATGGTATCGGTGGCGCCTACGCATAAAAGATCGTCGGTATTCATGACTACTGCATCCTGGGCAATGCCTTTCCACACGCTCAGGTCACCGGTTTCTTTCCAGTACAGATAAGCCAACGAAGATTTGGTACCGGCGCCGTCGGCGTGCATAATATTGCAGAAATCCGGATCGTTGGCCAGCAGGTCGGGCACAATTTTGCAAAAGGCCTTCGGGAACAAGCCTTTGTCTAAATTTTTAATTGCGTTATGAACGTCTTCTTTCGAGGCCGAAACGCCCCGGCGCATATAACGGTCTTCCATCTTCTAATTGTTGATTGTTAATTGCTGATTGTTAATTGAGAAAAGTCAAATTATTAATCGAGCTTCAAAGTAAACCAATTAACAATTAACAATCAGCAATTAACAATTAATAAAAAAGCCCCCGCGTTTCGGCAGAGGCTTTTTATTAGGTATTCAGGCCACAACTACTGGGCGACCTTCGTGATCTTAAATTCTGTACGACGGTTTTTAGCGTGCTCCTCTTCGGTACACTTCACGTTGTTTTTGCACTTGTTACGCAGTTTGGTTTCGCCGTAACCTTTTGCCGTGATGCGGGCCTGATCGATACCTTTCGATACGATGTAAGCAACTGCAGATTCGGCACGTTTCTGAGAAAGTGTCTGGTTATACGGGTCTTTACCGCGGCTATCGGTGTGTGAGCTTAACTCGATGGTAACTTTCGGGTTATCGTTCAAGAACATTACCAGAGAGTCCAGGTTAACGGCTGCATCCGGACGGATATCCCACTTGTCGTAGTCGTAGTTGATATCTTTCACTTCGAAAGCTTTACCTACCACAATTTTATTCAGCGTAAGGGCGGTGTTCAAGCGGATCGGGGTCATTTCTTCGGTTAACTGCGATTGCGAAGGCGTTTTACCTGCCGTTACCACAGATTTTCTGTCGGAGATGTAACCACCTTTATCAGCAAGAACTGAGTAAGAAGCAGCGGAATCCAGTTTGAAAGAGAAGCGACCCTGCGCATCGGTTACGGTATCCTTAACAGCTTTGCCGGTATTGTCTCTTAAAGAAACTTGAACGTTAGCACCGGGAGCGGCAGCTTTTTTATCTTCTTTCAGGTTAACGGTACCTTCTACAGAGAAAGCAACCAGTTTAGGCTTACGCTTAGAGAAAGAATAAATATCGTCGCCGCCTTTGCCACCGGCACGGTTAGAAGAGAATAAACCGGTGTTTTCGCCGGTCATGAACGGCGCGAAATCGTCGGCGTTAGAGTTGATCGGAGAACCTAAGTTAACCGGTTTGTTTTTCTCGATGCGGTAAATATCCAGCATACCAAAACCCGGATGCCCATCGGAAGAAATGTAAAGCGTTCCGTCGGCAGCAACAAACGGGAAGTTTTCGTTACCTGCGGTGTTGATCTCCGGACCTAAGTTTTGTGGAGCTGAGAAACGGCCGTTAGCATCTAAAGTAGTTTTCCAGATATCGTTACCACCCTGGCCGCCTTTTTTGCGGTCGGAAGCAAAGTAAAGGGTTTTGCCATCCTGAGAGAAAGCCGGAGAAGATTCCCAGGCAGTTCTGTCGTTCACGCTGATCATTTTAGGTTCAGACCAGGCGCCGTTCTTGAAACGGGAAATGAAAAGATCTACGTTTAAAGTACCTTTTTTAGAACCAGTATTACCGCGGGCAAAAATCATGGTATTGCCATCCGGGGTAAAAGCAGCAGCGGCATCGTGGGTTTCGCTCTTATTTACCTGCTCATCGTAACTGCGAACAGTTCCGCCGGTCATGGTTTTGGCATCGTCGAATTTTATGGCATAGATATCGGTAAAGCCTTCGCCGTTACCAGGATAGGTTTTGCCGCCGCGGCCGGAAGTAAAGATCAGCTCATCGCCTTTCATTACCGGCGCATATTCAGATGACGGGGTATTTACCGACTCCAGGTTTACCACTTCCATATAAGTTGGGGTAGCGGCAAGGTTAGATAACGCTTTAAGATTATTTACTTCGCGGGTAGCGCGGGTCTTCAAAGCAGCATTTGCTCCTTTAGAAGCATAATTTGTTAACTGCTGGGAGGCTTCTTCGTATTTTCCGTTGGCTTTAAGGGCCAGGCCGTAATAAAGCTGGGCTTCTTCTCTTTTGTAGCCGGCATCTATGGCCGCTTTGTAGAAAGGTTCAGCCATTGGTAAGCGGTTAGACATGCGGTAAGCTTCGGCAATTTTGTAATTAGCGTTAGCTACATCTTTACCTTTGTTGATGTCATCCTGATAGAGCTTAATTGCTGTTTCATACTCAGCTTTGGCGAACCTTTTATCAGCTTTGCTCATGCTGCCAGTTGAACTGCAGCCGCTCATAAATGCCATCGAGAGGACAACGCAACTAACTATAATTTTCTTCATAGCTAAAATTTAAAAGGGATACTTACGATATGTAAAATTGATCAATACGCTTGATATTCAGGAAACAATATTAAGAAAATATTATTGAATACAATAAATCTAATGAAAATATTTTCGCAGCCAGCTGTTTCCGGCGGGCTTTAACCAGTCGTTTTCTAAAGCTCCGGCCTCCCCGACCAGGTTGTCGAAATAAGGGGTTTCGGGGGTAATTTTACCGGCGGCAACCAGCCATTGGCAATTTCGTTAACGCATAGGTCTTAATGGCCCCGTTCTCCTTAAAAGCCAGGTGTGTGCGGTCGAAAAGCTGCGTGTTATAATTTGCTTTCCAGCTCCCGGATAAATTGCACTGAACTATCTATAGAACAGCCGCTGGCGCCGTTACATCGGCGTTGGTACCCAGAATCACGAAGCGGTTATGCAGCAACTGCCCGGAGGCCTGCAAAGCCTGCCCGTGGGCGCTCCATTCGGTTACAAAGGTTTTAATTGCGGCTTCAATTTCCGGCACTTTCAGCGGCCGAAAACTCGCGGTCGGCCTGGTAGATCCAGATGCGGGCCTGCGGCGGAAGCTGGTCAAACGGAATATACATGAAAAGCGGTTTTGGCAATCTGCCGGAAAAGTGGCCCAGTTTTTTACGTTGAAATCCTACCGTTCCGGCTTTTATTTGGAAAGCTGAAAATAGCAGAAATTTTTGTGTATCGCAAAAGATTATGCGTTTCTTCTAAATTTCCGACAATTATTTCAACACTGTTTAAGAAACGCGCTTAGCGGCAAAATTCTTATGCTCTGTAAAAAAATTTATTTTTTTACCGGAAGAACCTTTATTAAAAAGTTTTACTGTTTAAGTTTTAATATAATAATTTTAAACATCTTTTATTCCGGGTCTTATTAACATTTGCCTGACAGCATATCCCAAAAAAAAACGCTATACTCCTGACTTTTTAAGCCGGAAAGCATAGCGTTTTTTTTAATGCTTAAATTGAAATGTTTCCGGAAGATCCTAATTCAAACCTTCGGCGGAAGCAATCAGTTCGGCAATATCGAACACTTTTACGTTGTCTTCCTGGTTTTTATTTTTTACGCCATCGTTCATCATGGTCATGCAAAACGGACAAGCCGCAGCAATAATAGTGGCGCCGGTACCAATGGCTTCTTCGGCGCGTTCTATGTTAATATCTTTTTTGCCCGGCTCCGGTTCTTTCCACATCTGGGCACCGCCGGCGCCGCAGCACAAACCGTTGGCGCGGCTGCGTTTCATTTCTACCAGGTCGGCATCCAAAGCGGCCAAAACTTCGCGGGGCGCTTCGTAAATATCGTTGGCGCGGCCCAGGTAGCAGGAATCGTGGAAGGTAATGCGTTTGCCTTTAAAGCTCTCGCCGCCCGCTACGCTTACTTTGCCTTCGTTAATAAGCTGCTGCAAAAAAGTGCTGTGGTGAATTACTTCGTAGTTGCCGCCCAGTCCGGGTATTCGTTTTTAATGGTGTTGAAGCAATGCGGACAAGCCGTTACGATTTTTTTAATGTTGTAAGCATTCAGCACTTCAATATTGGTCATGGCCTGCATCTGGAACAGGAATTCGTTGCCCGCCCGTTTGGCCGGATCGCCGGTGCAGCTTTCTTCTGTACCTAAAACGGCATATTTTACGCCCACGTGCTCCAGTATCTGCACAAAAGCCCGCGTTACGCTCTTATACCGGTCATCGAAAGCGCCGGCGCAACCTACCCAGAATAATATTTCGGGCGTTTCGCCGTTGGCCAGCAAATCGGCCATGGTAGGCACTTTACTAATCTTTTTTCTGACATTTTATTATTGATGTTGATAGTAGATTAGTAAGTGAATTAGTTTATTAGATTTTACAGTTTTGCATTTTATGCAGATACTGATCAACTATCTTTCTATTACTTCTAAATATTTTACTAACTATCTAATCTACTAAATTTAATTCTTACTTAGCACATACAATTCATCGGCCCAGTTCAAGCGGTCGGATGGCGAGAAAGCCCAGGGTGCGCCGTTGTTTTCGATGTTGGTGAACATAGCATTTAAGGCAGCCGGCGCCGCCGATTCTTCCAGCACCAGGAAACGGCGCATGTCCATAATAGAAGAAAGCTGATCGATGTTTACCGGACAGGCTTCTACGCAGGCGTTGCAGGTGGTGCAGGCCCAGAGTTCTTCGGGCGTTACGTAGCCGCGCAGCAAGGTTTTTTCTTCGGTGGTTTTTACGCGCTCTTCGCCTTTCTTTGTAATGGTTTGGGCCGGAAAATAGCCGGATGTTCGCCTTTTTCTTCCATCCGGTCGCGGGTATCCATCACGATTTTGCGCGGCGATAACAGCTTACCGGTAATATTGGCCGGGCAAACATCGGTGCAGCGGCCGCACTCGGTACAGGTGTAGGCATCCATCAATTGCTTCCAGCTCAGGTCTTCCACGTCTTTGGCGCCAAACCTCTGCGGCTCGGCTCCTTCGGGTCATCGGAGCCGGCACCTGGTAGCTGGGGTCCAGCATGGCTTTTATTTCGTGGGTAATGCTCTCGTTGGTGGTAAATTTTCCCTTTCGGCTCCAGCTTGCGAGTAATACACATTCGGGAACGCCATGATGATGTGGAAGTGCTTGGAGCTGGGCAAATAATTCATGAAAGCAAAAATACCCAGAATGTGAAACCACCAGCCAACGCTGCCGGATCACTTCCAGCGTAGCTACATCGCTGCCAAAAATATTTACAAACAGTTGGCTAATCGGGAAAGCTGCCCGCCAGTTCTTCGCCCCGCTAGTTGCGCATAGTTTTAAATCGGCAATATTAAAGGCAAACAAGCGCCAGCATCAACACGATTTCTACGATCAGAATAATATTGGCATCCAGCTTGGGCCAGGCGCGCATTTCGGGGCCGCGGGTTAGGCGGGGCACTTTGGTAATATTGCGGCGGACCAGGAAAATAACACAGGCAATAATTACCAGGAAAGCCAGTATTTCATTTACGGCCATTAAGCCGCTGTAAACCGGCCCCAGAAAACCCAGAACGCGGTGCGTACCAAAAATACCATCGATCAGGATCTCCAGCACTTCGATGTTAATTACCAGGAAGCCCACGTACACAACAGCCGTGCAGAATGGCCGGCCAGGGCCGCTTAAACATTTTCTGCTGCCCGAAAGCCACCAGCAATAGTTTGTTCAGGCGCTCCGACGGTATTACCGGAAATATTTTGTGTCGCGGCCCAGGTTTATGTTTTTGCGTGATTTTCCGGATCTGCCAGACAAACAAGCCAATGCCGACAACGGCTACCATCAGGAAGATAATGTTACTAATCATGCAGTGAGCAAGGTTTGTTATGCAATATCGATTACGTAATGGTAACAAAAGTAAACTAGAATACGTCCAGGAAAAAATTATTTTAATAAATTTTGCGTGCTTCAAAGCAGATTACTTACTTTTGCATACTCTTTTAAACAGGGTACAAGGAGCTGGTGATGTAGCTCAGTTGGTAGAGCAAAGGACTGAAAATCCTTGTGTCGTTGGTTCGATTCCAATCATCACCACCAGCTTAAAAAGCCTGCTTCTTTAACCAGAAGCAGGCTTTTTTGTTTTCAGGGTTTTTTAGGCTAAAAGGATAGCATTTTGTTTTTTCCACTGAATTTAAAAGCACACAAGAAAAATAAGCTAAACAAATCGGCCTTTTAATTGTAAGCCATAAGCTTATCTTGCAATTAAATTAGAAAACCCTCACATTAAAACCATGTCGGTAACCGCAGAAACCCTTTTAACCAAAACCATTGAATTAAAATACGATGCCACTGAAGACGTCCTGATTGCGGAATGGCCGCACGTAACGGAAGGGAATATTGCGGAGCTTAAAGCTTCCATGGAATTATTGCTTTCTTATGTGCGTGAAAATCAGGTCAAAAACTTATTGATAGATGTGCGCAACAGCGAAGTGGTTATTCCCAGCGCGGAATACAATACCCTGCTGGCCTGGTTTATTCTGGAACTGACCGATACCAACCTTCGGAAAATTGCCCGGGTAAATCCGGCCGATTATGTACGGAAAAATGTGTTGGATAAAACCGAAATAGACGTTTACAAAAAAGATTATTCGGTGATCTTTGAAGAATATACTAATTACAAAGAAGCTTACTGCTGGTTAGGTTTGTCTATTTTATAATTAATTAACGCAGGTTGCTTTACCGAAAATATCAGTAACTATAATTGTTTGGCCCCAGCACTTAGTCTTTAAAAAGCCTGCTTCTTTTACCGGTGGCAGGCTTTTTTTCTTTATCCGGATTAAAAACCTTAAATTCGGAGAAATCATTTTCCAATAGCGCCTCATGAAAAAGATCCTGATAGTGTTGCTGTTTCTTTTCAGCCTTAAGGCTCATGCCAGCCAGCTGCTTATTGGTCTATTCTCTGAAAACATTGTAGCCTGGAACATTTGGGAATATAAAGATGGCGTCTTACAGCACCATTTGCTATTATTCAATAAAGGTAAAAGTGCGCGGGAATTACAGATAAAGCAGAAAAGCTTCAAAGCAAAAGACACCTCCTTTGAAGTTGTACCTACCGATGTAACTTTTCACCAGCTCAGCCTTGATCCGGGCCAGTTAGTAAAGGTAGCTTATCCGCAAAGAACGGATGAGGCAAGGTTTATGGAATTCTTCGAAAACCGGGAAAGTATTGGCATGCTGGAAATAAGAGAAGAAGAACCTGCTAAAGCATTCGTAGATAAAAAGTATGGTTTTTATTCGAATGAAGGTATAAATTCCGGGCCGCTTGGTTATTGGGTAAAGTTAAAATCTATTCATGACCCCAAGACGGAGGTTGTTTTTGGCTTCGATCTTAAGTTGAGCAAAAAAGAACATTCGCAGCTGATCAAAGTATTAAAACACGATCAAAATATTCCGCAAGACCAAAGCGATCTGGCGGTTTTAAAAGCAGCCGATAAAACAATAATAGAAATAAGCCAACCTAAATCAGAAGCAGTATTTAACTTAGATCTGAATCCGGAAGAAAAATCCTTCCAACCGGTTTTTCTATTCTCCAATCACTTTGAGAACCGGCGCATGTTTATGTCAGCCATGAAATGGATCGGTATTTTCCCTGCCAGTTAACCACCAACTTACAGCTTCCGGCATCAATTAATTCCCGTAAACGTACCGGCCCCGGCAACCTCCGCTTCTCCCCTTCCCGTACAAGCCCTAAATTTTAATTTATGGAACAACGCGAAGTAGCTGATAATAACAATACCTCCTGGACCTGCGTGCAGGCTTATGCCGGCCTGAGTACCGAAAGCGCCGAAAAAGCTGCCGACCTTACCGAATCTACCGAAGGAACAGTAACGGTAGTTTGCACGCCCGGCGGCGGCGAACAAACCGTGCGGCTGGAACTGCCAACCGACTGGTTGGAAAATCTATCTGACGAAGCGTTGGTTAAGCAATTAGAAGCAGGTAAAAAGAACCGGGAATAGGGAAGCGTCTCTTCCTGAAATTATTAAATCGGGCTACGCAACCCTGTCAGAGCCGCAGGTTAGCTTAATACGCCATCCGCCTCAAGCCGCCGCCTTTTCCGGAACCAGAACATGTTCAAACCCAGCGCCAGCACCAGCAGCATTAAGCCAAAAAATTCGCGGGTCTCTTCGATCCAGGGTTTGGTGGCTTTCATGCTCTGGGCAATATTTTCGGCCTGGTGTTCGGTGGCCCAGTTTATTACGCCGGTTTTATCGAAGATCAGAAAAATGGCATACGCTACATAAACGATCAGGCCGGCATAATATAGTTTGGGCCGGTACTTTCCTTTTAGAGCCAGGTAGCAAAGCCAGGCGCCGTACAGGTAGATCGGTATCCAAAGCCAGGGGTCAGGATCGTTGTATTGCAGGGCGGCGGAAAGTACAAAAAGCAGGATAAAAAACAGGTTTACGATCTTCATAAGCAGGATTAAATTCGGCTGAAAACCTGTTCTACTACTTCATCGCAGCAGATCAGGTTGAACTCATAAACGAAAGCCTGCGGGTACCAGTTTCCAACTGTTTGCGGAGCGTGGTTTTGGCCCGGTTCAGGCGCACTTTCACGTTGATTGGTTTGCTGATTAATATCCCTGAAGATTTTCTGAAACAGCATCTTAGACCAGATCGCCGGATTCCACCAAAAAAGCCCGCCCCCGGGGAAGAACATGCATAATTATATTTTCCAGGCAGAGCGGATCGCCGGGTTGGGCCTCCGGGTAATTATTCCCGATCAGTTTCCGGCCGTCCAGTACTACCACCAGGCCCGACCCAATGGTTTCGATGCAGGTGCCGCCGGAAATAAGAATACCCGTGTCTTCGCCTAAGCCAATGCCTACGTGCGTTGGGTTGGCGGCAATGGTTTCGATCATGCGCGGAAAGCGCCGGCGGTTTACAAAATGGGTATCGATGATAAGATCCTCTAAAAGCCCCAAACCCGCTCCCATCCGCACGATGCCTTTAATTAACGGATCATGATTTTCCGAACCCCGGATCATGATCTGCGACAAAGCCATGGCGCCGGCGCTCGTACCGGAGATCAGGAATTTTTCTTCTTCCAGATACCGTTTTTTAAGCAACCGCAGCGCTTCCGAATCCTGAAAAATTTCGATGATCCGGTTCTGGTCGCCGCCGGTAAACATAATGCCATCGGCTTTGGAAAGGCGCTCCAGGTAATCGGGCCGGTTTACATCAGCAGTGGTTTGAATGTGCAGCGTACCCACATTTTCGCAGCCCAACAGTAGGAAAGCATCTACATATCCCTGACCCATTTCTTCCGGAATTAAAGAAGCGGTAGTTATTACTTCGATGCGGGTGCCCAGGCCGTATAATTCGTCGTGGATCCGTTTCAGAATGCCGTTCTCAAAAAAGCGGACCGTTTTGCGCAGATCTTCGTCTGCCGGAACTGGCACGGAACCTTTGTCTTCGTGGCCGCCAATGGCTACAATTTTACCTTTTGGGTTTTCCATGTTGCTTTAACTGTAGTTCCAGGTTAGAGTTTTAGAGGTGCTTAAAGGTTACGAAAATAAATATCTGAAAATATTTTCCCTTTAAAATGAAATGTTGAACCACTGGCCGCGTTCTTTTTCTACAGCCGCTGTTCTTTTTGTTTTTAACGCATTTTTAAAATCGGGAAACTATGATCAAGCTATTTTCTTTATTCGTGCTCACGGCGTGGGCACTGGTTTTTCACGCCCCCGTTCAGCCCAGAACCATTACCGGAAAAGTTACCGATGCCGCCACCAATAAAGGCTTGTCCGGGGTAACCGTAACCGCCAAAGGCCGGGCCGGCAAAACGCAGACCGACCAGACCGGCCATTACAAAATAACCGTTTCCAAAGACCAGCAGGTATTGGTTTTTAGTTTGACAGGCTATACCGCCCGCGAAATAAAGCTTGGCGAAAACACCGTACTGAACGTAAAAATGCGACCGCAGAGTATCGACCTTAAAGAGGTAGCGGTGGCACCTAAAACGATAAAGTTCTCCAGTCCGGTTATAAAGAAAGAAGAACAAACGGAATTGCGGTCTTATGAAAGCATATCTATGGCAGATAAGGCACTTTATGCGCCTGCTCCCCGCGAACCCGAAAATTTCAACACCGAAGAATACGATGCCATTCACGAACCCGGCTTTCTGGAAGCTACCAAGAACCCGCTTTCCACTTTTTCCATAGATGTAGATAACGCTTCTTATTCCAACGTGCGCCGGTTTTTGAACAGCGGCCAGAAACCGCCGAAAGATGCTGTCCGCATTGAAGAAATGATCAATTATTTCCGCTACAACTATCCGCAACCAACCCAAAATAAACCCTTTTCGGTAACCACCGAAATGTCGGTTTGCCCCTGGAATAAGGCGAACCGATTGCTTCACATCGGGCTCCAAGGGAAGAAAATTGCCACCGATAAACTGCCGCCTTCCAACCTGGTTTTCCTGATCGATGTTTCGGGTTCTATGGACATGCCGGGAAAATTGCCATTAGTAAAAACGGGTTTCAAAATGCTGGTGGAACAGGTGAGACCGCAGGATAAAGTTGCTATAGTGGTATATGCCGGTTCGGCCGGATTGGTACTTCCTTCTACCCCCGGAAATCAGAAATATAAAATGCTGGCGGCCATCGAAAACCTGGAAGCCGGCGGCTCTACGGCGGGCGGCGAAGGCATAAATCTGGCCTATAAAATAGCGCAGGAAAACTTCCGGAAAGGGGGCAACAACCGGGTAATTCTGGCCACCGACGGAGATTTTAACGTGGGCGTTTCCAGCAATGCCGAAATGGAACGGCTGATCGAAAAGAAACGTGAAACTGGCATTTTTCTGACCGTACTGGGCTTTGGTACCGGTAACCTGAAAGACTCCAAAATGGAAAAGATCGCCGATAAAGGCAACGGCAATTACGCTTACGTAGACAACGTGAACGAAGCCCGGAAAGTGTTCGTGAATGAGTTCGGCGGCACCTTATTTACCATTGCCAAAGACGTAAAATTTCAGGTTGAATTCAATCCCGCCAAAGTAAGATCTTACCGCCTGATAGGCTACGAAAACCGGGCTCTCCGCAACGAAGATTTCAACAACGATAAAAAAGATGCCGGCGACATGGGCGCAGGCCACACCGTTACGGCGCTGTATGAAATTGTACCGGCCAACGGCAAAACTTCAGGCAACGTTTTCGCTCCCGTAGATCCGCTCAAATACCAGCAGCAAACCCTGGCTCCTACTGCTATAAATTCCGAAGAAATGCTGACGCTGAAATTACGCTACAAAGAACCCGACGGTAAAAAAAGCAGCCTGATCCAAACCACCGTTAAAGACCAGGTTTTAGCCGAAGATCTGACTTCCGAAAACTTCCGTTTCTCCGCCGCAGTAGCCCAGTTCGGCATGCTGCTCCGCGATTCGGAATTTAAAGGCAAATCAAGCTACGACGGGGTAATTGCCCTGGCCATGAATGCAAAAGGAAAAGACGAAGAAGGTTACCGCTCCGAATTCATAAACCTGGTACGCACCGCAAAATCGGTAGAAGGTCCGGCTAAAAAACGCTAGGATTTTCGGGGTAAAAAGTGACAGTGAAAACCAGAATTTACTTCACCAAAACTTAATTCTAAAAAATGTTCGTCATCCTGAGCGATAGCGAAGGAACTTGTCGGCGGCTGGTAGAAAAGCTTGAGCAAAGGATATTTCCATTTAGAAACACCCTGTTCGTAAACTCCTGGTTTGACACCTGATTTTCGAAATAGCTACCAATAATTATTTCCCTGAAAATGCGGCCGGAAAAACCAGTAGCGCAGGGTTTAAACCCTGCGCTACTGGTTTTTATTTTCAGGCAACAGCAACCTGAACCTTTGCAACTTTAGAACTTCGCATTAAACCCAGATAAACCAAGCCGGAAACCAGAAAACCCACAAACCAGGCATAATGGTAAACCTGCGAAACCCAGGGCCAGAAAGCATCCGGGCCCACCGCTTTAATGGTGGTTAAAAAACCCGGCACGTTGGGTAAAATTCCCAGCAACAACGCGATGATAGCCTTCCGGTTAAACCCACTGGTGTAGGAATATTCGCCGCCGTGCTGGTAAAGATCGTTCAGGTTCAAATGCTTCTTCCGGATAAAGAAATAATCTACGATCATGATGCCGCCAATGGGTCCCAGCAAACTGGAGTAAGCAATGAGCCAGGTAAAAATGTATCCGCTGGGGTCGGCTATCAATTTCCAGGGGAAGATCAGGATGCCTAAAATACCGGTAATGTAACCGCCTTTCCGGAAGTCGATAGTGCGCGGGGCCAGGTTGGCAAAATCGTTGGCGGGGCTTACAATGTTGGCGGCAATGTTGGTGGCCAGAGTGGAAATGGCAACCGCGATCATGGCTACGCTTACCAGCATTTTGCTTTCGAATTTCCCGGCTAATACCAGCGGGTCCCAGATCACGTTGCCGTAAATAATAACTGTAGCCGAAGTAACCACCACGCCGATAAAAGAAAAAACGGTCATGGAAGGCGGCAGGCCGATTATCTGCCCTACAACCTGCGCTCTTTGACTTTTGGCGTAACGGGTAAAATCCGGAATGTTCAGACTTAGCGTGGCCCAGAAACCAACCATGCCGGTTAAGGCCGGAAAGAAGAACGCCCAGAACTCCCCGCTGGTTTTAAATTTGGAGGGCTGCGCCAGAATTGGGCCTAATCCATTACCTTCGGAAATTGCCCAGAAAAGTAAAGCCAACGCTGCGGCCGGCAGGAAAAACGCTTTGAATACCAGCAGCTTTTTTATGCTTTCTACGCCAAAATAAACCACCACCATATTCAGCAGCCAAAACAGGAAAAACGCAATGGCCGGACCGGTGGCCAAGCCAAAAGAAGCCGGAAAAACCGCCGGCAGATTTTCCATGGCCGGGAACCAGACTTTTGCCATTAAATACACGGCATACCCTCCTATCCAGGTTTGAATCCCGAACCAGCCGCAGGCTACAATGGCCCGCAATAACGCCGGAATGTTGGCGCCTTTTAACCCGAAACTGGCGCGGGCCAACACCGGAAACGGAATGCCGTATTTAGCGCCGGCATGGCCGTTTAAAACCATGGGAATCAGCACTACGGTATTGCCCAGGAAAATTGTCAGAATAGCCTGCCACCAGTTCATACCGCCTTCAATTAAAGAACTGGCCAGCATATACGTAGGAATGCATAAACTCATGCTGATCCAGAGGGCGGCGTAATTCCAGGTATTCCAGGTGCGTTTTTCGGGGCTTACGGGCGCCAGGTCTTCGGAATATAAAGAAGTTGCCGCACCGCCGGTTTCGGGTTCGGTCAGGAGAGGTTCAGGCTTTTGAGTTACCGTGTTCATGCAGTAAATTTTTTAAAGGAAGCAGGCAGTTTTTTACCGATAAAAGATAGCGTTTTTTCCGAAAATTTCCGCAGCAGCATCCTGAAACTTAAACCGACAGGGAAGTAATTCTGGTAAAGGGCTGTTTTCTTCGGGCGGAAACCAAAGCATGCACCTGACTTTTTCGGCCAAAAACCCTACCATTTTAAATCTTACAGCAGCAGTGTATCAATGCGGTGAGCGTGTACCATATTTTCGCAGGGGCTCCAGGCAAAGATGGTGAAGCGGCCATCCTGGGAAGCAACCAGGGCTAAAGCATCCTGCTGATCGTGCACGAACTGGGCCGCCGATAAATGGCGGGTGCCGCCATGCTGGGCCGGGTTTACCAGGCTGGCATTATTGCCTACTATTGGTTCGGTTAGTACCATTTTTTCTACTGTACTACTTTCATCCGACCGGGTAATTTTTGCGCCGAAGGCCAGCAGTTCGTATTGTTCGGTAATGATGGTGGCGCCATCCAGGGCGGTGAACCCGGCAATACTTTCTACTTCCCGCCGGAGCGCACCCTGCCACAAACTTAAATTTCGTTCCTCTACATCTAGCCGCATCTGGTCGGCCAGGCCCGAAAAAGCGGGCGCTACCGCGTACGGAATGGGATGAATAATTGATCTTTTCCAGGCATCAGAACCGGTGGGCACGATTAACAACGTGCCGCCGCGACCGTGGGCCCGCATGGAAACGGCCAGCTGCACCAGCACATTTACGGAATCGTTCCAGGAGTTAGGAGAAGTAAAACCAAGTAAAGAAGTAAGCAACTGCGGGCAATCGGGCAGGCTGGCGCTGTTTTCATCCACAACTTTTACCTGGTCGCCTTTGAGCACGGCTACATTGGTAAATTTGCCGAACCCCTGCATGCGCCTGTGCTTTATAACCAGCAAACCCGGTTCGGGCACATCCAGCACAAAACAGAAACTCCTTATCTGGCGGGTAGTTCCCCAGATATACAGATCGGTGCCTTCGTACCATACCCCCAGATGAATACCCGGCCGTTCTACGCCCGGCCCCAGTTTGGTAAGCACGGCCGCCCGGAAAGGCAAACGGCGGGCAAACAGCATGGGCTGACCGGCCAGTTCCGGCGGTAAAAAAGCCAGCGATATCTTGGGCGAACGGCCTTCTTCGCGGCGCAAACTGGTCCAGAAAGCGATATCGATGATCGTTTCAATAATTTCGGGCGTTGGTTCCGGAGCCAGTTCTGTTTCATCGCGCTGGCGGGCTTCTGCCAGGTGCTGGGCAAAATGGCTGTGAACTTTATCGGCCACGGTGCGGGCTGCTTTATAAGTAGATTTTCCGATCATGTTTCCAGGGTTTACGGGCAAAAGGCGCTTTTCAGATTTCCGTTTTTCAGGATTGTAAAAAGCAAGCCCGGTAAACCTGCAAGGTACAAAAGGCCGGCGCAATTTTTTAAATATTCCGGGCCGGGTTGGGCGCAGGAAAGGATTATTGCTTTAGCAGGGAATTACTTTGGCTCAGAAAGCAACCTTTCTGCCCGCCGGAAACGTTAGGGTTAAACATTAGAAAGAAATAATCATGCAAAATACTTTTGGCATTCCTATCATCCCGGATAATGAAGAAGAGAGATTGGAAAACCTGCGCAGTTACGATATCCTGGATACCCGGTCGGAAGGCCCTTTTAACAATGTAGCCTCTATTGCGGCGCACATGTTCAAAACCCCAATGGCTTTCGTTTCTTTCGTAGACGAAGCCCGGGTCTGGTTTAAAGCCAACGTGGGGCTGGAAGGCGTAGATGAAACCCCGCGGGGCGTAAGTTTATGTTCGCTGGCCATTCTGAGCAACCAGCCTACTGTATTTCATAATACCACCGAAGAATCCTGTTTGCTGGCCAACCCGCTGGTAGCCGGCGAATTCGGGATGCGTTTTTATGCAGCTGCCCCAATCAGAACTCCCGAAGGTTTTAACATTGGCGCCGTGTGCGTGGTTGACAAAGAACCCCGGCCATTTTCCGATGGCGACCAACGGGTTTTAGAACACCTGGCTTCTATTGTAATGGATGAACTGAAATTACGATCGCTGGAAAATAACCAATAACCTGCTGCTACTTTTATTTTGAAAGCCTGCTACGATCTTAGCAGGCTTTTTTGGTTTAAACCGGGCTGACTTTTTCGGGCGAAAAACCTACCATTTTTCCTGAATACCATACTTACTTTACCCTCATTTTAGGCAGAAGCTATTGCTTTTTTAAACCGGTACGAAGCTATCCTTAACGAAATTTCGGCAATGCTGCCTTTATTAAAATTTCAACTTTCTTTATACTATTCCTACTGGCCATTCCGTTTTGTTCCATATCTGATTCCCGGTAAGTAATTGTAATGCTGGCAGGGCCGCTAAGGCGAAGAAGGGGGGGGAAACAATTACTGGTTTGTGGCAGCTTCCATTACCATAAAACGCTTAACCCTTCTTTATGAAATTACTTTTAGCGGGCATTTTTATGCTGGCAACGCTTTGCTGTTCCGCAACCGCTCATGTCAGTCTGCCCGATGCCGTAACCCGCAACCTGATCGGGATAAAACCAACGGCCAGCGGGCTGGGCGCCAACAATATTTCCTGCGTTTTAAGGAATAATTCGGTTAATGCAATAACGGTAAAGATCCCACCGGGGCTCCATTTTAAAGCCGGCCAGGAAGGTGCCCAGGATCTGTTAACCGTAAAGCCGGAGCTCATTGTTTTAAAGCCGCAATCCGAACAAACCGTCATGCTTACCGGCTACTGCATGAATGCTTCCAACTTTTCGCCGCGGCCCAATACAACCTATACGTTTAAAGGCTTTACTGAACCAAACCTCCACACGCTGAGCGATTCGCTGGCGCAGTACCAGCCCGTGGCCGATGGGTACGCGCAAATGTTTGTCTGGGCCATTACGAACCACCGCGAAATGTACGACATTGCCGTAGAAAAAGCGTACCTGCGGCCGGCTACCAATATTATGAATTACGTTGCCCGGGTTGCCCGGGTGCCAGCGGTTAGAGTTAGCCTATACACCGCTCCCGTTTACAAAGCGGGCCAAAGCATTTCGTTGGCGCGGCCGTCGGTAAACGTATTTTCAAAACGGGCCATTTTAGCTTTTCATAACCCCGTAGATCAGGTAGCTTCTTTCAAGGTTTTCGACGATAAAGGCAACGTAAAGCATGTGCTGTTCGAAAACAAAAAAGTGCGGCACGGCTTAACCGAATATACGTTTGGAATCAACGACATTGTGCCGCCCGGCGCTTCGCCGGTTTATAAAGCCAAAGTGATCAGCAGCACCGGCAAAATCCTGGCCGAAATGAAGGTAGATAAAAACACCGAAGAAGTAAAGATCAGCCCGCGCACCGAAGATTTTCTGGTTACGTTTGTGCTGGATAAAGGCGTAAAAAATGCGAACCTGAATGTGTACCTGGAAGACGGCACGCTGGTAGAGAATTTTAAACGTTACGAATACCTGCCAGTGGGCCATTATAATTTAAGCGTTACATTAAAGCACCTGCACCCGGAAAACACCCGGTTTGTAACCAAACTTATCGGCTCAAACGGCGAAGTGTATGCGCAATATCCGGAGGTAAAAAAATAAAAGCCCGGCAGCGGGCAACCTTTTGATAAATCCGGCATCTGTTTAAATAAATAACCGTTACATCAATGCCGGCTTCAGTTTTTTGCCGCAGCTTTCACCCAAATTCAATTCAAAACTATGAAAAATACCGCCTTTACTTTTGTGGCCGCTCTGGCTACCGTTTTTGGGTTTGTACAATGCAAGCAGGATGATGCCATGCATACCACTTATTTCTATACCAGTACATCCACCATTAAAGATCCGCTTACGCTTTTTGTGGATGGTAATGCTATCGGTACGCTGCCCTCTATTCCGTCTAATATTTCCATGCAAAGCCCCCCTCTAACCTGCGACGACAGCGAACTGACACAACGGGCTTTGGTTATGAACCTGAAATCGGGAAAATATAAGCTGCAGGCCAAAGACAGTCAGGGCAACGTTAAATCGGGCTCCACCATGACCATTGGCGAAAGCCACGGCGGGGCCAGCGGCAGTTTTGGCGAACCCGGCGGCCTGCAAGTTGCAGCCACCGGCGGTGATAACGGTTGTGTAACGGTAAATCTGTTTTATTAAGGTTTGAAACCATCCGGCATTGCTTTTTTTTAAAAAGCGGTATTGTTTTTAATAGAAAATCTCTGGCTTTTTCCGCCGGAAACAATAGCGTTTTACTTTGCTTTAATCCGGCTGCTGAAAAGTAAAAATAACGGGAAGCAGATTGGTGCGTAACAATTTTACTTCCTAGTTGTTACGCCCTAAACCCTGCTCTATGAAAAACCTGATTTTACTTTTCACCTTTCTTTGTCTATCATTTTATAAAGCAATTGCGCAACCCGAACCAGACCAGTTCAAGACCGAAAAAGGGATGCTGGAGGTACAGCCGGTTACGCACGGTTCGCTGATCTTAACCTGGAATAACCAGACCATTTTTATAGACCCGTACGGGGGAGCAAAGCGGTACGCGGACCGGCCGGCACCTGATTTTATTCTGATTACCGATATCCACGGCGACCACCTGGATCTGGAAACCCTTCAGAACATAAATACCTCCAAAGCAAAATTCATTGTGCCCCAGGCCGTAGCCGATAAACTGCCCGAAGACCTGAAAAGCCGGACCACCATTTTAAACAACGGCGATAAAACCGAACAGGGCGGCTTTAAGGTGAAAGCGATCCCGATGTACAACCTGCCCGAAACGGAAGATTCCCGTCACCCGAAGGGGCGTGGCAACGGCTATGTGCTGGAAATGGGCGGCAAAAACATTTACATCTCCGGCGATACCGAAGACACCAAAGAAATGCGCGATCTGGACGATATAGACATTGCGTTTGTGTGCATGAACCTGCCTTTTACCATGGATGTGCAACAGGCTGCCGCCGGCGTGCTGGCCTTTAAACCGAAGATCGTTTACCCGTACCATTACCGCGGACAAAACGGTTTGAGCGATGTAAATGAATTTAAAAAACTGGTAGATGCCGGCAAAAAAAAGATCGATGTAAGGCTGCGCAACTGGTACCCGGAACAATAAATTTCGAATGTTCGAATGTTCGATTGTTCGATTGTTCGATTTTTGATAAATGATTGATAATTAAAAGTGCCGCTAAAATATTCCAACTGCAATTTTTATTGCTTAAAGCTTATCAGTTTAATTTTTCCGGTGGTTAAAGGGTTTTTTAAAAAGCCTGAAAAAAACCTAATTTAGAATTTTAAAAACGGTATCATTTCCCCCTTAAAAAGTCGAACATTCGAATATCGAACATTCGAACAATCTAAACTAAAAAGCTATGGAAGATCTGAAAGTACCTGCCGGCTACCAGGCTGTAATGCCTTACCTGATCGTGAAAGATGCGGCCGGTTTTTTAACCTTTTTGCATACCGTTTTCGGGGCCCAGGAAAAAGAAAAACACGAAGACGCCAACCGTGGAATAATGCATGCCGAAGTAAAAATCGGCGACAGCATCGTCATGCTGGCCGACAGCACCGGCATCTGGGCAGCAACGCCGGGCAGCATGTTCGTTTACGTGCCCAACGCCGACGAAACCTACCGGAAAGCGCTGGACCAGGGAAGCACATCGCTCACGGAACCCGCTGACCAGCCTTACGGCCGCAGCTGTGGCATTAGAGATCCGTACGGCAACGTTTGGTGGATCACTTCGGCTTTATAAACCGAATTTCTTTTGAAGGGCTTGGATTGCATACCTTTCCTGTTTATGCGGAATTCCTCCTGATTAGTACGCAATTATAATGGCCAGTAAACCCTTAATTTCGGTAATTCCGTAAGCTGTTTTCTGACTTCCCAATCCGGAACCAGTTACTAACTAAAAGCAAACATATGAATTCCGAAAACATAGATTTTAACCATAACGAAGAGGACAGCCAGTTTGTAGTAAAAATAGGCAACGGCGACCAGCAGGGCATGATCGAATACGAAAGGCAGGCCCCTGATCACCTGGATCTTTACCACACCGAAGTAGATCCGGAACTGGAAGGCAAAGGCGTAGCCAGGGTGCTGGTCCAGCGGGCCCTGGAATATTGCCAGGCCAATAAGTGGAAAGTTACGCCCACCTGTACCTACGTAGCGGCTTACATAAAGCGCCATCCGGAATGGCAGGAGCTGGTAAAAAACCAAGGCTAAACTCACGGTTGATTCGTAACCGGATATTAATTTAAATCATATAAGGTTCGGTCCAACCGGAGAAAATCAGGTAATTCGTGGACCTGCACAAAGCGAAATCCGGTTTAAAGGAAAGCTCTTAATAATAACTTCCATTACCGGTTATTTTCATCGGCTTCCTGATGGTTTTTCTTAAATAATTGCGCTTTTGCAGCCTGCCGGGGTTATTCCGGGCAGGCTTTTTTGCGGCGGGTTTTTAAGCCGAAAAGGATAGCGTTCTCCGTTGAAAAAGCGGCCGGAAATTAAACCGCAAAATAGGCTTCCAGCTCTTTCAATGTATCGGAACTGGTTTGAATATCGTCTACAATTTCGCCTTTATTCAGAATTAAGATCCGTTCGCAGATTTCGGTAACGTGGTTAAGGTCGTGGCTGGAAATGAGCATGGTAACCTGGTGCTTTTCTTTCAGTTCGCGCAGCAAATTCTTTAGCCTGATCTGGGTGGTCGGGTCCAGGTTGGCAAAAGGCTCATCAAGAATTAAAAGCTGCGGCTGCATGAGCAAGGCGGCAGCAATTCCTACTTTATGCTGGTTGCCTTTGGAAAGGTCGCGGATGTATTTCGGTTTGTCCAGGATCTCATCGTTAAAGAAATCGCGGAATTTGCGGAGGCGTTCGGCTACTTCGGCTTTGTTGAGGCCGTGTAAACTGCCCACAAAATCAAAATATTCCTTCGGCGTCAGATAATCGATCAGGAAACCTTCGTCGAGATAAGAACCGGTGTATTGTTTCCAGTTTTCTGATTGGCGCACATTTTCATTTTGCAAAAGTACTTCGCCCTCCGACGGTAAAACCAGATCCAGGATCATGCGGAAGAAGGTAGTTTTGCCGGCACCGTTATTACCAACCAGACCAAAGCTTTCGCCGCGCGCAATTTTCAGTTCCGGAATATTCAGAACCGTTATGCCTTTATAAACTTTAACCAAACCATGTACTGCAATCATATTCGTTTGTAATTGTTAATGCTTTAATTTTAGTTTTTTAGGCCGAAACCATACCGTTTTTAAGCTACCCGGAAGGCCGCCGCCATTTGGTATTTCCGGGCATTTAACCGTTTAGCCATTTTTTTCAGGATCGGATTATGAAAAATCAACCCGGTTACGCCTAAAGCAGCCAGCACCATGAAGCCTAAATCGGATCGTTCCAACATATAAAACGGCAGATACAAAAGCACCGGACCCAGCATTAGAGGAAAGCTTACCAGGAACTGGGTTGCTCCTGTTCCCTCCCAGTTAAAGGCTGCGTTTTTGGTCAGGTCAATTTTTTTAGCGCCGTAAACGCCTAGAAAGAAAATCAGGAACGCATTTACGCCAATGTTGTAAAGGTAAAGGGCAGCATTCAAAACCAGGAAACGCCAGTCTAAAAAGCCATAGAACAGCGACAGCAGAAAGGCCAATGTGCACATGCCAACAAATAGCAGGTATTTGGATTGGTAATATTGGTAGGGGCTAATGTTTTTGGTCATGAGCGTATCGAAATAATTGGCGTCCCAACTATGCAGGAACTGTCCGTAATAAATCATACAAGCTCCCGTGATTAAAATGCCGAAAAACACCAGCATGACCGAATTCGAATCTTGGCCTTCTTTTAGAATAAAAAAATAAAGCCCGTAACCCACCATAAAAAGCGACGAAATAAAAAGGGACCGGGGCCGCTTGTTTCGCCAGATCAGCTTCAGCTCCAGGGCCAGCAGGTTACCGGCAACGCCCAGCTTTTTCAGAAAGGCAAATTCATGTACGCTGGCAACTTTCGCTTCGGCCGTTTCCGGTTCACTGCTATACATGTTGTGGCGCAGCAGCCGGTAATTGAGGAGGTATAAACCAAGCGGCAAAAGCAGGGACAACAACCCAAGAAACGGCCGGGTCAAGAGCAATGCAAAACCCTTTTCGGTTAGGGCTGAAAGCGGAAGAATATCCTGTTGTTCCAGCACGGCTAAACCCGCCAAAGCGGCTGCCAGCAACAGGAAAACCACGGGCTTTAAAATAAGCTGCCGTTTCAGGTAAATGTTCAGAAAATTATTGGTGAGCACCAGGCAGAGAAAGCCCGCCGTCCAGGCCAATCCCGACAGGAAACCGTAAGCCGGAAACACCTCCCGAAACGCAAACGGTAGCGCCAGCAAAAGCGGCCAGCTGTTGGCAAAGCTCAGCACCGATTTGCCCAGGATAAAATGTACCAGTTTGCTTTTGCTGACGGGCAAATGCAGGTAGGGCTGCACGGCCAGCACCGGAACCTGTTGCATAAAAAACCGCAGCACCAGGTCAAGCCCCAGGAAATAAATTATCCCTTGATTAAAAGTTACCACTACCGGCTGCCCGGGCATTACATTTTTTAGCAATTGGGGCAGAAAAAAACCCAGCACTCCCAGGTTCAGCACCAGAAATAAGAGCACAATGCCGATTATTACATTAATAACAAGGTTGTTTTGCCAGGCCGCTGCCCGCGAAGCTTCTTTCCACTGTTGGGTAAGGATCCAGGTAAGCATAAAAATTTACGAATTAAGGGCCCCGAAGACAGCATAACCGCCTCCATATAGCTATTTCAGAGACAATTTAAAAAAATATCCAGGGATCAACAAATCTTACAGGCCGGGAATCAGGTCATTCTTAAATTCCCTATATTTCGGAAGCCGTAAACCGTTAATTTCTCCGGAAAACCTGCCTGAAAAAGACGCCTATTAAAACTGCCATGAACGAACAACCCGATTACCTGACCCTGAACCGCGAATCGTGGAACCAACGCACCGAACACCACCTGAAATCTGCTTTTTACGACAACGAAAATTTCAAAAAAGGCGCTTCTTCGCTGAATGAAATTGAGCTGGAATTGCTGGGCGATCTGGAAGGAAAATCGGTATTGCATTTGCAATGCCATTTCGGACAGGATACGTTGTCGCTGGCCCGGCTGGGCGCTAAGGTAACCGGCGTAGATCTTTCGGATAAAGCCATTGAAAGCGCCCGCCAACTGGCTGAAGAATTAAACCTGGAAGCCGAATTTATTTGCTGCAATCTCTATGATTTACCGCAACATTTAAACCGGCAATATGATCTGGTTTTTACGTCTTATGGCACCATTATGTGGCTTCCGGAACTTGAGCCCTGGGCTAAAATTATTCACGATTTTTTAAAGCCCGGCGGAAAATTCGTGTTCGTGGAATTTCACCCGGCCGTCTGGATGTACGACGATGATTTTACCCACATCCAGTACAGTTATTTCAAGACCGAACCCATTATTGAAGAAGAAACCGGAACCTACGCCGATAAAAATGCAGCTATCAAACAAACCTGCGTAACCTGGAACCACAGCCTGAGCGAAGTGGTAAATAACCTGCTGCAAAATAACCTGACTCTGAACCTGCTGAACGAATACGATTACGCGCCTTACAATTTTCTGAGCCACACCGAAAAAATTGGCGAAAAGCGCTACCAGATCAGTAAGTTCGGCAACAAACTGCCGCTGGTTTATGCCCTGGTTGCCACTAAAAAATAACGTACCTGCCTTTTAGTTTTAAGGGCCAAAACCCTACCGTTTTTTAGAACCTTTTCTTTATGAAATTCCCTTTTTTTATAGTTGCTGCCTGGCTTTTGCTTTCGGGTTGTTCCAAACAAAAAGCCGATCTGCTGCTTTACAATGCCCGCATTTACACCGTAGATTCCGCCTTTTCAACTGCCGAAGCCTTAGCCGTAAAAGACGGAAAAATAATAGCCGTAGGAAGCAGCAGTGAGTTGCAAAAACAGTATGATGCAACCGAAAAAATAGATGCGCAGGGGAAGTTCATTTACCCGGGTTTTATCGATGCGCATTCCCATTTTTCGGGTTATGGGTTGGGGCTGCAAACGGTGGATCTTACCGGCACCAGAAGCTGGGAGGAAGTAATAGAAAAAGTGCAAACTTTTGCCCGAACACATCCCGAAGGCTGGCTGGTAGGCCGCGGCTGGGATCAGAACGACTGGAGCACCAAAGAATTTCCTACGAACGAAAAACTGGTTTCTCTTTTCCCCGACCGGCCGGTAATTCTCGCCCGCATAGACGGCCACGCGGCCATTGCCAACCAGAAAGCTCTGGCCTTAGCCAACCTGAAACCGGGGCAAAAATTAACCGGCGGCGAAATAGAAGTTAAAAACGGAAAGTTAACCGGGGTACTCATCGATAATGCGGTAGACCTGGTAACAACCAAAATTCCGGCCCCTACGGAAAAGCAACAGCGCGAAGCCTTACTGGCGGCGCAGCAGAATTGTTTTGCTGTTGGTTTAACTACTGTGTCTGATTGTGGCATTCAGGCTGATATGGCCCAATTTATGGACAAGCTGCAAAAAGCCGGCGACCTGAAAATGCGGATCTATGCGCTGCTCAGCGATGAAAAAACCAATTACGATTTCCTGTTCAGCAAAGGCAAAATTAAAACCGACCGCCTCAACGTTCGGGGCTTTAAAGTGTATGCCGACGGGGCGCTGGGTTCGCGCGGGGCCAGCTTATTGCAACCGTATTCCGACAAGCCGGGCTGGCGCGGTTTTCTGTTAAGCAAGCCGCAGCATTTCGATTCGGTAGCCAACATTTTAAAGCAGAAAGATTTCCAGATGTGTACGCACGCCATCGGCGATTCCGGCAACCGCACCATTCTGAACATTTACGCCAAACATTTGCAGGGTAAAAACGACCGCCGCTGGCGCATCGAACACGCCCAGGTCGTAAATAAAAACGACTTCCATTTATTCGGGGCCAACAGCATTATTCCTTCCGTACAACCCACCCATGCTACTTCGGATATGTACTGGGCCGAAGACCGCGTAGGACCAGACCGCATAAAAGGCGCTTATGCTTACAATGAACTGTTAAAGCAAAACGGCTGGCTGCCGCTGGGCACCGATTTTCCGGTAGAAGATATTTCGCCGTTCAAAACCTTTTTTGCTGCCGTGGTCCGGAAAGATGCGCAGCATTTCCCGAAAGAAGGTTTCCAGAAAGAGAATGCCCTGAGCCGGGAAGATGCCCTGCGCGGCATGACCATCTGGGCAGCAAAAAGTCAGTTCGAAGAAAAAGAAAAAGGCAGCCTGAAACCCGGAAAATTGGCCGATTTTATTATGCTGGATAAAGACTTGCTACAGGCCCCGGAAACCGAATTGCTACAGACTTCCGTGCTCTCAACTTTTGTAAACGGCGAAAAGGTTTTCAGTAAAAAGTAAGTTAAAGCACCATGTATTTAGCCACCCACAGCACCCAACGTTTATCTATCCGCCCGCTTACGTTAGCTGACCAAAAAGCCTGGGCGCCTTTTTTCGTTCAGAACGAAAGCCTGCGTTTCTTCGACCTGGACCCGGAACTAAGCCCGGAGCAAAAAGCAGAGCTCTGGATCAATTGGCAGCTCGACCGTTACGCCCAAAACAGGTTTGGCCTGCTGGGCCTGGTTAGCAAAGAAAACAACACCCTAATAGGCATGTGCGGGTTTTTAACCCAGGAAATTAACGGCCAAACCGAGATAGAAATTGGTTACCATGTGCTGCCAGCTTATTGGGGAAAGGGATTTGCTACGGAAGCAGCCCAATATTTTAAAAATTACGCCTGGCAGCAAAAATTAACCGATTCCCTGATCTCAATTATTCATGTAGACAACATCCGTTCGCAACGGGTGGCCGGAAAAAACGGTATGCTACAAACTATAAAAACTGAATTTCGGGGCAAGCCGGTTTACATCTATCGTATTTCAGCTGCCTGAAAGCAAGAACTGTTTTTTTAGCCGTTGCCCTCCCGCGTGAAACCACTGCCTTCCGAATCTTATTATTCTGCCCAAAAAGTTGGTATAGTTACGGATTGGTGGCGGAATTCAGTATCTTTACCTAGCGGTTAACCCTTTAGTGCCAATATTTTAGCCCAACAGGCGTTATACCAGCTATTACTTTAAACCCAGAAAGCAAAACAACCCATCATGAAAATTTCTACTTCCCTATTTGCCGCCGCTGGCAGTGTTCTGCTTTTTAGGTTGCACCGAAAGCAAAGAAAAAACCACCACCGAAACGGCTACGGCCGAAAGTATTGAGAATACCACTCCCGTACCAACTTCCATAGAAGCCACTACCGTGGACGGAAATAAAGTGGAAGCTACCATGGAAATTGCCGAACCGGCCACGACTACCCCGGTTACCACGGCTCCCGGCATGAACCCGCCGCACGGCCAGCCGGGCCACGATTGTGCCGTGGCCGTTGGTGCCCCTTTAAATTCGAAAAGTGCTAATGCGGCCGCTCCGCAGCTAAATACTGCCCCGGCTAATTCGCCGGTTGGCGCTCCTACCCTAACGGTACCGCCGGTTTCTAATACTGCTCCCGGTTTAAATCCGCCGCACGGCCAGCCGGGCCACGATTGCGCCATTGCCGTAGGAGCACCCCTCAAGAAATAAAGCCTGAAAAAAGAGAACGGTTCCTGAAAACTGCTTTTCCCTCCCGGAAAGGCTGGTTTTCAGGAACCGTTCTCTTTTTTCAGCCATCCCTTGAACGGATCTTTCTGAATCTTCTCCAGGACTTATAAGGCAGCATTTCCTATTTGGCCGGATGTAACCCTTACCCGCATAAATGCAGTAAGCTACTAGTGCACGGCCAACTTAATTCTCAGAATCAGCTTTAAAAGATTGGAATGTTTTTTTTAAAATCCCATTTTTAATTTCTAATTTCTAATTTGCCGAAGCACTATTGGTTCATTACAAAACCTCAGGAATGATGCCAGACGCTAAACAACTCCGGTTACAGAAACTGGTAGATGAAGTTGAAGATTACGCTATTTTACTGCTTGATGAAAAAGGCTTTATTGAAACCTGGAACAAAGGCGCCGAAAAAATAAAAGGCTACCGGCCGGAAGAAATAATCGGGAAACATTACAGCATTTTTTACCTGCCCGCCGACAAAGAAGCCGGCCTGCCGGAAAAACTAATGGCCGAAGCCGCAAAATATGGCAAAGTAAGAGCCGAAGGCTGGCGGGTAAAAAAGAATGGCGAATTGTTCTGGGCCAACCTGGTTATTACCGCCATTCACGACGAAGCCGGCCAGGTTATTGGCTTTACCAAAGTTACCCGCGACCTTACCGAAAAAAAACAAGCCGAAGAGAACCTGCGCCGCAGCGAAGAGCGCTACCTTAAAATGATAGCCGAAGTGCAGGATTACGCCATTCTGTTAATAGACCCGGACGGCAAAATAGAGAACTGGAATAAGGGCGCCGAACGCATAAAAGGGTATACGGCCGAAGAAATAATTGGTAAGAATTTCCGGGTATTTTACACGCCCGACGATATTGCCACCAATAAACCCGATCGCCTGCTGGAAAAAGCGGCCAAAGAAGGCCGGGCCCAGGAAGAAGGCTGGCGGGTTCGTAAAGACGGTACTTACTTCTGCGCCAGCGTTACCATTACGGCCCTCCACGACGACGAAAACAACATTATTGGCTATTCAAAAGTAACCCGCGACCTGACGGAAGTTAAAAAAGAACGAAGCCATGCTGCTGCACATGCAGAAAATGGAAGCCCGCAACGATGAGCTGGAGCAATTAACCTACATCACCTCCCACGATCTGCAGGAGCCCCTGCGCAATATTTCCAGCTTTATAGATGTATTTGTAGAAGACCACGGAAGCCAGTTCGATGAGCCGGCCAAAGAAACGCTGCAATACATTAAAACCGCCACCACCCGCATGAGCCGCTTAATTAACGGCCTGCTCGATTACGGCCGCCTGGGCCGCAACGCCGAACTAAAAGAAATAGATACCGCCGAAATTGCTGCCATGGTTCTGGCCGATTTTAAAACCCAGATAAACGAAACCAACGCCCGGATAGAAGTTTTGCCCTTACCCAAATTAAAAGGATATGAAACCGAATTCCGGGGCTTTTACAAAACCTGGTAGGCAACGCCCTTAATTCCGGAAGCCGGAAATAGCCCCGGAAATAAAGATCTGGGCCGAGCCACATAACGGAAACTGGAAATTTGCAGTAAAAGACAATGGCATTGGCATGGCGCAACAGCACCGCGACCGTATCTTCCTGATCTTTCAGCGGTTACACAGCACCCGCGAATTTGAAGGCAGCGGCATTGGGCTGGCCCATTGCAAACGCATTGCCGAAATGCACCACGGCGATATCTGGGTAAACTCAGAAATAGACCAGGGCAGCACTTTTTATTTTACCATAAACACAAACAACTTATAGCTTTGAGAAAGATAGACGGTTTAGACTTTATTTTGCTGGTAGACGACGACGACGCCACGAATTATTTGAACCAGCGGGTTATCCGTAAGGCCGATGTGAATGTAGAGGTACAGGTGGCCTATAACGGGCAGGAAGCGTTAGATTACCTTACTAACTCCGGAAATTTCTCCAAAGCCATTACCTTACCGGAAGCCGGCCTGGTTTTCCTGGATATAAACATGCCTGGCATGAACGGCTGGGATTTTCTGGAAGCTTATAAAAAGCTGCCCGAAGACCAGACCCGCCGGATCCGGATCCTGATGCTGACCACCAGTGTAAATCCCGACGAAGAAAAAAAGGCTATTGGCATGCCCGAAGTAAAAGGCTTTATCCACAAACCGCTCACTCCGGAAAAGCTCGAAAAAGCCATAAACGTTTACGTATTCTGATCCCGGAAAACGGTATCGTTTTACCCTGAAAAAGTCCGCTGGCAGGTTATGCCAACGGACTTTTTGTTTTGACTTTTTCCGGCACTTTCCCTACCCTTTTCCGTCCGAATTGTCCGGAAGTGAACGAAAAACAGAATCTGCCGCTGCGCAATTGGTTAACCAGTAAAAAAAGTTTAAGTTGCTGAAAACAAATCCTGCTTTTACTTTAATGGCACCATTTATTTCCATGAAAAACGCATCGATTAAACCAACGGCCGTGATGCTGAGCGCCGCTTTGCTGGGCTCCGTTATTTCCTGCCAGGCGCCTAAAAAAACGGCCGCTTCCGCCGAAACCAATAAAGAACAAACTGCTTCCTTTTCGTTGCCTTACGAAAAATTTGTGCTAGACAATGGCCTGGAAGTAATTCTGCACGAAGACCATTCCGACCCGATTGTGGCGGTAGCTACCATTATGCACGTGGGTTCTAACCGCGAAAAACCCGGCAAAACCGGCTTTGCGCACTTTTTCGAGCACATGTCGTTTAACGATTCGGAAAATACGCCCGTGGGCGCCAACCGCAAACTGATACCGGAATGGGGCGGCGAACGCAACGGCGGCACCTGGTCCGATGGCACCATTTATTACGAAGTAGTGCCCAAAGATGCGTTCGATAAAATTCTGTGGATCGATTCCGACCGGCTGGGTTATATGATTAAAACCGTAACCGAAGAAGCGCTGGCCCGGGAAATACAGGTGGTAAAAAACGAAAAACGCCAGAACTACGACAATGCCCCTACGGCTTTACCGACGAAATTATCCGCAAAAACCTGTACCCCGCCGACCACCCGTATAACTGGACCGTGATTGGCCAGTTACCCGATTTGCAGTCGGCAACGCTGGACGATGTAAAAGAATTTTACGACCAATATTACGGCGCCGACAACGCTACGCTGGTAATTGCCGGCGACATCAACATTAGCCGAAGCCAAAGCCAAAGGTAGCAGCGCTGGTTTGGCGAAATCCGAAAAGGCCCTGAAGTAAAACCCCTTGAGCCCCGGCCGGTTACCTTAGACAAAGTAAAATCGCTGTATTTCGAAGATAATTTTGCCAAACTTCCGGAACTGCGCATGGTATTCCCCACCGTAGAAAATTACCACCCCGATACCTACGCCCTGGAAATATTCGGGCCAATTGCTTTGCCGGCAACCGCAACGCGCCGCTTTACAAAATTATAGTAGAAGAAAAAAAACTAGCGCCAGACGTAATCGCTTACCAGGCCGGCAGCGAACTGGCCGGCGAATTCGTTTTCCGGGTGCGGGCCAACGCCAACGTGAACCTGCAACGACGTAAAAGCGGCCATCGAGGAAGGCATGCAGCGTTTCGAAACCAATGGCTTTTCGGATAAGGAACTGGAACGCATCCGGGCCGGCAATTGAAACGCAACTTATACGCCGGCTGGAATGCGTGTTGAGTAAAGCCGCGCACCTGGGCCCCGACAACGAATTTAACGGCGACCCGGGCTATATCGCCAAAGCTGCCAAACTTACCCAGGCCGTAACCCGCGAAGACGTAATGCGGGTGTACAACAAATATCTGAAAAACAAGCCTTACGTAATGACCAGCGTGGTACCCAAAGGCCAACTGCATTGATCGTAAAAGGCGCCGAACCGGCCACGGTTTTCCAGGAACAGATTGTGGCCGGCGTGCAGAACGAAGAAGTAGGCCAGGGCAAAGAAGCGGAATTCGAGAAAACCCTTACCAAATACGACCGCTCCGAACCGCCTTTCTCCGAAGCCCCGCTATTCAAAATGCCGGCTATCTGGAACACCAGTTTAAAGAACGGCCTGAAAGGTGTACGGCATCGAAAACAACGAAGTACCGCTGGTAGCTTTTGATATTACTATTCCGGGCGGCCATTACCTCGACCCGCTAGACAAAGCCGGCGTAGCCAGTTTAATGGCCGATATGCTGATGCAGGGAACCACTACCAAAACCGCCGCGCAGCTGGAAGAAGCCATCGATCTTTTAGGAGCCAGCATTTCGGTGAATGCCACCAACGAAGAAATCCGGTTAACGGGTCGTTGCCTGGCCCGAAACTTTGAACCGACGGTGGCCCTGGCCCAGGAAATCCTGCTGCAACCCCGCTGGGATATAACCGAATACGAACGCCTAAAGCGAAACCTGGAAACCAACCTGAAGGGCCGCGAAGCCAACCCAACCGCCATAGCCAGCATTAATTTCAACAAGCTGCTTTACGGCCCGGAACATATTTTAAGCTACCCGGTAAACGGCACCCTGGAAACCGTTTCGCGCATTACCTTAGAAGATCTGAAACAGTTCTATGACGCCACTATTTCGCCTTCTGATGCCGCCTTTCACGTGGCCGGGGCGGTAGACCAGCAGCGGGTTACCAAAGCACTGGCCGGGCTGGAAAATTCCTGGGCAGCTAAAGGGTTAATTTACGACCAGCCGGCTGCGCCGCAACCAAAAAAAGGCAGCCAGGTTTACTTTATCGATGTCCCGGATTCGAAGCAATCGGTGCTGTACATCGGGCGGCTGGCAGTTTCGGGCAAAGACCCGGAAAGCACCAAACTTAATTTTGCGAACGAAGTGCTGGGCGGCGGTTCCAGCGGACGTTTAACCCAAACGCTACGCATTCAGAAAGGCTATACCTACGGGGCTTATTCTTATCTGGGAAAAACCAACGAAGTGGCGCCGTTTATGGTAGCAACCAGTGTGCGGGCCAATGCTACGTTGCCGTCGTTAGAAATTATCCGGAATATGCTTACTGAATACGGTCCCGGTTTTTCCGAAACCGAAGTAGCGATAACCAAAAACAAAGTTCTGAAAAGCAATACCCTGGCCTACGAAAAGCTATCCGACAAATTAACTTTGCTCCGGGAGATCAGCAAATTCGGGAAATCTACGAAGTACCTGGAAGAAGAACAGCAGGCCTTAATGAACATGAACCTGAACGATTTCAAATCTTTGATCAACAAACACCTGAACGAAAAAGATATGGTTTACGTGGTGGTTGGCGACAAAGCTACCCAGTTAGCCGAAGTGAAAAAATTCGCCAAAGGCAACGTAACGATGCTTGATATTAACGGGAAAACGATAAACTAACTGAATTACCTATTGCGGAATAAAGGAGTAGCCGGCTATAAGGCTACTCCAAACGCAATATTAAAGGAAAATGAAGGCGCCAGAAGTATAGCCCAGTCGGGTCCGATAGCTAAGCGTTTACCATAAAATTGGCCACCATAATACCTGCTATTGTAATGTTTATAGAAATCTTCGGACCCTTTTTCCGTTGCGTATTTTAGCCTTCCGCCAAGGCCTGCATAAGCATCTACTACAAACCAACCCTTAAAAACCCGTTGCATTCCTAATAAATATTGGAGCGAAAAAACCTGCTGTTTTGGTTTTAGGGTGAATGATTGATTTGTCTGGGTTTGGTAAAATTCGGTTGGCAAGGCCATATACCGGTAAGTAGCCAATGGCCCGTGATAGCCGCCTTGCGGGCTGACGAAACGTTTTTCAGGATACATCCGGTAGCTCAGGCGTACAGAAAGTCCGTTTACTTCTTGTCCGCGGGGCTCCCCAGCACTACCGCTATTGGTGAACGTGCGGTAAATATAACCGGCGCCATACTGCCACGAACGGTTCGCACGGTGGAATTTCTCTACGGCCACGTTAATTTCTTCCAGGTGGATGGGCGCTGTTTTGAGCATGGTCCGGGGAACCGGAAGTTCGGTAACCGAAGTTTGAGCCACCACCGGGGTTATGGCTGATAGCAGCAACCCAAACAGCAGGAAACCATAAACCTTAACAGATATTGCAACCTTCATAACGCTTCTTTTCCGAATATAGGCAGATTACCGGATAAGACCTGCTTAAAAAAAGCTAAACCCAAAAGCAGCAGAAGTTGTTTAACCCGCGTTTCTTTATAAAGGTATAATTTTGGTTGAGAAACATTCATTGCCGGATTGGATTCATTGGAGGTTGGTCGTTGCCTTTAGAATCTAAAATACGCAACTTCATTTATTGTCTTTCATAGTTCTTTAGCCTCCGGGAAAGACCGAAAAACCCATAAAATTGTCATTAAAATTAACTCTGTTGCCAGCTATATGAAATTAAGGACTTTACTTTCGGGTGTTCTTTGCTTTACGGCCAGCCTGTTGCAGGCCCAGCATTACACCGACAATACGCTTACCAACCTGCCGGTAAGCGGCAGCAGCGGCCAGACCATGGATGTAGAGGCTTCCGACCTGGACGGCGACGGTGACCTGGACATTGTGCTGGCGAATGAGCATACACCTAACGTGATCCTTTTCAATAACGGATCAGGCGTTTTCACCAACGCTACGGCCGGGCGGTTACCCCAATTCAATTACGATTCCGAAGATATCGGGCTGAAAGATCTGGATGGCGACGGCGACATTGACATTGTTTTTGCCAGCGAAGACAACCAGGTACACGAACTTTACCTCAATAACGGTGCCGGCACTTTCAGCAACAATAATTCACTTTTACCAAATTCCAAAGCCAATGCCGTTCTGGTGCAGGATATAAACGGCGACGGTAAACCCGATATTTTCCTGGGCAACGAAGGCCAGAACCGGCTCCTGATAAACAACCTGCAGAACAATAACTTCCTGGATCAAACTTCAACCCGCCTGCCGCAGATCAACGACGTAACCCAGGATCTGAAACTGGCCGATGTGGACGGCGACGGTGATCTGGATCTGATGGTGGGCAATGAAAACGGCAATCGGTTGCTCATAAATAACGGCATCGGCATTTTTACCGACGAATCCCAGACCCGGCTGCCGCAGGGCGTTAACATGGAAACCCGCAAAGTTACTTTCGGCGACGTTGATGCTGACGGCGACCTGGATATTTTTCTTTCGAACGTGGCATTTATCCAGGGGCAGGGAAAGAACCCGCAGGACCGCCTTTATCTGAATAACGGCCTCGGCTTTTTTACCGATGGCACCACTTCCCGGCTCCCTGCCAATAATGGCTTTACCCTGGATGCAGTTTTTGTGGACGTAGACCTGGACGGCGACCAGGACCTGATCGTGGCCCCGATCAGCGCTCCGTTTTACGCCCTGGAAAACGACGGCACCGGTTTCTTTTCTCAACCAATTACCCCATTTATACCAGCCGCCGTAACGGGCAACTGGCTCGGCATAAAAGTAGCCGATCTGAACAACGACGGCTTCCAGGATATTTACCTTTGCAACATGGCCGGCCGCGACCGGCTTCTGCTGCACAAGGGATCGCCAAACGGTATAAGTAAACCCGCTAAAACTCCCGAAACGGCAACCTTCATTTACCCCAATCCCTCAAAAAGCTTTTTCCGGCTTTCAGAAGAAGTTTCCGGTGCCGGCCATTTAACGCTGACTAATAACAGCGGAACCGAAATCCGAACCTGGGAAACAAAAAATCTCTCGCCTTCCCATAAATTCGCTATTAAAGGCTTGCCAGCCGGAGCTTACAACCTGCAGCTTAAAACTTCCAAAACCAGCAAAGCTTTTAAACTGATCATCGAATAGAACTGGTTTGGTCTTATTTTTTCCGGCTGCTTTTCAGACAGGTTGATCCTGCCGGGAAAGCAGCCTTTTTATTTGCCGCTTTTAACAATTTGATATCTGATAATTTTTAGTTAAAACAACTATCTTTCAAACATTTACAACCCGGTTATTCTATTTAAAAAAGTCTCATCATCATAAAACATGGTTTTCCAGAGGAAGTGAACGCACCTACCTTTGAATTAAATAAAGCAGCTGAGAACTAAGTTGCTGATCAATTCAACCTAATTCAAAAAGACCATGAACCCGAAACCTTCTTCCGCTTTTGTTGCAGCCTCCTGGTTCGTTCTGTTTACCGGTATTTTATCGTTCGTAATCGGACTCTGGAATTCCGATATGTTGCTGAACGAAAGAGGCTATTATTTCACGGTGCTTATGTTCGGTTTGTTTGCGGCAGTATCGTTGCAGAAAAGCGTACGTGACCAGCTGGAAGGAATCCCGGTTACAGCCATTTACTACGGTTTAAGTTGGGTAGCTACTGCTTTAGCGCTGGTTTTACTGATAGTGGGTTTATGGAATGCCAACTTAACCTTAAGCGAAAAAGGCTTTTACGGCATGTCGTTCCTGCTTAGTTTGTTTGCTGCCATTGTAGTCCAGAAAAACACCCGCGACAGCAAAAACAACAATGCTATTTCTTAAACCTCCCTGCTTTCAGGATTGAAAAAAAATATGTAAGACCTTCTTCTATTATTCGAATATTATTCAAAAATAAGATCAGATAAATCTCCTGTCCTCCCCCACTCCCTCCAATGGCAGGGCCGTTTTATTCCAGATGACTCTCCCCTTGAGGGGAGTAGGAGGGGTGTTTACACATACAGATTTTATCGAATAGCGTGTTAACACCCCTATAATCCCCTCAAGGGGATAGTAAAAACCCAGAATGAAACGACCATACCTCCAAAGGGGGACAAAAATTACCCTGATCTGCAGTAAAATTCATTCACCAAAACTCTTTTCGCCATGACTTTCACGAACACAATTTCCACCTTCCGCACCCCGATCATTAAGAATTTCTGGCTGCAGATTTACCTGGCCGTTTTTGCCGTTACCTGGACCAATTCCCTGGTTGGCACCACCGATCTGCCGAACTGGCTGCTGGAAAATGCCCTGGTTTTTGGCTTTGTAGGCATACTGTTTTTCACGTACAAAAAGCACCAGTTCAGCGACCTGAGTTATTTGCTTATCTGCATTTACCTTTGCCTGCACGTGTATGGCGCCAAACATTCTTATGCCGAAAACCCGCTGGGTTACTGGCTGCAGGAAGTTTTCCAGACTTCCCGCAACCACTATGACCGCATTGTACATTTCAGCTTTGGTTTTCTGTTGGCTTACCCCATGCGCGAAGCTTTTTTAAAATGGGCCAAATTCCCGAAATGGGTGGCCTGGCTGTTGCCAATTGAAATTGTGCTTTCGGTAAGCGGCTTTTATGAACTGATCGAATGGGCGGTAGCCGAACTGTTTTTTCCGGCGCAGGGCGTTTCTTACCTGGGTACGCAGGGCGATATGTGGGATGCGCAGAAAGACATTTTCCTGGCTTTTACGGGGGCTATTCTGGCTACAACTACGGTATGGGTACTGAAGAGCGTTTTCCGGATCTATGAAAAACCAGCGGCCTGATCTTATGGAAACACATTCAGAACTTAGCAGCAACCAGCCCGTTTTACAGACACCCGGAAATTATGGTAGCGGAATAATTATGGAGCAATTGCGGCAAAATAAGATATGGTTGTTAGTAAGTCTTTCCCTGATCGGGATCGTGGCAACTTTCTTTGTGGAGCCCATTGCCCAGGATCATAGTTACCACCATTTTGCCGATACCCGAACGTTATTTTCCGTGCCTAATTTCTGGAATGTACTTTCCAACCTGCCTTTTCTGGTATTCGGCGTAGCGGGCTTTATAAGTGTGGCACAGCGAAAACCGGGCGGAATTTTTCCGCAACTAACGGCAGCTTATCTGGTTTTCTTTACCGGCATCTTTTTTACCGGCATCGGTTCGGCCTATTACCACCACGATCCTTCCAATGCCACTTTACTCTGGGACCGGCTGCCGATGACAATTGCCTTTATGGCTTTCTTTGCCATTATAATCGGGGAATTTATCAGTCTGGAAACCGGCCAGAAATTGTTATTGCCTTTGCTTTTGATCGGGGCGGCATCGGTGGTGTACTGGCATTTTACCGAACAGGCCGGGCACGGCGATCTGCGGTTTTATGCTTTGGTGCAGTTCCTGCCCATTATTCTGATTCCGGTTATTATGTTTCTGTTCAGGTCCGGAGTCAATACCAATCTTTACACCTGGCTCATCATTCTGGCGTATTTGATCGCCAAAATTTTCGAAACTTACGATGCGCAGATCTATGAATTGCTACGCCTGGTTAGTGGCCACACCCTGAAGCACCTGATGGCCTCTTTGGCACCGCTTATTTTTCTGATCGGGCTGTATAAACGGAAAATTGATTTTACTTAATGATCTCAGCTAACGCTTCATTATCCAATAGGGCATAAAATCATTCATGTGAACAGAATCTTAAATTTACAATAACACCTATTGCAATCTTCAGATTTAATAATTACCTTGATCAAATATCAGAACCGGACAATGAAAAATTCTGCAATTAATATCTTAGTGGCGTTCTTATTGCTTATTGGTTTTTCCGGCTGCGAAAAAGAAGTAAGCAGCTTACATCATGTTTATTTCTACACCAACAATTCAGATTACGAAGCTTATAGGCCAACAGAGGAACCGCTGGTAATAAATCCGCTTTCATTGTATATAAATGGTAATTATCACGGACGGTTGCCTTATTTAGAAACCAAACCTACCTGCAGCACCAATAACTTAACGGACATAACTTATTATCTCGGTTTACAATCGGGTAATTACCAGGTAGAAGCCCGGGATAAAAACGGACTTGTAATGGTTTCGGCAGAAGTAAGGATTTCGGATAGAAGGCTTTCGGCCCAAGGTGGAACCGGAAGTATTGAGGCACTTTCCAGTTCACAAAGCAATCCGAATAATGCCAATGAATGCGTAATAGTTAATCTATTTTAATTCTCCCGGATCCGGATAAAGCCTTTATCGAAAACCTTTTTGCCGGTGTATTCATCCGTTTCGTACCAGATATCGGCAATGTAAGCTGGGGTTTTAAAAGTGGTTACAAATTCATTTACGCCGGCAATTTCCTGGTAGTCGGTTATCATTTCGTAACCGGCAGCCTGCGCCTGGTAAAAAGCGTCGTCATCATCGTCCAGCTCTTCCAGATATTGGTCGTAAACCCGGTTATAATTATCGGTTACAGATTCGTATAAGCGCTGCAACTGCGACGTTTCGAATTCCATAAACCCCTCTTCGTCTTTCCGCCAGGCGCCTTGTATTTCCATTGTTTTCTTCTCTACAAGTTAATCTTCCAGGCACCAGCCGGTGAATTCGTTTTTGTGCGTATCGTGAAAAACGACCAGGACCTTTTCTACCGGTTCGCCTTCGTTCAAAACCTGAAATTCGTAATGCAGCATTCCATCGCCAGCATTGTCATCGTCGGAAGTATTGCTTTTTTCTTCGTCCATGATCAGGTTGTCGCCATAGATAACCACCGGGTCGTGCACGTACACTTCGGGCGGCGACAGGTATTTGGTAGTATTGTAAATAATAAAATCGGAGGCTTTCAGCAGTTCAATATTCCCCGAAACCCGGATCATGTTTTCCATGGTGCAAGGTACCGTTTTTTATGTGACCCCACCCCAACCCTCCCCTAAAAACAGGGGAGGGAGTTTTTTTCTCCGCAGATGTACTGCCAGCTGAAACAGGCGGCAATGATGGTTGAACACGATTTCAGGGATTAAAAGATTGACAGGATTTTATGCAGGAGTGATCAACTACCCCTAACCCCTCCTGTCCAGGAGGGGAGCTTTGCAGCATTGTTTCATTTACTTTTTATGCTCAAAAGCATACTGTTTTCCGGTAAATAAATCCATTAAGAATTACCAAGATTAAAAGATAGCAGAAAAAAAGCTCCCCTCCTTACAAAGGAGGGGTTGGGGGTGGTTGCTCCCATAAGACGACTCCTAAAAAACGCTATGCAAAAACCCCAAAAAACTCTACTATCTTACATCTCCAAAAACCCGCAAACCAAAACCAAATCATGGACTTAACCGAACCAGGAACGCCCGAAGCGCCGGAAAGTAACAAACACCCGAAACAGCTTTACATGCTTTTCTTTGCCGAAATGTGGGAACGCTTTTCGTTCTACGGCATGAAAGCGCTGTTGCTGGCCTACATGGTAACCGAACTGAAATTTGACGAACCAAAAGGCTACGCTATCTTAGGTTCGTACGCGGCGCTGGTGTATACCATGCCCATGTTCGGCGGGGCCATGTCGGACCGGTTTTTGGGAGCCCGGAAAGCTATTATGTTTGGGGGTATTTTAATGGTGATCGGGCATTTGGTGCTGGCCATTCCCGAAGACTGGAGTTTCTTTTACGGCATGGCGTTTATTATCTGCGGCAACGGTTTTTTCAAACCCAATATTTCCAGCTGGTAGGTACCCTTTACGCCGACAACGACCCGCGGAAAGACAGCGCTTTCTCCATCTTCTACATGGGCATTAACATTGGCGCGGCCATGGGCGGTTTGCTTTGCGGCTACGTAGGGCAGCACATTAACTGGCACGCCGGCTTCGGGTTGGCAGCGGTGTTTATGGTAGTAGGTCTGGTGGTATTTGCATTGGGTCAGAAAACCCTGAAACATGGACTTCCGCCCGATGCAACGGCTTTGAAAAAACCGGTATTTGCCGGCATCAGCAAAGAGATCGTTATTTATGCCGCTACGCTGCTGCTTATCCCGGTAATTGTGGCGTTGTTCCACCGTTACCACCTCATGGATTTCATTATGTTTGGCCTTGGCGCTGCTTCTTTGGGGTTCATTTTATACACCGCTTTTCAGCTCGAAAAAGTAGCGCGGTACAAGCTTTTTGCGGCCCTGGTCATGATCGTTTTTTCTACCCTGTTCTGGGCTTTTTACGAACAGAATGCCGGATCGCTTAACCTCTTTGCCATGCGCAACGTGGATATGCACGTGGCTGGTTTTGAGCTGCCGGCTTTGGCGGTAAATAATTTTCTGCCGCCGGCCTGGGTAATTGTGCTAAGTTTCTTTTTTGCCTGGCTCTGGCCGGCCCTGAACCGCAAAAACCTGGAACCGGGAACGCCCTTAAAATTCGGAATTTCGTTTCTGTTTCTGGGTGCCGGGTTCTACGTGTTCTACGCCGCCTGCCAGCTCAGCGCCGATACCGGGCTGATCTCTTTACCGGCTTTTGTGCTGGGTTATCTGTTCATTATCTGCGGCGAAATGTGCATCTCTCCTATTGGCTTAAGTATGGTTACCAAACTAAGCCCGGCTAAAATTGTGGCCATGATGATGGGCATCTGGTTTTTTGCCAGCGCCATCGGCGAATTCCTGGCCGGTAAAATTGGGGCTTTAATGAGCGTGCCGGCCAACGTGGTAGATAAACCCGTGCAGTCGCTGCCTTACTATGCCGATATTTTAAGCCAGATCGGGATGTATTCTATTGGCATTGGGGTGCTGCTGATCATCTGCGTGCCGGTTATTAAAAAGTGGATGGCGGATGTGAGGTGAGGTTTGGTTTTCAATTAACCTTAAATAATAAAATTAAATCCTTACCTTAAGTTATGGAAGATCAGACGGCGTTTGCCGGGGCACTTGAACCGAAGCCGAAATTAGTTATTACCGAACTCAATATCCTGAGCGTAAAAAAATTCCTATTGCTGTCTTTTCTTTCTGTAACATTATATCCCCTTTGGTGGACATATAAAGTGTGGCGGTTTTTCAAAGACAAAGAGGGCTCTAACATACATCCGGCAATAAGGACGATCTTTGGCGTTTTCTTTCTGATCCCCTTATTCAACCGGATCTTAAATTTTGCGGCAAGCCTGGGTTATAAAGAAAAATATCACCCTGTTCTGCTTTTCATAGGCATACTTACTTTTAACCTACTCAGCTATGCTCCGCAACCTTTCTGGCTGGTTTCTGTTTTTTCAGTATTCTTTTTTCTTCCCCCCTTAATGGCTTTTAATTATGCCCTTGCCAATTCGCCAGAAATTGAAGTTGAAGTACAACATTCGTTTAATACCAGGCAAATTATTTTAATGTCGATCGGGGGAATAGTGTGGTTATTTACCTTGCTTGGGTTATTGTTCAAGTATTTAGCGTTGGAATAATTCAGGAACTGAAAACAATTTGCCTAAACTGAAATTTACCCCGGCACCCGATCCAGCGCTTTGATCTGGGCTTTATACTCCTTCGGCAAAAGCAATTCTTTCAGCACCCAATCCAAATGAATTTTGCGACTCAGGCGGTAAAATGGCACCGCCGGCCGCAGGGCAGAAACGCTTCCCACATCCAGCAATTTCTTTACGCGGCGCGGCACCACCAGCAATTGCGCTTCCAGTAAAACCCGGAAGCGCATGGCCCCTAAGTGCTTTTTATATTGCTGGAACAGGTCGTTGGTGTAATTGCTTTTCTCCAGGTTCTGGTGCAGGTGTTCTTTGCGCATGCCCTGCCAGTGCGGATAGGATGTTGGCAAATCAACCAAACCCATGCGCAGGCCTACGCGGTTAAAAACGTTAAAAACTTCTTCTTTTTCGTCGGTGGTCAACTTTCTTTCCAGCAATTCAAAACTCCGGATGGAATAATCGATAAGCATGAAAAGCACGTCGCGGTAGGCCCAGTCAGGAATTACTTCGCCGCGTTTATTTTCTACACCGGAATGGATCTTTGCCATGGTATCGATGGCTTTTTCGGCAGCTTCTTTTTCCGAGAAAACAATTTGCCGGGCATATTCTACGGTAGAAAAAAGCCGGCCCAGCGGGTCTTTGGGTAGTTTTCCGGTAAAATAAAGCCAGTCTACGGCTTTGTTCAGGGCAAATTCGGCGGCGGCTCCGGCAAAAATAAACAGGATTATATCGCTGGTTCCCCAGATCTTCCGCACCACCGAATTCTGCTGTACAAAATATTCCATAAGGCTTAAACGAACGAAACCAGATTTCTGAGGTTTCGGCGGTAGAAAAATTTGAATTAGGCAAGCCGGAGGGATGCCCCACTGTGGAGGGGGTAAGGGGATGGAATTTTCACACTACCCGATGACTCTCCCCTTGAGGGGAGCCGGAGGGGTGTTCACACTTGTGAAGAAATATCAGATAAATTTACAACCATCTAATGGCTTCGCCCGCAAACTCAAACTCGCGTTTGGCTTGTCCTCTAGGGGAGAGCCTCTGGAAATGCCTGATCCTTCCCTACCCCCTCCACAGAGGGACAAAAAATCTTTTACAAAAGCGTTACAACGTTTAGAACTTCTCCCAAAACACACCTTCGGGTTTGCAGCTTTGCGTTGGGAACCGTAGTTTTAAGGCATGGCAAATACCTATATTGCGCTGCTGCGGGGCATAAATGTGAGCGGGCACAAAAAAATTAAAATGCCCGACTTGAAAGCTATGTTTGAAGCGCTGGGTTTTACCAACGTGCGTACTTACATTCAGAGTGGCAACGTAGTTTTCGAAAGTAATTCTTCCGAAGGTCTGGAAGGCAAAATTTCCGCTAAGATTCAAGAACAATTCGGGTTTGATGTTTCCGTGATCTGCCGGACCGCTGCTGAAATGGAACAGGTGGTAGCCCGCAACCCGTATGCGGAATTAGTGGGGTTTGAGACCGAAAAGCTCTACGTTACTTTTTTACAGGAAACGCCTTCCGGAGAAAAACTGGAAGCTCTGAAAACCTTTACTTTTGAGCCGGAAATGTATACCGTTTCGGGTCAAGAAATTTACGTTTACTGCTTTAACGGTTACGGCAATACCAAACTGGAAAATGCGTTTTTCGAAAAGAAACTGAAGGTGCCAGCCTCTACCCGAAACTGGCGTACTATCAACAAATTAATTGAAATGAGCCAACCTGAAAACGCCGGAAAATAATGGAAAAAGTTTTTGCCAAAGATCGGCACGAATGGCGCCAGTGGCTCGAAAAAAACCACGACAAAGCCAGCGAAATTTACCTGGTTTTCTATAAACTCAGCACTAAAAAACCAACCGTTACTTATGAAGAATCGGTGGAAGAAGCCCTTTGCTTTGGCTGGATAGATGGCGTGCGTAAAGGAATTGACGATGAAACCTACATGAACCGCTTTACCCCGCGCAAACCTAAAAGCATGTGGAGCGTGATAAACAAAGATCGGGTAGAAAAACTTATTGCCCAAGGCAAAATGACCGAAGCCGGCATGAAACTGGTGGAAATTGCAAAGCAGAACGGGCAATGGGATGCCGCTTACCAGCTTAAAGCCAAACAGGAAATTCCGAAAGATCTGGATGATGCCCTGGAAGCGAATGAAGCCGCTCTGATCTTTTTCCGGAGCCTGAGCAATACCAACCAGTTCACCTACATCCGCCAGCTAGAAAAGCTTAAAAGTCCGGCGCTGCGGGCCGAACGGTTGCAGCGGATAATTGCGCTTTGCGAACGGGAATTAAAACCTTATGCCGACGGTAAAAAAGTGCTTTCAGATTCTATTAAGCTTTGAGTTTTTAAGCACGAAAGTATACCGTTCTGAAAAGCAATTTTTGATCGGATAAGGTTTTCCTTCACCACCTTCATAGGGGAGGGGGTTACGGAGTAGTTTTTTTTGGTTTCTTTCATATTATTTTATTCATTACTTCTTTGGAGCAGGCCGGATCATTTTTTATCATAAAATGCACCATTCCGGAAGGTGGAAATAACCCCAGCATGAAAAACATGCTGAAAAAGAAAAATAAGGCCGGGATAAACATAAACTATGTCTGGCTGGTTGCGTTTTAGGAATCACTAAAATTAATCCAGCCGGTTTTTTATGCTTGTTAACCAGAACCTGCCCACCCGCTACCTTTTCAATATGATCAAGGTAGATATTTTACGGGTTTTCTTTTTTTCCATAACGTTCAACGTTTTCAAATACTTTTTTAACGATTACCTGCCTTCTTTGCCGGCCCAATTGCCCACCGTGCTGGGTACGGCTATTTCGCTGGTGCTGGCTTTTAAGCTGAACCACTCCTACGACCGCTGGTGGGAAGCCCGCAAAGTGTGGGGCGCTATTGTGAACGATTCCCGCACCCTGATCATGGAATTGAAAGGCTTTCTAAAAACCGACGTTATGGGCCTGGCAGATAGTAAACAACTTATCAGAAATGTAGCCAGCCGGCAAATAGGGTGGTGCTATGCGCTGGGCGAATCGCTCCGGGGTTTAGATCCGTCTGCCACAGTACTTAAATACCTGATTCCGGCCGATGCCGGGTACGTGCTGCCGCAGAAAAACAAACCTTACGCCATTCTGGCCCTGCACATGCGCGACATTAAAAACCTGGAAAACCGGGAGGCTCTGAATGCTTTTCAGCAGGTGCAGCTTGCCAACACCATTTCGCGGCTTACCAATTCTATGGGCATGGCAGAACGCATAAATTCAACCGTATTTCCGGTTACTTACCGGGTGTTTGTGCATTTCTTTATTTACCTGTTCCTTATTATCCTTTCCTTAGGCCTGGTAGAAACGTTGGGCCCACTGGAGATCCCTATCCTGATATTAATTGCTTCTACTTTCTTTTTGCTGGAAAAAACGGCTACCTATCTCCAGGATCCCTTTGTGAACATGCCTACCGATACGCCGGTTACGGCAATTGCCCGCAACATTGAAATTAACCTGCTGCAGATTCTGGAAGAACCAAACGTGCCGGAACCGCTGGCGCCGGAAAAATTCTATCTGATGTAAATTTTACGGCCCGGGTCGCTTTTTTCCAACATCTACTAAGGGTTTAATGGTTTTGCGTTGTCTTAAAGATACCATCCAGAAACGGTAGCATTTTTATGAAAAAAGTAACGCCTTATCTTTTCCTTTCTTTTGCCTTCTTAAGCAGCTGCTTGTCTTCGGTTAAAATGGCCCTGAACGATAGCCAGTGGCATCAGAAAAAAGAGTATGCCGTAACCGATCAGAAACCCTTATTCAAACAGCAGACCCTGGCCTTTGGCGATTATAAAACGCAGGAAGTAAAACGTTCCTGGATTAAGGGCACCAAAGGCTCTACCGGCATTAGCATTGGCAGCGCCAGCATTTACGTAGATCGTTTAACCAAAAAGCAAACGTTCCGGTTTAAGCTGGCAGATGGGGCTTTTACTTCCGAGACCTACTGCGCAACCAATATTAAAGCCAAAGATCTGGTATTGGGCACCCCGAACTCAGCTTTTAACCAGGTACTGGATTTCCTAAGCATAGGTATTGAATCTGACAACCAGTTCTACGCCAAAATTATTCCCGACCCGAACGCCCTTCCCTGGGAATTATTTCTTGATAATAAGGCAGCACAACGCTCAAAAACCTATGCCGGTTCGCTGATGCAAAGCCCTGAAAATTACTACACCATTGTGCCGGTAAAAACGCTGCAGGGCAAAAACGGTCCGGTAAAATTACCTTTCGGGGCGGTAGGTTTTGAGTTTCGTAACAAATATGGCGAACCGGTAGCGGCTGTTTCTATTATCGATAAGGGAATGGTTTATATGAATGAAGTGCCGCCGGCCGAAAAATTTCTTTTAGCCAATGCCTGTGCTGCGTTGCTTTTACAAGCCAATGATATCAGTGCGCAATAATCTTCCGAATTACTTTTCCGGGCCTAAAACCTACCGTTTCTAAAACATAATTCCGATCTTTTGCATCTTCAAATCTGCAAATTTAAATCTCCAGCACGCTTTGCTTTTTTCTTTTAGCTTCGAAGGGTAAGGCCTGCAGAATTTCTTCCTGCAATTGCTTTAGCAGCTTTTTACGCGGGTACGATTTTGCTACTACCAGGCTGATCTCCCGCACGGGTTTAGGTTCGGCAAATTCGCGCACGTTTTCCTGTTGCCCCGGGTTTAAATTAAGCTTTGCAAAATGCGGAATTATGGTAATGCCTTCGTATTTATCAACCAGGTTAATCAGGGTTTCGATGCTGCCGGCTTCGTAGTGTAAATTATCCGCAGGGCTTTCGGTTTTCTTTAGTTCGCATAAGTTAAAAACCTGGTTGCGCAAACAATGCCCTTCTTCCAGCAGCCATAAATGGTTTATGTTTATTTCTTTCGGTGCCAGGTATTTTTTCTTTCCCAATTTTTCACTTTTAGAGGCATAGGCAAAGAATTCTTCGTAAAAAAGCGGGTGTTCTTTCAAAGCATTTTCATGGACCGGCGTAGCCAGTAAACCCATATCCAGATCGCCGGTTTTTAGTTTGGCAATTATATCGTTAGTAACCATTTCTTTGATGTAGATCTTCAGGTGCGGGTATTTCTGCGAAAATGGTTTCAGGAAAAGCGGCAATAAATAAGGTGCCAGCGTAGGGATAATTCCTAAGTGCAGTTCTCCCGTAATTTCTCCTTTCAGTTCGGCCGCATACTCTTTTAAATGCCCGGCTTCGGCCAGCACCTTTTTTGCCCGCAGAATAATTTCTTCGCCTTCTTTGGTGGGTTCTACCGGCTGCTTTTTACGGTCGAATATCTTTACCCCCAACTCATCTTCCAGCTTCTGGATCATCATACTCAGCGTGGGCTGGGTTACAAAACTGCTGTCGGCGGCTTTGGCAAAATGCCGGTGCTTGTCTACGGCTACGATGTATTCTAACTGTTGCAGGTTCATGGTTGGTTGTTGGTTGTTGGTTTGACCCCACCCCGGCCCTCCCCTAATTCAGGGGAGGGAGTTTTTTTTGTAGGGACAGGTCGGGACCTGTCCGCACGCATTTCCTGGCGCAAGTGTTAAGCCGAAAGGCGTCACTTGTGCCTTTTTACACTTCGGAAGTCTCCAGACTTCCGTGAAATCATTTTCCGATCTCCTTATTTGGGTACTCGCAAGTCCGGAGACTTGCTTTTGTTCTTTAGTCACAAGTGACGCCTCCGGCTTAACACTTGCGCCAGCGCCTCCACTGCCCTTTTTCAAATTCAAATCCCTTTTGTTATTAATTAACATTATTGCGTCAAAAGCCCTCCCCTGAATTAGGGGAGGGTTAGGTGGGGCCAAACCGCTTCATAGTTTTTATCTATGCAAAGATAGAAAATATCAGTTTGATTGATAAGGCCAGAGGCCGCAACTTTGCAGCATCAGAAACCAAAAAACTTATAATATCATGCAAAACAGAATCTTATCTATCGGCTCTACCTTTCCGGATTTCAAAAAACAGGCTGCCGTTTCTATTGAGAAAGGCAAAGAATTTTACGAACTGAATTCCGACGAAATAAAAGGCAATGGCAAATGGCTGGTAATGTTCTGGTGGCCGAAAGACTTTACGTTCGTCTGCCCTACCGAAATTGCCGAATTCAACAAGCACTTTTTGGACTTTGAAGACCGCGACACGCAGCTGATTGGGGCTTCTACCGATAACGAATTTGTACACGCAGCCTGGCGTAGAAACCACGACGACCTGCGCGACCTGCGTTTCCCGATGCTGGCCGATACTTCCAAATCTTTAGCTGAAGAACTGGGCATTTTAGACCAGCACGAAAAAGTTGCTTTACGCGCCACTTTCATTGTAGATCCGCAGGGCATTATCCGGTGGGTAAGCGTAAACGATATGAACGTAGGCCGCAACGTGAACGAAGTGATCCGCATCCTGGACGCCCTCCAAACCGACGAACTTTGCCCATGCAACTGGCAGAAAGGCGAAGCTACTATTGAAGTGTAAACAAATTTGAAGATTTGAAAATTTGGAGATTTGAAAATGATTTTTTAGCCTTCACGCCTCCATTTCTCACTTTCTGTGTCATTTTCAAATCTCCAAATTTTCAAATCTTCAAATCAAAAAAACCATGCTTCAGACGCAAAATGAAACCTTAGGGCGGATCCTTTCCGATTATAACCTGAGCGAAAATAATTTAAGTTACGGGGTAGAATTACTGGCCGGCAAAGACCACAAATACCTGAAAGACCTGCGCATTAATCTGAGCAATTCGCTTTCGTACGCCAACTTAACCAAAAAAGAAAGCTATCTGCTGGCCCTGGCCGTAGCCATCAACGAAAAGCACGAAACGCTCATCAACTCTTTCAGCACTTTAGCTAAAAGCGAAGAAACCACCCCGGAAGAAATTGCCGAACTTTATGCCCTGGTTTCGTTGATGAACGTGAACAATATTTTTTACCGTTTCCGCCATTTCACCAACAAAGAATATTACAACCAGACCCCGGCCGGCATCAAAATGAGCATCATGATGAACCCGGTTTTAGGGAAGGAATTCTTCGAACTGGCCAGCCTGGCAATTTCAGCAGTTAATGGTTGCGAAATGTGCGTAAATGCCCATGAGCAAAGTGTTTTGCAACATGGCGCTTCCGAAGCCCGCATCTACGATGCCATCCGGTTAACGGCCGTGGTTAAAGGTTTTTCGAATCTGTTTTAAGCAATATTTTTGTCCCCCTTTGGAGGCAGGGTCGTTTCATTCTGGTAAAAAAGATTGCTCTTCCGGATCTATAGATCCGGAAGCCACCTGTTGCGGGTTTATTAACCCGCGTGAGCCACTTTAAAGCTTTTATCCGGGGATCAATAGATCCCCTACAGAAAGTTTTCGGATAAAAATATCCGAAAAAGCCTTTTTATTTTAGAATGAAACGACCCTGCCATTGGAGGGGTGGGGGGAGGATTTTTAAATTATATGATCAAATAATAAAATCTAATAACTCTCCTGTCCTCCCCCTACCCCTCCAAAGGGGGACTTAACTCCTAACGCTCAACATCAGCTTTAGAATTTATTTCTCTCACACTAAAAGGCAGTTCCGGTTTTCGGGGCTGCCTTTTTAAATTTCCGGTTAACCTAAAATGCAAAAAAGCAGTTTTAGAGATTGTTTATATCCGCTGAAATGAGGAATTATTTAGTTTTATTTTTTTTACTTTTAATTACCGGCTGCAACCCGGAAAGCCGGAAAACGGAAACAGCTACTCCCGAAAAAATGAAAGCAATTGTAGAAAACACCCGGGACCTCGATTCTATTCCTTCCGGTTCGGGCCTGGTTAAAGTAGAAGAAGCTTTATTCCTGATCACCGACGATTCGCCATTCTTTTTTAAGCTTGACCTGGAATTCAACCTGCTTCAGAAAATCGCTATAAAAAAAGGCCAGAAAACTACCGATTACCGCATTCCTAAACCTATAAAACCTGATTACGAAAGCGCTTCTTTAGCCGAAATAAACGGCGAAAAATTTTTACTGGCTTTCGGTTCCGGTTCTAAATCGCCGGAACGCGATTCTTTGCTTTTGCTGAACCTGAACGACCTGCAAAACCCGAAGCATTATTCGCTCCGCCCGTTTTACGACCTCTTTAAAAAAGCCGCAAACCTGACTAACGAAGATATAAATGTGGAAGGCAGCACCATTATCGGCAATGATCTTTTTTTATTTAACCGTGGCCATAACGTGCTGGTACAAACCAACTGGCCTAAACTGGTGCTCTTTTTAAAGGGCGGCCCCAATATCTTAGCGCCCGAAATTAAAACCTACCGCATTGAATTACCGCAGATCGAAGGCATTGATCCGGGATTCTCCGGAGCAAGTCAATTAGGCACAGAAAACAAAATATTGGTTACGGCTTCGGTAGAGAATACCAAAAACTGGGTAGAAGACGGCGAAATATTAGGCAGTTTTGTGGGCATTATAGACCTGGAAAAATTAAGCTCAGAACCGCTGGAAAATGTAACCCTGCTCCTGGACAAGAACGGTAAACCCGTAATTGAAAAAGTAGAATCCATTGAATTTATGAACCGGGAAGATAACGGCACTATTAAAGTTCTGGCCTTAACCGACGATGATAAAGGCGGCTCAAAGATCCTGGAAGTAAGCCTGCAGCAATAACCTGCCGGTTGCTATTGCAATTTTTCCAGAAAATAGCGACCTTAGAAATATGGAAACAAAGATCCTCTTTTCCGAAAAGCAGCGTTTTACCCAATGGTGGGTCTGGCTGATTCTTTTAGGCGTTTTGGCAACGCCCTTTTACGGCCTTTACCACGAACTGCAGAAAGCCCAACCCTTTTCCGACCCTTCGGTAAATACCGGTCTTATTTTATCTTTGGCCGTTATTTTACCGGTTACGGCTTTGTTTATTTTTATGCGGCTTGAAACCCAAATTTCTAAAGCTGGCTTCGCGGTAAAATTCTTTCCTTTCCATTTTAAATTCCGGCAGTTCGCCTGGTCGGATCTGGAAGAAATTTATGTACGGGAATACAGCCCTGTTTCCGATTTTGGGGGCTGGGGGCTCCGGTACAGCTTATCCGGCGCCGGTAAAGCTTACAACGTTTCGGGCCATCAGGGTATTCAGCTGGTATTTAAAAACGGGAAGAAATTGCTCATCGGTACCAATAAGCCGGAAGAAGCTGCCGCTGCGTTAAAACAGGCCAGGCCGGTGGATGTTGCTGCGAATTAGCCAGGGCAACTACAAGGGTTGCCCCTACATTTTACGATTCGACTTTTTCTGGTCAAAACCCTACCATTTTCTGCAACAATATTCCGCTTAAAAACTTAACTTAGGCCTGACATGCAGCGCCTGAAACAAGCCCTTTTTAAACCCATAGACATTGCTTCGCTGGTATTTTTCCGGATCGTGGCGGGCATCCTGCTGGCCGGCGAACAGATAAATCAATTCTTCACCGGCGATTACTTAAATTACATCGAACCCAAATTCAACTTTGCCTATTTGTTTTTTCCGTGGGTTAAGCCTTTGCCGGAAAATGGCATGTACATATTGTGGGGAATCGTGATTTTAGCCGGATTTATGGTAGCCGCCGGCGCCTTTTACCGCCTGGCTACCGTGGTGCTTTTTCTTGGTTATTCCTGGCTGTTTTTAATGGAAGAAACCGAATTCGTAAACCACTTTTACCTGTATTGCCTGCTTTGCTTCTGGCTGATGTTCATTCCGGCGCACCGGGCTTTTTCTGTAGATGTGTGGCGCAAACCCGAATTGAAACGAAGCTGGACTCCCGCCTGGACCATTTATTTGCTGCTCTTCCAGATAAGTGTGGTTTATTTTTATGCCGGCCTGGCCAAACTGCACGAAGACTGGCTCCTGGCCCGGCCGCTTAAGATCTGGATGGGCTATAAAGCAGACAAACCGCTGATCGGGGGAATTCTGGCGCACCCGTTCACGCCGTGGGTTATGAGTTATGCCGGCCTGCTGTTCGACCTTCTATTTGCGCCGCTTTTACTGTACCGCTGTACCCGCTGGCTGGGCTTTACGCTGGCAGCAATGTTTCATTTATCCAACGTGTTTATTTTCGGGCTGGCAACTTTTCCGTGGTTTTCCATAACGCTTACCAGTCTTTATTTTAGCCCTGGCTGGCCCCGGAAACTGCCTTTTATCCGCAACTTTATTCCGGCCTATAACCCCGAAACGGCAGCATTGGAACGCCCGGTTTTCCGGTATAAAAACCTGCTTACTTACGGGATCTTGATCTACGCCGCCGTACAGCTTTTAATCCCGTTCCGGCATTTTCTGTACCCCGGCAACGTAAACTGGACCGAAGAAGGACATAAGTTTTCGTGGCATATGATGCTGCGGGCCAAAAACGGGTTTGTGAATTTTAAAGTAATTACTCCTGGTCCGCCGGAAAAAATTCACTACATAGATCTATCGGAATACCTGACCCGGAACCAGCAAAACAAAATGGCCGACCAGCCGGATCTGATGCTGCAATTCGCGCACTTCCTAAAAACGGAATTCGAAAAGAAAGGGCATAAAAATGTAAAAGTTTATGCCAACAGCCAGGTAAGTTTAAATGGGCGGCCCTATCAGCCATTGGTAGCCATAGAAACCGATCTGACCAATGAGAAAAGAACCCTGAAACCTTACCCCTGGATCCTGCCTATGGAAGAAGATCACGGTAAAAAGCCATCAGGAAAATAAGGCCATAATTGCGGTAACAGCGCTTAGAAAAATCAGCTGCGTTTAACCTTCAGCATAAAAATACTTTTCCCGGAAGACCAGGAAATATTAACGGTTCCCGCATATAGCCTCATAATCTACAATGGCTGCTTCGTAACCCAGCTTATAGGCATGCGCAAAATGACTGCAGGCCGCAACCCTATCCTGCAACGAAAATTCGGTTTTACCCAGCAAATAATAAAGCCTGCCGTTTTGAGGGTCGGTCTTTAGAGCGGTGTTAAAATCTTTTATGGCAGCCTGGTAATCGTCAAGCAAATAATAGGCAAAGCCGCGGTATAAAAGGGCTTTGTTCATTTCGGCGGTAGCCTGGGGCTTTTTAAGGTATACGGTTAGGTCTTCTACCGCTTCGTTCCATTTACTCAGGTCCAGCAGCCGCACTTCGCCCCGTTTAAAATAGGCACTCTGGAAGTCTTTTTTTAAGTTAATGGTCCGGGTAAAGTCTGCTTCGGCCTGGGAGTAATGTTGTAACTGCGAATAGCATTCGCCCCGCCGGAAATAATCTTCCGGGGCCGGGTTCTGGCTAAACTCCAGCGCGGCATTATAATCGCTGAGGGCCGCCCGGTAATCCTTATAAACCTTCAGGTTTATAAAACCCCGTTTCTGGTAAGCATCTACAAATTTGGGCTCAAAATCTATGGCTTCGGAAAGCATGCTGTGGGCGCTGGCCCATTGTTCCTGGGCCATAAAGGTATCAGCATTTTGGTAACGTTTATGAGCCGTTACGTTATCCATAACCAATTTAATAAGGAAACTCAACAGGAAAAGGGCCGCAAAAAAGCTGATGGTAATCTGCCAGTCGCGGCGGGAGAATTTCTGTTGCCTCACAATGGGCCGATAGTAGCGCTCTTTTACGCCGGCCGGGTCGCGCTGCCGGGTTTGCTGGTAGGTTGTTTGGGCGTATTGCTGGGCCCGCTGCTGCTGAACTACATAATCCAGTTTCTGGTCGTAAATGTAACGTTTACCGGGGTCTGATAAAACCTGGTACGCGGCATTTACCTGCTTGAACTGCTCTTCGAAATAGGTGTTGCCCTGGTGCTTATCCGGATGGTACTGAATTGCCAGCTTTTTAAACGCGGCTTTAATGTCTGCCTGCGAAGCGGAGCGCTTTAAACCCAATATGGAATAATAATTCAGTTGCACCAGTTTACATTTTTAACATTAATTCAACAAAAAAATGGTATTGTTTCAGCCCTAAAAACTTAAACTTCGTAATTCCTTCCGAATGAAACCAATTTCAGACCATCATTTTTTATCCGGAAACCGTATACTTTCCTCAACCTAAAACTATGAAGCTTTTATGACCAACGCAGACAACCCGAACGATACCTCGAAGACCGGCCGGCCAGCCGATATGATCAACCATTTAATGGGTTATATCGATACGCGGATCGACCTGGTTCGGCTCGACATTCAAACCAAAATGAAGGCCGGTTTTGTAGGCATCCTGCACGCTGTAATGTTAGGCTTTACGGCTTTTATGGCCCTGATCTTTCTTAATATTTTCCTGGGCCTGGCATTGAACGATCTGCTTGATAGCCAGTTCTGGGGTTTCGGAATTATAACCGCTTTTTACATCATTCTGTTCCTGATCTTCTTCTTCGGTTTAGACAAAAAAGTGTTCCAGGGCGTTGCGGATAAAACCTTCGATAATACGATCTATAAAAACGATAAAACAGCTAAATAAATATGAGCGATCTGCAAAATCCGATATTCGACGACGAAAAAGAATTCTTAGAACGCCAGCGGCTGGAATATAAAAATGCTTTACTGAACGATGTAGGCGCTTTAAAAGACCAGACCACCCAGATGGGCAAAGGCGCCTTAATTTTAGGCGGGGCCATTGCCGGCGTATGGGTTGTTTCTAAAATTATTGGCGGGGGTAAGAAAAAAAAGAAAAACAAAAAAAAGAAAGCGGCCCTTAAACGCCTGCAGGAAGAAAGTAATAACCCGCGTTCCGGTTTTTACTTAACCGAAGGCGGCGCTGCTACCGGTCGCCACCAGGCCGATGTAATGCCCGACGATGAGGTGAATTTCGGTTCGGCCTTAGATTTTAACCAGGTTAACGAAGAAGGCGATGCCGCTTTTTACAACACCCCGGCCAAATTCTTTAACCCCGAAGCACCCGTAATTCCCGGCCAGTATTCGTTGCACAACCATTACCATGCCGCCTCCGAATTCAACCAGAAATCGCAGGGTTTTCTGCAGTCAGACTTTGCAAAATCTATAGTAACGCAGGTCTTAGCCTTTGCTTTGGTGTATCTTAGCAAAAAAGCGGAAGAATTTGTGCTTAAAAATACCGATATTGCTACTGAAAAGGGTTTCGAAACCCAAGATGTAGATTTTACCGACCTTAATTCCGATGCGGGCAAGCATTTATAAGAACCAGCTTACAAAAACCGAAACCAACCGCAAGGCGTTTGCCGTTTTGCTTGATCCCGATAATTTAACCCGGGAAAGCTGCCTCAACATTCTGGCTTTAAGCGAAACCCACCACGTAGATTATTTCTTTATGGGCGGCAGCCTGGTTACTACCCAGAACCAGGCTGCCCTCATTCATTTAATAAAGGAGCATTCCAACATTCCGGTTATTCTGTTCCCCAGCAACAGTCTGCACATCGATCAGCAAGCCGACGGTATTTTGCTGCTTTCATTGATCTCCGGCCGCAATCCGGAATTCTTAATTGGTCAGCACGTTTTGGCCGCGCCCCTTTTGAAAGCCAGCCCGCTGGAAATCTTACCCACCGGTTACATGCTGGTAGATACTGGCCGCCAGACCACTGCTTCTTACATGAGCGGCACTACACCTTTGCCTTACGATAAACCCGCTATTGCTGCCTGCACTGCTATGGCCGGCGAACTACTGGGCATGAAGTTCATTTACTTAGATGGTGGCAGCGGCGCCTTAAAACCTATTTCGCCGGAAATGATTTCAGCCGTTAAAAAATCGATTGACGTACCGTTGATTATTGGCGGCGGTATTAAAACCAAAGAAATGGCTCATACTGCTTTTGCTGCTGGCGCCGATATTATTGTGGTAGGGAATGAGATCGAAAAGAATCCGAATTTCCTGGCGGAAGTTTCGGAAGTGTTGAAGAGTTTTTCTACGGAGTTGGTTTAAGACGGTAACCGGATTCCAATAGCTGTAAATTAAAAATTAATGTCAGGCCTGCTGGTCTGACATTTTTGTTTAGAGCCGGATTTTCAGGAATAGTGGATTTACAGGACAATAGTTTATCTGAATTTAGATTCGTCAGATTAAGGGATTTCGGGATTAATTTTTTTTTAAGGTAATTCAATCGATTTCCGGGAATTCTGCGGATCCTGTAGGGACAGGGCTTGACCTGTCCGCACGTTATCTGATTACGCATTCCTGAATTGTCTGAACCAGGAATTGAAGGATTACCGGATAAAAGGATTTGATGTAGGTTCCCTTGTGGGGGCCCTACTATTTTCCACAAAGGCATTCAAAGAACCATGCATTCCAGATCAGAGTATTTCCTTGAATCAGAGGAAGATTTAGGTAGGATAAAGGGTATGCTTTGTAGCAAAAAAACTGCTGGCCGCCGACAAGTTCCTTCGCTACCGCTCAGGATGACGCAATAAATTATTCTTTCTTTAATATAGACTGCGCTACCAACCTGAATAGATCGCTCTTGCCGTCGGAATGACGAAAGAGGAGAAATAAATGCTTACAGAAAAAGCCCTGAAACCGGATTATTAATTCCAATTTCAGGGCTTCAAAATTTATAAAGGTTTCGCTTCTTACTTATCAACCATTCGCAGCAGATTCGCGGCGGCGCATTTTACCGGCCGGAATACCGAACATCATTTTAAAACGACGGCAGAAGTAAGCGGTGTCTTTGTAGCCCACTTCTTTACCAATTTCGCGGATGCTTTTCTTGGTAGTACGCAACAAGAATACGGCCCGCTCCATGCGCTGGTATTCAATATAATCCTGCGGGTTGATACCGGTAAGCATTTTAAAGTACTGGCCTACATAATCTTCCGAAACGTTGGCTACGTTAGAAAACACTTTGTTAGAAAGATCGCCGCCCATGTTTTCTTTAATGTAATTGAACAGGTCTATCAGGCGCGGATCTTTGAAGTAAGTAGATGTTGGTAGCCAATTGCTCCACAAACATCTTGTTCTTTAAGATGTAGCGGATAATTTCTACTACAATATTGTTCGGTGTAAATGTTAATCAGGCGCTCTTTGCCCGGCAAATCCTGCATGCTTTCTTCCACCACTTTAATTACCAGGTTAGCCAGTTTGGAGTTATTGGAAATTAAGAAAGCCGGCACATCCAAAGAGGCAAAGAAGTTAACCGAATCGAAAACTTTGGCTTCGAAACTTACAAAACTAGTGGCTTTCATCGGCTTCGCCAATTAGATCCAGATCGTTATTGCTTTCGGAAGAATTTATCGCGGTTGGTTATTAAATCGTCGTTGGAAATAGGCTTGGTGGTTTCGGCGTTACCGTAATAAATTTTAGTGCTGCGGCCACCCGGAATAAAGAGCATTTCGCCTTCTTCCACTACCTGTTGGTCATCGCCGAAAGCAATCTTACCGTTATGAATAAGAATAATATTGTTACCTACATCGTAAAAATTGCGCACCTAAATGGCTGCTGCAGTATCTGGTTTTTGGATTTAATATACCGAACGCCGAGCGATTCAATAACTTTATTGTAATCTTCCATGATGTCTGAAGCGTTAGATTATAATCAGCAATTATATAATTCTGGCTTAAAACTAACTAATATCTTTTAAAATTCAAAAAACCTCTCAAAAATAATTATAATAGCTATTTAACCAATATAGCCACTAAGATTAAATTTGATAGGGTTTTCGTCCAAAAAAGAGGTATTATTATTTCAAAAGTTCTCTTGAAATTACTATTTTCTGAATTTCGGAAGTACCTTCGTAAATTTGGGTTATTTTGGCATCGCGCATTAAACGTTCTACGTGGTATTCTTTCACGAAACCGTAACCGCCATGTATCTGCACTGCCTCAACAGTAGTATCCATAGCTGTTTTAGAAGCAAATAATTTAGCCATTGCGCCAGATTTGGCGTAATCGCGGCTGGTGATCTTTATCGGCGGCAGCCTGCAAGCAAAGCAAACGGGCCGCATCGATGTTGGTAGCCATATCGGCCAGTTTAAACTGGATTGCCTGGTGCTTGGCAATTTCCACGCCGAATGCTTTGCGCTCTTTGGAATATTTCAGTGCCAGTTCATAAGCACCGGAAGCAATACCCAAGGCCTGGGAAGCAATACCAATCCGGCCGCCGCTCAGAACAGCTCATGGCAAACTTAAACCCAAAACCATCTTCGCCGATCCGGTTCTCTTTCGGCACTTTTACGTCGGTAAACATCAGGGAGTGCGTATCAGAACCACGGATACCCAGTTTGTTTTCTTTTAGTCCAACCACAAAACCCGGCATATCGCGCTCTACGATCAGGGCGTTAATGCCTTTGTGTTTCTTTCTCCGGATTGGTTTGGGCAATTACCAAATAAACCGAAGCCGTATTGCCATTGGTGATCCAGTTTTTGGTACCGTTCAGCAAATAATGGTCGCCTTTATCTTCGGCGGTGGTGCGCTGGCTGGTAGCATCAGAACCGGCTTCCGGCTCCGATAAGCAAAACGCACCGATTATTTCGCCGGAAGCCAGTGGGGTTAAGTATTTCTGTTTTTGCTCTTCGGTTCCGTATTTTTCCAGACCCCAGCAAACCAGCGAATTATTAACCGACATTACCACCGAAGCCGAAGCATCTATTTTGGAAATTTCTTCCATTGCCAATACGTAAGAAACGGTATCCATGCCGCCGCCGTTGTATTTCGGGTCCACCATCATGCCCAGAAAACCCAGTTCGCCCATTTTCTTGATCTGTTCGGCCGGAAATTTCTGGTGCTCATCGCGTTCAATTACGCCGGGCAATAATTCGGTTTGAGCAAAATCGCGGGCAGCATCCTGCACGGCTAATTGTTCTTCGGTAAAGTTCAAAATTCATATAAAGTGCTGTATTAGTAGGTTCAGAATAAATTCGATGTGCAAAAATATGAATTTTTTAACAAGAAACCCGAATTAATAAATTTAACCTCCTATGCACTTTTTCCGCCTGAAAGTATACCGTTCTATAATCAATCGACTCTCCGTAGAGACGTAATATTTTGCGTCTCTCAACGCGGCGATTTTATTTAATCCGGCCTTAATAGTTATGGGCCATAATATAGATGCAAAATATTGCGGCTTTACAAATAAAAAAACCTCCCAGCATTAAACTGAGAGGTTTTTTATTTCCAAAATGCTATGGTTTCAGCGTTAAAAACTGCTTAGTCGCGGCTGCGGCCCCCAAATAAGATCGATGGCGTAATATAATAAGGTAGCCAGCGAAGCCAGAGCAGCTACTACATACGTCATAGCTGCCCATTTCAAAGCATCTTTTGCCATGGCCGTGCTCCTGCGTGGTTACAATGCCGCGGGTATCTATCCAAGCCAAAGCCCGGCGGCTGGCATCAAATTCTACCGGTAAGGTAATAAAGCTGAAAAGCGTAGTTAAGGCAAATAAGCCTACCCCAACTGCCAACGGTATTATGGTGGTATTGCATCATAAAAATACCGATCAGGATGATCCATTGCATATAACGCGAAGCAACACTTAAAGCCGGCACCATGGCCGAACGGAATTTCAGCATGCTGTAAGCAGTAGCGTGCTGCACGGCGTGACCGCATTCGTGGGCGGCAACGGCCGCAGCCGCTGCGCTCCGGGAAGCATAAACGCCTTCGCTCAGGTTCACGGTTTTATCGGCCGGGTTGTAATGGTCAGTCAGCCGGCCTTCGGTGGAAATAACCCGCACGTCGGTAATGCCATGGTCGGCCAGCATCTGTTCGGCAATTTCTCTACCGCTCATGCCGGATCTGTAAGCCTACTTCCGAATACTGGGCAAATTTGCTGCGCAGGCGCCACTGCACCAAAGCACTGGCCACCAAAAATTATGATCATTAAATATAATTCCCATGGTCTTTAATCTTTGTTGTTTTAATTTTTGCTACAATGTTTGAAGTTGAGTAGCCTTTTACGAACGGAATGGTTTTGACTTCGCCACCCTTTGCTTTAACGATGTCGGCCCCCACAATATTTTCCGGGCTGTAATCGTCGCCTTTCACCAGAATATCCGGCTGCACCAGCTTTATAAGCTTGTAAGGCGTTGGTTCGCTAAAAAGCACTACGGCATCTACGAACAATAAGGATGCCATGATGCGGGCCCGTGACATTTCGTCCTGCAACGGCCGCTCTTCGCCTTTTAGACCTCTGATAGAAGCATCGGTATTAAGACCCAGAACCAGCTTATCGCCTAAATTGCGGGCTTTTTCCAGGTAATCTACGTGGCCTAAATGCAGCAGATCGAAACAACCGTTGGTAAAAACAATTTTAAGGTCCTGATCCCGCCATTTTTGCAGTTCGGGCAGCAGGGTTTGGGAAGTGAAAATTTTATTGGCGGAGGTCATTGGCTATAACCAGGTCTTTTTCTTCGGGTTCTAATAAACTGATTGGCTGCTGCCGCGATTTCAGCATGCTTACTACAAAACTAATACCGCCCATTACTACTACCAGCAGCGTTTGCGTGGTATGCACCAGCAGCGCATAAGCCATTCCCGATTCTTTAGACATGCCGTAAAGCAACAGCGTAGATTGTACCATTAAGTGAAAGATCCCGATGCCGCCCTGTACCGGGGCCGCCATACCCAAGCCGCCAATAACAAAAACCGCAAGCGCCACATTTAAGCCCAACCCGGAGGTAGCCGGAATAGCGAAAAAGGCAATGTAACCCATTATATAATAGGTAAACCAGACAAACAGGGTATGAAAAATAAATGCGCCTTTATTCTCTAATTTACTGATACTAAAAACGCCATCTAAAACGCCCCGGGCAAAAGCAACCATTTTAATAAAGAAAGCATTTTGCCGAAGCTTATTCAGGTAGATAACTAATAAGGTTACTGCTACCACCGTTAAGAGCACCATAATTCCCAGAATACTGTAGATCAGGAATTTATTCTGTTCAAAAGATTCGTATTTATCGTTCAGGTAACCCGTAAAAAAATCGTGCAGCCGGTCGAACTCCACAAAAAAAGTAAGGGTAATTAAACTAAATAGCATTACCAGATCTATTACCCGCTCCGTAATTACCGTGCCCAACGAAACCTTTACCGGAATGGCATCGGTGCGTTTCAGCACGGTGCATCGCACCACTTCGCCGGCCCGGGGCAGAACCAGGTTGGCCAGGTAACCAACCATCATGGCATTATAAACCGACCAGAAGCTTGCTTTATGGCCCGTAGGATCTATCTGCATTTTCCAGCGGTACGCCCGGCTGAAGTACCCTGTAGCCGCAATTAGAAGCGAAAATACGATCCATAGATAATTGGCGTTCTGCAGCTGGGTTAATACCAATTGAAAATCAATACCTTTCAGGGCGTACCACATTAAGAACATGGATAACGCAAAAAGCAAAAAGTATTTAAGAATGTTGAGCAGCTTCTTCATGAAGGCACTTTAATAAAAAAAATGAAGGGGCTTTTGCTATAAAAACGGTCCCGGAAAATATATAAGCAATACAAAAGTACACATTTAAAAAAATATTTCTGCCGGAATATTATTTACTGCCTGTTATCGGGAGTTAACTTTGCCGCCCTTTTCCTATCAGAACGTTATCTATCAGCCTTATTTCGCCCAGGAATGCGGCAATGCACAGCGCTGTTTCCCGGTTTGAATTCACCTCTTTTAAAGGTTGTAAGGTTAAGGCATCGGCTATTTCGAAGTACTCCAGCTTAATTTCCGGGTAATCTTCCAGCCAGGCATTAACGGCACTTTTTACAGCTTTTACCCTACCGTTTTCTTTAAGCATTTTTTCTGCCAGTTGCAGCGCTTTGTACAGTTGGGGAGCTGCCTGGCGTTGCAGTTCGGTTAAGCGCCGGTTGCGGCTGCTCATGGCTAAACCGTCCTGTTCCCGCACAATGGGGTAACAAACCAGCTCCAGATTAAAATTAAGATCCGTAACCAATTGCTTTATTATAGCAAACTGCTGCAGGTCTTTCTGGCCAAAATAAGCCTTGTGCGGCTGCACCACATGAAACAATTTGCTTACAATTAAAGCTACGCCGTTAAAATGGCCGGGCCGGTGGGCGCCTTCCATTACCGTTTCCAGATCACCGAAGCTGAATCTTATTTTAGCCTTATCCGGATACATCATTTCAGGCTGGGGAAGAAATAAAATATCGCAGCTGGCGCTTCGGCTAACAACACGGCATCTTCCTGTTCCAGGCGGGGGTAAAGGCGGAAATCTTCGGCATTGTTGAACTGGGTAGGGTTTACGAAAATACTGCACACGGTTACGTCATTCTTCGCCACCGAAGCCCGAACCAGATCCAGGTGGCCCTCGTGCAAAGCTCCCATAGTGGGAACAAAGCCAATGGTTTTCCCGGTCCGGCGCAACTTTTCCGTTTCTGCCTGCATTTCGTCAATGGTGGTTACCTGTTTCATTCAGCGTGGTATGTAGAACAGCCCTTCAAATAAGACATCTGCTGTTCCAAATTGTTATATTTGACAATTAGAGATTTTTTTTGTAATTTTGCCTTACCAATATTATTGCCTAATCCAAAATAATTTAAATTAAGCCTATGTCGAAACTTAGAATCCTTTATGCAGCCACCGAAATCAATCCGTTCCTACAAACTACAAAAGTAGCAGACTTTCTGAGAATGTTGCCGCAGGCCATGCAGGAAAGAGGCATGGAGATCCGGATCTTTGTTCCGCGCTTTGGCTTAATTAACGAACGTAAAAACCGTTTACATGAAGTAGTTCGGCTTTCAGGCATTAACATTGCCGTAGGCGAAGAAGAAAAACCACTGGTAATTAAAGTTGCTTCTATTCCGAATGCCAAATTACAGGTTTATTTTATTGATAACGACGACTATTTTCACCGCAAATCTGCTTTGGTAGATAAAGACAATAAATTTCACCCGGATAACGATGAGCGCGCCATTTTCTTCTGCAAAGGTGTACTGGAAACCGTTAAAAAACTGGGCTGGTCGCCGGATATCGTGCATTGCAATGACTGGATGACCGGTCTGATCCCGATGTACCTGAAGACGACTTTCAAGAAAGATCCGATCTTTAAAGATTCGAAATCGGTATTTACCGTGTACAACAACGAATTTTCCTTATAAATTTGAGGGCGATTTGCTGGAAAAAGTAAAAATGCTGGATATTGAAGACAGCATGCTGGGTAACCTGAAGTCTGCCGATTACGATGGTTTTGTGAAAGTTGGTATGGAATATGCGGACACCGTTATTAAAGCCGACGAAGATTTCAGCGATAACATGAACGCGCTTTTTACCGAATTCAAACTAACCAAAACCATTAACGAAATTGAGCCGAACGAAAATCAGCTCGACTCTTACTTCAACTTATATAATGAACTTGCGAACTAGCCAGCTTTATTTATCCTTTTTTTTTCTCCTTACGTTAATTTCCTGCGAAAAACCCTCTGATATCGGCTTGAACCTGCCTGGACAAAACCAGTTGGGCACTCATTTCGAAAAGCAGGCCGCCCTGGCCGCTACGGTTATTCACCCGGATTCTATCTTAGCATTTAAAAATGACCCGATCGCCGTTGGTAAAGTTACCGACGGCCTTCTGGGTACCATTTCAGCTACCCATTATACCGAAATTGGCTTAAACGGCACTAACATAACCTTCGAGCCAGGCCCCAATCCTAATGCTTCTCTTGAGCTGGTGCTGGCTTATAACGGCTTTTACTACGGCGATACCACCACTGCCATAAAACTGAACGTTTATAAACTGGCCAAAAACTTTGTTAACAACCAGGTTTATTTTACTAATACCAAAATTCTAACGGACAACCAGCTGTTAGGATCAATTACGTTCAAGCCAAAGCCAAACCGTGAGACCAGAGATGGTAAAGATTTCAGCCGTCTACTCCGGATACCTTTAGATAATGCTTTTGCTAATGAATTTATGGGTAAAACGTTCACTACGCAGGATAACTTCCGGGATTTCTGGGAAGGTATTGCCATTGGACCGGATCCAAGTTCAGCCAGCGGCAGCATTGTAGGTTTTACCCCAATACCAGACAGCGCCAAAACGCCACTGGCAAAAGTTGGCGGCATTAACCTGCGCTTCACTAATAAAGACAACAAAGTTCAGACGCATAACTTTTCATTTAGCGGCACTTACTATTATAACGGCACAGAAATAACCCGTCAGGGCCCTTTGGCTACCTTAGATAAACCAAATAAAGAACTGCCAAGCCAGCAAACCAATAATGTAACGTACGTTCAGGCAAACAGCGGCGTTAAAACGCATATTACCTTCCCAAATATTACCGATTTTAAAGAAAATAAAGGCAATGTCTTTATTAACCATGCTGAACTGATCATACCGGTTATGCCTGGTTCAATAAATACCGGTAATTTTATTTCCCCGGCCCCACCGCGGCTTTTTGCTTACGAAGCTACTTTGGGAAACCGGATTCCTAAAACAGCGGGCGGAACGGCTATTGCCGTACAAAATGGAAATTCTCCGGCTTTTAACCTTCTTAGCCCGGCTACCGCTACATTTGTGGCAGACAGCCTGCACTATAAATTCAATATTACCTCGTATGTTCAGGCCCTTATTGATAAGCGAAAGGCTAATAATGGCGTGATCATTACGCCTACCCCGGAAGATAATGCTTCGGCTAGTGCTGCTGGCCTGGCCTGGCCGGGAACTTTAAACCTCAACCGAGCATTAATAGACGCAACCGGTAAAAAGATGGTCTTACGGATCTATTATTCGGAATTAAAATAAACTTTAATCTTATTCTTTAACTGTTACCCAAACGGTAGCATTATTAAATAAAAACCATATTATGTGCGGAATTGTAGCATACATTGGGCATCGCGAAGCTTGCCCTATAATTATTAAAGGGCTTAAAACGATTAGAATACCGGGGTTACGACAGTGCCGGCATTGCCTTGCTTAACGGCGAACTGAATGTTTACAAGAAGAAAGGAAAGGTAAGCGAGCTTGAAAATTTTATAGCCGATAAAGATACCCATGCCACTGTTGGTATGGGCCATACCCGTTGGGCTACCCACGGCGAACCGAACGATTCCAATGCGCACCCGCATTATTCTACCTCTAAGCGGATTGCCATTATCCATAATGGTATTATTGAGAATTATGCGGCCTTAAAAACCGTATTGTTAGGCCGGGGCCACGCCTTCCACAGCGATACCGATTCTGAGGTTTTCATTAACCTGATTGAAGATATTCAGGTAAATAACAATTGTTCTTTGGAAGAAGCCGTCCGTTTGGCTTTGCACGAAGTAGTTGGTGCTTATGCCATTGTGGTGCTTTCCAAAGATGAACCGAACCAATTAATTGCCGCCCGTAAAGGAGTCCCAATGGTTATTGGCGTAGGCGATAGACGAATATTTTCTGGCTTCGGATGCTACTCCTATTATTGAGTACACCAACGAAGTAATTTATGTGAACGATTACGAGATTGCAATTATTAAAGACGGCAAACTTGATATCCGTACCAAAGAAGACGTTCAGACCAACCCTTATATCCAAAAGCTGGAAATGAAGCTAGACTCCATTGAAAAAGGCGGCTATGAGCATTTCATGCTGAAAGAGATCTTTGAGCAGCCCCGTTCTATCATGGATAGCATGCGCGGCCGTTTAATTGCCAACAGCAATCATTTAATGATGGGCGGTATCCGGGAATATGACAATAAATTTGTAACCGCCGATCGTATTCTGATTGTGGCTTGCGGTACTTCGTGGCATGCCGGCCTGGTGGCAGAATATTTATTTGAAGAATTTGCCCGTATTCCGGTTGAAGTAGAATATGCTTCGGAATTCCGTTACCGGAACCCGGTTATCAGCGAAACTGATATTGTAATTGCTATTTCCCAGTCCGGCGAAACGGCTGATACCTTAGCTGCTATTGAACTGGCAAAATCGAAGGGCGCTACTATTTTTGGTGTTTGCAACGTGGTAGGTTCTTCTATTGCCCGTGCTTCCGATGCCGGTGCTTACACGCACGCAGGCCCGGAAATTGGGGTAGCCTCTACCAAAGCTTTCACGGCCCAGGTTACGGTTTTAACCTTAATGGCTTTGATGGTTGCGAAAAAACGCGGAACCATAGAAGACAGCAAACTCCGCCAGTTAATGGTTGAGCTGGAAAATATTCCGGCAAAAGTAGAGCAGGCGCTGAAATTAGATGCCAAGATCCAGCACATTGCCGATGTTTTCAAAGATGTTCCGAACTTCCTGTATTTAGGCCGCGGTTATAACTTCCCGGTTGCCCTGGAAGGTGCGCTTAAACTGAAAGAGATCTCTTACATTCACGCAGAAGGTTATCCGGCCGCCGAAATGAAGCACGGACCAATTGCGTTGATTGATGAAAACATGCCGGTAGTGGTAATTGCTACCAAAGATAGTTCTTATGAGAAGATCGTTTCGAACATTCAGGAAGTAAAAGCCCGTAAAGGCCGCATAATTGCAATTGTAACCGAAGGCGACGATGTTATTCCGGAAATGGCTGAATTCGTGATCGAAGTGCCGGCCGCTGACGAAGCGTTGGTGCCATTGATCTCTGTTATTCCGCTGCAGTTATTATCTTACCATATTGCCGTTATGCGGGGTTGCAACGTAGACCAGCCACGCAACCTGGCAAAATCGGTAACAGTAGAATAAAAAAACGGTATCGTTTTATCTCAAAAAAGGCAAACCTTAGGGTTTGCTTTTTTTATGCGCTTATTTTTGGAGGAGCTTCCGGTACACAGCAACCCGAAATTGTTTCAGCAGCTTAAGTGGCAGGGGCAGATCCTCGAAGGAAAGTGTGACGAAAAATACTTTAGCAGGCCCGAAGCTTTCGTAGAAATCGATAATAGGTTTTGCGCCATGACCATCCGGCCGGGGGGCTTCGAAATCGAAGGTATAACCAGAGCCGGCATATTTTTCGAACATGGCATCTAAAAGAAACGGAATAGCGCCCAGTTTTCGGCCTACTTCGGTGGTGGTACTGAAAAGGTAAATAATTTTCCGGTTGAAAAAGGTGAAGAAAGCCATAGCAAGCACCTCATTGTGCTCATTAAGGACTTCATAAATTTCGCCGGTGTTAGTGGCTTTGGCCTGGGCATAAAGTTCCTGCACCAGTTTGTACGTATACCCTTCGCCCACAAAGCCATAAATTTTCCCTGCGGTATGCGTTTCGAATAATTCAAAAAGAGTCGTAATATTTTCGGCTGGCTTTACCGTAAGGGCATTTTTTTTCGCCTGGTTCACCCGCCATTTCCGGGCCTTTTTATACCCACCAAAAATTTCCGCATACGTTTTGTGCAGGTCCAGGTGATACGTAGGATAGGTTTGGCAGATTACCCCAGGAATTTCCAACTTTAAACTCTCCTGATTGGCAGTATTGAAAGCATAACGGGAAATAACCCGGAAATTTTGCCGGAGCAATTCTCTGATCTGCTGCCACGTATCTGCAGAAATTGGTTCGGGGGAAAATACGCCCAGTTGTTGCGTTAAAATAGGCTGTTTCAGAAAGCGGATACCGAACTTCCGGGCTACCGGCAGCGGCATTACCAGTTCGTAAATTCCGTCTGTTACTTTAACAATAGCATCCCAGCCCGGCGAAACAATGTTCAGATACCACGAAAGTGCGTAAATCAATCCGTTCGGAGATTCCCGGATGCAGGCGTCCCAAAGGGCAAAATCGATTTCGCTATGCTTCAGGTACCGCAGCATTTTTAAAAATAAAAAGAATTAGCAGGTTTCTCCGGTTCCGTATTAACTAATTCCGAAGTTGGAAGAACCAAAATCCCGAAAAAAAAAACGGTAGGGTTAGGGGCTAAAAAAACTAAGCAAAAGATTCGTTCCGCAGGTATTTGGTTTTAAGCAACGGGCAGATCTTATAGCGTTCGTCTTTGGTGTCTTCGTAAACGGCCTGCAGGGTTTCGTACACGTTTCTTACGCCCAGCTTATCGGCCCATTCAAACGGCCCGAACGGGTAATTGGTGCCCAGCTTCATGCCCAGATCAATGTCGCGCACCGTAGCAGTGCCTTCCTGGAGCGTATAGCAGGCTTCATTAATGATCATGCATACAATGCGGGGCGTAACCAAACCTACCCGGTCTTCCACCACCAGGTATTCGGTGCCCAGTTCTTTGCAGGTGTTTTCCAGTTTGGTAACGGCATGGGCGTGTAACAGCGAAACTTCCAAATATTGCCGGTTGATCATGGTTGGCAGGCCGTTAAAGCCAACCAATGTGCAATCCAGCTTATCTACCGCCAGAACCATGTCAGCCAGCTGCATTTTCACGGCGCTGCAAAAAACCACCAGGTTTTCCCGATTGGCGTAATGGGCTAACCGGAAAGGCTCCTCCTGTACCAGAAAATCAAAAATAACCGCCACTTCAGATAAATGCTTTTCCAGTTCGTCGTAGGTCTGAATGAAAACGTAATTATCGGAATCAGGGAATTTCTGCCTGAATTCGGTGGCAATTTCCGGGGAGCTTAAAACCAGTACCTGCATATTTCTGTGTATATTTGGCCGTAAAGATAGCTTAAATGTGGAAATTGGACGATTTGAAAATTTGAAGATTTGAAAATTTGAAAATTGCGCCGCTAAACCTCCTTATTAAGATCCTCAACCTGAAATTCAACAATTAAAACATACCTTTTATGGCCAATACCATTGTAAACTCTCCTAATGCGCCGGCGCCGATCGGGCCTTACAGCCACTCCGTTTTAGCCGGCAACACGCTTTATATTTCCGGACAAATTGCTTTGGAAGCCCAATCGGGCAACCTGGTAAACGATACTATAGAAGCCGAAACGCACCAGGTTATGAAAAATCTGCAGGCAATTCTGGCCGAATCCGGAATGGGTTTTGCCGACGTGGCCAAATGCACCATTTTTGTAAAAGACCTGAATAATTTTGCCCGGATAAATGAGATCTACGGCAGCTATTTTACGTTCAATCCGCCGGCCCGCGAAACCGTGGAAGTAAGCCGCTTGCCGAAAGATGTGAACGTAGAGATTTCGGCTATTGCTGTAAAATAAGCCGCTAAAAATGCTATGGTTAAAGCCTGAAAAAGTGCCGGAAGGTTATTTTTCAGGCTTTTCTGTTGCGGTAACGGTTACCGGTTCTGCTCCTTCAGGCACTTCCGGTTCTTCGTATTTGCCTTTGTCTTTGTTTACAGCCCGCTTACCCATTTCTACTTCCTGGATGGCCACCTTTACGGCGTATTGGCTCGGGTAAATGTTAGAACCATACTTCCGGGAATAAACTAACGTAAAAACGGCCCCAAAAAACAGGATCTGCGACGAATAGAAAACCCAGACCAGCAGAATGGCTATGATGCCGGCCGCCCCGTAAACCGAAGCCACATTGGTAGTGCCCATGTATGCCCCAATAATGATCTTTCCTATCGTAAACAAAGCCGCTGTTACCCCGGCTCCTACCCGCACGTCGCGCCACTTTATATCCACATCGGGCAGGAATTTATAGACGGCCGCAAACAGGAACGCAATTACAATGGTAGATAAGGCCAGGTTCATGGCACTGGCAATAAATACTTTAGAGCCTTCTATTTCCACTAACAAATGATTGCCAACCCACGCAAATGCCGCCTGTACCAAGACCAAAACCAGCAGCAGCGACGTAATACCCATGATCAACAGGAAAGACATGAGCCGGTCGCGGATCAGTTTTAAGTAAGCTCTTTTAGGTTTGGGTTTTACCCGCCAGATAAAATTCAGCGAATCCTGCAACGAAATAAAAGCGCCGGTTGCCGCAATAAAAAGGGCAATAAAACCAATTACCGTAGCCAGAGTAAGCCCCGAAGCCTGGCTAATGTTACCCACCATTTCCTGTACCTGCAGCGCACCTTCCGGCCCGATGTAGTCTTTCATGAAATAATAGATCTGCCCTTCCACTGCCTGTCGCCCGTAAAAAAGCCCGGCCGCATTCAGGATTATAATGATCATGGGCGGCAACGAAAAAATGGCATAATAAGCCAGCGCCGCCCCCATCTGGAACGGATTTACATCCAGAAACTCCAGCCACGCCTCCCGGAACAGGCACCACACATTTTTAAAGAATTTCGACAGCATTTTAAGCGATTGCCCTGAGGGCTGGTTGATTGAAGACTTTACAGGAAAGCCAGTTGTTGAACGGCAGCCCACCCGAAAAGTTAGTACCAAATTTCAGTTTCCGGCTTCCGTATAAAACCTGCCGGCCGGGATTTGCTGCAATTTAACGTGCCATTGGCCGCAGATTTTTGTAACTTGCGCCCGTTTTTAAACAATATTTTTTCGAAGATCCTATTTCATGGAAAGAGAAGTTAGAGTACGCTTTGCTCCCAGCCCAACCGGGCCTTTACATATCGGTGGTGTTCGCACTGCTTTATATAACTATTTATTTGCCAAAAAGATGGGCGGCAAAATGCTGCTCCGCATTGAAGACACCGATCAGAACCGCTTTATTCCCGGCGCCGAACAATACATTTTCGACAGCCTGGAATGGGTAGGCATTAAATTAGACGAAAGCCCGGTGCACGGCGGCCCGCACGCTCCGTACCGCCAGAGTGAGCGCAAGCCCATGTACATGGAATACGCCATGAAGCTGTTAAACGAAGGCAACGCGTATTACGCCTTCGATACCGCCGAAGAGTTGGATGCCATGCGCGAACGCCTGAAAGCCGCCAAAGTTGCCACGCCGCAGTATAATGCTATTACCCGGAACACCATGAAAAACTCGCTTACTTTGCCGGAAGACGAAGTAAAGCAGCGTTTAGCCAACGGCGATCCGTACGTGATCCGGTTAAAAGTGCCGCGCAAAGAAGAGATCCGGTTAAAAGACATGATCCGCGGTTGGGTAATGGTGCATTCTTCCGCTATCGACGATAAAGTGCTGATGAAATCTGATGGCATGCCAACTTACCACTTAGCCAACATCGTGGATGACCATTTAATGGAGATAACCCACGTGATCCGGGGCGAAGAATGGTTGCCAAGCGCTCCGCTGCACGTGCTGCTTTACAAATATTTAGGCTGGGAAAGCACCATGCCGGAATTCGCCCACCTGCCCCTTTTACTGAAGCCAGACGGCAACGGGAAACTAAGCAAACGCGATGGTGATAAATTAGGCTTCCCGGTTTTCCCGTTGAATTGGGTTGATCCGTTTACCCAGGAAAAATCGAGCGGTTACCGTGAAGCCGGTTATCTGCCGGAAGCTTTCGTAAACTTCCTGGCCTTTTTAGGCTGGAACCCGGGCACGCAGCAGGAAATTTTCAGCATGGATGAATTGATTGAGGCTTTCTCCATTGAGCGCATTGGCAAATCCGGCACAAAATTCGACATCCAGAAAGCCAAGTGGTACAACGAACAATATCTGCGCGCCAAACCCGACGAAGAACTGGCCCAGTATTTACTGGATGCCTTAAAAGAACATAATATCGAATGCAGTTTAGATAAGGCCACCAAAATTTCCGGTGTAATGAAAGAGCGCGTTTCGTTCCCGCAGGAATTCTGGCGCGAAGCAGCTTATTTCTTTATTGCGCCGGAACAATACAACGAACAGGTAGCTGCCAAAAAGTGGAATACCCAGTCGGTAAACATCTTCGAACAATTCAAAAATGAACTGCCTGCTGTAGAAGTTTTCACTGCCGAAGGCGTAAAGCATTTGCTGCATGACATTCTGGAACGCAACGGCGTAAAATTAGGCGCCGTAATGCAGGCCCTGCGCTTAGCTGTAACCGGCGTAGAAGCCGGCCCGGACCTGATGGCCATTATCGAAATAATAGGCAAAGAAGAAACCGTTAAACGCCTGGGCGCCGCTATTGAAAAGTTGCAGCCTTATGCCCTGAAAACGGTATAGTTTTAAGCTGAAAAAGTCAAAAAAGTACTTCAAAGCCTTTCTCTTAATTTGAGGAAGGCTTTTTTGGTTACGCTTTTGCACCCAATCAAATAATGTCACATTCCGATTCTTAAAAATGGTAACTTTGTCAACCTGAAAACTATTAGGGTATATTCATGAAAAAAAGCCATATTTTTTCGCTAAAGGCCTGTCTGCACGTTGGTTTACTTACTATTATAGCTATTTTCTTCGCAATTAAGCTTCAGGCGCAAACTGCGCCTCCCATAAGATGGGAGAAAACTATCAGTGGGCCGGCAGCAGATGGAAACCCAAGAATATTTCATACTGCTGATGGAGGCTACCTTTTAGGAGGTATGTCCAATTCTGGCATTGGCCTCGATAAAAGTCAGGCTTCGAATGGAGGTTACGATTACTGGACCATTAAACTTGATGCAGCAGGGAATAAACAATGGGATAGATCCCTGGGTGGTCTTCATGATGAGTTTCTTTCCGCTTTACAGCAAACTTCCGATGGAGGCTATATCTTGGGCGGCCGTTCAAGATCAGGCATCAGTGGAGATAAAAGTCAGCCTTCGAACGGTCAGGAAGATTGCTGGGTAGTGAAGCTGAACGCTAATGGTGTAAAGCAATGGGAAAAAACTTTTGGAGGCACGTTGTACGAAACGGTCACTTCTATGCAGCAAACCGCTGATGGCGGTTACATTTTGGGGGCTTACTCTAATTCCGGTACCAGCAGCGATAAATCTCAACCTTCCAAAGGCGGCGACGATTTTTGGCTCATAAAGCTGGATGCTACCGGGAATAAAGTTTGGGATAAAACTATTGGCGGCTCTGGAAGTGACATCCTTTCATCAATCGCACAAACCACAGACGGCGGCTATATCCTGGGAGGTTATTCTAATTCCGGAATCAGCGGCGATAAAAGCCAGGTTTCGCCGGGTTCATATGACTACTGGCTCGTTAAGGTGGATGCCTTCGGAAACAAAAGCTGGGACAAAACGCTGGGCGGCGCCGATTTCGACCAATTATCGGCTTTAGCGCAAACTACAGATGGCGGCTATATTCTGGGAGGATATTCTAACTCGGGTATTTCCGGAACTAAAAGCCAGGCCTCTAAAGGTTCTGATGATTACTGGATAATTAAACTGGATGCCAATGGCAATAAAACCTGGGATAAAACTATTGGTGGCGGCGACATCGATCAGCTTTATTCTATGCAGCAAACCGTTGATGGTGGTTACATTTTAGGCGGACATTCCCGTTCCGGCCCTGGAGGTGATAAAAGTGAACCGGTTAAGGGAATTGTAGATTATTGGGTAGTAAAAGTAGATGTGGCCGGGAATATACAATGGGATAAAACTATTGGCGCAAATAATATAGACCGGCTATACGCCTTACAGCAAACATCCGACGGCGGCTACATGCTGGCTGGCGACTCCTTTTCCGGTATCAGCGGCGATAAATCGCAGCCCACTTCAGGAATATCCGATTTTTGGATCGTGAAATTAGGGGGAAATGCGTTGGGTTTTAAAGAACCTGAAGTTCATTCCGGCTTTTATGTTTCCCCCAATCCAAATCAGGGAAAATTCATCTTACAACTCCACAACCTTGACGTACCCATTGCTGAAGTAACAATTTACGATCTGCTTGGCCGTGTAGTACTGCAACAAAATATTCAAAAAACCAATAATCAGTTTTCTGCGGAACTGAGTATACACAATGCTAAAGGAATGTATATGTTGCAGCTAAAAGCCGGCGAACAGGTTAAAATCTGTAAAATTGTAATAGAGTAAATAAAATAGCAGCATTTAGGTTTAAGATGTGCGTACTACTTACTCTCTTAGTAGGCTGTTTCTTTACGCATAGAATCAAACAAAGGAATAAAAACGCCCGGATTTAAGCCCAAAAATTCACTACAATATCAATTCAAGACCCGGCAAAACCAATACTCTTACATATTCTTACATCTCAAAAAAGTCATGGGAAAAATCCCCACATAACTTAGAAACATTCAAAGGAAATAATTGTAATTTTGCAGCTTCAATAGCATTTTATGACCACCTCCATTGCAACCTTAAGCCCGGAAGAAATCTGCCGCCAGTTGGCTGCCGGCGATCAGGCTACGTTGCAGTTACTCATAAAAACCTACTATTCCGATCTCTATAAATTCACCTGGAAATTCGTCCGGAACCAGGAAATTGCCGAAGAATTAACCCAGGACATCTTCATTTACCTTTGGGAGAATCGGGAAACGCTTACCATTAATTCGGCGGTAAAAGCGTACCTGTTTACCATGGCCCGCAACCGGGCTTTCAATTACCTGAAAAGCCGCGTGGCCCGCATGAGCGTGGTGGCCGACGAAGTGCCGGAAACCTACGCCGCTAATTCCCAGACCCCGGAAGAAGAAATGAGCCAGCAGGAACTGGAGAAACTGGTAGCCGAAGGCATTGAGCAACTCCCGGAAAAATGCCGCATTGTCTTTAATCTAAGTCGCCAGGAAGGCCTTTCCTACGCCCAGATCGCGGAAGAATTGCAGATCTCTACCAAAACGGTAGAGGCGCACATGGGCACGGCCCTTAAGAAATTACGATCTTTCCTGCGCACCTGCTGGAGCGAAACGTTAGTTTTACTATTTTTAATGCTCAGTTAAATTTTATCTGGTATGGATAATCTTAAAAAAACTGAGAAAATCTGCGGTGCCACTAAGGGTAAAGCGGCTTTAATTTGTCTTACCAGAAAACGGAAATAAATTTAAAAGAAAATGTTGCCACCAACCGTTGATTGGGAAGTATTAACCAGGTACCTGGCCGGCGAAACTTCGGAAGAAGAAAACCGGGAGGTAGAGCTATGGGAAGTTTCCAGCGCTGCCAACCGCCGGCAACTGGCCCAACTGCGGAAGATCTGGCAGGCCGCAGGAACCGAACAAACCGCCCCGGAAACCAACGTAGACTTAGCGCTGCAGGAAATAACCCAAAAGATAAATTTCAACCCGACCCATTCGTTACCACCTGCAATAGAAAAACCGGAAACCAGTTACAATTGGCTCTGGAAAGTTGCGGCCGTTCTGGTATTAACCTTAGGCGTGGTTTTCCTGGTATTCCGGAATAAAACGGCTTTGCAAACGCCGGCGGTGGCTTATATGCGTTACGAAACCGCTCCCGGAAAGCAAAGCAAAATTACCTTACCCGATAATTCTACCGTGTGGCTGAACGGCGGCAGCACGTTGCGTTACCCGAAACAGTTTGCCGCCAACAGCCGGGAAGTGACCCTGGAAGGCGAAGCTTTTTTTGACGTAGCCAAAGATGCTACCAAACCTTTCCGGATCAGCGCCGGCCAGACCGTTACCGAAGTTAAAGGCACCTCTTTTAACGTAGAAGCTTACAATTCCCAGAAAGAAATAATTGTATCGGTGGTAACCGGCAAAGTAGAATTACGCAAAACGGATAAACCTGAAAACCGGGTGCTGCTTACGCCTAACCAGACCGGTCGTTTTAACCCGGAAACCGAAAAAGTAACTGCTTCCGAAACTGCCGACCTGAATTTCCTGGCCTGGCAGACCCGCATTTTACGGTTCCAGAACACCGACCTGCTGACGGTAGCCCACGACCTGGAAAAAGTATACGGCAAAAAGCTACAGTTCCGGAACGAAAAACTTAAAAACTGCCACCTTACCGGTACCTTCAAAAAGCAAACCCTGGAAGAAATTCTGGAAGTAATGCGTTTAACGCTGGGCCTGACTTTTACCGTGGAAAAAGATACCGTTCTGGTAGATGGTGCCGGTTGCTAAACGTGCGTAATTTGCTGATAATTTACTATTTTTATTTCCGGTAATTGGCAAATTAACTTCCTGGGTACGTGTTGCTTCGTTTTTTTTCGTTTCTCTTTTTAAGCTTCCTTTTAAGCCTTCCTTTTTCCGGAATGGCCCAGGAAACCGGTACCCAAAGCCAGCAGGTAGTCGCGTTGAAATTCAAAACTGGCACCCTGGAAGCTTTCTTAAAAGCGCTGGAAATGGAAACCAAAATTCCCTTTTCCTACAGCAATGAAGCCCTGCCGCTGCAGAAAAAAATTACCCTTTCGGGCCGCGAAAAAACGCTGGATGAAATTCTAACCACGCTTTTCAAAGGCACCAATATTACCTGGCTTTACCGCCCCGATCAGATCTTACTTTTCGAAAAAAATCCCGCCGGAAGTTCCGCTGTCAATCCTTCGGCGGGAAAAAACCAGCGCTACACGGTTAGCGGCTACGTGCGGGAAGCCGGCAGCGCCGAACCGCTAATTGGCGTTACCATTTATGCTCCGGAATTAAACGCCGGTATTACCAGCAACAATTTCGGTTTCTATTCGCTCACCTTTCCTGCAGATTCTATTACCCTGCAGTTTTCTTACGTGGGTTTTAAACCGGCCACCAGGCGTCTTCTTCTTTCCCAGGATCTAAACCTGAATGTGAATCTTGTGAGTAACGAACAGCTGAAAGAAGTAGAAATAATTGCCGAAAGGCAACCCCGCAGCACGCAAACCGCGCAGACCAGCCAGATGCAGATCCCGGTAGACCAGATAAAAGATATTCCGGCGCTGCTGGGCGAAAAGGATGTAATAAAAGCGGTGCAGCTCATGCCGGGCGTTCAAAAGGGCAACGAAGGCAGCACCGGCCTGTACGTCCGCGGCGGCGGCCCCGATCAGAACCTGATCATTCTGGACGATGCCACGGTTTATAATTCAAATCATGCCTTCGGGCTTTTTTCAGTTTTTAACGGCTATGCGCTGAAGAATATTGAAGTTACCAAAGGCGGTTTCCCGGCCCGGTACGGCGGGCGCCTTTCGTCGGTGCTGGATATGACCTTAAAAGAAGGCAGCAAAGAGAAAATACAGGGCGAAGGCGGCATTGGCCTGATCGCGTCGCGGCTATTGCTGGAAGGTCCGCTTATTAAGGAGAAAGCTTCGTTCCTGGTTTCGGTGCGGCGCACGTATCTGGATGCCTTGATTGCGCCTTTTATGAACGACACCTTAAAATTCAGGCCTTATTTCTACGATAGCAACCTGAAACTAACCTACGATTTTGGCCGGAAAGATAAGGTTTACGTGAGCGGGTACTTTGGCCGCGATAATGTTACCATCGGATCACAATCGCCTAACCGGACTGAAAACAACCAGCTTTTCTGGGGAAATGTAACGGGCACCGTGCGGTGGAACCACCTGGTAAATGACCGCCTCTTTTCCAATACTTCTTTTATTTACAGCAAATACCGGCTGGTAATTGATTATGACAGCCGCAATGCCAAAGAGCAAAGCAGTTTCCGGTTTTTCTCCGGCATCCGTGATTTCAGCCTGAAGTCTGATTTCGATTTTTACCCCACGCTGGAACATTATCTTAAATTCGGAGGGGTGGTTACGCACCATTACTTTACGCCATCCGCCATCCGGGGTACCGATTCAGAAACGGATTTCAACATCGATAACCGCTTAAGTTTGCCCACCTTAGAAAGCGCTTTATATGCCGAAGACTTTTTTTCGCCGGTGCCTAAACTGCTTTTGAATACCGGGGTACGCCTGACGCATTTTATCAGCGGCAATCACCATTTTTTCAATCCGGAACCCCGGCTTTCGGCGGCTTACCAGTTTACCCGTACTTCCGCGCTTAAGGCTTCTTTTGCTTCCATGAACCAGTATATTCATTTGCTGAGCAGTACCGGCACGGGGCTTCCTATAGACCTGTGGTTGCCCGCAAATGAAAAGGTAAAACCCCAGAGAGCGCAGCAGGTTGCTTTAGGAATAGCGCAGGATCTGTTTAAAAATACCGTTACCGTAGAAATTGAAGGCTACTATAAAAAGCTGAACCAGATTATTACCTACAACGAAAATGCCAATTTTTTAACCATTGCCGAACCGGCCATAACAGAAACCGAATTGAATTGGGAGGAGAATGTTACTTCGGGCCAGGGCTGGGCTTACGGACTGGAATTCCTGGTTCAGAAGAAGGTGGGGAAATTTACCGGCTGGCTGGGCTATACGCTTTCCAAAACCGAACACCAGTTCGATTCGCTGAACGGCGGCCGGAAATTTTATGCCCGCTACGACCGCCGGCACGATGTTTCGATTACCGGCAGCTATAAAATTTCGTCCAGGTTAACGTTTTCGGCCAGCTGGGTTTACGGCACCGGCAATGCCATTACGCTGCCAACTTCCGAATACTGGGCTCCCAATCATAATTCCGCTACCAATTCTCTGGTGGCTAATTACCTGATTTCCGATTACGGCGAACGCAGCAATTTCCGGGTTCCGGCATACCACCGGCTGGACGTGGGGGTGCAATTCCGCAAGCAGCTAAGCTGGGCCGAAAGAAGCTGGGAAGTGAGCGTTTACAATTTTTATAACCGGAAGAACCCGTATTATTACTCCATTGTAGTAAAAAACGGCAAGGACCGGGTGCTTCAGATGACTTCCATGTTCCCGCTTATTCCGTCGGTAAGTTATAACCTGAAATTTTAGTTTTATGGGTTTAAAAAAACAAAGCAACTGGTTTACAACGGAGGCACTTTTCCGGGCTGAAAGGCTAGCGTTTTTTGCTTTCATCGGCAGTCTTTTGGCGCTGCCAGGCTGCATTACCGAATCGGAGATCGTGTTGCCGGCGGTACCGCCCAAGCTGGTTATCAGTAGTTTTATTTCGCCGGAAGCGCCCAGGGTAGAAGTGCTGGTAAACAAATCGGCGGCGCTGCTGAGCCCGGAGAATACCCTTACGGTAAACAAAGTGCTGGATGCTACGGTCTGGCTTTCGGATGGTACAGATTCAGTACAGTTAGGCCTGGCCCCGGATAGTATTTATGTTACCACCGGCCTGTCAATTGTGCCTGGTAGAACCTATTGGCTGCGGGCAACCGCTCCCGGCGGATTCGCGGTTTCGGCTTCCTGCACCGTTCCGGTTAAAGTAAACCAATCGCTTACCGCCACTATAGATTCGGTAACCATCGGGCCGGGTTTTCCGGAAGGGAATTACAGCGTTAAACTGCGCTGGCAGGATCTGCCCGGTCAAGGCGATTTCTACCGGGGCGATGCGGTTATGCAAATAGGGGACCCCGGCCCTGCCGGCAATTTGGGGAGCCGGGAAACGCCTTACTTTTTAGATGAAACCAACGTGCGGGATTTTGGCGCCGATGGCCGCACCTGGCAGATCCAGAGCGATAATTTGTTCAGATACCGGGAGTTACAGCGCAACGGCAGTTTAAAATACCTGGATGCTTACCTCTACACCGTAGACCGGCCTTATTTTGAATACCACAAAACGTTAAATCAATACCTGCAAAACATAGACCGGTATAATAATCCGATGAAGGTCTACAGCAACGTAAAAGGCGGGTTTGGCATTTTTGGTGCGTACCGGGCCTATTCCATAAAAGTACCGGTAAGGTAATTCTGGCCTTTACCAATCGCTCATTCTGAAAACGTGGGCAGTGGGGTTATGAGCATTGAAAAACCCGTAACCGTTCTGAATGTTGGAAGGCAGGTTTATCGGTTCCCCGGTAAGCTGGTTTATGAACCCGTTCGATTTCTGATACAGCTCCAGGTACCGGTAATAAGGTTCGCTGATGTTGGAAATAGCAACTACCAGGGTATCGGAAGATTGCACCGTCAGGTTTTCGGTTTTACTGAATTTCCCGTTCGTAAATTGCGAATCATCCAGCAGTATAAGCTGTTCCCGGATCTGATTTAAGGATTTTGGCCCCTGCCACGGAATTACATTTTTGCGGCTGGCGCCTACCAGCGTTATCAGGAAAAAATTACGCTCCGGCCCCGGGTCCGAAAGCGAATAGTGCAGGGCCATGGTAGTATCGCTGGCTGTTCTTTTTACCTGCGGCTCAACCTTATCAAAGGCAATGGGCGCCAGCATTTCGGTGGCCGCCCGGCACTCCAGCCCCGAAACCGAATCTTTCACGAATAAAGTATACGTCTGCCGGAAGTTCTGGAGAATTTTGGTGCTGTAATAAAGCCCGTTGCGCAGGTGTTTCAGGGTTTCGGTCTGGCCGTTATAGCTAACCTGCACCAGGGCATGTTCCACCAGGAGGTTTTTCAGCAAAGTAGAATCATTGGCAATGTTATCGCCGGGGCCGGCCAGCGAACTAAAGCTTTTGGAGACCTGCACCACCATATATCTTTCCGGGAAAACCTGCGTGGCAATTACCAGTTTGGCTTCGTGCGGCGGTAATACAATTTCTATCGGGTCGGGTTCGCAACTAAACAAACCAAGTCCCAGTAACAGCCAGATGAGGCCAAAGCTGAGTTTTTTGATTAAAAAAGATACCGTTTTCATAGTTAATATTTTAGTTTTTGAATGTCGGAATGAAGGGATGTTAACTGGAATATTTGATCAGAAGGAGTAGTCCTCCCCCTACCCCCTCCAAAGGGGGACTTTATCAGATAACTTATTCTGAAAATACGCATTCCCGATTGTCCCCCTTTGGAGGGGGTAGGGGGAGGACCATTTGTTGAGAGATCAACTGAAAGCTTCCAATTAAAAGACAACTTTTTCCGGCTCCACCCCTACCCTTTTCTTCGTTAAAACTTAAAATTATAGGCGATAGAAAGAATAAAACCGAACAGGCCAACCTGCGAATATTTGTAGCCACCGGCACCATTACTTTCTACTTTCACTTTATAGGGCTGGGTCTGGTTGTACACGTTGTAAGCGCCGATGCACCATTCGCTCTGCCATTTTTTATGCGGTTTGTTTTTCCAGACAATGTTCAGATCCAGGCGGTGCGACGGGGAAAATTTAAGGGCATTGCGGTCGGTATAAATGGGCAGCACATCTACGCCGGAGTAAGAAGGCTTGGGAGAGGCGTATTGACCCAACCGGCCGGTAAAGCGCTGGCCGGTGCCGTAAACCCACACTCCGGAAACGCTCAGCCTTTTGGTAATGTCGTAATTGGCTACTATGGAAATATCGTGGCGGCGGTCGTATTTGGCGAAAAAGCTTTTGCCGTTATTCAGGCCATCGAACTGCCGGGTAGCCCAGCTTAACGAATAGCCGATCCAGCCGTTGAACCGGCCTTCGGTTTTGTGCAGGAACAATTCGGTGCCGTAGGCTTCGCCGGTGCCGTGCAGCAGTTCTTTTTCGTAATCGTTGTTGAGCATCAGCACGGCGCCTTCTTTGTACTCTATCAGGTTGTGCATTTTTTTATAATAAACTTCAGCGCTCAAAACGGTATTCAGTTTCGGGAAGGCATGGTTATAAGCGGCTGCGATCTGATCGGCGAACTGCGGTTTTACATTTTTGGTAACCGGATACCACAGATCGGTTGGCAGTAAAACTGAAGAATTCGAAACCAGGTGTAAATATTGGGTCATGCGGGAATAGCCAAGTTTAAAAGAGCTGTTTTCAGTTAGCTTTAAGCTGCCGGCTAAACGTGGTTCCAAACCCATATAGGTTGCGCCTTCCGTAATAAAACCGGAAATGCGGGTGCCATAATTCAGGGTTACGCGGGCGTTTAATTTGAATTCATCCTGGCCGTAAACCCCCAGTTCCTGCGGTTGCATTCTGGTGCCAGACTGCGATTTTAGAAAGTTTGAAATTTCACCTTTGGTAGCCACAATATTCGGCCGGAAAGTATGGTTGGTAGCCGAAATACCGTAGCGGAACTGGTGCTTATCGTTGTGGTAATAATCGTAATCCAGCTTGGCTCCCAGGTCTTCTATGTACGAACCTATGAAAAGCGAATTGCCCACAAATTGGCCGTTTACCTGGTACCGGAAACGGGTGTGCAGCAGCGTTAGGTGCGAAAATAATTTATCGGAATACTGGTGGCTCCAGCGCAGGGTATTGGTAAAATTGCCTAAGGTAAAACCAAAATCCAGATCCATTCCTTCGGCGTCATCGCCGGAACTGGCGGATTTGGGTTCGCTTAAAACATCGTTGCCATAATAGCTGCTGAAAGAGATTTTATCGCGGTCGGAAAGTTTGTAATGCAGCTTTACGTTGGTATCGTAGAAATAATAGGGCACATCGCGGTTAGCCACGGCCAGCACTTTATCGATGTACGATCGGCGGCCGGAAACCAAAAACGTTAGCTTGTCTTTCTGCAACGGACCCTGCACCGTAAGGCGCGAAGAGAGCAAGCCAATGCCGCCATCTGCTTTAATTCTGTCGTTGCTGCCGTTCTGGGTTTTAATATCCATTACCGAAGAAACGCGGCCGCCGTATTGCGCCGGGAAACTGCCTTTAATTAACGATACATCCTGCAGGGCATCGTTGTTGAAAACCGAAAAGAACCCGAACAAATGGCTCACGTTGTAAACCGGCGCATCGTCTAATAAGATCAGGTTCTGGTCGGCGGCGCCACCGCGTACGTACATGCCGGTCTGGCCTTCGCCGCCCCGCTTTACGCCGGGTAATAGTTGTGCTACTTTTATAATATCTACTTCGCCGCCCAAAGAAGGCATGTTCTTCATTTGCACCGGCGACAGTTTGATGGTACTCATTTGCGGCGCCATTACCTGGTCGCGGAGGGCGTTTTGTTTGGCGGTAACCTGTACTTCTTTTAAAACCCCGGCACTGGCCTGCAGCTTAATATTTAATTCAGTTGCTCTGGTTAGCGTTACTTCTTTGTTCTGAGTAGTAAAACCGATAAGGGTAAAAACCAGGTTGGCTTTTCCGGCCGGCAGGCTTAGCTCATAGTTGCCATTTACATCAGATGCAGTGCCATCCTGCAGTTGCGGCACATACACCGAAACGCCAGGCAATGCTTCGCCGGTTTCGGCATCGGTAATGCTGCCGCGCAGGTTAATTTTCTGGGCAAAAAGGCTACTGTTTACCGAAAAGAAAAGGCAAAGAAATACCAGGCTGATTTTCACAACAATTTTAAATTTTAGTAAGAAATTGGAATTAAGCAGGAACGTTAAGCAGAAACCAAGTCGCCGGAAATGGCGGTGGGGAGCGTTGAAATTACCAATTAATGCATCAGGGCCTGGTAAAAAGGGAGTTAACGTAATAGTTTGTTTTCATAGTTTTATTCGGGCTAAGGGCGGTGGTAGTAAAATGCTGAATCGGTTATTCTTCGGTTTCAAAAACATAGACAAGATAATAAAAGTATACCCTTAGTTGTCTGGATGATTTTTTTGGATTCATTTTTTAAACCGCTAAAAATTTATCTTGAGTTAAAGCAACTAAAAGGTTATTTCCCCCGACCTCTATTTAAAGAGCTTCTATGAAAAAACGGTATACTTTCCTGCTTAAAAACTGGCTTCGTTTTGGTTTGACTATTTCTTTGGCAACTTGTTTATCTTTAGAAGTTTCAGCGCAAAATGGTCCGTCCATTCAATGGGATAAAACTTTTGGTGGTAATCAGGCAGATGAATTATGCGTTCTTCAACAAACCACAGACGGGGGTTATATCTTAGGAGGAAGATCTGAATCTGGTATCAGCGGCGATAAAAGTCAGAACACTGTAGGAGTTTGGGATTACTGGATTGTAAAACAGGATGCCAGCGGCAATAAAGTTTGGGAAAATACCCTTGTTGGTTACCATAATGATTACTTAACTAGTCTGCGACAAACGTCGGACGGAGGATATATCCTGGGGGGAATTTCTAATTCTGGAGTTGGTGGCGATAAAAGCCAGGCTTCTAATGGCGGACAGGATTTTTGGATAATAAAACTGAATGCCAATGGCAACAAGATTTGGGATAAAACTTTAGGCGGCAGCAATTGGGATGGACTTATGTCGCTTCAGCAAACCTCAGACGGCGGGTATATATTGGGTGGGTATTCCTATTCAGGTATCAGCGGCGATAAATCGCAGGCTGCCAGAGGCGATATGGATTGGTGGGTGATTAAGCTGAATGTCAGCGGCAACATAGTTTGGGATAAAACTTTTGGCGGAAGCGGGGAAGATCAATTGGTTTCACTGCAACAAACCTCAGACGGAGGCTATATTTTAGGAGGCAGCTCTAATTCCAATATCGGTATAGATAAAAGCCAGGCATCTAAAGGAGGAGGCGATTTTTGGGTTATAAAACTAGATGCTAACGGTAGTAAAACCTGGGATAAAACCATTGGCGGAAGCGGAAACGACGCTCTTTATTCCATACAACAAACTTCGGACGGAGGTTATGTTTTGGGCGGAAATTCAGATTCCGGTATTAGTGGAGATAAAACCCAGGCTTTTCAAGGAGGATACAAAGATTATTGGGTAGTAAAGCTAGATGCTAATGGCAATAAAATATGGGATAAAACCTTCGGCGGCAGTGAAGGCGATCTTCTCTTCTCCCTGCAACAGACGACCGACGGTGGGTATATTTTAGGCGGGTTATCTGAATCAGACAACGACGGAGATAAAAGTGAAGTTTCTAAGGGAGGCGCTGATTACTGGATTGTAAAGTTGAATGGCAGTGGTAACAAAATATGGGATAAAACTATAGGAGGAAGCGGGCTTGATTGGCTAATGTCCCTCCAACAAACTTCAGATGGGGGTTATATTCTTGGAGGTTACTCCCGTTCTAATATTAGCGGCGACAAAAGCCAAATTTCTCAAGGATATGCTGATTACTGGGTAATAAAATTAGGGCCCGATGTATTAGGAATAAAGCCATCAGAAGAGCACTTTCCAGTTTCCATCTTCCCAAACCCTAGCCAGGGCAAATTTAACATACAGCTTTCCAACCTACCTACTTCAAAAGCCGAATTAACCATTTCCGATCTTTTAGGCCGCGTGGTTTTCAAACAGGAATTTAAAGTATACAACAACCAGCTTTCGGAAGAAATAACCTTACCAAACGCCAAAGGAATTTACCTGCTGCAGCTAAAAGCCGGTGAGCAAATTACCTCCCGGAAAATTGTAGTGGAGTAAGCAGCAGGTTTAGGTAAGAACTGTTATGGCTATTTTCGCCTAACATTCTTAATTTATTTGCAATCTTCAGGATATTCAGCGTAATTAATATCTGCGTTTATTTAGCTGTAAACCAACGTATTTTTAACCTGACCGGGTCTCCCACTAAACCTTAAAAACCATGTTTCATCTGAAGTTGTCCTTTGCCAAAACCGATACCGCCAAACGCAGTAAGTTTTTTCTATTAGCGCTTGCCATTGGTGCCCTCACGCCGCTTACCGGCATTGCGCAAAAAATTACCGATAATAAAGTTTGGTCTGCGTTAAAAAAAGCGCCGGCCATGCAGTTAAAGCCGGAGTTTAACACCTATTCCGTAACCTACGATTTTGGCACGCTGCCGGGCCAGGCCCAGGTTAAAGAAACGCCGCAACTGCAGGATCTTAAATTTCAAAATTCCGGCGGCGACCTAACCGTTAAAATTACCCTCAACAAACTTTTTATTATAGATAAAACCCAGCAAACTGAAGGCCCTAAAGTAGCCCCTAAGCCTGGCGCTAAACCTCAGAAAGGCGAATCGGCGCCGGAGGGCACTAAATACTATTCCCTGGTAAATTACTTGTCCAATTACGGCTACGAACTGATCGATAAAAAGTCGGAAGCAACGGTTTTTGCTTACAAAAAGAAAACCGACCTCTTTACCACGCCTACTTTCAACAGCGCCGCCGAACTGGATACCTATCTTAAAAATTCTTTGGAAACCGATCTGTTAGCGCATACCCTGGCCAAAATAAACAAGCGGATCAAATACGATTTTTCCGCCCAAAATTTCGAAGTAAGGGTGCCGGTAAATTCAATTACCGGTCCTTCGCCGGCATTTGCCGAAATAAACAAAGCCAGCACCGATTTTGCCGCCCTCATTTCCGAAAAAACACCCCAGAAAGAAGCTGTTCAGCCGCAAATTGCCGTATGGGAAAAGCACCTGGCCAATGCCGACTGGAAAGGTAAAGGCGCGATCAACAAAAGAGTGGCCAACGCCCTGATCGAAAACCTGTGCGCGGCTTATATGCTTACCGGCGATTTTGGCAAACTCAGAGAGAAAGTAGAACTTTTTGAAAAGAATAATCCTGGAGCGGTTGCCAAAGGATCGGCGCTTGCCTTCGAAGCCGACCAGAGCTATCCTGGCTCAAACGCTACGTTGCAAGCCATTAAGAAAAAAGACAAAATGCAGAATTACGTAAAGTCAACTTATCACGAATTCTCTAACGACCTGGCCGGCGCTTAACCAATGTTTTTAAAAGTTGTAGTGTTCTAGATTTCGCTTTTTAAAAACGGTAGCATTTCCGGCTAAAAAAGTAAAAGGAGCGCGACGGGTATTTACCTTGTCGCGCTTTTTTGCGTATGCCAGAAAACCTCAAATTTAAACCGTACGGCAATGAGCAAAAAGAAAAAAACCGATAAGTCTGAGAAAAAAGCCCGCGTGCATAAAGAACTCGAAGGCTTCGAAATAAAGATCAACCCGCTGGGCGAAATCACCTCCAGTTACAGCATCGATCAATTAAATGAATTCCTGGACCGCAACGTAACCGATAAAAAACTGACCGATAAAGGCCCCGGAAAAATGAAAGACGACGATTCGCAATTCCATATTCAGGAATCCGGCGATGAAGACGAAGAAGAAAACGAAGAAGATTTTATAAAGAAAACCCGCAACGCCAAAGACGACGATGACGAAGACGGAGATTCTGACCCGAAAGCTAAAAAACCGAAGAAGAAATAAATTGCTAAAGAATTGAAGGAAAAGTCCCTTTCTGGTTTTTTTTACATTGTCCGATACTCTCCCCTTGAGGGGAGCCGGAGGGGTGTTTTTGCAATACTAGGGAACACCGCTGAATGGGTGCTGGTGGGGTAATTATTGTAAAATGGAAAACACCCCTCTAACTCCCCTTAAGGGGAGAATCATCTGGAATGCTTGTCCTCCCCCTACCCCCTCCAAAGGGGGACAAAAAATAACCTGAAACAGGAAATAAATAACCGGCAAAGCAGTTTTTAGGCCAGAAAGCCTACCGTTTTAACCGGAAATTCCGCAACTTAGGGCCCCTAACCAATTGCTTTGCATTTATGAGATCGCACGAAATAGACTACAAGATTTTAGGCAACGACATCCAGGTTCTGGAAGTGGAATTAGACCAGAACGAAACCGTAATTGCCGAAGCCGGCGCCATGGTTTTCATGGAAGACGGCATTCAGTTCGAAACCAAAATGGGCGACGGCTCCAACGCCGACCAGGGAATTTTAGGCAAGATATTTTCGGCCGGCACCCGCATGCTCACCGGCGAATCGCTGTTTATGACGCATTTTACGCACCGCGGCCGCCAAACCAAAAGCCGGGTTGCGTTTTCGGCGCCCTACCCCGGCACCATTATCCCTATAGACCTGTCACAGGTTCCCCAAGGCTTAATTGTGCAGAAAGATGGTTTCCTGGCCGCTGCTTTGGGTACTAAAATGAACATTCATTTTAACCAGCGCCTGGGAGCCGGCTTATTAGGTGGCGAAGGCTTTATTCTGCAACGCTTACACGGCGATGGTCTGGCATTTATTCATGCCGGCGGCACGGTTATAGAAAAACGCCTGAACAACGAAATGCTACGCGTAGATACGGGCTGCGTAGTAGCGTTTGAACAGGGAATCGATTTTGATATCCAGCGTTCGGGCGGCCTGAAATCGATGATCTTTGGCGGGGAAGGAATATTCCTGGCTACGTTGCGGGGCACGGGCCGGGTTTGGATCCAGAGCATGCCGGTAAAGAAACTGATCCAGGCGCTGATGCCAAACGGCGAAAACAAAAACAAAGAAGGCGGCATTTTAAGCAGCTTCCTGGAATAGAGAAAATTAAGGATACAGCAAATAGCCTGGAAAACCATAGTCTTCCAGGCTATTTTTATTTTATACAGATCAATGTTCTGAAAGCTATTCCAGCGAATTGGTGGTTTCTATAGCCGGCTGGTATTCCGGGTAAACTTCAGCTTCCGGGAAATAATGATACGCTACGTAAAAAAGGCCGGCTACCACTGCAATAAGCAGAAAGATCAAAGCTACCAACATTACCAGGTTCCGGGCTTTCGGGTTGGTGAGCTTTTGCTTACGGCTGTTATTTTTGTACCGCTTCGTAGACTTAACTTTTACCCGCTTTCTCACACGAATCTGTTCCGGCCTGCTTTCCTTTAAGGAAAAATCTAAGTTTAATGCGTCAGTTTGCATCTGTTTTTGCCCCGCTTATAGTCAGGATTTCTTCTAAAAACTCCCGCGAATTAGACAAACGCGGTATCTTGTTCTGGCCGCCCAGCTTGTTTTTGCGGCGCAGCCACTCCAGAAACGTTCCCCGGGGTGCAACGTGCACTTTGGGTGATACCAGGGCTATATCCTGGTAACGTTTGGCATCATAATCTGAATTAATTTGCCGGAGCGTTACATCTAAGGTAATAGAAAATCTTGAAATATTATCAGGAATTTGGTCAAACTCAATAATCCATTCGTGACCGCCCTTATTTTTGCCCTGAATGTAAACCGGAGCGGCAGTAAAGTTAGAAATAATTGCACCGGTTTGCTTACAAGCTTCGGTTATGGCAGCTTCCGCATTTTCAATAATCAACTCTTCGCCGAAAGCGTTTATAAAGTGCTTGGTGCGGCCACTGATGCGGAAACGGTATGGTTTGGTGCTGGTAAACTTAATGGTGTCGCCGATTTTATAGCGCCACAGGCCGCCGTTAGTAGATATTACAATTGCATAGTTTCGGCCGGCTTCTACTTCAGAAAGCGGAATAGTCACTGGGTTTTCGTCATCAAATTGCCCTGCCGGAATGAATTCGTAGTAAACGCCGTAATCCAGCATGAGCAGCAGATCTTCGGAACCGGGCTGGTCCTGGATACCGAAGAAGCCTTCGGAAGCGTTATAAAGCTCCAGGTATTGCATTTTTGGCGTCGGGATCAGGTCCTGGAATTGCTTACGGTACGGCCCGAAAGCTACGGCGCCGTGGGCAAATAGCTCCAGGTTGGGCCACACTTCCGGAATGGTTTTGCCGGTCTTTTCCATAATGCGGTGCAGCAGTACGTTGGTCCAGGTGGGCACGCCGGCCAGGCTGGTAATATTTTCGGAAATGGTTTCTTCGGCAATGCGCTCAATTTTTTCTTCCCACTTATCCATTAAAGCAGTTTTGAGCCGCGGCGCCCGGATGTATTCGGCCCAGAACGGCAGGTTCTGCATTATTACCGCCGAAACATCGCCGTAAAAAGATTTGGGGTTGTGTTCGTTTACCTGGAAGCTGCCGCCAATGCTCAGGCCTTTGCCGGTAAAAAGTTTGGTATCGGGCCGGTTGTTCACGTAAATGGCCAGCATGTCTTTGCCGCCTTTATAATGGCAATCTTCCAAAGATTCGGGGGAGACCGGAATAAATTTGCTGCGGGCGTTGGTAGTGCCGGAAGATTTGGCAAACCAGGTAACGTGGCTGGGCCACAGAATATTCTGTTCGCCCTTCATCATGCGGTCTATTTCCGGAAAAAGCTGTTCGTAACTGGAAACCGGCACGCGTTCTTTAAACGTTTCCCCCGACTTTATTTCCTCAAAACCATAGCGTTTTCCCCATTCCGTATTTTTGGCCGTGCTTAGTAAATTCCGGAATGTTTCGAGCTGCACCTCATTGGGATTATTACGAAAATGCTCGATCTGGCCGATCCGCTTTTTCATAACCCACGTCATTATCGAATTAAGTACTTCCAATTTTAATTGTTGATTGTTGATTGTTGATTGCTAATTGAAATTACTTTGATAAATTATCGTTAGTAAGTTTTATCAGGCCATTGATGAGTTTTGGCAGTGTTTGCAGTTCCTGGAATATGTATTTGTACTGCTCTGAGCTTATTAATTTTCTTGTTTTTGACTTCTGATTCCAATCCAGACATTCATAAACTGAAGCGCGGGCTACCGGTAGAAATTAATTTTATCTTTTTTAGAATACCTTCCGAAACCTTCGGCCAGGTTTGCTGAAATGCTGTCTATTGCCCGGGCGAATTGCTTTCCCAAAGTATCTCGTTCAAAGTTTGACCAACTCAAAACAATATCCCAAACAAAATTGCTTAGCTTAAAAGCTGCTTTGTAGGCTTCGATATCATTCAATGTAAAATGTTTCTTGCCCTCCATTTTTCAATCAACAATAAGCAATTAACAATCAACAATTCTTAAATCTTCCGTTTCAATTCAAAGTGCTTACCCAGATAAACGCGGCGCACCTGTTCGTCGGCGGCCAGTTCTTCGGCGCTGCCCGATTTCAGGATCTTGCCTTCGAAAAGCAAATAAGCGCGGTCTACAATGGAAAGGGTTTCGTTAACGTTGTGGTCGGTTATGAGAATGCCGATATTCTTGGTTTTAAGCTTGGCTACAATACTTTGGATCTCTTCTACCGCAATGGGGTCTACGCCGGCAAAGGGCTCATCCAGCAGCACGAATTTGGGGTCTACGGCCAGGGCCCGGGCAATTTCGGTACGCCGTCGTTCGCCCCCGGAAAGTACCATACCTTTGTTTTTGCGCACGTGGGTTAAACTGAATTCTTCCAGCAGTTCTTCAACCTTTTCTTTTTGCTCCTGCTTGGTTTTATTTGTCATTTCCAGCACCGCCAGAATATTTTCTTCCACGCTCAGGTTCCGGAACACGGAAGCTTCCTGGGCCAGGTAACCCACGCCCCGTTGCGCCCGGCGGTACATGGGCAGGTTGGTAATATTCTCGCTATCCAGGAAAATTTTACCGGAATTGGGTTTAACCAGCCCCACGATCATGTAAAAGGAAGTGGTTTTTCCGGCGCCGTTGGGGCCCAGCAAGCCCACAATTTCGCCCTGGTTTACTTCCACGCTCACGTTGTTTACCACCGTGCGGGATTTATATTTTTTTATCAGCTCTTCTGCGCGCAAAATCATAGGCCGTGAAGTTAGCAAATTCTGCCGGAACCGGGAAATAGCAACGTTATTTTGAAAATCTTATGGCGGCGTCTAACCTAAGGGTAGGTTTTCTGGTTAATAAGGTACCGGTGAGCAGGCAAAAGGGCTATAGTTAATCAACAATCTCTTTTCTGCTGAATAACCGGGATTTTTATTTTCAGCTTTCTTCCGGAAAATGATTTGCCTTAAATATTGGATTCTGGTGTTATTTTTATTCCTGTTCTGGTTACCGGGCCGGGCGCAGGATAATGTGGGTTTAAAATTATTCGGGCTAAGTATTCATCCGGGCGGCGATGAGAATGCCCCTTTAATGCCCCGGCGGCTGGACGACCGCGGCATTCTGGTAATAAACCTGGGGGTAATGCTTTCGGCGGAAAAATTTATTTACCGGGATCGGGTTTCGGTAAAAGCGGTGCAGGGCATTTATTCGGATTGCGCGGCCCGGCCGGGAGGTTTCTCTCATATTGGCATCCGGGCAATTATTTTTAAAACGGAAAAGCATTCGGTTTTTGGGGGCATCGGGCCTACGCTGGTTTACCGCAAAAACTGGTACGAACTGCCCGGTTATATAGATCCCGAATATTTCGACGGCAAACCTACCGATGTCTGGCAATATAAATTCCTTTGGTACGGCGGCGAATTTGAATACGCTTACCTGCTTTCCGAAAAACTGGACCTTACCGCCACCTTTATTCCCGGTTTCCCGAAACTGATCAGCCTTTCTTTTGGCGTAAAATATAAGTTCACCGGAAAATAACCGCGTGGCTTTTCTTTTGATAATTGTACGCCGCAGGAAAAAAATCCGAATAAAATAAAAGGACTTAAAGGCAATTTACTTTTTCAGTCTAAAAGCCTACCATTTTTTACCGGCCAAAATACCTGAAACGAAAAAGACCGGGCTTACGGGCCCGGTCTTTTTCTATATATATAGAGAGGGAGAGATTACCAGCTTTTACGTTTGTACTCAGAACGGGAGTAAGCTACCATCGGGTCGCCTTCGCCATCGTTCGGGATCCAGCCCATCTGCATGTAAGCAGGTTGTACCGCATATACTTCTTCTTCAACCGGAGCCACTACTTTAGGGGTAGAACGCTTGGCTTTGTAGGTAGTTTTTTTCCTGGCAGTAGAAGCGTAGGTACGGGTTGAAGTATTAGCAGTTGGGGTATAAACCGGAGCCGGGGCGTTAGCTACTGCTACCTGCTCTATTTGCTCCATCCGCTGCTGTTCTTCGGCCGCTTTTTTCTTCTGTTTGTTGTCTACAACTTTACCAACTCCGGCACCTACGGCACCACCTACGGCAGCACCTACAATACCACCGGCAACGCGGTTCTTTTTGTTGATGATTGCGCCGGCGGCGGCACCGGTACCGGCACCAATAATACCACCTTTAAGCACCGGACTCATTTTCTTTTTAGGAGCATCCTGGGCTTGTAAAACACTGCTTAAAAACATGCTCAGTATAAGAGCCAAACTGAAGATATAGGTTACCTTTTTCATGACTATAAATTTTTAGTTTTTTCTATTTTATTTCAACTTTAAAAGGGTATTTGCAATTGGCGTGCCAGAAATTTAAATAACGCCTGCCAGGCTTTAAAGCAAGAAAAAAAATAGTTTAAACTAAAAGGTCAGGTTTGGGGCGATATTGGATTTTCAGAAGTGCTTTCGCTTTTATGTGCCGGCCAGCTGAATGCAAAACTGGCTCCGCCCAGCGGGCTTGCTTCTACCATAATATGGCCGCCGCGGTCTTCAATAATTTTCTTTACTACGGCTAAACCAATGCCCTGCGAACCCTCTTTTTCAATGGCGCCTTTCCGGAACAATTCAAACACTTTGCCGCGCAATTCCGGGGGCACGCCGGGGCCGTTATCGGCCACATTTATCAGGCATACTTTTTCGCTGGCGCGGGCCTGAATTTCGATCTTCCCTTCGGGCTTATCGTTATACTTTACGGCATTGTTTACCAGGTTCAGGAACACCTGCAGAATTTTGGTTTTGTTGCCCTTTATCGCAGGCAGTTTGTCTTTAATCAATAACTGAAAACCCGGCGGAAAATGAACCAGTTTCCGGACCTCCTGCATTACCTGGTTCAGGTCTACTACTTCTTCAGAAGCACCCTGAAATCCGCTGGTAGAATATTCGGCAACCCCCGTGATCAGGTTCATCATGGAATGCGAAATTTCGCTAAGGGCTTTGGTATAGCTTTTAATTTTGGGAGACTTCTTATCGGCTAATTCCCGGTTCAGCAAATTAATCAGCGCATGAATGTTGAGTAACGGCGATTTCAGGTCATGGGCAATTACGTAACCCAAACGTTCCAGCTGGGTGTTAGACAAACTTAACTCTTCGTTCTTTTTAAGCAGGTTACGGTCCAGTTCTTTTAGCACGGTTATATCGCGGATCAGGGCCAGGGCCATTTGCTGCCCGCCAATAATAACCGGGGCCAGGGCAATATCGACGTCTACTTCTTCCCCATTTTTATGAAGCCCGGAAAGATCGTAACCAGCCCCCATGCGGCGCTTGGCCGGCGCTTCAAAATAGTGCTTAAAATGTTTGTCGTGCCGTTGGCGGTACCGGGCCGGTATAAGCAGGTTCAGGTTTTGGTTTATGAGTTCTGCGGGCTGGTAGCCAAATAAAGTAAAAACCTGCGGATTAGCGGCAATGATCTTCACGTTCTGATCTACCACAATTGCCGCATCGGGCAAAAGATCGAGGGCAGCTTGCAGGGTGGTGTGAATGAGTTGCATCTGGCAGGCATATTTAAGAGCAGTTTATTCAGACAATAACTACCGGGAGTTGTAAGCCCTTATTTACGGATTTATTCAGGCGGGGTCGCAGAATTTCTAAAGTCATTTGGAATTGCCGGGAACTGGGCACCAGGATACCGTAATCCGGAATAATTTGCTGCCGGGGAACGGTTACCCGCCCCTGGCTGCCGCCCCCATCCGAAAGCTAAGCAGAAATTATAAACATGAAACGCTGAAAGATAACCCGGAAAGGCAGCCTGAAAGCTTTTCCTTCAGAAACCTAAATTACAAGCCTGGAACTTTGGCGCCCTGAGGCTTTTAATGCAGTACCAGGCGCTGCCGGAAAACCGCATCTTCCTGCCTTACTTCCACGAAATACAAACCTGCCGGTAAGGCTTTCAGCCGAAATAAATACGATTTGGAATTACTGCCGCCAAGATTTATTTGCTGCACTAATTGCCCGGCCACATTGATCAATTTAACCTGTATCGGTTTGTTAACCTGCTTCGGCAATACCAATTCTACCTGGTCTTTCGCCGGATTCGGATATAGCTTTAAGGCCAAAGCATTTTTACTTTCAGAGATCCCCGAAACGGCGCCTGGTGCGGAAACTTTGGTCAGGACGGTATAGATCTGACTGGTACTGAAGGTATGCACCATGGTATCTAAAGTAACCGGGCCGCGGGAGATCCCGGTCAGGTATACTTCTCCGAAATGATTTACCGCAACGGAATGGCCTTCGTCTATGCCGGGGCCACCGCCTACTTTACTCCAGAGCAGGGTGCCGGCCGGGTCGTATTTCTGTACCAGCAGGTCGGTGCTGCCGTAGCCGGTATTCTGGATGCCGTTGCCCCAATTTAGGGTGTTCCGCATAAAACCGGCCAAATACGCATTGCCGGCCGCATCAACTTCCAGGTAATTAGAATAACCATTGCGGGCATCGGCGGCAGTGGCTTGCGGCACTTCCCGTACCCATTGGAACGTGCCGGCGCTATCGAGTTTGGTCAGGAAAAAATCGTAAGACCAGGTTCTTCCCTGCGTGGTAAAAGTCCCGAAGGTAAAGCTGCCGTTCAGTGGTCCGGCCAGATACACGCTGCCAGCCGGGCCAGCTTTTACTTCGGGGTAAACGCAGGTAATATCCTGCACCAGTTTCACCCAGCGGGGCGTACCGGAAGGGCGGTATTTCACCACGTAAAAGTTATAAAGCGAAGTACCGTTGCTAAAGCTTTGCCCGCCGAAGGTAGCATTGGTTTCGATGCAGGAACCAGCCGCCAGAATATTCCCGGCCGCATCTACGGCTAAGGAAGAAATGTTGCGGACCCGGTTTTGATGGATTGTTAGCAACTCAGTACCGGCGGCATCGAACTTTCTAATGAACGAATTAAGATTGGTGCCCGAAAAAGCCAGATAAAGCATTCCCGCGCTATCCAGGGCTACGGCCGTGACGCCGTTCATGCCGGTAACGGTGGCGGAAATGTTCCGGTGCCACAGAAATTGCCCGCTCTGGCTGAATTTGGCAATAAAATACTGGGAAGTGCTGGTGCCGGTTATTTTTTGCGTTGGGCTGAATCTTACCGAATCGCGGAAAGCACCAACCAGGAGAAAGTCGCCATTAAGATAAGTAGCAATGTTGCGGATCACGGCATTGCCGGTAAGCGTTTGTTGAAAAACCGGGTTACCGTTGCGGTCGTATTTGCGCAGCATCACATCGCCGGACATACCCGGGGTGGTGTTTGCTTTGTAATTCAGGAGCCCGACCTGCAGCACATTTCCGGCCGGATCGGTGGCTACGGTGTAGCGCACCATTTGTACGTTTAACCCATAGTTTATGGATTGCAATTTGGCCCACTCAAATTTCTGGGAATAGACGTTGGGAATAATTCCGGTTAGCAGGAGGATTACCGGAAGAAAGCGTAACATTCTTTTCATAGGCAGTAAATTAGATTGGAAGAACCGGCCGGGAACAACAAAAAAACACAGTTCAGAAAGTAAGGCCGGGTTCCGCAAATTTAAAAATTTACCGGAATATTTAAAAAAGAATATACTCCTATAACTTTGAAAATGAGCCTGTTCCCTAAATTCTATTAACCTAAAGCAGGAGCAACTGCGGGCATTTACTTTTAAGGCCAACCCAGCTACCATTTTTGCTTTTAGTTTTTCCGGCCCAAACCCTACCGTTTTCCAGAATGAAGGCCCAGTAAACCGAAAGCGTTTTCAAAAATTTCTGCTTCCCGATTTATAGTTTTACCTACCTTTAGATTCGTTTCCGGAGTTCCGGAAAAGCTGGTCAGCAATTATGAAGAAGCACCGATTAGAAGCCTTCAGCGATGGGGTTTTGGCTATTGTAATTACCATTATGGTTCTGGAAATTAAAGTGCCGCACGGCCGGGATTTTTCAGCCTTGGTTCCATTAGTACCGGTGGTATTGAGCTACCTGTTAAGCTTTATTTACCTGGCCATTTACTGGAACAATCACCACCACCTGTTCCTGACCACGGAGAGAGTAAACGGTGGTATCTTATGGGCCAACATGCATTTACTTTTCTGGCTTTCGCTGATACCGTTTTCTACCCATTGGTTAGGTGAAAACCACCGGGAAGCGGCCCCGGCTGCCATGTACGGGGTGGTGCTTTTTATGAGTGCGCTGGCATATTATATTTTGCAGCAGGCAATTAAAGCCCGGCACGAACACCACGACCTGCTGGCCCGGGCCGTGGGCAAAGACTGGAAAGGAAAATCTTCGCTGGTGCTAAACCTGGTAGCCATTGCAGCCGCTTATATCCACCCTTTTATTTCTTATAGCCTTTACATTATAGTAGCCCTGATGTGGATCATTCCCGACCGGCGGATAGAGAAACGGATGGAAGAAGGGGAAGCCTGATTTCCTGTCTTAGAAACCTAAAGAAAATTATGACCTTAAAACACTACCGGTTTTTAAGCCGGAAGTGCTACCGTTTTTTTTGATTAATCAACGAAGCTTTTACTTCATCCGATCAATCAGGGAGTTTGAAAACGGGCCAGTTAAAAACAAAGTCCGCGCCGCCCAGGTCGCTGGTTTCGATGTAAATCTTGCCGCCGTGGTCTTCAATAATTTTCTTTACCACCGCCAGCCCGATTCCCTGCGAACCTTTCTTTTCTACCGTGCCCTGGCGGAACAAATCGAATATCTTATTTCGCAATTCCGGCGGTACCCCCGGACCGTTATCGGCCACGTGAATAAAACATACATTTTCCCTGGTCTGGGCGTAAATTTCAATGCGGCCGTCCGGTCTGTCGATGTATTTTACGGCGTTATTTACCAGGTTCAGAAAAACCTGCAGGATCTTGGTTTTATTTCCTTTTATAACCGGCAGCTGGCTGCGAACGCTAAACTTAAAACCATCCGGGAAATGCACCAGTTTCCGGACATCTTCGGCAATTACGTTCAGGTCTACATCGGCTTCAGAATCGTCCTGAAAACCGATCTTGGAATAATCGGTTACGCCGGTTATCAGGTCCATCATAGAAAGCAGAATCTCATTCAGGTCTTTGGTGTATCCCGAAATAGTTGGCGTGCTGATATGCGATAATTCCCGGATCAGGAAACCCACCAGGGCGTGTACGTTCAATAACGGCGATTTTAAGTCGTGGGCAATAATATAGCCTAGCCGCTCCAGCCGGGTATTGGTTAAGCTCAGGTCTTCGTTTCGTTTCAACAGGCTGCGCTCCAGTTCTTTAATGGGCGTAATATCCCTGATTATAGCAATAGCCATTTGTTCGTTTTGCACGTGTATGGGTGCCAGCGAAATATCGATGTCCAGCTCTTCGCCGTTCTTACGCAGGCCAAACAGATCGTTGCCGGATTTCATGTGCCGTTTGGTGGGAGCCCTGAAATAATTCTTAAAATGAACGTCGTGGTGTTTACGGAAACGTTCCGGGATCAGCAGGTTCAGTTCCTGCCCGATAAGCTCTTCTGAAGTAAAGCCAAAGATGGTGTAGATCTGCTCGTTTACGGCAATAATTTTAATATTTTGATCTACCACGATTACGGCATCAGGTAATATATCGATGGTTTCCTGCAGGGAGATCCGGATGTCTTTCATGATTGGTGTTGGTGTTGGTTTTTGTTACGCTGAAAGCCTGGGTGAAACAGCTATAACCCAATTTCGAAAATTAAGTAGGAAGGAATCTGGCCGCTAACCGGCCTGAACCGATTAAGCCGGGCAGGAATTGTATTAATACGGAAGATACGAAAAAAAATGCGGACTCAAAGCTTATTGTTCTCCGGCGGTGCTTACCTTACTATTTTCAGGCCGGCAGCAAATCCATTTCGGCTAAATGCAATAATTAAATTTAAACGCTATGATCAACCTACCCAACTATAAAACCGCCGAAGAAGCCTTGGCAATTATAAAATCCGGCGACCGGGTTTTTATTCAGGGCAGCGCCGCCACCCCACAATATCTGGTGCGCAAACTGGCCGAACGGGCACCAGAATTGCGCGATGTGGAGATCGTGAGCATTTCTACATTCGGCGATATGCCGCTGGCCGAAGAACAGCATAAAGATTCGTTTTTTATAAATTCATTGTTCGTTTCGGCCAACGTGCGGGAGGCGGTTAACGGCGGCCGCGGCGATTACATTCCTATTTTCTTAAGCGAAATTCCGCATTTGTTCCGCTCCGGCATTATGCCTTTGGATGTGGCCATTGTGCACGTTTCGCCGCCCGATAAGCACGGCTTCTGCTCCCTGGGAATTTCCGTGGATATTGCCCGGGAAGCGGTGTTGAGCGCCAAACACGTTATTGCCCAGGTAAATCCGCAGATGCCCCGCACCCACGGCGACGGCCTGATCCAGATCAAGCGTTTTGATGTGATGGTGGAAGTAGATGAGGCGTTGCCGGAAGTTGACTACAGCCTCCGGACGACCGAAAAAGAACAAACCATTGGCCGCTACATTGCCGAAATGATAGAAGATGGCGCTACGTTGCAAATGGGTATTGGCGGTATTCCGGATGCGGTACTGAGCTGCTTAACCAACCACAAGGAACTGGGCATTCATACCGAAATGTTCTCTAACGGCGTAATGCCACTCATTAAAAGCGGGGTAATCACGAATGAGCATAAAGTAAGGCACCCGGGCCGCGTAGCCACCGGCTTTATTGTGGGCAACCGCCAGCTCTACGACTTTGTAGATGATAACCCGCTGATCTTAATGCAACGCACCGACTATGTGAACGACGTGCACATTATCCGGTCCAACCCCAAAGTAATAGCTATTAACAGTGCTATTCAGTTGGACCTGACCGGCCAGGTAGTAGCCGATACCATTGGGACCAAACAATACTCCGGCATTGGCGGCCAGATGGATTTTATGCGCGGCGCGGCTTTATCTAAAGGCGGAAAACCTATTATTGCTTTGCCTTCCACCACGCATCATGGTATTTCGCGCATTGTGCCTTTTATTAACGAAGGAGCCGCTATTACTACCACCCGCGCCCACGTACATTATGTAGTAACGGAATATGGTGTGGCCTACCTTTACGGCAAAAATATGCGGCAGCGCGCCACTGCCCTCATAAGCATTGCGCACCCCGACCACCGCGAAAGCCTGGAAGCGGAAGCCTTTAAGCGGTTCAAGCATTTGTAGTTTTTAACTACAAAGAATAGCGTTTCGCCGGCCGGAACTGGTTTATTAAACCGGAGCCCGCCGGCGATTTTGCTTTTGAGTTTTTGAATTTCAATCTATGCTGATGCTGACTGGAAGACCAAAGGAGCAGGAATTTCCAAACCTTACTGTTTAATTTATATTTTATTGAATTTTAAATAAAACGTTTTTGTATTAGCAACAGATTGGTTTTTCTGAAAGACAGAATTAGCTCAGTTATAAATTTATATTTCAATAAAGCAGCCCTTGGAAATAAGAATTTCGTCACTATTCATATTGTTTCAGCTTATTTTAACAAAAATGAATTAACAGGAAATGGTTTCTGAAATTGGTTTTGCAATATTTTATTTCTTAAATTCGCAGTTTGTTAAAATTAAAACACCAGACTTAATTTATTGAATTAAGTTCTTCTTTTAGTTCAATTATTAAAAACTTACATGACCTCTTAATTCAAAAACATCTTATCCTTTATAAACATATTTTGCCTATAATGAAAAAATTTACCTTCAGTTTCTTAACCTTACTAATTCCCGTTCTTACCACATTTTCCGCATCTGCCCAGACCACCGTTTCGGAAGGGGATATTGCCCGGCAGGCCGAGAACACTACGCCAGCTAATAATTGGGTAGGTTACACCCGCGGAAATGGCAGCTTAACTTTTGTTTCCGGCCCGGGAACTACGCCTTCCGGCTGCGGCAGCTTGCAATTGAATACGCCCGGCAGCGCCGACAAAGCTTATCTCTTTAATTACGATTATGAAGGCACACCGCTTTCGGCAATAATGGCATTATCGTATGCCACTTATCAGTCTGCGGGCACCGCTAACCAGGCAGCTGCTATAAACCTGATGATCGACTATAATGGTCCGGCAACAGGCGGTGAGGCGGTATTGGTCTTTGAGCCGGTTTACAATACAGCGCAGGGAACGGTAACTGCTAATACCTGGCAAAACTGGGATGCCTTTAACGGCGGAAATGCAGTGTGGTGGTCGGCGCAGGCAATTAATGGTGTTTGCGCTTTCAATTGCTTTGTAACCTGGAACCAGATCGTGGCGGCCAACCCGGATGCCGTTATAATGGGTGGCTTTGGCGTGAACCAAGGCTCCGGAAACCCAGGTCTGATCAGTGCGGTTGATGCCTTAACCATTTCCACGACTGGCGGCAATACCTATAATTTTGAAGGCGTTCCCTGCATTGTCCCGATCTACCAACCGAAACCAAATACCACTGTTACCAACACTACGCTTACTTACCCGAACCCAACCAGCGGGGCTTTGAACATCCAGGTGCCGGTGGAAAAATCATCTAAAGCCGAGATCGTTATTATGGATGCAACCGGCACGATAGTAGAAAGCAGAAAAAGCAAAGCCGACGGCCAGGTAGAAACGTTCAATCTGTCTGACAATGGTGCCGGCCTTTATTTGATCCAGGTTATTACCAAATCTAAAGTTGAACGGGGCAAAGCTATCGTAAAATAAGATTTTTTAATGCAATAAGTAAAAGACACGCCTGCAAAGGCGTGTCTTTTTTGTTTTTGGACTTAGGAGTTTGTACAGGTATTGAAGTTTCTTAGGTAGAAAGCTTCTATCAGGGTATATTTAGCTTATTCCTTCGGCCCAACCTAATTATTTATGAACGCCTGGAAACCAAAACCCTGAAGCGATTCAAGCCTAGATAGTTTTTCAGCCCAAAATTATACCGTTTTGCAGGCTGGAACCAGCTTAAATTCTGGGGATAGCTGGTAATGTTGGTTTCCGGCTAGCTGGGAATTTGCAATAATTCTGCTGCCGGGAAGAAAAAACAATATTACTGATTGGGTTTCCTTTAGCCTTCTGTTTTATTCTTTTCCTTTCTTTTCCTTTCAAATCTAAACTATAGACCAGCTAATATTTGGCTGGGAATATACCTTATCTATATAGTAACATACTATGTTTGTTGACTTGCTTTTAATGCCTATTGCCTTATGCTATTGTTTGTTTTACCATTTTCCTACGGTTCCAGTTAAAAAATATCCTATCTATTCTGGGCAATTAGCTATTTTTTTAATATTTTTGGTATCTAATAAAGATTTAACATTCTTTATTTATTACCACCAGTTTCCAGATTGATCTTTAACCTTAGTTTATTCTCTTTCGGAGCCCGGAATTTAATCTTGCGTTTAAATTCTTCTTATCGTCCGAAAGTCTTTTTATTATAATTAGTCGTTTTTAAACGGTAATTATAATCGTTCTCCTCCGCTGTTCCTGGCGCTTTGTGTAGTTGGCTTCTCTTGCAGGATTGTTTTTTTCCAGGTCTATTCATTTTATTATAATTTCGAAAGCTTTATCTAGCATGAAAAAATTTACTTTCAGTTTTCTTTCCATCTTTACTTTTGGTTTGTATGCTTTTTCCGCTTCGGCGCAAACAGTGGTTTCAGAATCAACTATTGCCCGTCAGGCCGAAAATACGGCGCCAACCAAAAACTGGGTAGCCTATACCCGCAACGGTGGAACTATCAACTTTGTACAAGGCCCGGGAACCAGCCCGCTGGGCTGCGGAAGTGCGCAATTTAATACCCCTACCGGAGCCGATAAAGCCTTTTTGTTTAATTACGATCATAATGGCACTGCTCTTTCTGCTATAACGGCATTAACTTATAAAACTTACCGGACCTCCGGTAACCCCATCCAGGTAGCTGCCCTGAACATTGAAATAGACATCAATGGCGCTGCTGAGGGCGGTCGGGCCATATTGGTTTTTGAACCGGGCTACAACCTTAATCAGGGCCCGATAGCCGATAATACCTGGCAAACCTGGGATGCTTTTAAGAATGGCAACGCTGTATGGTGGACTTCCCAGCCAATTAACGGGGCCTGCGCTTCAAGTTGCTACGTTACCTGGAACGATATTCTGGCAAATAACCCACAAGCAACCATTGCTGGCGGATTTGGCGTTAACCAGGGCTCCGGAAATGCGGGTTTACAAACGGCAGTAGACGCCTTAACCATTGGCATAGGCAGCAACAATACCATTTACAATTTTGAATCCACCAACACATTTTACCGCGATGCAGATAACGATGGCTATGGCGACCCGAACCCGGCAAATTCTATTACCGCTAATTGCCCGCCCGCCGGTTACGTAACCAACAATACCGATTGCGATGACACTAAGGATACCAAATACCCTGGCAGAGGCTGCGGCCCGGCAAATATTGCAACTTTCACCCAAAGCCAATCTGGCACTGGTAACAAAACTACCTTAGCTTATCCAAACCCTACCACCGGCGAAGTAAATGTGCAGCTTCAGAATCTAAATTCAACGGAGGCGGAGATCATTACTATGAATGCCGGCGGCGCTATAATTGGAAGCAGAAAAGTAAATGCTAACGGACAGACAGAAAAGCTGAACCTAAGCGGAAACGGACCAGGTTTCTATTTAATTAAGGTTGTAAGCCAGGCAGGCGTAGAGGTTATTAAAGTAGCCGTTCAGTAATATTTTTTATAACCAATTGAAGAAGGCACGTCTGCGAAGGCGTGTCTTTTTTGTTTTATGAATTCCAGCGTTTTATTGGGTTAACTGAATAGCCTGCCCTTTAGAAACTATAATTCGAAGCAGCAGGCTTTAGACGTAAAAGCTACAGATCGTGGCTTGCCATTAAAAAAAAGAAACGCCAACAAATCCATTGGGCCATATTTCATATCTTTAAAAGATTTTATCCAGCTATTCCCTTCGAAATGAAACCTTTCCTCTGCCTTCTGGCGCTTTCCGGCCTGCTTTTAACCAATTGCCAGCCGAAGAAAAACGGTACCGAAAACACCGAAAAAACTGCGGCAAAACCGGTATCGGTGGAGGAACGGGCAGCGGAAACCAAACGGATCAATGCTTTTTTTGAGGAATCGTTCAGCAGATACTTAGACCGTAACCCGGAGTACCAGTCCACGCTGGGTATTAAAACCAACTACGATAAATGGACCGACCGCTCCGACGCCCAGGTTGAACGGGAATATAGAATTGCCACGGAAGAACTGGCCGCGCTGAAGAAATTTAACTTTGAAGCTTTAGACGAACAGGCGCAGCTCAGTTACCGCATGTTTGAATACAACACGCAGCAGATCCTTAACAATTACCCGTTCCGCTTCCACAATTATCCCGAAAACCAGATGGGCGGACTCCACGCTGAGCTGCCCACTTTTTTGCTCAACATCCATAGCGTTTCCGATCTGAAAGATGCCGAAGCCTACGTGGCCCGCCTGGAGAAAACCGGACCGCTCTTCGACGGCCAGATCAGCGCCCTGAAAACCCGCGAAAGCAAAGGCATTATCCCGCCCAAATTCGTTTTCCCGTTGGTGCTCGACGATTGCCGCAACATTTTAAAAGGCCGCCCCTTCGATAATTCCAACCAGCCCAGCGATCTTTTAGCCGATTTCACCGCCAAAGTAAACAAACTCAGCAATGTAGATGCGGCCACCAAAAAAGCGCTGATAGACCGGGCCACTACTGCACTGCAAACTCAGCTTAAACCCGGTTACGAACGCTTTATGGCTTACTGGACCGAACTGGAAAAGAAAGCAGAGGCAGAAGGCGGCGCCTGGAAATTCCCGGATGGCCCGGGTTTCTACAAACAAGCCCTCAAAAACACCACTACCACCAACCTTACCGCCGAAGAAATTCATGAGATCGGCCTGAAAGAAGTGGCCCGGATCCAGGCTGAAATGCGCCAGATCATGAAACAGGTAAATTTTAAGAGCAACAACCTGCAGGAGTTCTTCGAATTCGTGCGGACCGATAAGCAGTTTACCTACCCAGATACTCCGGCCGGCAAAAAAGCCTATCTGGCCGATGCCACTAAAACCATCAACACCATGAAAGGCCGCCTGAATGAGCTTTTCCTAACCAAACCTAAAGCCGATATCGTGGTGAAAGCCGTGGAGGCCTACCGGGAGAAATCGGCGGGCGGAGCTTTTTACGAAGAGCCGGCCCTGGATGGCTCCCGCCCGGGCCGCTATTACGTGAACCTTTTCAACATGGCTGATCAGCCAACGTACCAGCTCGAATCGCTGGCGTACCACGAAGGCATTCCGGGCCACCACATGCAGATTGCCATTGCGCAGGAACTGGAAAATATTCCGCAGTTCCGGAAGCTGGGCGGCAACGTGGCGTATCAGGAAGGCTGGGCGCTTTACTCCGAATTCGTTCCGAAAGAAATGGGCTTTTATCAGGATCCTTATTCCGATTTCGGCCGGTTGAGTAACGAAATTTTCCGGGCTGCCCGGCTGGTTGTAGATACCGGCATCCACAGCAAAAAATGGACCCGCCAGCAGGCCTTAGATTACTTCCTGCAAAACACCGCCAACCCCGCCAACGACTGCCGTAAAGAAATAGAACGCTACATTGTGTGGCCCAGCCAGGCTACCGGGTACAAAATAGGCATGCTCAAAATTCAGGAGCTCCGCGAAAAAACCAAAAAAGCGTTAGGTACTAAATTCGATATCCGGGAATATCATGATGTAGTGCTGACCAGTGGTGCCGTGCCGTTGGAGATTTTGGAGAAGAATGTGGATGCCTATATCGCACGGAAGAAACAGGGATAATAAAAGGTGGCGAAATAACGTTATTTTTTCTGCAGTCTATAAAAGCAAAGCCGCTCCTTCTGGGAGCGGCTTTGCTTTTATAGGGAATTATAGTAGGAACCTTATCTTCTCTTTTTCTTTTTAACCGGAGCTGTTCCTTTAGCAGAAGGCATGCCATTTGGGTAAAGCTGCTTCATCATGTTCTGCAGATCGTAATAAGTCCGGTCTTCAGAAATAAGGCTGTCGTCCAGGGTAGCTACCATCACATAACGCATTTCCAACGGCTTGTTCGTAGCCGGCATTTCGCCTTTAGGGCCGGCCATGGGGCCGCTGTTGGTGCCGCCCATAATGCCTTCCATTACAAATTTGTTGCCATCGGCCATGGTGGTTACGGTTTCGGATTTAACGTCCGGGAAGGCCTTGAACATACTGGCCATGGTTTTTTCAAGTTCCTCCCGTCCTTTAACGGGTTCCGTGCTTCCGGGCATATATACGCTGGCGTCTTCTTTATACAGGGCAGCCACAGCTTTGGCATCGCGGCTATTAAAGGCTTCTTCGTACCTTTTGGCGATCCGGGAAGCTTTTTCGCGTTGGTTCCGGGCCTCGGTTTCAGAAGCATCGACCTTCTGTAAACCAAGCATTTCGCAGCTGGTAATGCCCGCGGCCATAACGCCGGCGAACATAAAAGATAAAAGGTACTTTTTCATAATTTGAGTTCTGGTTATTTAATCAGTGACTTTCAGTTCAACCTATTTAAACTCCTGATTCTGAATTTGGTTGAGGCAATTTGGTTAACGGCAGCATTTACTTATTTTCAGTTTTTAAAAGATTCCGGAGGCTTATAATTCTACCCGGCAAACCGGTTTTTTCTGCTTTTGAACTACCGTTTACTTTACCGGCAAAAAAGAAACGGCTGACTTAAACAAGCCAGCCGTTTCCGGATATTAATTTAGCAGAAAATATTATTTAACCTGCAGGTTATGGTCTTCTAACTGGGCGTAGCTTAGTTTCCATTTACCGTTTATGTTTTTCCAAAGCAAAATGAAATTACCATCGCCGCGGGCATTTGGCTCATCAGGGCTCTGGCTTGGCACGTCTACGGTAAAGGTACCGGCTTCGTAAGCCATATCGGAACCGGCGGAAGAGCTTACCACGTTGGTTCTTAAATTATTAATGTTGTTCATAGTTTTGTTAACCCAGTTCTGAGCGATCTGAGATTTGCCGCTGTAATGCACATCGCCTTGCAGAAAGTGCGCATCATCGGCGATCATGGCAATTACGGAGTCGGCTTGTTTGGCATTCCAGGCGCCAATAAACTTGCTGTTCAGCTGCGCTACGTTGCCGGCAGTGCCATCGGTGCCTTTGTTTTCCATTTTGGTACACGAAGCAAATACGAACAGGGCCAGGATAAATGAAATTACAGGTTTCATAGAATTTCGAATTTTAGTTGGGAAGAAAATATGGTTGATTAAAATCTAAGGGTTTTATAAAAAACCCAGACTTACGGGTCTGGGTTTTTCTATATACAGAGGGAATAGATTACCAGCTCTTACGTTTAAACTCAGAGTTAGAATAGGCTACGTTCGGATCGCCGGCCCCATCGTTCGGGATCCAGCCCATTTGCATGTAAGCCGGTTGTACGGCAGCTACTTCCTGCACCGGAGCAGCAGCTCTGTTGGTTGAAGTTGCTTTACGGGCAGTGGTTTTCTTGGAAGAAGAAGCATAGCTACGGCCGGAAGAAGCCGGCGTAGAAGTATAAACCGGGGCAGAATTGTTAGCAGCTACCTGCTCTAACTGCGCCTGACGGGCCTGCTCTTCGGCGGCTTTTTTCTTCTGTTTGTTATCTACTACTTTACCAACTCCGGCACCAACAGCACCACCAACGGCGCCACCAACAATACCACCGGCAACGCGGTTTTTCTTATTAATAATAGCGCCTGCAGCTGCACCGGTACCGGCACCAATTACAGCACCTTTAGCAACCGGGCTCCATTTCTTTTTCTCAGTAGTTTCCTGGGCAATAGAAACGGTAGTTAAGGTAAAGCTTAACAATACAAGGCTAAAAATTGAACTTACCTTTTTCATAACAATTTTATTTATTTTTTTCAAGTTAATTTTAACTATAACTCCAGAATGCAATTGCTGTGCCAGAAATTTTCCGAAGGTTTAGTTCTCGTGCTCTTACGGCTGATTGGTAAAATAAGTTGGCTCCGATCTGTTCTAATTGCAGGCAAGCTTAAAATGGAACATTTAACGCCTTTTAACAGGTATTTAAGCTATTAGCAGAAACCAAATTCTGATATTTTTTGAAATTCCGGGTAAAATAGTGCAATAAAAAATTCTTAAAAATTTCCATTTTAAAGGTTTTGCTTTTGGGGAAAAGAATATTTTAAGGTTGCGAAGCTGAAAACCATTCTGTTTAAACTTACGCTACCTGCTTTTTGCTGCACTTAAAACGCTATGCAAAAGCCCAAAAAAACTGCCGGCCTGCTTTTAAGGAAAAATAACCCAGAGAACCTTATTTATTAACCCTTTTAAAACCGAAGATTCGGGTAAAATTTTTTTAATTTCCCGGCTGTAGGTTTAATGCTTTCCGAATGCTGCTCTTTATCCTGGCCTGGATTTATATTTTTATTTTATCTATCGGTTACGGGCTAACAGTTTTCCGGCTGTTGCAAAAAGTCAGGATCTTTCAAATACCGATTGGGGCAGGAAGCTGGGAACTGGTGAGCCTGGCCGGGTTATGTTTCCTGTCCTGGCTTTTGAGTCTGGTTTCGTTTATTTCCGGGATCAACTTTATAGTGCATGGCTTTTTATTGGCGGGAGCAATTGTTTTGCTGCTGGTAAACCGGGCCGGTTTAAGATCTATTAAAATGGAACTGAAAAACGGCATCCGGCATCCGGCACTTTTCTGGCCACTTTTTTCGGTTTTTGCTTTCCTCACATTGCTGCAGGCCAGCCATTCTCCGGCCTTCCCGGATACCGGCAGCTACCATGCGCAATTTATTCAGTGGCTGCAGCAATACCGGGTGGTGCCGGGCCTGGGCAATCTGCACGGGCGATTGGCTTTTAATTCGCATGCGCATTTACTGGCAGCTTTCTTTAGCTGGCCTCATGTGGAAGCTACCCCGCTGCACCAAAGCTTTGGCAGTTATTTGTTTTTACTGGCCGGTTTTTTCAGCTTCCGGAAATTCTGCTGGTATTTTCAGCAGCGCCACCCCGCTATTTTATTTTACAGCGGTTTCCTGCTGTTGATTTTTATCTGTTTCCGGCCCTGGATCTCCTCCCCCATGCCCGACAGCGCCGTTACCATTTTTATCTTTTTTGCGGTAGCGCTGCTGGTAGAAAAGATCAATTCCGGAACGCTGGCGAAAACCGATTTCTACTCTGGCCTCCTCTTAATTTTAACCGCCACACTCATCAGCTTTAAATTGTCGGCCGTCTTTTTGGTGGCGTTGCTTTTCTACCAGCTATTTTACCTGGCCGGGTCAGAACGCCGCCCAAGGTTAATGGCTGCGGCCGGCATTTTTTTTCTGGTGCTTTTACCCTGGGTTATCCGCAATGTAATTTTATCCGGTTATCTGCTCTATCCTTTGCCCTGGCTCGATCTTTTTAATTTCGATTGGGAAATACCGCTGCAAAAAGTAAAGTGGGAACATTTGGAGATCGTACATTTTGCCCGGCTGCCAAATGCTGCGTGGCGCGAAAACATTGGGGTGCCGCTCACCGGCTGGTTTGGTTCCTGGTTTAAGATGCAGGAAAAGGTTAGCCAGGGACTATTGATTTTACTTTCGGGATTACTGCTTTTGCAGGGTTTATTTTTAAGCTACCGGAACTGGAAACTGCAGCCACCTTTATATATCCTGTTTCTGGTTCTGAGTTTTTGCTGCCTTTTATGGTTTTTTACGGCCCCTGCTTTCCGGTTTGGCTATGGTTACCTGATCGGGGCGGCGCTTTGCGGCAGTATGCTTTTTTTTAAAGGGAAGTTGCCGGTTTTCAGTAATTATGTGCTGGCCGGAATCTGCCTGCTCTACGCGCTGAACGGTATCAGAAATGAGCTGAAAAGTGGCGTACCGGCAAAAGTGCTTATTGTGCCCGAACCCTACCGGACCGTTATTACAGAAACTAAAAAAATAGGCGAAACCCCATTATTGTTAAGACCTGATGATGGCCGTTGCTGGAATTCCCCTATTCCGTGTACCGAAACCTTAGCTCCAGGCCTGCAGTTGCGGGGCAATTCGTTACGGGAGGGTTTCCGCATTCAGAGAACCGCGCAATAACCTGCCTGAATCCGAAACCGGCGTTATTTTGCCTCGAAGTAATAGTATTTTTTCTCCGGAATAATGTTCCAGTATTCCAGCAGCAGGCTATTTAACCGGGAGTCTTCCGGGTTCACGAACTGTTCCCAGGACATTACACTACAACCTTCCGAAAACTTTACGGTTCTTTCCGGCGCACTGGCAAGTTTTTCCAGGGCGCGCCGTTCGCAATAATACGGTTCGAAAACCGGGCGATCGGCATTGGTAAAGGCCAGTATAAAAAGCACTACTGCTACTACGTAATATTTTTTATACGCCGAAATTTGTGTTAACAGGAATAAAGTGGAAAGGCCGTAAAAGTAAAAAAGCGCCAGCGCCACCGGCATAAAGGTATCGGCCCGGATAATGTTAACTCTATAGCTCCGGTACCCGCCAAAAGGCAAAAGCAACAAATAGATTCCGCCCACGATCAGGACCCATTTTAATACATTTAAAATAGCTTTCCCCCAGGCCCGGACCTGCGCAATAACCAGCTATTTATCCCCAGCAAAAGCAGCAATAAAGGGTAGCCCGGTTTACCGGTAAACAGGAAGAACAGCCCGGGAAATAAACGCAGAAAACGCTCCCCTAACGGTACCGTTGAAGGTAAATTTTCTGCATTAAAAGTGCCCAGGTAAAGCGAATACAGGCTTACCAGCATGGCCAGAGAAAGGTAAAAAAGCTCCTGCCCCGGAATCCTTAAAATTGCCTTAAAGGTTTTCGGTATAAATCCCCCCTCAGCCATTAACTTAAATTGCTGCCACCAATAAAACAGCAATACTGCCGGACAGATTATAAGGAGCACCGCCGGGTTTATAGAGCCCTGAAACGGAAGGATTAGCGCCAGTAGAAATAAAAGTCCTTTCCAGATCATATTCAGCCTGGTTAATTTTTGTGTAACCAGGTTCCGGTAAAAGGGCAGAAAGAAAAGCATTAAAAACGCCAGCGGAAGCGCATAAAAAAACGTGTAGGTTACAGATTTGGCAATAATTCCCAGGTAATTGTTATAGCCCATGGTCTGGAATAAAGGCACCAGTAGGGCAAAAGTCAGCAAAAAATATTTTTTAGGAACGAAGCCGGAAAGCGTAATATAACGGGCCAGTAACCAGATAAGCATTAACTGCACCAGGGTTTTAACAATAGCCCCGGCCAGGTAAACGCTGTTGATAGGAGAAACAAAATTTTGCAGCAGAATGGGTATGGTTTTATAATATTCAGATAAGGACCAGTGCGCCACAAAACGATTCGTGCCGGCATACCGCTGCCCATCCAAAACTGCACTGAGCCCAAATGGTTCTTTTAAAACCTGCCGGTACCATTCGCCGGGCCAGACAATGGCAGCCAGGTCGCCATCCAATGGCGTATGAAAATGCTGGTAAAACGAATAAGCCGTATCCAGCAAAATAAAAACCAGCAGCAAAATTTGGTATTTCCGGTTCATGTGAAGTGAGAAGCTTTTTGCTGCGTTTACTGGAAAAGCGGTTAGCGAAAGAAGAAAACAAAGTTGCGATTTTTTTACAACTCCGGAAACTGCTTCCTGCTTTCAGGAAAACCCAGGTTAGGTTCATTTTTAGAGGAATAAGGGCCGGGATATTTTAGGCTGCCCCGGAAAACCTGCTTTTTCACCTTGCGTTAGGAAGCATTATGAGCAGAGCATTTCTAAAAGACGACAGCAACGGAGAACGCCCCATTATTCCGCCCCGCCCGGCGCTGCCGCCCAATACGCCTAATTACGTCACGCCCCGGGGCCTGGAAAAGCTGCGCGAAGAACTTACCGAACTGGAAGCCGAACGCTCCCGCATAGAAGCCAACCGCGACGATGCTGCTACCCGCACCTGGCACCTGACCATTATTAACGGACGTTTAAGTGAATTAACCGGCCGCATAGCCAGCGCCAAATTAGTAGATCCTACCGGTCAGCCAACCGATGAAGTGCGGTTTGGCACTACCGTTTGCCTGAAAACCATTAGCGGCGGCAAGCCGGGGTTTAAACGTAAATTCACCATTGTGGGCGTAGACGAAGCCAACGTTGCGGAAGGAAAAATTGCGTTTGTTGCGCCCATTGCCAAAGCCATTCAGGGGGCTAAAAAAGGGCAACAGGCAACTTTACACCTAGGCCCGAAGGCGGAAGTGGTGGAAGTGGAAACCGTTACCTACGAAGGGTAATTTAATGCTTAGAAGATCTGCTGTTTACCACCGGTAGTAATTTTCCGGACGCGGGCCTGGTTGCTGGTAGAATATTCCAAAAGCCAGATGGTATTATCGGGTGCTATTACCATACCGGTTGGGGCCCAGGGCTCGGCGGTTTTTATGAAATTACTTACCTCCCCGTTTTTTCCCACTTTTTTAACGGCGTTCTGGGCGTAATCGGCAATATAAACTTCCCCATTTCTGCCGGGCCATATCCCGAAAAGAGCATGTCGTTCCTCTTTCCGGTTATGCATAAGGCTAGTTACATCGCCGGTTCCGGAGATACTGTTAAACCCTTTAGAGGAAGCTGCATACAAAGTAGTACCATCCGGCGAAACGGCCAGCCACGATACTTTGCCCAGATCCTGGTTTGGTTTCAGGGCAATTATTTTCCCCTGGGCATTTCGTTTGCGGATAAAGTTTTTTGTTCGCTCATGAGAGATCCAGTATTGGTTTCCCTGGTTGTCGCGCACCAGGCCAAAGTCGTCGCGGAAGCCGGGCCTTTTTTTTACTACATCCCGGACCTTTCCGTTGGGGCTGCGCTGCCAGATGCGGTGGTGGTAACGGTCGGTCTTTTCGCCTTCGTAACGTTCGTCATCGCCAAACAGATTATCCTGATTATCTAGGTACAATTCGTGGGTGTGCACATTTTTTACAGCGATGCGCTTTTTGCCATCCGGCGTAATTTGCCAGACGTGCTCCAGATCGGTGTAGAAAATATTGCCTTTGCTATCCAGCACAATACCAATGCCGGGGTGAGCCATAACCGGGGCCGCAAGAAAGAGCGCTGTAAGAAAGATAAGGAGGCGGCAGAAATGGTGCAGCATACTTTCGTAGGTTCCTGAATGTACCGTTTAAATAAAGGCTATTGGTAGCAGATCACAAATAAGCTGAATTCCGATCTTAAGGGGAAATTCTTATTCCCGATCCGGGTATCGGAGCCGGAAAGGCCCAGAAGATAAAAATAAGGGGCCGGACCTTCCCTAAAAGCATAAACGCTAAGGGTCGTTTTTTCCCGTTTGGTCCATACCGTTTTACCATTTTTGGGATTCAGGCGCATAAAAACTATTGCCTGCTTATCTAAAAATGCTTCCCTGGTTTCGCCGGGCTGGATCATACCGGTTCGCTTTTCGCCTACTACCACCGTCTGGTGCGGTTGTTCGATTATCTGGCAATCGAGCCGGGCTTTGGGAATATCCTGCAGGCAGTTTTCCCAGAGCAGGTTAAAATTCAGATCGTAGGCCCGTAGGGGCGGATGCGTGGTATATTCGTATTTCAGACAAGAGGTGCCGTTGTGCACTAAAATGTGGCCCTGCGGCGTAGCGGTCATGATATAGGCTTCTTCCTGTTTGCTTAGCTTTCCGGGTTTTGAGAGCAGCAGTTCCCCGGCCGGACTTATCTTCGCAATAAAATCGTAGTTTGCTTCAACAGTTTTGGTAGCTTTTAAATTAAAGCAGGGCTGCGCATTGCAGGACCGGTATTGGCCCTGTACCCAGATATTGCCGGCAGTATCCAGGTCCAGCCCCCGGATAGCGCCGTTACAGTTTTTAGCGCAGGAAAATTTCCAGAGCAGTTTGCCCTCCGGGTTATATTTGGCTACCATTGGTATAGACCGTACCGTTGCTTCGTAGCTAATGTCGTCGGGTTGGTGTATCTCGGTCTTAATTTTTTCGGCGCCGAATACATAAATATTCCCCTCCTTATCCACCTGCCGGAAAAGCCGGGAATTAGCTTGTTTGGGAACCGGATCGTAAGGCGCCGGCCGGGGTATTAAATTCCCATCCGGGGTGATAAAATAATATTTCCTTGGACTTACCCCGTCATATTTTGCCATGGTAATGAGGGAATCGCTGAAATCGAAAGAAACGTGATAAGGATGAAAACCGGGCAGCAGCTTCGACCAGATTAGTTCTCCTTTTGGAGAGTATTTTAAAATAAGCGGATTATTTCTCCCCCGGAATTTTGCTTTTGGTCCCGCGGTAACCGTTCCATCTACGTCCAGAACCACCACCAGATTTCCGGCTTTATCGAAAGTCATCGAGCTGGAATTTACTTCGCCCTTCGCATGAAGCTGCTTTACCCAAACCGGCTGCCCTTTAAAATATTGTTTCGGTTTATCCGGAGGTGCAGGCTGCCGGGTTAGGGCTTTCGCTGGGGTGTCGGTTTTTGCCTGCTGGCTATTGGGTAATTGTGGCGAAGGCAGGTTTTGGGAAGCAACGGAATCTGACCCTCTTTCCGTTGGCTTACCTGTTACTTCTTTCTCTGTTGTTTCACGTTTGGAATTATCCCGGCAAAAGGAGAATATAAAAGCAAGGCAACAGCAAATAACCGGGATCAGCAGGCTTTTCATGGATGGCGGCAAATTGAAAAAGCCCGGTTTGATCCGGGCCTTTTACGTTCGTTTCAGCTGTTACTTCAGCTCATTTATCTTTTTCAGCAGGGCTTCGGTATCGGCTACGTCTTCGCCGGATTTTTTGCCCAACGCGATAGCGTTTTCGGCGGCCTTTTTTGCTTCTTTCTTTTTGCCTAATTTGTAAAGCACTGCGGCCTGCGTATCTAAATAGGCGTAATTCGGATCCATTTTAACCGCTTGGCTAGACCAGTTTTCAGCTTTGGCCAGCATTTTTTTATCGTCTACTTTTTCGTAGAACGTCCAGGCGTAGCTGTTTAAAGCATCCGGATCTTTGGCGTAATAGGTATCTACTAGTTTGGCAGCAGTAGCAGCATAATTATTCATGTCGCCTTTCTTTTTATACCCTTCAGCGTCTACCAGCCAGATCAGTTTATTGGCATCTTTTACGTTCAGGGCAGTAAGCTCGGCTTTCAGTTTGGCCGCTTTGTCTGTTTCAGATTTGTATACCGCTTTCTTCAGGTCGGGCTGGTACGCCTGCATAATGAGCATGTCTACCGAATCTTTGGTGTAGGCTTTGGAAAAGGCATCGCGTTGCGCAACCATCCGCTTAAAATAAGGGGCTTCGGAAGAGCGGGTAAACTGCGAAAGCATTTTCCAGTTGGCGCGGTTTGCCAAAGCAGCATCCTTTTGCGAAGCGAAATAATCGTTCAGCTCTTTGGAATTATCAAGGGCCAGGTTGTCTTTCAGGCTGGCGTAAGAAGCTACAAATTCAGGGTTCCGGTCGCCGCCATCGTATTTCTTTTGGTAGTAGGCAAACTGCTTTTTCGGGTCCAGGGCAGCCTTACCTACTTCCACAAACGCTTTGGGTGGCCGGGCGCCCACCGACCGGTGCAGCACCGAGCCATCAGGGGAGATAAAAATGAAATTCGGATACGCTCTTACTTCGTACCGTTTAGCCAGTTCCAGCCCTTCGCCTTTTTCCATATCAGACTTAAAAGGAATGAAATTAGCGTTGAAATAATCGGCTACGGTATCGTTAACAAAAACGCTTTTGTCCATCATTTTGCAGGGGCCGCACCAAGTGGTGTAGGCATCCATCATAACGGGTTTGTTTTCTTTTTTGGCTTTGGCCAGCACTTCGGCAAAAGGGCCGGTTTCGAATTTTATTTCCCGGTTTTGTGCCAGCGCCGGAAAAGCTGCAAAGGCAGCAATTGCTATCAGGAAAGAAGCTTTTTTCATAATCTGAAGTTTGAGATAGAGTAACAATGCAAGATAGTAAGCTTTGCGGCAAAAGCAAATAGCTTCACCAATACCAGAAACCGCTTAACTAATTTAAAAACAGCGCATTAATTTGTATATTTGAGATTACTACCGTTTAAGATTAGCCCGGCTGAAAGGAAACTATTTAAAGCAAACTGTTATTAGTTATTTAATGATACCGGAAGTTATCTAACAGCCGGAAGCCAAATCAAATAATAAAATCCATGAGAGGAAAATTGCGCTTTATTTTGGGTTTCCTGTTGCTGTTAATGTTTGCAAACATACCGGCCATTAAAGCGGGTAGCTTCCCGGAAAAAACAACACCTCCGCAAAAGCTTACCGTATACTTTTTTTTAGCCGAAACCTGTCCGATCAGCCAGTTTTATACGCTTACGCTAAAGGAGCTTCATAAGGAATTTGCTTCGGAAGATCTTCAGTTCAAAGGCATTTTCCCAAATACCGAATCTACCGCCGAAACTATTGCCGACTTTAAAACAAAATACCAGTTACCTTTTGCGCTGGAAACGGATCCGGGACAGAAACTTTCGAAAAATTTAAAAGCTATGATCACCCCGGAAGCGATCATTAAAAATGAAACCACCGGAGCAATTGTATACCAGGGCCGCATCGACGATTCTTATTTCCGGGTTGGAAAAAGAAGACCGGTGGCCCGCGAACACGATCTTAAAAATGCCCTGACCGAATTGAAAAAAGGGCAACCGGTTACCAAATCTGTAACTTCTGCCGTGGGCTGCTACATTACTTTTTTACCGTAAAATCTTACCGTTTTTTATATGAAACGACTTTTTACCTTCTTAATCATAGCGTTTTCCGTGGCTTTAAAAGTGCAGGCGCAAACGCCAACTTTCAGCCAGGATATTGCGCCGATCATTTATGCCAAATGTACGCCCTGCCACCGGCCTGGCGAAGTGGGGCCGATGCCTTTTACCAATTATACCCAGACGGCTGCTTACGCCGGCATGATCAAATATGTAACCGGCATCCGCTATATGCCGCCCTGGAAACCCGATCCGAACTTCCGCCATTTCCTGGATGAGAACGTTTTAACGAACCAGCAGATCCAGCTAATTCAGCAGTGGGCCGATAACGGCGCGCCGGAAGGCAACCCGGCTCTAACGCCGCCAACGCCAACCTTCCCGACCGGTTCCCAATTAGGCACACCGGACCTGGTGGTTAAAATGGCTCAGAAATTTACACACGTCGGCAATAACCAGGATCAGTACCAGGTTTTTGTTTTACCAACCAATGAGGCTACCGATAAAAACGTGGCGGCGGTAGAATTCCGGCCGGGCAACAAACGCATTTCGCACCACGCCATTATTGCCATGGATACTACCAACCAGGCCGTAGTGAAAGATGCGCAGGACCCGCGTTATGGCTACGAACAATTCGGCGGTTTCGGCTTCACTCCTACCGAAACCGTTTGGGGCGGCTGGACGCCGGGCAATGCACCGCGTTATTATCCGCCGGGCCTAGGAAAGAAGCTTTATAAAGGCGCTAAACTGTTGCTTCAAATGCACTATGGGCCATCGGCGGTAAATGAGCAGGATTCTTCTTCCATCAATATTTTTTACGCGCCGGGTCCTGTAAACCGGTATGTGCAAACCGTTCCGGTTAGTCCGGCGCAATTGGTAAACGGGCCGTTCGTAATTCCGGCCAATCAGGTAAAAACGTTCCATGCGGTGCAACTGGTGCCGGCCAATGTAAGCCTGATCAGTGTGCTGCCGCACATGCATTTGCTGGGAAAAAGCTGGCGCATTTTTGCCATCAAACCAAACGGCGACACCATTAAAATTATCAAGATCAACGACTGGGACTTTAACTGGCAGAATAATTACCGCTTCCCAAGCCTGGTGAAAATCCCGGCTGGATCGGTGCTCCACGTTTTTGGTACTTACGACAATACGGTGAACAATCCCAGCAACCCGAACAGCCCGCCGCAACAAGTTACCTGGGGCGAAAGCACTACCGAAGAAATGTTTCTGGTATACCTGGAGTACGTACCGTATATGAACGGGGACGAAAACCTGGTGCTTTCTGATGAGGTGGCAAAGTCGTTTATTAAACCTACGAACAAGCTTTACCCGATCTTCCCAAACCCGGCCAAAGCAAAAACCAACATTGGTTTCAGTCTGGCGAAAGCGGAAAAAGTAAGTTTGAAATTGCTGGATGTAAACGGAAGATTGGTGCAGGAATTAAGCAAAAATAAACTGTACCCGGAAGGCAGGCATACGCTGGAATTCTCTTCGGAAAAATTGCCGGCCGGCGTTTATTTATTACGGCTGGAAACGAACGGATTTACGGAAACGCAACGGTTGGTGCTGGCTCAATAGCTTTAACAAATTATGGCGTCATCCTGAGCGTTAGCGAAGGAACTTGTTGGCGGACAGCAGCTTTCCAGCTACAAAGGTTACCATTCTTTCGTAGCCGCTAATCTACTTTATTCAGTTGTTTTATTTCATAGCTCACTTTCTTGTTCTTTTTGTCTTGACACAAAAAGAACCAAAAAAGTCAAGTCAAACGCAAACTCGCTGACCGCTCAAACAGTGCGTTTGACAAAAGGCCCACCCTGATCCCTTTCGGCTTTTCATAGTTAACTGAACATTGCATAGATAGTAAATGGCAGTGGCTAGGCAAACGGCTAAATTTGCTGCCGTAAGCGCAAATTCAGCTTGTAGTTCATAGCCTTCGTTTTATCGTACTCCGCTCCGCGTTCGAGGAACCAAGGATTATTTATGCCAGATATCCTTCCCGTAGCTAAGCGTGAAATTGGTTTTCATTATTCAGGAAAACCGGTATTTTTAAGGTTCAAAATCCGAAGGCATGCTCCTCTTTTTTATCGGGCTTTATTTGTTGCTGAATGTGCTGGTTGGCGTGTGGGCGGCACGAAGGGTTAAGAACACTTCCGATTATTTACTGGCTGGCCGGCAGCTCCCTTTTTACCTTTCTACGGCTACCGTTTTTGCTACCTGGTTTGGTTCCGAAACACTGCTGGGCGCTTCCTCCGAATTCGCAGAAAAGGGTTTGCTGGGCGTAATCGAAGATCCATTTGGCGCAGCGCTTTGTTTGATCCTGATCGGGTTGTTTTTTGCGCGGAAACTGTACCGCATGAACCTGCTTACCTTCGGCGATTTTTACCGCATCCGCTACGACCGCACCACCGAACTGATCGCGTCCTTTTTCCTGGTGATCTCTTACTTTGGCTGGGTAGCGGCGCAGATGGTAGCCCTGGGAATTATGCTGAATTTAATTTCCGGCATTTCCTTATTGACAGGCATTTTTATTGGTTCGCTGGTGGTGGTTATTTACACGTTTCTGGGTGGCATGTGGTCGGTTTCTATCACGGATTTCCTGCAAACCATCATGATCATTTTCGGGCTGGTTTTCGTGACATATTTAACGGTGCAGAAACTTCCGTTTGCCCTGGTAACCGAGACGTTGCCGGCAGATTTTTTTAACTTTTCCCCGGAAAAAACGGGCGTAACCAGCTGGCTAAATTATGCGGCTATGTGGATCACCATCGGGTTAGGGTCTATTCCGCAGCAGGACGTTTTCCAAAGGGTCATTTCGGCTCAAAGTGAGAAGGTGGCGGTGTGGTCTTCTTATGCGGCGGGGTTGCTTTATCTAACGGTGGCCATGCTTCCGCTGGTGCTTACGCTTTACGCCCGCGTGCTTTACCCGGAATTTCTGAACGGCGATCCGCAGCTATTGCTCCCGCATTTTATTATGGAAACGGCATCGCCGGTGGTGCAGGTGCTGTTCTTTGGCGCTTTGATCTCCGCTATTGTCAGTACGGCCAGCGGAGCTACCTTAGCGCCCGCCGCAATTCTGAGCGAAAATATTCTGAAGCCTTTTTACCGGCAGATTACCGACAAACAATTACTACGGTTGTCGCGGATCTGTGTGCTTTTGGTTTCGGCGGTTTCGCTGATTTTGGCTAGCCTTAAAAGCAATATTTTTGAGCTGGTAAGTTCGTCTTCGGCCTTGAGTCTGGTTTCGCTTTTCGTTCCGCTGGTAGCAGGTATGCTACGGAAGCCGGTTTCGCCTAAAGCTGCTATTCTTTCCATGATATCCGGAATGTGCTACTGGCTGCTTACGCTCTACCTGGAAACCGAAATCGAGCCGATCATGTATGGTTTAGCCGGAAGTATATTAGGGCTGCTGGCCGGTTTCCTTTTATTCAAAGCGCCTGGATTAAGGGAAAACTAACTTGAAGCAATACATAATACACCTGTCATCCTGAGCGCTAGCGAAGGAACTTGTTGGCGGCATGTAGTAAATTTTCTACTGGCAGCCAATAAGTTCCTTCGCTAGCGCTCAGGATGACACCATTTATAGATGGCAGCTAATATAAATGCAGCCGCTTCAGCTTAAAAGAATTACCTGTAAAATTTAATCAGGCCGGTTCCCAAAGCTCTATTTTATTCCCTTCTGGGTCCATGATCCAGGCAAATTTGCCGAATTCTTCTTCCTGCATCTCTCCTACCAGTTCAATGCCTTCGGTTTTTAATGCTTTTACCAATTCTACCAGATCCGCTACCACGTAGTTTACCATAAACGGCTTGGTGCTGGGCGCATAGTAGGTCGTATTCTCCGCAAAAGGGCTCCAGGCGGTGTAAAAATCTTTGCCCTGCGCTTTAATTTCCATGGTTTCCCATTTAAAGACCGCACCCCAGGTTTCCGAATCGATGCCTAAATGTTGCTGGTACCAGGCCCGCAGGGTTTCCGGGTTTTGCGCTTTAAAGAAAATGCCGCCAATGCCAATTACGCGTTTCATAGGTTGAGTTTTTAGGGGAAAATGCTACCGTTTTTTTGTAAATAAGAGAATATTTTATCGGCAATTGTAAATATAGGTTTGTGTAGAAACATTCCCAACGCTAAAAGTTTTCACTCTTTCAGTAGGATATCCATCAGCATTAAATTTCATTACTGCAGAATAAGACCTAGTTGGATCAATACCTAAGCTTACATGCTTCCAATTGTATTTAATTACATTATGCGGGATAAAAAATTCATTTGCATAAGTAGATGCAATAACATCAGCAGAGGGAGTTTTATTATTATCAAACTCAAATTCTTCAGTTAAAAATAATACACCTGTGTTCGAATAAGAATTAGCAACCACTTGGCTATTATTAAAAGAATAGGTTGTATAAGTACTTGGGGAGCCTGTATAATTATTATCTACATCTTTTCTTTGTAATTGACCTGATGGACTAAATGTGTACGATTGAGTGTTATGTAGCACCAACGTATTATTTTGTTTAATATAGGTTTGAACTTGTTGCCAGCGCCCAAAAGTGTTGTAGGAGTAGGTAGTATAAAAATAAGATGGTCCATTGGTTTGAGCTTGGGTTTGCTCCACAACCTGGTTTTGTGAATTGTAAACGTAACTAGTAGTATATAAGCTATTATTAGATTTCCAATCAAATTTCACTAGCAAGTCGTTCGCGTCAAAGTAATTTTTCTGCCAGTAGGTAGAATCCTGATTTACTTCTGCAAGCAGGCATTTTTTTGCTACCACTGCTGGTGCTGGATCATCTTTTTTATCTTCGCCGCCGCAAGAGCTCAGGAAAATACTTGGCAATAAGATCAATACAAAGGCAACTATATTTCTAACTTTCATTTGCTGGGAATTAAAGGAGGTTCAATATACCTTTTATTCTTGCAATTAAAACAAAGCGCACCTACTAAGTCAGGGTATTTTGCGGTTGAGCAACAGAATTCCTTTTTTCTCTGATTAAAAGCCCGAAAAAACCTCAAATAGAAATTACACTTTTAAACGGAAAGAATTAATTTTACCTTTCAGACTAAATCGAGCACCGATAAGAAATGGGAAGAGCATTTGAATTCAGAAAAGCCCGCAAGTTTAAGCGTTGGGATAAAATGTCGAAAGCGTTTTCGCGCTTAGGTAAAGAAATTGTAATAGCCGTAAAAGAAGGCGGCCCGAGCCCGGATGCCAACGCCCGTTTACGCACGGCCATTCAGAATGCCAAAGGCGTAAACATGCCGAAAGACCGGGTAGAAGCCGCCATTAAACGGGCATCAGCAAAGAAGAAAAAGATTACGAAGAAATAGTGTACGAAGGCTACGGCCCGCACGGCATTGCTATTTTAATAGAAACCGCTACCGATAATATTAAACCGGACCGTTGCCAACATCCGGGTTTATTTCTCCCGGGCGGGCGGCGCTTAGGTAAAACCGGTTCGCTGGATTTTATTTTTACCCGCAAAGGCATTTTCCGGTTACCGGCCGAAGGTTTGAATCTGGAAGAACTGGAACTGGAACTGATCGATTTTGGCGCCGAAGATATTTACGAGCACGAAGGCGAAATTATCATCGAAACTGTCTTTTACCGATTTTGGCGCCGATGCAGAAAGCTTTGGAAGAAAAAGGTTTACCGGTAACTTCTGCCGAACTGCAGCGCATCCCCAATACCCGGACGGAACTAACCGATGAACAAGCCGAAGACATTGAAAACCTGGTAGAAAAAATTGAGGAAGACGACGACGTGCAGGCAGTTTACCACAACATGGCTTAAGTTTACAGGTTCTTTAACCGCATAATTTTACGTTTTCAGCGTTATATCCTGGCGTTCCGGCCCGTTTTGTTACGGCTTGGGGCGCCAGTTTTTTTTACTTCAAGCGGCATGCGATTTCTATGCATTTAAAAACAGCGTTGGTGCTTCTTTTCCTGATCAGGGTGAATAGTTTATTCGCGCAGCAGATAGAAATTATGCCTTATATTGGGGTGAATAACAACATTACCAATCTGGTAATGCAAATGAATTCCACGTCGCTGGCAGAGCCGGTAACTTATAATGTCATGGGGGCCGGGCTGGTTGCGTCTTCGGCTAGTTTGTGTGGCGGTTTTAATACAGGTATTCATTTTAAGAATAACTTCGGGTTACAAAGCGGCGCCAGGATCTCAAAAACAGATTATTTCTTTTACTTTCAGGAACACAGGCTTCTTGAATTCAACAACAACCTGATCTACTATCTGAAATCTAACCGGCTGGCAGTTCCGTTGCACCTGGCGTATGATCATGAAATACCGGCTGGCAATGGTAGCACAGAGAAAGCGCCGAAGGCCATTCGTTTTTTCGGAGGCCCGGTTATCAGCTATAATTTTAATCCGGAAGCCCGATTTCTTAAAAGCCAGGCGGTTGCTTCCGGAACCGGCAGGATGGTTTCTTCTTACTCCGATGTGGTTACCCAACCAGAATGGCTGGGCGGCATAGAAGCCGGAATAAACGTAAATTCTATTTTTAAAGACCTGGTAAGTATCGGCGTTCTATTTCAATACAACCTTACGCCAGCTGCAAAAGTTAATTTTGAAAGCCGCACAGTGTATCAAAGTACCAGCGCGGTGGTGGCAATACAAAATACCGGTTCGTTTAAGGTAATTGGCAGCAGCCTCATGCTTCAGGTTGGGGTTAAGCCCTTTATCCTTAAAAAAGGTTAGGTAGTTCCCATCTAAACCTTCTCCTGAATCCAAGATTCCAGGTTTGTTGAACCCTCCATTTCTGATCCAGACAAAGATCCTGAAATCCTTTAATCTGAGGAATCCTGGTTCAGACAAAAAGCCTATGGCCACTCCGGCCGCCATTCCACCGAAACCCACCTATTTTTCCCTTTCCAAAAAAATTCTCTTTCCGGAAGCAACCTCCCAGGCCATACCAGCATCTAGAAAATAGTTAAAAAAAATTTACCGGCTGACTAAGGGTAGGTTAATTCCAGTATGTCATAGTACCAGAAACCAACAGGAATGTCCCGGTTCAAATAGAAAAAATTTAAGCCTTTATCAAACATGAAAAAATTAGTTGCCTTCGTGCTTTTAGGTTGCAGCTTAGCTTGCTCCGGCTTCATAGGATTAGACCTGCGGCCTTCTTTTTCTTTTGAGATTTTCAGCTCGCCGTATTACCGTATCCTGAATAAAAAACAGGCGCCGGCCGCAAATGCAAAGATCGGGTTTGTGCCGGTAATGCTGGATGCCCGGGCCGCCCGCAACCTGACCTTTAAAGATGCCTGGACCCAGCCGTTGCTGCAAGCCATGACCCGCTTTACCCGCGACAGCCTGAAACTGGCGGAAGTAAACGTAGAAACCAACAAACTAACCGATGCCCCGGATATTTTTTTAGGATCGGTGCTGCAAGGTGAGCGGCCGCACTATATTCTGGCCGATTGCCCGGACCCTAAATCCAGCCCGGAATACTGCCTTAAAATTGGCGGGCAGGCCGGAAGCAAAGCCTGGATGGAAAAGTTAAAAGCCGCCATGGCCAAACAGGGCCTGGATTATGCCTTAATTCTGCAGTTGGGCGAAGGCTATATTTACCCGAACGGGCAAATGAAAAAACTTAACCGGATGATCGAAACCCGCAAAGCCCCGCAGGCCGGTTTGGATATGGGTACCAATTACTGGTTACCCATGTCGCAGAAATGGGTGGCTACGAACAAACCCATAGATGTGCTTTTTATGAAAGGCATGCTGGTTACCAAAGAAGGCAAAGTACTCCGGTTAGGCGCCGAAGGGATTACGGCTGCATCTAAAGCGCATTTCCTGGAGCAGGTGGTTAATATCAGCCACGAATTTTCGGAAGAAGAATTGAACGCGGTAGAAAACAACGTGCGGCGCGAAGATCTGCCGGGCCAACCGGTAAGCTGGCAGGTGGCGGCCAGACAACTGGTACAAACCCTTTCGGCCTCAAACCTGAATACTTCCGGCGGTTACATCCAGCAATAGCAAATCTACTTTCAACGGAATACTTTAAATCAATTTAATTTTTTATCTAATCTATTTATTAACCAATTCTAATCTTAAAACTGTGAAAAAATTATTTACCCTGCTGGCAGCTTTGTTTTTTGCCAACGCAACTTTTGCCCAACAGATCCCCAATGCCGGCTTCGAAACCTGGCAAACCAAAGTAGGCATCGGTTTTACCGGCCCCTACACTTATGACCTGCCGCAAAACTGGCAATTAGGCTTTGTTTCTGACATGCTTTCTTCCTTTGGTTTCAAACCGAACGTAGGTAAATCTACCGTGGCTGGTTCAGGCAGTTTTGCCCTGAAACTTTCTTCCAGCGCAGATTCCATCGGGTCTGATGTAATGGCAACTATCAACCTGGGCCCCAACGCCCGCCCGGGCGCCCTTACCGGAACTTTCCGGACTTCCGGCCCCGTAACCGACCCGAACGATTACGGCCAGGTGTTTGTGTTTTTAACCAAGTGGAATGGCACCAGCCGCGATACGATCGGTTATGGTAACGGCGAACTGGATTCCTCCCCAAATACCTTCATGAATTTTTCGGCTCCTATCATGTATTCTACCGCCGCTAATCCAGATACCGCCATAGTTTATATGCTGTACTTCCCGGAGGAAGGCAATACCCACGTAATGGTAGATAACCTGGCCTTTATGAGCTTGTTAGGCACGCCAAAAGAAACCCCGGCGCTGGCCCGGTTCAACCTTTACCCGAACCCGGTTGCCGATAATGCTACCATCACGGTAAACGCCGCTTCCGCCGAAAAAGGCACCCTGATCATCCGTGACCTGACCGGCAAAGAAATTAAAAATTACCCATTGGGAATGTTACAGACTGGTGCCAACACCATTCCGGTTAATACCTCCGGTCTGAAAGCTGGCATGTACACGGCCACCCTGCAAACCAGCAAAAACAGCCAAACGCTTCGGTTTGCCAAACAGTAGGCTTTCAGCCTAAAAAACTCCTAAAACCTGTTAAACTTTAATCTGAATTAGTAAGCTCATAAAAACCAGGCCCAGCTCCGGGCTTGGTTTTTATTGTAGCCACAGCAAACCGCAGCCCCTTCCCTTTTCCGGATATTACTGCTGAATTTGAATCCTAAGCGATTCAGGTGGCGGCTGCTTTGTGCTTTTTTAAACCGAAACCAATCTTTTATCAACCTAAAATAAAACTATGTTATCTTTCAAAAACGTACTATTGCTTTGCTTACCAGCAGCTATCCTGTTTACCGCCTGCGACAGCGACGACAATAATCCGAAGCCCCAGCCGCAGCCGGCACCAGTTGCCCAGGAGCCCATCATAACCAACCCTGGCCTGGAGCTGGACCATATCCGCACCGCCACCACTTTAGAAGACCGCAACACCGACCCAACCGTTATCGATTATTTTGTTAATAAGAACATTGCCGTTTCGGCGGAACTTACCATTAAACCGGGCGTAGTAATTGGCTTTGCCGAAGATACCCGGCTCGATATTAATAGCGGCGGCATAATTTCCGCTATTGCTACTACAGATAAAAAGATCCGGTTCATTGGCAAAACGGCGCAGAAAGGGTTTTGGTCGGGAATAATGGTGTATTCTAATGCCAGTGCCAACACTTTTACCCACACTGAAATTTTACATGCCGGCAGCAAACCCATGCTGGATGCCACCAAAGCGGCCATAGCGGTTTTCGAACAAGCCCGGTTTTCGGTTCTGAATACCACTATAGCGCAAAGCGGCGGTTTTGGCATGTACCTGCGGGATGGTGGCATCGTGGTAAATTTTGCCGGTAACAACTTCAACAACAACCACGAAGCGCCCCTTAACATTTCGGCAAACCATGCCTCTAAATTAGATGAAGCTTCTGTTTTCAGCAATAATGGCCGCAACGTAATTGAAGTGAGAGGCTCCCAGCTTAACGGCACCACCGAAGAAGTGTGGCCGGCCTTTACCGATGGCACGCCTTACCGCATTTTAGGCACCCTGGCCATCCGCACCGGCTGGAAATTAAAGCCCGGCACCACCATAGAAGTTGCCGAAGACAAAATGTTCAATATTGAAAATAACGGGTACATCAACGCCGTGGGTACGGCTGCAAAAAAAATAACCTTTACCGGGGTGGTAAAAGCTACCGGTTCCTGGAATGGCCTGGTGGTTTATACCCGCAGTGCGCTGAACGTAATAGAAAACGTTAACATTCAACATGCCGGCGGAAAAGCTATTCTGAGCGGTGCCAAAGCGGCAATCTCCCTTTTCGGAACCAGCGCTACCAGCCTGGTCGTGCGGAATTCGGAGATCAGCAACAGCGGCGGGTACGGGATTTTCGTTTCCGGCAACAAAGGCGATCTGAATGCCGATGCCGCTACCAGCAATACGTTTACCAACAACCTACTGAGTAATATTTTTATCCAGCCTTAATACTTACGATCAATTCCTTCATAGAACAAAAAAGCGGACTGTTTCGGTCCGCTTTTTTTTGCGCTAAACGATAGGGTTTTGGCCCTGAAAAGTGCTTTGATCAGCGCGGGAATCTGATGTCTTTGATGCGCAATTGTAAAGTAATATTTCCCCGGAAAACGTTTTGTTCCACGCAATAGCACACATCAAACGGAATGCCTTTCAGAATTTTCGGGTAATAATCGGCCATGCCGAAAGCAATGGCGTCTATTTTTGTAAAGCCGTCCTGGGTGAGCTGTAGTTTTAAATGGGTATCGCCAACCACCCGGCAGGAACCGGTATCGTACACGCATTCGGAGGCAAAAACCGGGGCCATATTGCCCGGCCCGAAAGGCTGCATCTGGTTTAAGATCCGGAAGAAAGGCTGGGTTATTTCGGTGAATTTTAAAGGCACATCTATTTCAACCTGCGGCGTTTGCTGCTCTTCGGTTATGGTGCGGGCTACAATTTCCTCAAATCGCTCCCGGAAAGCCGGTACATTCTCAACTTTTAAGGTTAAACCGGCCGCGTACATATGGCCGCCAAATTGCTCCAGCAAATCGCGAACATTCTACAATGGCGCTGTGCACATCAAAGCCATGCACCGAACGCGCCGAACCGGAAGCCATGCCATCGTTGGAAGAGCCGGTGAGAATAATGGTAGGCCGGTAATATCGGTCAATGCAACGCGAAGCCACAATCCCTACCACGCCTTTATGCCAGCTATCTTTAAATAATACCGTCGATTTGCGATTTCCGTAAAATGTCATCCTGATCGATCATTTCCAGCGCTTCTTTGGTAATGCTGGTATCGTGCACCCGCCGGTTGGCATTCGATTCGTTTATGCTTTTGGCTTCTTCAAACGCTTGTTCTTTGGTTTTAGCCAGCAGCATGGCTACCGAACGTTTGGCATCGCCCATCCGGCCGGCGGCATTAATGCGCGGCGCAAACCCGAATACAATGCTGGTAATATCCATTTCTTCTTTCAGCACAGCCAGCTCTTTTAAAGCGGCCAAACCCGGCCGTAACGGGGCGCCGGAATTAAGTAAGCGCAAACCATAGTAAGCCAGAATGCGGTTTTCGCCGGTTATGGGTACAATATCGGCGGCAATGCTCACTACTACCAGGTCCAGCAACGCATAAAGCTCATCGGTATCGAAACTGTTCTGAAGGCAAAAGGCCTGCATCAGTTTAAAGCCAACGCCGCAACCCGAAAGTTCTTTGTACGGGTACGGGCAATCGCTTTGCTTCGGATCTAAAACGGCAACGGCGGCCGGAACTTCGTAATCGGGTAAATGGTGGTCGCAGATAATAAAATCGATGCCTTTTTCCGACGCGTAGGCTACTTTTTCGTTCGATTTAATACCGCAATCCAGGCTGATTATTAAGTTAAATCCATTTTCGGAAGCCCAATCGATGCCGGCGGTAGAAATGCCATAACCTTCTTTGTAGCGGTCCGGAATGTAATAATCGATGTTGCCTTTGAAGTAGGGTTGCAGGTAGCCATAAAGCCATGGCCACGGAGGTGGTGCCATCCACGTCATAATCGCCGTAGATCAGGATCTTCTCATTTTTGTGCAGGGCATCGTTTAGCCGGTTTACGGCCAGATGCATGTCCTTCATCAGGAACGGATCATGAAGGTCTTCTAAAGCCGGCCGGAAGTAGGCTTTTGCTTCGTCGAAGGTGCAGATATCGCGCTGGCAGAGAATGGTAGCCAGGGTTTCCTGGATTGAAAGGCTTTCTGCCAGTGATTTTACTTTATCAGGGGCCGGCGCCGCTTTATAAACCCATCTTTTCTCCATCCTTCCGGTAATTTGTGTTTGCAATAAGATTACAAAAATAAGGAAATACTTTCGGAAACGGACAAGCGGTTTAGCAAGTTAGTTCAGGTTCAGGTTAAAATGCTTAATTTTGATTGATAACTAAGCGGAATTTGATGTGAACTGGCTGAAAGAATTTTTTAATAAGTATAAGGATTATGCTACTCCCGATCTGCTGATGTACCTGGCGTTTTTCCTTTTTCTTTTTATTCTGATCGTTTTTTTCGGGTAGAGTCGGGAGTTTTTATCGTAAAAGCGGTAGCGCTTTTTTTGTCTTCCTGAGCGAAAGCGAAGGTCCTTGTTGGCGGGTAGCAGTTTTTTAGCTATAAGCGGTACCGTTTTTTATTGCGTCATCCCGTTTTATTGGGTCATCCCGAGCGATAGCCGAGGGAACTTATAAAGCCGCATTCCAGAATATGCAAGCTATTAATGCTACCATTCTATCGTAGCTAACTTAATCCCTTTACCAGTTTATTTCTATTTCATATTTCACTTTCTTGTTCTTTTTGTCCCCGAAGGCTTTTGGGATGTTCCACTTGCTACAAAAAGAACCAAAAAAAGCAAGCGGCACGTCCCGAAGGCTTTCGGGAGCAAACGCAAACTCCCCGAAGGCTTTCGGGGCAGGCGTCCCCCGCTCAAACAGTGCGCTTGACATAAAGCCCACCCTGATACGTCCTGCTTTTCATAGGTAACAGTGCATTGCATAGATAGAGAATTGCAGTGGCATGGCAAACGGCTACATTTGCTGCCGTAAGCGCAAATTTAGCTTGTATTTCATAGCGTTCGTTGATCGTACTCCGCTGCGCGTTCGGGGTTTAATCAACAATCAGCAATTAAAAATCCTATAATCTTCTAATCCTATAAATCCTAGTTCAGACAATAAGCAATTAAAAATCAGCAATGCGCGCGGACAGGTCAAGCCCTGTCCCTACAATTCCTTAAATAAATAATCCTCAATTCTCACTCCTAAATCCTTAATCCTCTAATTTTAGGCGGGTCAATTCACAACGGCATCGCCTCTAAGTTTCCGGAAACGTTTGCGGGCTTCTACGGTGTAGGTACTTCCCGGATATTGAACCAGCAGATCGTTGTAGAGTTTTTTCGCCTGTTCGGCATCTTTCAGGTTTTCTTCCGTGATCTTTGCCGTCAGGAATAAGGCATCGTCGCCCAGAATATCTTCTTTGAAATTTGCGGTAATTTTAGCCAGGTTGAAAAGCGCGTCGGAGTAATTTCCCTGGCGCAGAAAGGTTTTGGCTTTCAGGAAAAAGATCTCATCGGTCAGGCTGTGGTTCGGGTATTTTTTCAGCATAAAATCCAGCTTCTGATTCGCTTCGTTGAATTTGTTCTGAAAGATAAGCAGATCGGCGGCGGCGTAATCCTGCATGGCGGCAGTGGTGGTGTCCAGGCCGGTATTATCGGTAATGAGGAGGCTTAATTCCATGGCATCGTTGGCAATTTCGCGGCTGGTTGCCATTTTCAGGATATCCAGATGCGCCTGCGCCAGTTCAAAGTCGCCTTTGTAATAATTCAGGCGGGCGTTGCGCAGTTTTGCTTCGTGGCCGGTAGGGGTTTCCTTATGCGATTTCTCTACCTGCGAATAAAGCAGCGTGGCTTCCCAGGGTTCCCCTTTCAGTAAATAAATATCGCCTAAGCTGATCTTTACCTGGGCTACTAAGTCCGGATTGGCGCGGGGCGTGTTTATAACTTCCTCCAGGAGGCTAATGGCTTTGTCTTTTTCATCGAGGTAAAAAGCGTGCAGCATAGCCATATTTTTCATGGCTTCTACCGTCTGGCTGGTCTTCCCAAATTCGGTCAGGAACTTCTGGTATTCGGCAATAAGTCCGCGGATGTTGGCCTGGTTAACCGGGAAGGAGTTTTTAACCTGTTCTTCGCGGGCATTTAAAAGGCGGTGGCGGGCCGAAGCATAGTACGTGCCGGTGGTGTATTCGCGGGTAATGTATTCGTAGGCTTCAATGGCGTTTTCGTAATCGCCGTTCTTTAAACTGATGGCACCTATCTCAAAAATGCGGGCGCCGTTCTCACGGTTCCGGCGATCCAGAGCGCGGGCCTGGATCAGGGCGCTGGAAAAATCTTTGCGCTGCAGGTAAACCCACAACAGAAGTTCGCTAAGCGTATGCTGATCCGGATTTTTCTGGACACGGGAAATAAGCGTACGTTCCAGCGCTTCGAATTCCTTTTCGTCTTTCAGGCTGTTCTGCAGCATGTTCTGGGCATAGCTGATCTGGCCGGGATTTACTTCTACCAGGGTCAGCACTTCGCCCATCAGTTTTTCTGTTTGATGGTGCGTGGTGTAGTGCTGCATTAATTCCCCAACGTAAGCCAGCGGGTTGTTTTCCAGTTTCCGGCCCTGTAAATAAGCTCTTTCGGCGTATTCAGGCAAACCTTTCTGGCTAAAGGTAAGGGCGGTAGTACGCACTTTTGGCAGCGTTAGCTGACTGATAATTTTTTCGTATTGCTTTTTACCGTTTTCCGGATTGCCGGCTGCCGTATACACCACACCCAGATCTATTTCATATTCCGGGTTATGGGGTACTTTCTTAATGGCTTTTTTAACCAGTTTCTCGGCATCGCGGTATTTTTTAAGGGCCAGAAGCGTCTTTAAATATTCCGGGTACACCTGCGCGAAACGGGCATTGTCGGTTATTAAAGCTTCGTAAATGATTTCGGCTTTGGCAAAATCGCCTTTCTGGAAATATTCGCGGGCCAGTTTTTCATTGTCCTGGTTTTTCTGAGCCAGCACGGGCAGGCTCAAAAACAGCAGGAAGAAAAATGGTAGTATTTTATAGAGAAAAAGTGAGCGCATGTTTTTAGTATTCATAGCTTTTAAGTTAAAAGATTCAGCTAACGACTTAGCTAATGAGTGGAAAGCTGACTTTTAAGTATGGTTATGAAGTGGTTTTTTTGCTATATCAATAAAGATTTTTATATATAGAAATACCCAGAAAATTGTGCCAACAATGATATTACCTATCCCTAAATAAAATAGCAATTTTGCATTTGTTTGGATAATATAATCGTCCGTTCCATAATCAAGTCTTAATCCATTTTTAAGCCAAAGGTACAAACCAAAGATTATTGTAAAACCACCAATGACTGTTGCCACTAATGAAGCCTTATCTTTTTTAGATGAAATTATTTTGAATAATTCATAGCCAATGTAAAAAACTAAGGCTAAAGAAATTACAAAATGGATATACAAACTCATAATATTTTCTATTTAGACTAAGGCATAATCTAAAGTAAACAGCTAATCAATATAACGGAAATTCGCCTGAAACTATACGGCGGAAACCAAAATAAAAAAGCTGCTCCGGTTAGAAGCAGCTTTTTCAGGGTAAAAGGATAGCGTTTTAAAGCTTAGAAGAACTTCACGCGCGAATCTTTGATATCGGCGCTGGCTTTAATGGCTTCGTAAACGTTATTTTCGATACGACCGGCACGGCCGGATTCAATTTGTTTTTTCAGCGAAGCTAAATCGGCTGGGGCTGTTGCCGGGGTAACGTTCTGCAGCTCGGCAATAATAACGCCGGCCTGGCCATTAATGGCATCGGTACGCTTACCTGGCTTTAAGCCGAAGATCTTACCAACTACGATCGGCTCTACGCCTACCCCATCAATAGAACCATTGGCAAAGTTTACGTTATCGGCGTTACGAACCTGCGCTTCCGCACCATATTTCTGAGCGATCTGCTCTAAGGTACCGTTGCCGGCTTTCAGCTTTTCAGCGATCTGTTTTGCTTTTAATTCGTTGCGAACGGCGGCGGTCAATTCTTCGCGGCGCGATTCAACGTTTACTTCGCCTTTTTCGGTTTTACCGGTAAGTACGGCTACCACAAACTGGTCGTCTATTTCAAAAGCCGGCGATACGGCACCAACTTTGGTGTCTTCGCGGAACGCCCAACGTACAATTTCGCGGGCATTTTGCAGGTTGTTCACAAAGCGGCTGCTGGTGGTAATGCCTTTGGCTTCGGCTTTTACCAAGCTCTTATCTTTTTCAATATTGGCTTTGAATTCTTCCGGCGATGTGCTGGTACCGGCCAGTTCATCCGCTTTGCGGTAAGCCAGGTCGCGGGTATCGTCAGAAGAAGAAACGTTGCGGGTTACGGTAGCAATTTTATAGCTGCGGGTAGTTTTTGGTTCGGTAACTTTTACAATGTGGTAGCCAAAGTTGGTTTCTACCAGGTTAGGCAGCAGACCCGGGCCGGAAGCGCCAAATACGGCTTTATCGAATTCCGGAACCATGTTGCCCTGACGGAACCAGCCTAAATCGCCACCCTGAGGAGCCGTACCGTCGGAGCCATGCTGACGGGCCATGGCGGCAAAGTCAGCACCGCCTTTTATCTGGTTTAAAACTCCCAGCGCTTTCTTTTTAGCTTCTTCTTTGCCTTCCGGGGTTTCGGCAGCTGGTTTGAATAAAATGTGGCTGGCCCGAACAGAAGCAGTGCCGCCGTCTTTTACATCAACAACTTTGTGCATGGTGTAAGCGCCATTTTCCTCAAACGGACCATAAACGGTACCTTCCGTTAAATTCTGACCTTTCAGTTTTTCCGGTAATTCGCCAATATTCATGTAAGCGCCATTGAAAGGAGTTTCTGAATTAGTAGCTACAAAAGCGGAATCGTTGCCGGAAGTGCGGAATTGCTGGGCTAAAGAATTTACGTCTTCCTGGGCCATTTTAGCATCTTCCGCTGAAGGACGAACCGGAATGGTTACATACTCAATGCTGCGGGTTGCTTCGGCTTTGTATTTGTCTTTGTTTTTGTTCAGGTAATCTTTCAGCTGATCGTCGGTTACGGCAAAAGCAGAATCGGAAAGCGTGAAGTACGGTACGAACAAATATTTGATGCTGACCTGGGAGTTTTGCTCTGCGTTAAAGTTCTTGGCTTCCTGGGTGGTTACATAAGTAGATTTCTTGATCAGGTTATCGTACTTAATGCGCATCCGGTCCGGGCCTAAACCCTGCTCAAACTGCGCCCAGGCGGCTTGTTGCTCTGCCGGCGCTTTGTCTAACTTCTGCAGGTAATCAATAACGGCTGCCCGGTCGAACTGCTTGGTTTCCGGATTTACGAAGCTTTGCTGAATGGCCGGGTGAATGTTATTGCCCTGCACCATGTCTACCAGTTCTTCTTCGGTAACGTCTAAACCAATACGGTCGAACTCTTTCTGAAAGGCCACCTTAAAGATAAGCTGGTTCCAGGCTTGTTCGCGCATGGGAGCTATTTCGTTTTCGCCGGGTTGTTTGCCGTTCTGGGCTACGTAATTGCGTTTAATGCCTTCCAGGGTTTCGTCGAATTCCTGAATGGTGATCTCTTCGCCGGCTATTTCGCCAACAATGGTGTTACCGCGACCAAATAAACGGGAATTGGGACCAAGCAGATCGCCTAATACCATGAAAATAAGTAAGCCCAAGGCAATGGCACCTACTGCCCAGCCAGACTTCTCTCTGATTTTGTTAATAATTGCCATTTAAAATTTAAATTGTAATAAGGACTTGCAAAATAATGAGAATATCCGGTAAGTTCAAAACTTCCGGCCAATTAGGTAGGGTCTTTAACAAAAAATCAGGCTTCGGTTTGCTCCGGGTGCATGGTAAACTGCACGGTGTTTATGCGGTTTTCGTCCATGGTGAGCACGGTTATGGTAAAAGGCGGCACCTGGATAATGTCGCCGGCAACAGGAATATCTTCGTTAGCCGATAAAATAAAGCCGCCCAGGGTTTCGTAATCGCCGTACGGAATCTGGAAATCGTATTTTTCGTTCAGGTAATCTATTTCGTGGCGGGCGCTGAAAAGGTAAGTGTTTGGTTCCGGTAAAACCTGCTCTACCAGGTCATTCGCATCGTATTCGTCCTGAATTTCGCCAAAGATCTCTTCAATAATATCTTCTACGGTTACAATGCCGCTGGTGCCGCCAAATTCATCTACTACCAATGCCATACTTCTATGGTCGGAAATAAATTTTACCAGCAGTTCGTTGGCCAGCATGTTTTCCGGAATTACGGTTACCGGCGTCAGGATTTCTTCTATGGTGGCGGGCTTGCGGAAAAGCGACAATTGGTGGCAATAGCCAATAATATTATCGATGGTTTCTTTGTAGATCAGGATCTTGGAATGGCCGGTTTCTATAAAAGCGCTGCGGAGGTTCTCAATGGTATTGGAAAATTCGATGGCTTCTATCTCCGTTCGGGGCACCATGCATTCGCGCACTTTTACGGTTTTAAACTCCAGGGCATTCTCTAAAATGCGGGTATCTATTTCCGGAATATCTTCGGTCTGGTTGGCTTCGGCGGTGCGGCGCATGTGTTCTTCCAGGTTGGTTACGGCAAAGGCCGGCCGTTCTTTGGTGTAGTTTACCCGGGCTATCCGGCCCGTTACAAAGCGGTTGAAGCCCGTTACAAATTGAACCAAGGGATAAAACAGGTAATAAGAAACAGTAAGCGGAATGGAAAAAGCCGTGAGCAGCCGGTGCCCGAATATTCCGATAAAAAGTTTGGGTACCGACCAGCGGAAAATAAAGATCAGCGACGCGATGATCACGATGGCTAAACCGGCGTACCCGAAAGAAGTAAGGCTGAAGCCGGGAAGCAGCCGGTAATAGAGCCAGGAGGCCAGCACTACTCCTATTCCTACCAGGCCAATTAAGCGGCCTACCAGGCAAATGGCAGCTACCCGTAAACGGTGGCCAAGCAGCCATTCGGTGAGCTGCTCAGACCATTTGGTTTTTTTGGAGCCAATATCGAAGTCGAAAGAAAACTTTGCCGGTCGGAGGTAGGCAATTTCGGCGGTGGTATAAAAACCGATCAGCAGCAGAAACGCAATTAAAAGCAAAATGGGACCGGGGTCGTTCATAAGGGATAAAGCAGGTTACGCCTGGTTTTTTTTCCGTTCGTACCGGAGCAATAACAGAAAAGCAATGGTAATCATGAAAATCCAGTAGTTATACCCAACTGCCACCGAAATAGATTCAGTCTGCGAATCGATATAGGTGCGGTGAATACCAATTATCAAAGATACAATTGCTAACGATAAATATAAAGTCTTTTTAAGCGACGTAGGTTTGGTTGCCGGTTGTTGGTTGCTGGTTGCTGGAGTTTTGGGTATTCCGGGTTTTTCGGGAGAATTTACTACCGTTTTTTTTGTGCCCGATGCCCGGTGCCGTGGTCTGTTACTCATTTTAGAATTCCGGTTTTTTTTGTTGGTCGTTATTCGGTGTTCGGCAGTTTTTTAGGGCAAAACTATAGCGTTTGCCAGTTTTCCGGGTAAGTACCATTAAATTACTGTACACAAATCGCATTAACATTTTTAGTTTGTAGTTAAGCTTTCTGCGGTCAGCCGACAAGTTCCTTCGCTATCGCTCAGGATGACAGACCAAACATTCTCAAATCTTCAAATCAGCTTACTGTTTTACCGAGAAAATACCCGATGGCTTTAAGATGCGGTAGCGCGAAAAATCCTGGTTGGCTTCCAGGCCGTGGCCGGTCAGGATCTCATCGGCGGTGCGGATCTTTACGAATTTATCGGTGGTGATCTTTTGCTTTTGTTTGGCCCAGCGCAGCTCTTCGGTTTCCATGGTTTCGTTTTTCGAAACGTTCTTTACCACCACATTTCCGCGGGCCAGGTAGGCATCGGTTTGTTTGTCGTAACGCCCGTAATTGGCCCGAAGCGTAGACGTGATGCGGCCGGTTTCATCTAAAAACGTCAGATCAATGCCTTTGGGATATATTCCGTCGCCGTTTTCGAATTGCTGCTGCACCGGCGCGTTCAGTTTTATTTTTATGCGGGCCGAATCGGAATAAAGGGTGTGTACATTGGTGGTTTCCATGATCGGACCTTTGTACTTGGGCTGCTTATCGGGATCTTTAGTAACTCTGTTGCAGGCAAAAACGCTAACCAGTAAAAACAGGCCAAGAACCTTTAAATTAACCTGCCAATTTGTTACCGGTAAACGTTTTTGCATCGTACCAAATTAATATTCGGAGATCCGGAGAAGCTTATTCGGGGTTCCCTGGCTGCTACCGGCTAATAAATTACTTTTTGGTAAATTAATCTAACTGCCGTTTCACGAACCAGCGGTTGTTCAAAGATAAACCGCCCTGTATCCGGATAAAGTTTTCCTGTACCAGCTTATTCTCCGTAGTGCCCCGTTTACCCAATGCAAAACCCAGGTTCAGGTAATAACTTTCGGTAACCAACGCCCGACCTAAAGGAAAAGTAAAGCCCCAGGTTACGGCCGTTTCGTTTAATTGCTGGCCGCCGATCTGGTATTGCGTTTTACCGGTAGATAATCCGGCCCGGTAAGCCACCCGGCGGAAATATCGGGGAGAGGCGGGTTCCGGTACGTATTCGCCGCCCAGGCCAACCCGCATGGCATCTACAAATTCCTGTTTGCCCTCAATGCTACGGAAATTAGCCCAGTTTTTGGTTTCTACGTCGGCATTCAGGCTCCAGTTAGTGCTGTTATCTAAACTCACGCCCAGCTGAAAGCCGGAAGGCAAACTTACTTTCTGATCTATGGTACTATCGCCGCGCGTACCAAATAAGCCCGTTGAGGTCCGGCGTTCGGTCATAAAGCGCTGGTCGGCGTTAAGTTTAGAGGCAAAATTGTAAACCCCGCCAACGCCCAACTGGTATTTGGTGCCGATTTTGTGGCGGTAGCTGGCCCCGGATTTAAAGAGAAAACCGTTGTGGGTAGTTTCTTTTATGATCACCAGTTCCTGAAAGGCAGGTCCATCCAGCTTGGAAACGAAATAATTGTCGATGGTTCCGAAAACAAATGACCCCGAAGCCCCCAGGGTAAGGTCTTTGGCAATTTTAACCCCATGCCCGAAATGCACTTCAGACAAAGTTCCTTCGCCGCTGTATTTTACCAGCGCCGTAGTATTGGGGTCGCCGGCAACGCTTTGCGATGAGGTAGCTTCGTATTGCACCGTGCTGAAAGGCCGCAGGCCAACGGCGGCAGTCCATCTTTTAGAGATCGGGAAGCCCATGCTGATCGCATTCAGGGTGGTAGAACCGTCGCGCTGCGATTTTTCTGCCTCTTTTAACGTTTTTAGCTGGCTGGCAACACTCAGTTCAAAAATTACGGTGTTGTTGTAATAAAGCAGGGCCGGGTTTTGCAGGTTCAGCTGGTTGCTATTGGGAGCCGATGCCCCGGTATTACCCATGCTGAAGCTCCGGATACTGCCGTTGGTGTTGTTCATTTCGCCGATGCCCAAACGCGAATACGGCGAATTGCCGAAATCCTGGGCCGAAGCAGCATTGGTTGCCAGCAGGCCGGCAGAGACTAAAAATATGGTAAAAAACTTATGCATTATCAATTAATAAACTATTCAAACCCAGCAAAACCAATTCCGGAACTGCAAAGATGCGTCCTTTTAAGTTAGTTTCAAAAAAAGCAGCGTCGCCGCCGCAAACTATGGTTACCAGGCTTTTACTTTCTTTTGCGTATTGTTGCTGAATTCCCTGCGCTTCGGCCAAGGTTCCGTTATATACGCCGCTCTGCATGGCCTGCGCCGTGGTCTTACCCGAAAGCGGCGGTACAAAAACATCCTGTTCCAGAAACGGCAAACGGCTGGTAAACGTATGCATCGCTTTAAATTTCATCCGTAAACCCGGTACAATTAAGCCGCCGTGGTAATTTCCGGCTGCATCCAGAAAATCGTAGGTTATGCAGGTTCCGGCATCAATTACCAGGCAATCGGTTTTCGGGAATAAATAAAAAGCGCCTAAAACGGCGGCTAACCGGTCTTTACCCAGCGTTTCCGGGGTTTCGTATAAATTCGTGATCGGCAGTTTGGTTTCGTGCGTGAGCACCACTTTTTTACCCGGAATTGCTACCGTTTTCAATACTTCTTCCGCCGGCAAGCTTACCGATGAAATGGCAAGATTTTCCGGCTTCTGTTCCGCAACCAGTTTTTCTAATTCGTCCAGATCAGCTAAAACGCCCTGCTGCTTTAACCGGTTTTCTTCAAAGACTCCGTATTTGAGCTGGGTGTTGCCGAAATCTAGAATTAAGTTGCGCATTGGGTTTTTAGGTGGAAAGGATAACGTTTTTAAACTTTATTGAAAACAGTATTTCGCTCTTTCAGGATTTCTTCAGCAGCAATAACTGCTTCTTTCACAAAGCCATTAATTACTTGCTTACTTTGAAGTTCTTCTTCAGATAAATATTGAAACTTCTCTTTGTACGCTTCTATTTTCAGCCGTTGCAGGTTAGCTATTTCTTTCTGAGTCAATTCTTTTTCAATACTTTTATCTAAAAATGGAATAAAGCTAAACTCTGTCTTTGAGGGTTTTATAGGAGGATTTAAAGGATCAAGCATTAAAGATGTCAACAAAAAAACTTTATCATCTTTTGAAATAACTTTCAAATAACCATAGTTCCTCCAAGCCATAGGCTGCCAGTTTTGTTGGCTTTTGGGATGCCTATAATCACTGTAAATAACCTGAATTACTTCCTCTACATTTTCCGAATTGAGCAGGATTTCGCCTTTATCGTTTTGAATAGTAAATGAGTTAATATCGGCATTAATCTCAAGCCTGGTCTTCCTGTTTTCAAAATAATAACTGATATGAAGGATAAATGCTGGAAGAAATAATATCAGGTAAGCAATTAGAAAAACATTAACCATAATAGGGTCAAGAATTTGATCAGTATATCCTAAAAAAAATGCTACTGCCAAGCCAACAGGAATCCCAAGCAGAATTAACAATCCGTTTGAAATGGACCTAATTTGATACTTCCTATTTATTTGAAATACCTGTTTCATTTATTTAATTCAAAAAGCATTATCTGAAAAGTCCTCCCCCTATCCGCTCTTTTGGATTTATAAATCCGAAAGCAAACTGTGGCGGGTCTATTGACCCGCGGGTTTCAAATTTCCGGTAACGCGGATTGATAAATCCGCTACAGGTTATTTCCGGATAAATATATCCGGAAAAGCGGTTTTACCAATGAGTTTCCAGGCCGAAAACACTATTGTTTTCAAACCAAAAAAATCCGGCAACTTTTCAATTGCCGGATTTTTCAATTTTCTATAAGAAGAATTTTAAGCGGATAACTTCTTTTTCGTTCAGGAAACGCCAGTTGCCGCGGGGCAGGTCTTTCTTGGTTAAACCGGCGTATTGCACGCGGTCCAGGGTTACTACTTCGTAACCTAAGCTTTCGAAGATCCGACGCACTATGCGGTTACGGCCAATGTGAATTTCGATGCCCACAAACTTGTTCGTATTGCCAATTAAGGCCAGATCATCTACAATTGCTTTACCGTCTTCCAGTTCCAGACCAGCCTGAATTTGTTCGAAATGGTCTTTGGTAAGCGGCTTGTCTAACTCAACCTGGTAGATCTTCGAATTTTTGTGGCTTGGGTGCGTTAATTTCTGCGCCAGTTCGCCATCGTTCGTGAAAAGCAATAAACCAGTAGTGTTTCTGTCTAAGCGGCCAACCGGGAAAATCCGTTCTTTCGAAGCGTTAGCCACTAAGTCCATCACCGTTTTGCGGCCTTCCGGATCTTCCGTGGTGGTTATAAAGTCCTTCGGTTTGTTCAGGAGAACGTAAACCAGTTTTTCACGACTTAAGTTTTTTTTTCCGTATTGAACGCTGTCCGTTGGTTGTACTTTGTAGCCCAGTTCGGTTACTACTTCGCCATTTACCTTGATTTCACCGGCAGCAATTAACTCATCGGCTTCGCGGCGCGAACAGATACCTGCGTTGGCAATGTAACGGTTTAAGCGTAACTGGCCATCGGCGGAAAGATCTTCCGAACGGTTTTTATCGCGGGCAGAATAGCGTTTTAAGCCACTATAGTTTGGTGCTTCACCAACTTCTTCGTTGCTGCGTTTCTGACGATCGGCAAAACGATCTGGGCGGCCGGTACGTTCTTCGCGCGCCGGACGATCGCCTCTGGTTGGGCGGTCATCACGGCTTGGGCGATCTTCGCGGAAACTACGTTTTTCGCCGGCAGCTTTGTAAGCGTCGTAAGAACGGCCTTCGCCACGGGCAGCCGGACGATCGGTAGAACGCGATGAATCAGATTTACGCGGAGCGTGGGTTTCGCCATTTCTTGGGCCTTGGCTTTCGCGGGAAGCGCGCATTCCTTTGGTGAAACGGCCTTCGGAACCACGATCTTCTTTGTTGAAGCTTCTATCTTTAGAATAACCGCCTCTTTCACCACCAAACGACTTTTTATCGTCAGAACCATAGCCTTTTTTAGCGTACGGTTTGCGTTCGCCATCAAAAGAACGGGCCGGACGATCACCACCACGTTCTTCGCGGTCGTTGTTGAACGTACGGTTGCTTGGGCGTTCAGAATAAGTTCTTTTTTCTTCGCGCGGCGCGAAACCATCGGCATCGCGGGTTGGCTCAAAAGAAGCATTTTCTTCTTTGCGGGCGCGGTACTCTTCTTTTTCCGGCTTGAAGCTGCGGTTACGTTCGCCGTAAGCGCCTCTTGGTACCGAACCTTTGCCGGAACGTTCCGCACGGGCTACCCAAGGGCGATCGTCGGTTGGTTTGCGGAAAGTAGTTGGTCTGGAAGGACGTGCTTCGCGGTCGCCACCTTCCGGACGGCTCGCCCGCGGGCTGTAAGGACGGTCTGAACCTGAATTGCGGTCTTTATTATATGGTTTATCGCCATAAGAGCGATCTTTATTGAAAGGCTTATCTCCGTAAGAACGGTCTTTGCTGTAAGAGCGGTCGCCGCCGGAGTTACGGTCTTTATTGTAAGGTTTGTCGCCGTACGAACGATCTTTATTGAATGGTTTGTCGCCATAAGAACGGTCTTTGCTGTACGGACGATCTGATGATGCGCCGCGCTCCTTGTTGTAAGGGCGGTCTGAACCAGAACGGTCAGAATTGTACGGACGGTCGGTGCGCGGCTTGCCGGCGTAACCACCTTTGGCTGCATCGCCGTAAGGTTTGCGGTCGCCGGAGCGGCTATCGGCGGAACGGCCTTTGTCGTTGCGGTTGAAGATCTTTTTGCCTTCGCCGCCACTGTTGCGGTCCGAACCGGTTGAACGGCGGGAAGGTTTCTCGCCGCCTCTTGAATTGGAATATGCCATCTAAATTGGTTTGGTGATGCAGTATCGCTACTGGATCTATCTATAAAAAATAATTGTAATTCTAGTTTTCGGAAATTTCGCCGATGGTGTTTTCTTCCAAAGCGAAATCTTTTAATTGCGGGAGGTCGCGGAGGTGGTTAATACCAAAGTACTCCATAAACTTCTGTGTAGTGCAGTACAAAACCGGCCGGCCAATAGTTTCGGCTTTGCCTTTTATTTCTACCAGCTCTTTTTCCAACAGTTTGTGTAAGGCATAATCGCAGCTTACCCCGCGGATCTGCTCCAGCTGCGTACGGGTAACGGGCTGTTTATAAGCCACAATCGCTAATGTTTCCAGAGCCGAAGCCGAAAGTTTACGTTTCGATTTTTGCTTCAGGAATAAGGCCAGGGTTTCCTGGAAATCGGGTTTGGTTAAGAACTGGTAACCGCCGCCAATGGCGTAGATCTGAAACGCGAACGCTTCGGAGGCAAACAGCTGGTGAATTTCTTCAATGGCCTCCAACACATCGCTTACGGTAACTTCCACCTGCAACGCTTCGGAAAGACATTTCTGCATTTCTTCTATTGCCACGGGAGCCTGGGCGCAAAAAACGAGGGCCTGGATATGGGAAACTAAAGGGTTCAGCATCGTTGTTGGTTGTTGGTTGTTCGTTGTTCGGATTTTAAAATCTACTTATTTGCTATAAAGCCTTTAAAGCGATTAATCGTTTCATAAACCAACTTAAAAAGTTTTTAGTTTATGAAACGATTAATAAGTAAGTAGATTTTAAAATCCGAACAACGAACAATCGAAAATACTAATCTACGCGCTGGTTTTTAGCTTCAATAGAGTGCTGGGTGTGGGGTACGGCCCGCAAACGCTCTTTCGGGATCAGTTTACCGGTGCCAATGCAAACGCCGTAGGTTCCATTCTTAATGCGGATCAAGGCATTTTCTAACTGCTGGATAAATTTCAGCTGGCGGCTGGCTAATTGGTTTAAGCTTTCTTTTTCGGCAGTATCGGCGCCATCTTCCAGTAATTTAGAAGAAGAAGCAGTATTATCGGTTCCGGAATCGTTACGACGGCTCAGGGTTTCTTTAATGAAGGCAACTTCCTTTTTGGCATTATTCAATTTCTCGGTAATCAGGTCCTCAAACTCGATCAGTTCTTCACGTGAATAGCGTAATTTTTCCTCGCTCATGGTATTCCCGGTTTAAAAATTCTTATTAAGATTGTTAGGTATAGTGGTTAAGCCGAAGCTCAGGCTGTCTGATTCTATGGCCGGGTAACACGCGTTATGCTCAAATAGTTTAAAAACGCTATTTTCGCTAAAAGCCAGTTACTCAGCTTTTAAAATTCGCAGCAAAATTAGCGTAATAATCCTGAACTTGCTATTCTCCCCTGTTTATTTTCAGGATTTTTCTTGTAGATGTTTCGCCGTTTGTTCTTTTAAAAGTAACCAGATACATACCGGCCGGCAGTTGGGCTAACGAAAGACGGGCTTCCGTACTCCGGGCGGAAACTGTTGTCTGATAACAGCTACGGCCTACCAGATCGGTTATTTCAATAGTTGCGGCACCACCGGGCGCAAATTTCAGCCGGACCTCCTCATTAAAGGGATTAGGATAAACCGTTACGTTTTCTGCTTCCGCTTTTGCTTTGGCAATTCCGCTCAGCAAGCCATCGTTCCGGAAAAGCTGCAGGCCGCCCCGGCCCAAACCGGTAACCAGATCCGGCAGGTTATCGGGGGTAAGATTGGCAATGGCTGGAATGGCGCGGCGGCCGGGTTTCAGCGTATCGGCGGTATTGGTAAGCTGGTTTTGCAGCCGGATAACGGATTGGGTAAATGTGCCGGATAAGTTATTTTCAACATCGGGATAATAATGGATCTTCCCGTCCAGGTCGCCGATCACCAGATCGTAAAGGTTATTCTGGTTCAGATCGGCCAGAGCCGGAGCAGAATAGCCGGCGCCCAAATTCGGGTTTCGTACCGTTACATTGCCGAAAGTGGTGGTTACCAGGCTGAAATTTGCCGTGGCAGCGGTACCGTTATTGCGGAAAAAATTCAGGTTGCCGTTGCGTTCGCCTACTACCAGATCCAGGTCGCCGTCGCGGTCTATATCGATCAGAAAAGGGGCGCTGTTAGCGCCTACGCTCTGGTTCAGGTAATTGCCGGTTACAAAGGTATAGTTTGCCGTCTGCCCTGGAGTGGCATCGTTCCGGAAATAAAACACAAAGCCCTGCGATTCGCCGAAAAGCAGATCCATGTCGCCGTCGCCGTCCAGATCGCCGAAGGTTGGGGTAACGCTTATGAGGTTACGGGTACTGAGGCTCAGGTAATCGCGGGTAATAAGATTGTATCGGGGTGCCGCGGCGGTACCAACATTCTGGTAAAGGGCCAGCTGGGCTTTGGCGTTTAAGGCAGTGATCTGGTAATTATCGTTGCCAATTACCAGATCCAGGTCGCCGTCGCGGTCGTAGTCTACAAAAGCGGGCGCGGCCGAAGCTCCTACTTCAATCATTTCGCCATTTAAGAAATCGTTTTTCTGAAAACTGAAATTCGGGTTGGTGTTGGTGCCTGAGTTGCGGTAATAATAAACCTGTTCGAAATTTTTGCTGCCGCCGTCGCCGCCGTTATTAGGCGCAACTATCAGGTCTTTTACGCCATCGTTATTTACATCCAGGTAAAAAGCAGCCGGGAAAACGTATAAATTCAGCGGATTGGTGGGCGGCCAGGTAGTGGTTTGGGAAGTCATATTAGCCAATGCAACCGTGCCGCCATTCTGCAGAAAGGTTAAATTAGTACCCGAAATATCGCCGATCACCACGTCTTTGTCGCCGTCGTTATCGGCATCGAAAGCCAGGAGGGTGGAGCCGGCGTGCAGTTGGGTTTTGCCGTTGGGATTTGCCTGGCGCATGCCGCCGCAGGAACGGTTAAGGGTAATGCTGCTGGTAAAAAAATTCTCTTCGAAGCGGCCCCAGCAACTGGTTTCGCGCACAAAATGCAGCGTATCGGCACTGCAGGCCTGGCCATTCTCTACCCGCATGTTCCGAAAATAAGAAACAAAATCGGAGCCGGAAGGAAAAGCCAGAATATCCAGGTCGCCATCGTTATCTACATCTACCAGAGCCGGAATATCGGAGCTGGGAATGGCAATTTGCGCATTGGTAGCCCGTAACCTGTTCTTTACCAATTGAAACCCAAGCTGGGTACTGGTGCTTACGTTTTTGTAAACCCGCACTTCATCGAAGGGACCGGCAGTAAAAATATCGGGCTTGCCGTCGCAGTTATAATCTTCCAGCAGCACCCATTCCTGCAGATCCTGCGGAAAAAAGGGGGCATATTCGGGGGCAAACGTATAAGCGGTATCGGAGGCCTGGCCGTTGTTTAAAAAAGGCAGCAGGCGGTAATCGTAGCGGTCGAAAACGATGAGGTCTAAAATGCCGTCGTTGTTTAGATCCAGGCGGCTGAATTGAGGGGCTTGTAAGCCGCCGGCCCATGGTAACCGCAATTTATTGGCGCCTTCGGTAACCGGCAGTTGAAAGGGCGTAACTTTTACCTGGGCTTCAGCCCCTTCGTAAAAAATCAGCGAAAATAATGCAAAAAGTAAGAATCGTTTCATCCTGGCTAAAGATACGGAATGTGGCTGGTTTCAGATAACCGGTCCTTTCATTTTCCCAATAAATGCTTCGTTATCAATAAGTTTTAAAATTAGCGCAACGCAACCCGCATTTTTTCAGTTTGCTTCCGAAGGTTGGAACTATATTTGCAAACCCAACTGCATTCCTTCTATTTATTTAAAAATCAGCCTTATTTATGGTTTTCTTCCGAATTAACCTGTTAGCCGTTTTTGTTGCTGTCTTACTTTTTATTACCGGTTGTTCGGCCCCCCGGTCTGTAATTCACTCCGGGAAGGTTACGCCGAAGGGCGAATTTAAGGTTGGCGCCGATTATTCCTTTAACGCTGCCACCCAGCCCCTGGGCGCTTTAACCGATGCCACCGCCGACCTGACTAAAAGTTTAAAGAATACCGATTCGGTTTACATAACGGATCAGGTAAACGGCCTGGCCAAAGCGGCCCTGGCGTATAGTTTAGACCCGGCAACGCCAAGTTTCGATTTTTACGTACGGTACGGTGTAATAGAACGCGTAGACCTGGGTTATAAATATGCGTTCGGCACACACGTTTTCGATGGCATGTTCCAGTTTATGGGGTCTACCGGTACCATTAAAAATCCTGGAGCGCCGGGCACGTACGGCAGCATCGGGTTCCAGTATTCCCGCAAAAAATCGGCGTTACCCAAAAAAGTTTTGTGGCAGGATGTGGAAGACCTTTTGAAATTTGAAGCCAGCCGCACTGATATTTTAATTCCGCTGGTTTTCAGTACGTCTTTCGGTACGGAAGAGGAACTTGGCAATATTTCCTACGGGGTTGCTTATTCGCGCACCTTTATAGATTACACCTTCGACCCTACCAATTTCTTTCAGCAGCAGATAGACCGCCAGGATTACGTACCGGTTAAAGCCGTGTCGCAGAAAAGCAGCTATGGCGCCCTGGGCATTTTTGCCAACGCGAAGATCGGGTACAAATACGTGTACTTTTTACCGGCCCTGGCTATTTACTACCAGAACTACGGCAAGTACCAGCTGCTGGCCGACAAAACCACCGAACTAAAAGGCTTTACTTTTATTCCGTCGGTTGGGGTGCAGGTGAATATTGGCAAAGGAAGGTAAATTTGGTTGTTGGTTGTTGGTTGTTGGTTGTTGGATTTAAAATATTGAAGAGAAGTCCCCCTTTGAAGGGAGTTGGGGAGGTTTTTTTTACGGTATTAGATACTCTCCCCTTGAGGGGAGTTGGAGGGGTGTTCTCCCAAGGGCAGATTACACCCCTTAAGGGGAGAATCTTCAATAAATCTCCTGCCCTCCCCCTATCCTCTCCAATCGGGGACAAAAAACCTGCTTAGCTTTAGTTAAATAAAAAGCCCGCGGAAGTTGTTTCGGCGGGCTTTTAGTTTTTTAGGGGGAAACGGTAGCGTTTTCAGCCTAAAAACTCAGCATGTGAATAGCTGCCACCGCTGCTTCCACGCCTTTGTTGCCGTGCTTTCCGCCGGCGCGGTCTAAGGCTTGCTGCAGATCGTTGGTGGTTACCACGCCAAAAATTACGGGTTTGTTGTATTTCAGGCTTACGTCTATCAGGCCTTTGGCTACGGCGTGGTTTATGTAATCGTCGTGTTTGGTATCGCCTTTAATAACTACGCCCAGGCAAATTACGGCGTCTATTTCCTGGCTTTGCGCTAAGAACTGCGCGCCAATGGGTAATTCGTAGCTACCCGGCACGGTGTTCCGGTGAATGTTCTGCGGCAAGGCGCCGTGTTTGAGCAGGGTTTCGTAAGCGCCCTTGCACAGGGCATCGGTAATTTCTTTATTCCACTCCGCTACTACCATTCCAAACCGCTTGCCCGAAGCATCGATCAGTTTATCGGAGTTGTATTCGCTGAGGTTTTTGAGAGAACTGGCCATTTCTGTTTAATTAAAAATTAGAAATTAAGAATTAGTTACGGAATGTAAAGGTGGTTGGGTAAGAACTGAATTGTTGATTGCTGATTGTTAATTGTTTTACCGAACCTGAATATTGCGTCATCCCGAGCGTTAGCCGAGGGAACTTATGGGGCCGCATTTTTGGGTTTTCCTTAAAAGCTGTACTGTTTTTATTTTAGCTATCTACCGGTTGGCCGGCAACAACCACCCCCAACCCCTCCTTTGTAAGGAGGGGAGCTTTTTTCCTACCATTTTGGTGCTTGCACCAATAACCCGTTTGCATTCAGCTTTTCAGAGTTAATCGCAGCTTTTGAGCAGAAGCAATTTATCGCTAACCCGCTCTAAATTCCCTTGTAATTCGGTGTAAGGTTCTTGGATAGGCTCAGCATGACGCAATAAGCGCAGTTGCAAAACCTAGCAATTATTGTTCACTTCAAAACCAATCAACAATTTAACCATTCAGCAATTAAACAAAAACGACGCTTCGGCCGGAAAGGTATCGGGCAAAAGCGTCGTTTTAGAAAGCGGCGATTAAAGCTTAGTTTGCGGCTAAAGCTTCGGCGCGGGCCTGGTATTTTTTAGCATCGTTCACTTCCTGAGCTGCTGCATATTTGTTAACGATCTCACCGTAAACATCGGCGGCTTCTTTGTAGTTTTTGCCGGCTTCGTACGCCATACCTGCTTTCATTAAGTATTGCGGCGCGAAGTATTCGTTAGACTTGTAGTTAGCGGCTTTTTTGTACATGTCGGCCGCCTCTTTGGTCTTGCCTAATTCCATGTTCGCATCGCCAATTAAGCAATAAGCACGGCCTTGTAAGATCAGGTCATCAGAATCGAAATCGTCCAGTTTATCAATGGCTTCCTGGTATTTGCCTTGCTTTAAATGAGCTACGCCGGCATAAAAGTTAGCTAAGTTACCGGCTTTAGTTCCGCTATATTCTTCCGAAATATAATCTAAACCTTTGTAACGGGCATCGCCTTTTAAAGCGGCATTCAGCGAATCGGCTTCGAAGGCGTAAACGGCCTGGAACATTTCGCGCTGAGCGTCAGCCTCCTGGGTTTTCTTGTAGCTGTAATAAGCAAACGCACCGGCAATAACCAGGGCAATGGCGGCAAAAATGCCTAATAACGTATTTTTATGCTTTTTAACAAAGTCTTCTGACTGGCTAATCCGCTCGGCTAAAGCATCCGGGTTCTCCAGCAGTTCGTATTCGCGCTGCTTCTCAGCTGCTGCTGCTGCGGCAGCGGCTTCGGCTGCATTCTTTGGATTGGTCTGGTTTGCCGCGTTCGGGTTAGTGGTATTCTTAATGGCCATTTATGTAAAACTGAAATAAAAAATCTAAGGTAAGGGTTTTGTTCCGAAAATGCTACGGTTCGGGTTATTCGCGTAAGTAAGGGTAGTCTTTTTGCACGTAAATATCGGTAAACAACTCACTTGCTTCCGGATACGGCGATTTTTCGGCAAACTCTACCGACTCTAAAACCTGCTGCTTGATCTTGTCGTCGATGGCCTGCAGGTCTTCTTCACTGGCGAATTTATTTTCCAGAATGGTCTGGCGCACACTCTCAATCGGGTCCTGGTTGCGGTAATCTTCTAATTCTTCTTTGGTGCGGTATTTGGCCGGGTCAGACATGGAGTGACCTTTGTAACGGTAGGTTTTGAACTCTAAAAAAGTAGGCCCTTCGCCGTTACGGGCCCGTTCCGCAGCGCGGGCTACGGCTTCGTGCACGTCTTCGCAACGCATGGCGTTAACCGGTTCGCTTGGCATGTCGTAGCTTAAGCCCAGTTTGTAAAGTTCGGTTACATTGGAGGTCCGCTGCACGGAAGTACCCATGGCATAACCGTTATTCTCAACCACAAAAATTACCGGCAGTTTCCATAGCATGGCCATGTTAAAAGCTTCGTGTAAAGCTCCCTGACGTACGGCGCCATCGCCCATGTAGCAAATGCACAGGTTTTTGGTGCCATTATATTTTTCGGCGAAGGCAATACCGGCACCCAGCGGCACCTGGGCGCCCACAATGCCGTGGCCGCCCACGAAGTTTACTTCTTTATCGAAAATGTGCATGGAGCCGCCTTTGCCTTTGGAGCAGCCGGTGGCTTTGGCAAACAATTCGGCCATTACGGCGTTCGGGCTGGTGCCTAAACCCAGCGGGTGCGCATGGTCGCGGTAAGCGGTTATCCACTTATCGTCTTTGGTAAGCGCAGTAATGGCGCCGGCCGCGCAGGCTTCCTGGCCAATATATAAGTGGCAAAAGCCTTTAATTTTCTGCTGACCGTATAACTGGCCGGCTTTTTCTTCGAACTTGCGCATGAGTACCATCATTTCGTACCAGCGCATGTAGGTTTCCTTTGAAAATTTTGATTCAGCTTTTACCTTTGTTGCCTTCTTTTCCTTCGCGTCTTTCGTAACTGCCATATACCGGGAATTGCTCGTGATCTCTAAGTTTAAATTGTAAACCGGGCAAAAGCTTCCGGAAGAAAGCTATTTTTGCCGCTAACAAGTGCTTACAACACGCGAAATTAACTAAAAAGAATTTTACAACGAAATTAATGACGCTCGAAAATCTGCAGGTGCTCTTTTTTAAGAATTACGAAGAAGCGGACATTACTTTCTCCCCTCACATAAACTGCTTTATCGGGCCCAACGGCTCCGGCAAAACCAACCTCCTGGATGCCATTCATTACCTGGCTTTGACCAAAAGCGCTTTTTCCGGCGCCGATCTGCAGAACGTAAAGCAAAACGAAACCTATTTTATGGTGCGTGGCCGCTTTGCCCAGAAGGATCAGAAAAATAATATCCAGTGCACTTTTAGAATTGGCCAGAAAAAAATAGTTACGAACAACAAAGCTCCCTACGAAAAAGTAAGCGAACACATCGGCCGTTTCCCCATTGTGCTAATTTCGCCTTACGATACCGACCTGGTGCGCGAAGGCTCCGAAGAACGCCGCAAATACTTCGACAGCCTTATTTCGCAGCTGAACCACGATTATTTAGACAACCTGCTCCGCTACAATTATATTTTAAAGCAACGCAACAGTTTACTAAAGCAATTCGCCGACCGCAATTATTATGACTCCGATTACCTGCAGGTTTTAACCGAAGAAATGATACCGTTTGCGGAGAAAATTTCGCAGGTACGATTGGCATTTTTAGAAGAATTCCAGCCCATTTTTCAGAAGCAATATAAGTTCTTAAGCGAAAGCTCCGAAGAAGTAAGAATTGAATACCGAAGCCAATTGCCCGGCCAGGATCTTGGTTTTTTACTGAAGCAATGTGAACGCAAAGACAGCATTCTCCAACGCACTACTGTGGGTCCGCACAAAGATGATTTCATTTTCCTGATGGATGAAAATTCGGTGAAGAATTACGGTTCCCAGGGGCAGCAGAAGAGTTTTGTAATTGCCTTAAAACTGGCCCAGTTCGAAATGTTTGCTGCCGCTAAAAAACAGAAACCGCTGCTGCTGCTGGATGATATCTTCGACCGGCTCGATGAAAAACGCATTGCGAAACTGTTAGAAATGGTAGCCAACCACACCTTCGGGCAACTTTTCATTACCGATTCACACGCCGAACGCACGCAGCTTTTTCTGAAAGATCTATCGGAAGATATCCGCACTTTTTTGGTGCGAAATGGTACCGTTTTACCCCACCCCAACCCTCCCCTAAAAACAGGGGAGGGAGGTCAAGCCTGAATTTGGATTTTTGTAGGGACAGGTCGCGACCTGTCCGAACGCATTCCCGATCACCCATTATTTGAACACGATTTTAAGGATTAAATGATGGACAGGATTTTGGATCGGAAAACTTGGGATGATCTTTATTTTGGGCAAAAAAGCAATTTGGTTTCAGGGAATTTTATTCAGAAAAGTAATCCTAAAATCTTTTAATCCTAAGAATCTTAGTTCAGACAACTAACTATTCTCAAATATCCTGCTAATCAGCTAAATCCCTGAAATCTTGTTCAAAAATGCGTGCGGACAGGTCACGACCTGTCCCTACTGGGGAAATCTTTGTGGACAAATAACTGATAACTTCTCCCAAAACCGCCCTACTTTTGACGCACTTCCTGTTTACACGTATACTCTTTTAACGATTGCCATATGCTGAGACCACGCTACAATACCGATAAAACCCTGAACAGCCGCAAAGCCGATATCCAGCCGCTGAAGGAAAGTTTACTGGCGTTGGTGCATGCTTATAAATTGCAGGGCAAATTAAACGAAGTAACCATTGTAGAAAGCTGGGAGAAAATTATGGGTAAAGCCATTGCCATGAAAACCCAGGAGATCTATTTCCGCCACGGGAAACTTTTTGTGCGCATTGCTTCGGCACCGCTAAAACATGAACTGGTAATGGCCAAAACGAAGGTAATTGCTTTGATAAACGCCGAAGTAGGAACGAATGCTATTGAGGAAGTAGTTTTTCTATAAATTCCCGGAGCCACGCCAGTCCTTGCTTTCAGCAGCTATTTTTTCCTTTGTTAATTTCAGCCAAAGTATTAAATTGCGTCAAATTTGCTTTCATGAAATTAACGGTTACCCTGTTTTTCTCTTTTCTTTCTTTGCTCTGCTTCGGACAGAAAGTGCGCTATTTAAACGCCAATTATATTCAGGTAAACTTTAAAGATAAAGCCACTTTTTATACCGAAACTTTTGAAGATGGCCCCCAGGCCGGCACTGTTAAAACCTATACCTTAGACGGCACGCTGGTTTCCGAAGAAGCTTATTCCAACTTAAAAAGGCAGGTCCGGCATGGCATTACCCGCACCTATTATCCGGATGGCAAGCTTAAAATGGAAGCTACTTTTAAGGATGGCGTTTTTGACGGACCGTTCAGAACCTTCTACCCCACCCAGCGGATCAGAAGGGCTGAGCTTTACGATAAAGGCACTGCTGTTCAGGGCCGGTGCTTTTCCAAGGCCGGCTACGATACCACGTATTACGCTTATCAAACGGCACCCCAATTTAAAGGCGGTGAACTGGCCTTAGATAAGCACCTGATGAATGCCAGCCGCTATCCCATGGTACCCGTAACCAACGAACTGATGCGCAGAGGCTTTGTTCAATATGTGATCGTAAAATTTGCCATTTCTGGCACCGGCGAAATAAAAGATGCAATGGTTTACCGGTCTTTAAACTCCTACTACGACCGGGAAGCGCTCCGGCTGGTAAATTCAATGCCGGCCTGGGAGCCCGGAAAACAAGACGGCGAAAATGTAACCTCCGAGCATTCGCTTATTTTAGGTTTCAGGTAACAAACTTAGTTAATGTAGCGCACCGTTTTAAACCTTTTCAGGTTTTGACTAACCTTGTTCACTTGTAAATTTTATTAGCTGCGAATGCAATTTCAATTTTAAAAACCAGGATGCTCATTAGCCAAAGAAATTACCAAGTCAGGTAAGTATAAAAGCTGATTTTTGGTTTTAATTATACTTACTGCCTAAATTATAATATTTTTAGCCATAACTTTCCCCTATATTTACCATGCCTTCAGTTTCGTGCTGATCTGTAACTGCTCTTTTTATTTTCTATTGCTAATCAAATTGCTGCTAATGACCTATTACGATTCCGAATACGCTACCATTAAATACTTTCCGGAGGAAAAACTCATGTTCACCCAGTACTATGGTTTTACCCCCAGCGAAGAGTTTCGAAAAATACTGGATGCTGCAATGAATTTAATTACCACCGAAAAGGTTGAACTGGCATTAGGCGATAACCGCAACATGAAAGTAATCCGGCCCGCCGACCAGGAATATTTGAATACTGTCTGGTTTCCGGAGTTTTTCAAAATTTCCCGGATCCGGAAATCGGCCTCTATCCAGTCTACCGATATTTTTAACCAAATGGCTGCGGAAAGTATCTTACAGAAAATTGAAGGTCAGATAACGTTTGAATTCCAGTACTTCGATTCTATTGAAAAAGCCTGCCAGTGGTTAGGCGTTGACCCTCAAATTTTAGAAGTATGAACATGAACTTGAATTTTGACCAGGCCCGTTCCAAGCACATGTTCTTTAAGACCAGGGTGCGCGGCTACCTGCTGGGCAGCGATGCCAATGCCAATACGTTCCAGGTTTATTTAACGGAGCTGGGCGACTGGGTAAACAAGCTGGCTACCCAATACAAACTGAACATGGCCGAAGTAATGGAGGTAAATTACCTGCACAACGAACTGACCGATAAGACCAATAAACTGATCAAATTTCGCGACGGCGGTCAGGAAGCGGAAGCCAAACAGAAGTTTCAGGAAATTGAATCTACCGGCGAAAAATTCCTGAATACCTTATCCAGTTTAGAGAAGCAGATCAATACCAAATAAAGCCTCTGCCCAAGCTAAATTACCAGACTCTTACATTTTACATTTTATTATCTGAAGGTTAGCTTGTAAAGGCTAACCTTTTTTTAAGCATTTTCGCCAAGAACTAACGCTATGAAACTTACTTTTTCTGCTTTTTTATTTCTGGTTTCTTTTTTTGCTGCTGGCCAGACCATTCAATATTTCGACCAGGATGGCAAAAAAGTAACCGATAAATCGTTAGCCAGGCGCTATACTGAAACCACTACTTCTGATTCTTTGGAGGCTACTTTAAAAACATATTCGGCTGATGGCACCCTGGAAAGTGAGGAAAATTATTCGGATCTCAGGAAAAAGGTCCTGAATGGTGTTCAGAAAAGCTGGTTTGCTGATGGGAAATTAAAAAGCGAAAGCTTTTACAAAAAAGGAAAGCTGGAAGGCATTTATAAAACTTATTATAAAAACGGGCAGCTGAAACGAAACGATCTTTATAAAAACAATAAACTACTCAAAGGCCAATGTTTTAGCACCACCGGCAGCGATACTACTTATTTTGCTTATGCCATAAATCCTCAATTTCCGGGCGGCGAAAAGGCCATGCTTAATTTTTTAGCCACCAATATCAAATACCCGGAAGAAGCCCAGAAAAAGAAAATTGGCGGAAAGGTAATTCTTCATTTTGTAATTAATGAAGATGGAAAATTAAGCGATGTGAAATTTCTTAAAAAAGCTTATCCTGACCTTAACCGGGAAGCCCTTAGGGTAATAAACCTCATGCCAGACTGGCAACCAGGAATTCAGGATGGCGAAAAAGTAAAAGTTAAATATACCCTGCCTTTTAATTTCGACATTTAACGTCGTTTAATTCAGCATCTCACGGTAATTCTTTACCAAGGCCTGTCCCCCGACAGGACTTTCATTAGATTGCAAATATTGGGGGCTGTCAGGGGACAGCCCCGAAATAAATAATATTGCACGGAAGAAGGTTTAGCCGATTTGGTATTATTACCATTTCAGAAAAAATACGGATTTTGGCAAAGCTATCCATTTTAACCGGTTTCCAATCCCGGAAACTGCTAACTTCGCATTTCAATAGCTTTTTCCCGTAAATGAAATTTTTATTTCTTTTTTGTTCGTTCCTGTTTTCTGCCAGCGCCTTTGCCCAAAATACCATTACTTATTTAGATGAAAATGGCAAGCCGGTAACAGATAAAGCATTAGCCAAAACCTATACCGAAACCATTACCGCCGATTCTACCACGGCCACCATCAGGACTTATACAATAGATGGTAAGATCCAGAGTGAACATCATTATTCTAACCTGCGGAAAAACCAGGTAGATGGCATCTCTAAAGACTGGTTTGAAAGTGGGCAGCTAAAGTTAGAGCGCACGTTTAAGCAGGGAAAGCTTAACGGGCCCCTGAAATCTTTTTATGCGAACGGCAAACTTAAAAGAAGCGATCTTTATAAAGAAAACGAACTGGTAGAAGGCAAATGCTTTACCAGAACCGGCGCCGATACCGCCCATTACGCCTTCCTGGTTACGCCCCAGTACCCGGGTGGCGATGAAATGTTAATGAAATTCCTGTCTTCTAACATTCGTTACCCAAAAAAAGCCCTTAAAAGCAAAACGGAGGGGCTGGTGGTATTACAGTTTCAGGTAGATAAAGACGGGAAAGCGAAAGAACCGGTAATAGTGAAGCCGGTAAGCCCTGAACTTGATGAAGAAACTATCCGGGTGTTTTCCATGCTTCCTGACTTTACCCCGGCGCGGCAGGATGGCGAACTTATCCGGATGAAATATTATTTACCCGTAAGATTTTCAATAAAATAACGCTTTACCTTATTTCAACAGGTTCTTATACTGTTCAAAATCGGCATCGAAGCCATCGTAATTGGATGTAATTTCTTCGCCGGCTTGAATGTCATGGGCGGCAATGGTAAAGCCTTCGTCGTCTTCGGAAGTATCTACGGTATTGGCCTGAAAAGAATGGTTGATAAACCGCCCGTCGTCGCCGCACAGAATATGCAGCCCGCTCGATTTGCTGCGGTACATGTATTTTTTCAGGTCTTCCAGCGGATATTCCTTTTCCAGCTCCCCAATCTGGACATCCGTCAGCTTTTCGTCTACGCCGGGGGTAAATTTCCAGATAACGGTGTCTTTGGGAATAAACTGGTCGGCAAATAAACCAATGCCATTTATCTGGCTTAAGCTAAGCCGGGTTTTAACAAGCAACATCCACTTTTCTACTTTAAGGTTGGTGTTTCCGGCAATGCTGTCAACTTAAGCGAAGCGCTCTTTCGGACATCTGTGTCCGAAAGCCTTCTGCTCGGGGACATCCTTGTCCCCGTATTCCTACACGCGGACAAAGATGTCCGCAGCAGAGTTAGTTTCGGACACAGATGGCCGAAACAGCAGCTAAATTAACTTAAGTTGCCAGCATTAGGCGTTTCCGGTGCTTACGCAGGCTTTTTTAAAACGGCTACCCTATTTTTTAATTTTTTACCGCTATTAATACGGGTTTTAACTCAACTTATAACAGATAGATTTTTGGGCCTAACCTGAACTTTCTCTGAATTATTAAGTTATATCTTTAATACTTTCAATTTACAAGTTCCTGCCAATAGCCCTGCATTTTCCCAATAGAAGCGTGAATATTCAGTAATTGCCACCTTTTCAGGAACTTAAGCATCCCAAAAAGCCTTTATACCAACTGATAGACCGACCTGTTATTGATTAACTACTTAATTTAATTCATGCCTGGTACAAACTTACGAATCCTGCCTTTTTTCCTGTTTTTTAATATTGTTTTCAGCACGGCATTTGCCCAGGGTAGTTGGCAGCCTGCCGGCGCTATTACTACATATCCGCGCACCCTTTTCAAACCTTCCGAAATTCCGGCGGTGCGGCAATCGCTGCAGGAAGCAACCCGCCGCGACCTTTATTTTGCCGTTTACGGCGCCTCAAGCTATATACCAACCGATAATACTTCTACCGAGAACCGTCGTTTACGTGCCCGGGCAGCTAAAAACGCGGCCTTTGTACGGATCATGAATTTAAAACCCGCCGGCGGCATTGCCCTAGATTCCTTATCTGCCACTGAAAAGGCCCAGGTTCAGGCTAACGTAATTTCGCTGCTGGAAAATATTAATACCAACGTAAGGAGCCTCTTCTATTATACTGACTGGCAGTGGCGCAGCAAAGAACTGATCGATTATTTGGTTGCCTACGACCTGCTGCGCGGCGCCGGGGTTCCGGCGGCTACAATGCAGTTAAGTAAAAATAAGCTTCAGGAATTTGCCGGAAATCTTTATGCGGCCGGTTCTTCTAATGTTGGTACTATTTACAACAACCACATGTTTATGACGGCCGCCGCCCTGGGTATGGCCGGCGTGGTATTAAATGATGCCGGTAGTACAACTGCCTCCCGGCAGCCACAGAACTGGATCAACATTGGTATGTATAATATTGATAATGTAATGTGGCGCGCTACGCAGCGTCAATCGGAGCCGGGCTTAATTGCTGGTTATGCCGAAGGCCCGTATTACTTCAAATACTCCATGCTAAACTGCCTGCCTTTTTTCCGGGCATTCGGCAATTTCCTGCCCGATGGCATGTATAGCTTCACGTGGAACAGTACTACCCGGCAGATCCGCAACCCGTATCATGATCCCAATTACGATCTGCTTTACCAGTGGATAACGGATATTACCATGCCCGACGGCCGCATTCCGGCTCTGGAAGATTCTTATATTGACATGGCTATGCCGGAAATGGCCCTGACCGGAAAACCGCAATTCGTAAAAAACTTTAACGGCCAGAATTTAGAACCGCGACAGCCTACTACCCTAAGCGCCCAGTTGGATGGTACCGTAGATCTTCGGGCCAATTACCTGGCAGCCAACGTAGATGCAGCCCCGGAAACCGAAAACAATTTAACAAGCCTTCCGGCCAGCGGTAACCTGGTTTTCCGTTCCGGCACCGGTTTTCAGGCTAACTACCTGCACGTGTATGGCAAGAACGGCAAACCGCTTACCAACTCCGGCGGCCATAACCACGGCGATGCAGGCAGCTTTTCGCTTTATGCGCATGGCCAGTTATTAGCCCTGGATGCCGGGTATTTAAATTTCAATCGCCGGGCGGAAGTAGGGAACCCAACCAACCATAATCTGGTACTGGTAGACGGCGCCGGCCCAAAGATCGGAACTTCCGGCGCTGCCAACGATGCCGAAGCCTTTATTCAGAATACTTTTGAAATGCCGAATACCAGCTATGGCGAAGTAAGAACGGCATATAACGGTACCAATATTACCCGAAAAACCCTGAGCATCCGCGGAGAATATTACCTGATGGCAGATTTCCTTTCTTCGGCGCTTCCTCACAATTTTACCTGGCAATTACACGGTTTCGGGGCAGCTAACGGTACTCCGGCCCAGGGCACTTTTACTTATAATGCTACAACCAGCGAAGGTATCTGGTTAAAGAACGGGGTATCTTTGCGGGCCCATATTACGGCTAATAACGGCCTGAGCAGCGTAACAACTGCAAATAATATTCACGAAACAACCTGGAACCTTGAAGAAACGCATACTACCCTTTTAGCTAATAAAAACAGCGTTTCGGAAACCCAGTTCCTGGCAACATTGCAACCCTATATAACCCGCAACACGGTAACTTCTACCCTTTCTCTGACCAATATGGCAGGATCTGTTACGGTTACGCCCCAATTTACCGACCTGGCTTTTACCCAGACCGATACGCTTCTGAAGGTGGTAAATGCCCCGCAACTAACTAAACCGGTTTCTTCAGATGCTTACTTAACTTTCTTTTCGGTAGATAATAACGGTGCCTTTCACCAGGCTTTCCTGCAACAGGGTAAATCATTGAGCTTTGGCCCTACCGAAATCCTTAAAAGTACAAAACGGGCCAACCTGTTGCTTGAGATCTCTCCCGATGGCAAAGTGAAAGGCTATGCCAGCAAACCAACTACCTTATATTTTAAAACCGATATTCCGCCGCAAACGGTTTCCGGGGCCGGCCTCAGCTCCTGGACCTACAATGCCAACCTTGAAGTTGTGACCCTTATTTTCAGCCAGCCTTCGGATTTTCAGATCGTGCGAATGCAGCAAACGTTGCCGGTAGAATTGGTAGCCTTTAAAGCCGAAAAAGTAAACCAGCAGGTGCGTTTAACCTGGCAAACCGCTTCGGAAAAAAATAACGAGGCCTTTGATCTGCAATTTTCTGCCAATGGCAAAACCTGGGAAACCGTTGCTTCTATTGCCGGCCAGGGCACAACCAGCGCCGCGCATTTTTACGAACACCTGCACCGCCCGGCATTTTCCGGCCAGCTTTACTACCGCCTGGCGCAACGCGACCTGGATGGCACTACCTCCTTTTCAGCTATCAGAACCATTTGGTTTGAAAAAGGCAACCGGGCTAACTTAACCGTTTACCCTAACCCGGCCCGCGATTTCTTTAACCTGCAGGTAGATTCTGAAATAGCAGAAAAAGCGGAGCTGGAATTTTACAATGTTTCCGGCGCAATTGTCTACCGGCAGCCGCTGAACGTATTGCCGGGAAGCAACGCCTTAAAAGTTACCATGCCGGCCCCCCTGCCCCAGGGTTTGTACCAGGTCCGGTTTCAGACTGCTCACCAGCAGCAAACCTTCCGTTTACAAAAAATCAGGTAAAAAGCTTCTTACCCTTTAAACTGTTTTTAATGGCCGACGTTCTAGGATTTTCCCGGAACGTCTCCCATGAGCACAGATTATAAACCTGTTTCGCATTCGCGCACTACCATTACCGAACTCATGATCCCGGCTTTTGCCAATTTTGGCGGGAAGATCCACGGAGGAATTCTGCTTTCTTTAATGGATAAGGTGGCTTATGCCTGTGCGGCCAAACACGCCGGAAATTACTGTGTTACGGTTACGGTAGATGGGGTTGAATTTAAACAACCCGTAGAAGTAGGAGAACTGGTTTCGTTAATGGCATCGGTAAATTACGTGGGTAAAACTTCGTTGCTGGTTGGCATTAAAGTTATTGCCGAAAACGTAAAAACCGGGCTGGTAAAGCATACCAATACCAGTTACTTTACCATGGTTGCCAAAAACGAAGCCGATCAGCCAACCCAGGTGCCCGGCTTGCTGCTGGAAACCGAAGATGATGCCCGCCGGTTTTTAGAAGCCATTAAGCGCCGCCAGATAAAAGAAGAAAGCCGAAATGATTTCCTGAATGAAAAGACCCGCCAGACCGTAGCACCTGACCTGCATTTGCTGCAGCATGAGCGTTGTAAATTAGGATTTTTGTAAACCGAAATTATTTATTCCAGGCCATGCAGCGAAATTGGACTTTTAGTTGTCTGGGTAAAAATAGATTCTGGCCATTTGGTTTTATACTTACCTGCGGGTTTTGGAATTAAACTGAGCCGGCGGGAAATAACCAACTTTTGCCAAACAATTAATCTTAATTCTATGAAAAAAACTTTACTATCTCTTATTTTCTTATTAGCCATGCAAGTGGGCGCTTCGGCCCAGCAAGGCTACAACTTCAATCAAACCACGGGTGCTTATACAGACTTGGTCTCTCCCACGGTATTAACGGGTAATATCATCTGGGATGATACTTCCTTCATCGTCCCGCTTGGTTTCCCTTTTATGGTTGGCAATAATACCTACAACAGCGTAGAAATAGATGCTAACGGGGTATTGATCTTCATGTCTGGCTTAAATATTGGGGTTGTGGTTGCCTTAGATGCAGATCTGGTAGACCGGGGCATCTCAGCACCTGCCTCTCCTATCAGCTATCAGGTTTCCGGAGCCACCGGCAGCCGTGTCTTTAAGGTTGAGTGGAAAAATGCCGGTTTCATTGATGGAACAGCATCCGATTTTATTAGCTTTCAGGCCTGGCTTTACGAAGGAAGCAACAAAATTGAATACCGGTACGGAACCTCTTCCATAGGCAACCCCGGTAATATTTTTGGCCCGGCAGGCGGCCCGGCCAGCGGTATTGCTACTGAAATAAACCTTTTTGTCGGTTCCCTGAGTGGCGTATTCCTGCAAGGGGCGCCGGCTGCTGCAACTGCAGTGGCGGTAAACAACACTACTACTTTTCCATCGCTTAGCGGTACGCCGGCCAACAGCACCGTATATGTGTTTGCAAAAGGCACCGGCGTAGGTCTTCCGGAATCTTTCGATAACGTAAAACTTGCCATTTACCCTAACCCGGTCTCTGAAACGCTGAAAATTGAAGGCTTAACCGCCGGCAAAGAAAAAGTTACCATCAACATTTATGATGTTTTAGGCAAAGTTGTTCTTACCCAGGAGAATGCCGCTGCTAAATCTATTCCGGTAAATGTAAAAGCCTTAACCAAAGGTTCTTATTTTGTAGAGATCATTTCCGGTAGCCAGCGTGCGGGCAAACAGGTAATAAAGCTTTAAGGTAGTATTAAATTTTTCCGGGAAGATCCTGACCAAAGGCTGATCAGGATCTTTTTGTTTTAATGCCTTTGTAATGGTGGCAGGTTGGTAAATTTAATCTAGTTTTACTTTTTAAACAGAAAATAATTTTAACATCCTTTTATGAAAAAAGCTTTACTGGCATTTATCCTTTTGGTAGCCGCTCACACTGCAACCTGGGCCCAGACCTATAATTTCACCAATACAACCGGTACCTATGCCGATCTGACTTCGCCAACCATTTTAAGTGCCGCTAACTGGGACGATGATTCTTACACGCTAACCATCCCTTTCCCATTTTCTCTGGGTGGTGTTCCGTTTACTTCCGTAGATGTAGAATCTAATGGTTTCCTACAATTTGCCTCAACCAGCACCACAAATGCGCCCTGGATAGATGTATTTTATGCTGATCTGATCGAAATGGATGCTACTTCTACAGTCAGCTACCTGGTTACGGGAACTGCGCCAAACCGGATCATGAAAATACAATGGAAGAATGCAGGTTTCTACGATGGTACCCTTACAGAAAATGCTAACTTCCAGGTTTGGCTGCATGAGGGAAGCAACAATATTGCTATGCATTACGGCCCTTCTAATATTACAAGTACAGTAGATATTTTCCCAAGCGGTGGCCCTGATATCGGAATCGCTTCTTCGGCTTCAACCGGAAATATAAACGGCGTTTACTTACAGGGTAGCGGCAATGCACCAACTACAATTGTACTTACCGGTGCCACTTCAGTTCCATCTTTAACTTCGCACCCAACCAATGGCCGGATCTATAACTTTTCTGCTACTACTGTTGGTATTCGTGAGAGCCTTACAAATGTAAATGTAACCGTGTTCCCGAACCCAGCCGCCGACCAATTTTCTATAAATGGTTTAACTGCAAAAGGCAATGTAACAGTAACGGTTTATGATGTTTTAGGTAAAGTTGTACTTTCTACCCAAACGGAGGCAGCCGCTGCTATTCCGGTAAATGTTGCTGCCCTTAAACAAGGAACTTACCTGCTGGAAGTTATTTCATCTGAAGGTAGGCTGGCTAGGCAGATCATAAAATTATAAGCTATTCAGAAGCATTTTAAGATCCTGGCCAAAAACTGGTCAGGATCTTTTTTTTGTTTTGTTTGGCCTGTATAGCAGCCTGTAGCTAATTTTATTTAATTTTAGTTTTAAATTTAACAGGCAGTTTTTAAGCGATTTTTAATACCGTTTTTATGAAGAAAATTTTACTTTTTGTTTTAGTAATTGCGTTGTTAGGCGGTTATCTGTATTACCGCAATTTTGTTTCGGGCCCTAAATATTCGTTGCTGCAGGCCAAAGAAGCAGTACAGAACCATAATATGCAGGAATTTGAAAAGTATGTAGATGTTTCCAGCTTAACTTCCAGCCTGGTAGACCAGGTGGCCCAACAACAAAGCTTCATCAGTACGCTGGTGCCCGGTTTGGGCGTTGCCAAAGGGGCGCTTAACTATTTAAAACCGGCCCTGGCCAAAGCCGCCCATTCCGAAGTCCGGCATTATGTAGAAACCGGCGAAATAAGCAAAGAAGCCCGGCAGGGCCGTAAACCGGTTCTATCGCTGGCCGCAATTGCCGGTAAAATAATCAGCGACAGCAGCGAATTCAAGGGCATCTCCTACGTAAAGGAATCCGGCGAAACTGCTTTGGTAGGCCTGGAATTTACGCAGCCTAAGTACGATACTACCATGGTGCTGGAAATAAAAATGTTAGATAAAGGCGATTACTGGCAGGCAACTGAGCTGACCAATACCGGCCTGTTGCTGCGGCACGTAGCCCGCCTGGAAAAACAACGAATGCTGAAACGCTGATCTTAATCTTTAAAAATAAGAAAGCCTTATCCCGAGACGGATAAGGCTTTCTTATTTTATGGCAACGCTGGCAGAATACAATCCAACTTCCCTTCTTTCTATCAAAAGCGTTGCGATTATTGTGCAATAAAAATTTATTACCTAAAAATTTAAGTACCTTACTTAAAGGGATTTACCATATAAATTAAAATTTCTACTGCTTTTTTTCCACCCTTAGGCAACTTCCGGGCACAAAACTGCGACATGTAAATATAAAGCTTGTTCAATATATAAAACGGGCCTGTTAACAGAAAAATAATTCCCCTTAAAAACCTATAACCTAATGAAACCGGATAAAATAAATACTCCCGGCGTTTTATAAGAAGTGAAGACTGGGTGAGAGCAATTTCCACTTTATTTAAGCACCGGGAGTTTATCCGTTTCCAAATAGCCTAACATTGAAAAACCCGGAAGACACTTCCGGGTTTTTTATTTATCTGGTAAAGGGTTGCGTTACAGAATAGGCGACACCACCCAGTTGTTTACCGTATGCATAATGCCGTTTTTGGTTACTAAGTCATTTTCGGTAACCAGGGCGCCGTTAATTAAAAGCTCATTCTTTTTCCGGAAAACCGATAGTTCTTTACCGCCCAGGGTCATTATTTTAGAACCATCCTTAAAATCGTCTTTCTTAAGCGTGCCGGCTACCAGGTGGTTCATCAGCACTTCTTTAAGTTTGCCGGGGTCGTTGTTCTGAAGTTTCTGCAGGGTTTCTTCTGAAGGAGCAAAAAAGGTGTAAGGGCCGGGATCCATAAGGAGCGGCGACAGGCCGGCCTGTTTTAACGTTTCCTTTAACAGCGGGCGGGTGGCGCAGATCTGCTCCATCATCAGCTTATCGGTGCTTTGGTATTTAGGGGAAAAGCTAAACGTTAAAAGCACCAGGAAAGCCAGCAAAAAAGGTTGTACCGTTGTTTTCATATTACTCAGCTTAAGGCATTGCTCCTAAGTAATATACGCCCCTTATTTAAAACCCGACAGGTAAAAGCATGGCCACAATTGTACCCTCCAAAGATTACCTTTGTACTAGAAAGGCAAAGCCTCCCGGATCTCACTTAAAAAGAATGGCCCGGCTTCGGGCACTAAAATAAAACCCAGAATTACGCCTACTACCGCCCCATAAAAGTGGGCGCTGTGGTTTACATTGTCGCGGCTTTTTTTGGCTTCGTAATACGAATAGATCAGGTAAAGAACACCCAGCACAATGCCCGGCATACAAATTATAGCGTAAAGGCAGATCTCATTCATAGGGCTATACAGAATGCTGGCAAAAATAATAGTAGAAACCCCACCCGATGCGCCAAGAGAATAATACCGGTGGTCATCCTGGTGTTTGAGGTAGGTTGGGATATCCGAAATAATAACGCCGATCACGAACAAAGCCAGAAACCAAACAGCTCCCAATTCCGGACCAAAGTATTCCTTATAAAGTGATTCTACAGCACTTCCGAAAAAATAAAGGGAGAACATGTTGAAAAACAAATGTCCCCAATCGGCGTGCAGGAAACCAGAAGTAATAAACCGGTACCACTGGTTATTACGCTTTACCGTGTACGGGTGAAAAACCCAGGCCTGCATAAAATCCGGGCTCTTCCAGGCATACAGGGAAATGATAACGTTTAAACCAATCAATATAAAAGTTAATGACATTGTTTCGGATTTGGAGATTTGAAGATTTGAAGATTTGAAGATTTGGAGATTTGGAGATTTGGAGATTTGGAGATTTGAAAATGAGTTAGGCCCGGTTTTCCTGGTTTAACTAAGGCTTGCATTCCTAAATTATTGCGTCATCCTGAGCACAAATGAGCGCGGGAACGCGAAGCTTGCGGGCGTAGCCCTCAAGGAACTTGTCGGCTGCCCGTAGAGAGCTCTCTGCAAAACCGCCAACAAGTTGTTTCGCTAACGCTCAACATAACGGAATGTATAGAAAAAGGTAGAACGCTATCATTTTCACCCCAAAAACTCAATCAACAATAAGCAATCAACAATTTAACTATTCCGGTCCATTAAGCTTAATGCTAAGGCCCGCAAATATTCTTTCCTATCAGACGGTGCCTCTACCCGTTCCAGGTGCTCTAAGGCTTCCTGAAAGTATTGGTTAATTTTGGTTTCGGTTTTGGTTCTTACTTCCAGGCTATCATAGATAGCGGTAACGGCCTGCACTTTTTCCTCCGGATTTCTTACCGATTCGAGCAGCAGGTTTTGCAGTTGTTCGCGGTGTTCATCGTTGGCATCTTCTAAAGCCGTTAAAAGCAGAAAAGTTTTTTTCTGAGCCAGAATATCGCCGCCAACCAGTTTTCCAAACTTATCTGCATCGCCGTAAACGTCTAACAGGTCGTCGCGAAGCTGGAAGGCGATGCCGGTTTTGATGCCGAATTCCTTCAGATTCTTGCGGTCTTCTTCCGAAGCATTTCCTAAAACGGCCCCTAACTCCAAGGCGAAGCCCAGTAATACGGCCGTTTTTAAGGTGATCATGTGCAGGTATTCCGGAATGCTGACTTCGTTGCGGGTTTCAAAGTTCATATCCAGTTGCTGGCCTTCGCAAACCTGGGCGGCGCATTTGGAGAATAGCTTTAATACTACCGGCAAATGAATGGGCTGTACCCCGAAGAATAATTCGTAGGCTTTAACCAACATCACGTCGCCGCTAAGGATGGCGGTGTTGGCGTTCCATTTTTCGTGCACGGTTTCCTGGCCGCGGCGCAAAGGGGCTTGGTCCATAATATCGTCGTGCATTAAGGTGAAGTTGTGGAAAACCTCCACGCCGGCGGCGGGCAGCAACGCTTTATTTACTTCATCTTCAAACAGATGGTGGGCCAGCACAGTAAGCAATGGCCGGATTTTTTTGCCGCCCAGATCCATTATGTACCGGATGGGTTCGTAAAGTTCGGCCGGTTCTTCGCCGTAATTAATCGTGGATAAAGTCTGCGCGATCTTCTCCGAAAAAGTAGCTATTGGAATCAAAACGTAAGCTTGAATTGTGCAGCTGCTAAATTACAACAGCAATCTCAGATTTTTGGAATTCTTTTGGGGGTTTGGATTATTTACTATTATTTGAAATTTTTAAAGCTGGCTTTTAAGGTCCATCATGCCGTGCAATATTCTGATGACCTCAATCTCGTTCTTGGAAACTATGGAATAGAAAATAATGTGCTCACCAGATTTATAACCCAATAATCCAGCAGAAACTATTTCGTATTTCTTTCCCAGATTTGATTTCTTAGCTAATTCGGCGCAGGCAGAAAGCAATAAGTTGTAATATTTATCTGCTTGTTTTTCTGACCAGGCTTCAAAGGTGTAATTCCAGATCTCCGTTAAGTCTTCAACGGCTTTTTGGGTGAAATGAAATTTAGCCATTCGTTTTCCGCTTGGCTTTTAAGCTGGCCAAGTGTTCCTGCGAATTGAAGTCTTTGGCTCTCCCACTTGCTAAACCTTCATTTATGGCAGCTTTTAAGGCGGCAATTCTGTTTTCTTCTTCTTCTAATAAACGCAGGCCGGCTCTTACCACTTCGCTGGCGTTGCTAAATCGCCCGGCGGAAATGCTGGAATCGATGAAGTTCTCAAAGTGGTTTCCTAAGGATATTGAAGTATTGCGTCCCATAGCGTTTTATTTTTGCAAAGTTACCAAATTATGGTAACAACGAAATTTACAGAGGCTTTGTTTTTTGAAATTCAGAGAATGATTTGGCTTTGGAGCTTTATAGTAAATCGCTATCCAAAACAGGCTAAAAATTTCTTTAGATTGATTTAGATTGTTATTTGCTGGCTATGCAATTTGTCAGATAAGATTTTCCTCAATTCCTTGTATTCATCAGTTGACATCGTTTTTGACGGAATTAAAACATTAACTTTCCCATCAAGCCGAATATAGTTGTCAGAAATATGAGCGCTATTTATTGTAGACCATTCTTCTACAGTCTCATTGTCATCCTGCTTAATTGAAAGAAATTTATCAGAAAGAATAAGTTTGTTACTTTTAAATTTTTCTTCTCGATCCAAATAATCCTTGATTTCTCTTTTCCATTTTCTTAAATCCAAAATAGCCTTTAGAAAAAAGTATAAACAAACTAAAAAAGCAATTAATCCGATAACAAAAAAACCATATTCATTTCTCGCTAAGGAATAGATACTTGCCCCAATAAAGGCCATAAGGGAAATGATAAAATATTTAAAATAAACTTTAGTAGTCGGACTTTTTAAGTAATTCCCTTTATCATCATTAAAAAATATTTCTTCAAAATCCTTTCTATTAAATTTTAGGTCAATTTCTTTCATCCTACTTAAAATTACTACTTATTAAAACGCTATAAAAACCAGCCCCTAAACTATGGAACTGGTTTTCAATGTAAGTTAACCACCTAAAATCCTATAGACAATCCTCCAGCTTCAACTCCACACTTTCCATTTCCGGGCTGGTAATCAATAGCCTGATCGTTTTCTGCTTTGCCAATTCCAGTTCAAACTTCCCTTCCGAATTTAACCTGCCGATCTGGCCAATTACGGTGCCGTTCTTGTTAGTTCCGGTCATTTCGTAGATAGCACCCATAATTACAATTTCCCTGGTGGCTTTCTCTATTAACGTTCCAGAAACGAATAGCCTGCCTTCCTTTTCAACCACCTCAAGATTCTTAATATCCAAGGGCTCAAACCCAGCGTTCTGCTTCGTTTCCCATTTGGTCTTTTCCATATTCCAGACGTACGGATGTGGCATTACCTTAAAATTGCAGGGCTGGTTGAGGTTTGGATTGGGAAAAACGGTATTAAAAAACAGGAAAAAAGTAAAAAGTAAATTCATAGCGATGGGTTATAAAAAAGCGGTGTAAACCTGGTTAAAGGTCTACACCGCCGTTCTTAGCTTAAGATTAGAATCCGTAGAAGTCGCGGATGTTGCGTTTGGTAATTGGAATGTGCGGCGCTTCGGAGCTGTCCGGGGTTTCTTCGTTGGCGCCGGAACGTTCCGGGCCTTCGTGGGTTTTGGCCGGAGCATCCGGGATGTAGCCGCTTTTGCCTACGCGGGGTTTGGGAGCCACTTTGGCGCGTTCTTCCGTTTTCCCACGGCCGCCTTTGCTGCCGCTGCCTTTACCACCTTTGCCTTTGCGGCCCCGGCTTTCGTACACTTCCTCTTCCTCCTCCGGACGGCCGTAGCGGCTCGAATTGGTTTCGGTTACCAGATACAGGTCTATGTTGCGGTCCATCAGGTTTACGGCTTTTACTTCTACCGTTACTTCGTCGCCGAAGGTGATCATCCGTTTGTTTTTCTGCCCGATTACCCGGAAATTCTTGGCGTCGAGTTCGTAATAATCGTCTTCCAGGTCGGTTAGGCGAACCATCCCTTCCACGTTGGTTTCTTCAATCAACACGTACAGTCCCCATTCAGTTAAGCCGGAGATAATACCTCTGAACTGACGGCCAATGGTATCCTGCATATATTCCACCTGCTTGTACTTAATGGAAGCCCGTTCGGCATCGGCGGCGCGTTTTTCCATATCCGACGAATGCTTGCAGCGTTCCTCAAATTCAGCTTTATCGGCGGTTTTCGGGTTGGCCAGGTACTGTTCAATGAGGCGGTGCGCCATCATATCGGGGTACCGGCGGATCGGCGACGTGAAGTGCGAATAATGCGGGAACGCCAGACCAAAGTGCCCTTTCGGCTCGGTGGTATAGATCGCTTTCGCCATTGTTCTAATGGCCAGGTTTTGCAGGATGCTTTGTTCCGGTTTGCCTTCTATCTGTTCGCTTAAGCTGTTCAGGTTTTCGGCCACATTGTTTTCCTGGATGTTCATCCGGTAACCGAACTTGGCGGCGAAATTGGAGAAGTTCTCCAGTTTTTCCGGGTCCGGGTTGTCGTGGGTGCGGTACACCATGGTAAGGCGTTCGCCTTTCTTTTTCAGATTGAACACGAACTCCGCCACTTTCCGGTTGGCCAGCAACATGAATTCCTCAATGAGCTTGTGCGCATCTTTGCGTTCTTTTATGAAAACCTGGGTTGGCTTGTTGTTTTCGTCGAGCTTGAATTTTACTTCGTTCGTTTCGAAACTGATGGCACCGTTCTTAAAGCGGCGTTCCTTCAGAATTTTAGCCAAACGGTTCAGCGTCAGGATCTCTTCAGCAAAGTCACCTTCGCCGGTTTCGATGCGTTCCTGGGCTTCTTCGTAGGCAAATCTTCTATCGGAATGAATAATGGTTTTCCCGATCCATTGCTGGTGAATGCCGCCGTTATCGTCCATTTCGAACACCGCCGAAAACGTTAATTTATCTTCGTTCGGCCGAGTGAGCACAAACCGTTCGACAGCTTTTCCGGAATCATCGGGATGGTTCTGTCCACCAGATAAACCGACGTGGCGCGGTGGTAAGCTTCTTTCTCCAGGCGCGATTTCGGGTTTACGTAATGCGTAACGTCGGCAATGTGCACGCCAATTTCCCAGTTGCCGTTTTCCAGTTTGGTAATGGAAAGGGCATCGTCGAAATCTTTGGCATCTACCGGGTCAATCGTGAATGTAGTAATGTTCCTGAAATCGCGGCGGCGGCCAATTTCTTCGTGGGTAATTTCCTCCGGAATGGCGTTGGCTTCGGCTTCCACTTCTTCGGGAAACTCAAAAGGCAAGCCGAATTCGGCCATAATGGAATTGATCTCCGCTTCGTGCTCACCTGCCGGGCCAAACACGCGAATTACTTCGCCGATCGGTTTTTTATCGGGGTGGCTCGGCCATTCGGTAACGCGTACCAGCACTTTATCGCCGTTCTGGGCCTCTTTAATGCCGTCGTTCGGAATAAATACATCGAAGTACAGCTTTTTATAATCGGGCACCAGGAACGCAAAACGATCTGAAACCTCAATGCGGCCTACAATATCGTCGCGCTTCCGCTCAATAACTTCCATTACTTCGCCTTCGGCTTTATCGCCTTTCCCGAAGCTCACTTTTACTTTTACAATGTCGTCGTCCATTGCAAATTTGAGCTTATCGGTAAACACCCGGATGTCGGTGTCAAGCTCTTCCGTAATTACGAACGCGTATTTCGGCGTGGCCAGGTCTACTTTTCCGGTCACAATTTTGGTTTCCGGGTTATACTTATAATCGCCGTTTTCCAGCAGCATAATGTCGCCTTCTTTGCGCAGCTGCTTCAGGTGTTCGTACACTACTTCGCGGCCACCCTGCGTGGTTATGCCAAGGCGACGTAAAATCTGTTTCGGGGAAAATACTTTGCCCACGTTCTTGGAAAATATCTGGGCAATACGGTGTTTACTTACTTCTTCAGACAAGCCGCTTTTCTTTTTGCTGCGTCTTGAATCTTCTTTTGGTTCATCGGAAGCGTTTCTTCCTTTTCGGTTTCTTTCCATCTAATGGGTATCTCTGTTTCTTTTTAATCTCTTAAGTATACTGTTTTTTCTATAAAGGTTACGGTTAAGAGAATATTAATTGTAATGTTTAAAAATTTTACTGCGGTGAAAGGGGATTTTTGCAGCCAATTAAGCCAGGGAAAGGAGTTTTTGAGATAAAATTAATAGCGTTTTTTCGCCAAGCCGGCTGCCGTATGGGATGGGGCAGCTTTGTATAAGGTTTTAGAAGGGGGTTTTAGTTCAAAGTTTGGGGTTCTTTAAAGGGAAAATTTTAAATAATTTATACTCCCCATCCATTTGATCTTGGATCACGCTCAGGAAGCAAAGAAAGTAAGAAAATGAAGAGATTCATTAAAGCCAAACCTAAAAGTATTATAAAAACAAAACTTATTAAAATCCTTGAAACAATGTTCCTTGAATGAAATTTGAAAGAAATAATCATTAATAAAATAATGATTAACAAATGGCCCCCGGAAATAAAAGCAATAGGCTTGTCTTCATTAAAACTGGCTAAAAAATTAAGATAGCTTTCAAACAAAGTCGAACCACCAAATAAAAGAAGGAGGTAGAAAGCAATTATATATAAAGTGCCTGAATAGAAAATTATACTCCAATTTTTTTCATTCATAACTTAAATATAAGCTTTTGAAGTTAATACTTGGCTTTTCTACCTCTTGCTCACTTACGCCCTCTTCCGCCGGGCGGGCAGCGTTTCTGCGTTCGCGGCTGCACCCTTTCCTGGCCTAAAGCGGCCTGGCTTCTACGAAGCCACCGGAAAGTGCGGAGGCCGCTCTCACAGAAACCCCGAAAGCTTTCGGGGCATGCCTCCAACTTCTTCCCTCCGATCTGGCTTTTGTAAATTACTGTTTTAGGATTTCAATTAGTTTTGTGTTAATGTAAAGCGTTTCCCGTCCAACTTTTCGGGCTTCCACAATTCCTATTGTTTCTAATTCCTTCAAATAGCGGGAAGCCGCTTTTCGCTCTACTCCTAATTTATTAACTACAAAATCGATCTTTGAATACGGTTGTTCAAATAATAATTCCACCAGTTCTTTCCGATAAACTTTTGGCGCGTTTTCCTGAACCTGCACGATGGTTGCATCCAGCAGATCTTTGATATTGGTGATCCGGGCAATGGTGTCTTTTGCAGTGCTTTCAACAGCTTTGAGCATAAACATTATCCATTCTTCCCAATTACCAGTTTTATTTGTCTGATTCAGAAGTCTGTAATAGTCGGGTTTATTAGCAATAATGTAGGAACTCAGATACAGGATCGGTACATCGATCAAACCGTTAAGTATTAGATACAGAATATTTAAAATTCTTCCGGTTCTTCCATTTCCGTCATAAAACGGGTGAATGCTTTCGAATTGATAATGTAATATTGCTAAATTTATTAAAGGAGACAGATCATCCTGCTGATTAAAATGGTGGATAAAATTGGTCAACAGATCAAGAAGCTCGGCTTTGTCCTGGGGTGGTGTATACACAACCTCACCGGTTCTATCGTTTTTCAGTACCGTTCCGGGCGTGCTCCTTATTCCGGCGGTATTGTCCACTAATTGCTGCTGAATCTGGACAATGTCGTTAACCCTCAGGAAATCTTGTTTTTTTATAAGATCGAAACCATAAAATATTGCTTTCCGGTAATCTACCACCTCTTTTGTTGCCGCCGATATGGTAGCTTGGTTTACCGATAAAGCTCTGTAAAGCTCATCCTGCGTGGTAATAATGTTTTCAATTTCAGAACTGTCTTTGGCTTCCTGAAGCACGATGGCATTGATCAGCATTGCCTGGTTAGGAATCGTTTTGGCAATTCCTTTTAATTCGGCTAATGCGGCGGTAGCTTTATTTGTTTGCCGGAGTATCGCAATTGTTTCCACCTTTTCCCGCAACGGAGGTAGTAGTTCAAGCTTGTAATGTGGTGCATTTTGTCCCATATTATTTTTATTTGTACCAAAAATACGGATAATGGTACATATAGCAATAACTCCTGCTTTTTTCTAATCTCCCGAGTATAAATGTCCGGAAGTATTCTGCCAAAGGACATCCGTGTCCCCATACCCAAAACGCGCGGACGAAGACGTCAGCCGCAGGATTAGTTTCGGTCTAAGATGTCTGTAACAGCAAGCAACCTCCAAAACGCTATCCTTTCACCCCTAAAAACTCCCAACTTTACTTCTTCAAAATCCCCTTCTCCACACTCTCATTAATCAAATTCTCCGCGTAATCCCAGATAGTAGCGGAACCATCTTTAATGGCTTTTTTCTTGTCGTAGACCTTTTGGTAGGGTACGTCAAATTCGGTCCAGGTGCCGCCGTTGTTGGAGATGTTTTGCAGTAAGGGTTCAAACCGGTCCATTGCTCTGGCGAATTTGGCTTCATCGGTAAGGCCGTCTTCAAATTCCTGCCAGACCGCAATAAATTCCTCGGCTTGTGCTGCTGGTAAAAGCCCGAAGATCCGTTTGGCGGCCAGCAGTTCTTCGTCGGTGTTGGTGTGGTTTTTTGTGGTGTCGTAAATAAAGGTGTCGCCGGCATCAATTTCTACCAGGTCGTGGATCAGAACCATTTTTACCACTTTCAGCACATCGATTGGCTTGTCGGAATGTTCGGCTAAAACCAAGGTCATCATTGCCAAATGCCAGCTGTGTTCGGCATCGTTTTCGGGGCGGTCGGAGTTAAATAACCGGGTTTTCCGCTGAATGTATTTCAGCTTGTCGATCTCTTTTATGAAAGCTACTTGTTTTAATAAATTGTCGGCCTGCATTGTGCGCTAAAGTTTAAACGGGTTTTCAAGATTGTACATGATTGGAGGATTCTCCCCTTGAGGGGAGTTAGAGGGGTGTAAGCCGCTATCAAAAAAACACCCCTCCTAAGGCTATGCCCGCAAACTCAAACTCTCGTTTGGTTTGCCCTCAAGGGGAGAGTTATCAGATAAAGTAAAAATCATCCCCAACCCCTTCTTATGCTCTTCCGGACATCCGTGTCCGGAAGTATTCTGCCAAGGGACATCTATGTCCCCGTTCCCAGACACGCGGACGAAGACGTCCGCAGCAGGCATAATTTCGGATAAAGATGTCCGAAACAGCAATAAAACGGCCAAAGGAGGATGTTTAAAGAAAGTTAAATGCGTTTTTTATTCTTCAATAGAGAGGACTTTAGCCAGCCCGGCCTTAATTTTCTCCTGCTGCGTGGCTGATATCTTTCCCAGCTTTTTTGTGAAGCGAAGTTCTGAGATGGAGCGGACCTGAAAACAATCTGCGGCAGATGGCTTTGAGAGGTTATTGCTCTTGTCAGGCATTATTTTCACCATCCAGGGAGCAATATCGTAGCGGTCTTTCCAATCCGTTAATGGTACAATTACCTTTAGGGGCAGTTTTCCCAGGGCATTATCGTTTACAATTACTGCCGGTCTGGTCTTTTTAATTTCGGAACCAACAGTCGGGTCGAGGTTGATCAGCCACACTTCACCTTGCTTCATAGAAATTCTCGAAGTCAAGTCCGGTGAAGGCGGTCAGTTCTTTGTCGGTTGTATAGTCGGCTAACAAGGCAGCTGAAGCTTGTTCAAGTTGCTTTTTGTTTTCTGTTTCCCGGATAGATTTGAGCGTCTGCTCCACGATCTTAAGCCTTTTACCTATTGGCAGCCTTTTTATTTCTTTAAGCAATTCTGTCGTTCCCATATATTGAATATACAAATTGTAACAGGCAAAAGTTGAATTTATTTTAGCTGCTTTTCGTATCAATGGCTTTTTTGGAATTGAGTTGTTCCGCCAAACCGATCAGAAGGCCTTCGGGGTTGCGAATGTAGCAGAGCCGGTAGGAATTTTCGTACTGCACAATTTCGCTAACCAGCTGGGCGCCGTGTTTGATGAGCCTGGAAACCAGCTCGTCGATGTCTGCAACGGTGAACATAACCCGCAGATAATCTAAGGCATTTACCGGAGCCGTGCGGTGGTCTGAAATAGTAGCCGGGCTTACAAAGTGCGAAAGCTCGAGACGGCTGTGGCCATCGGGCGTAACCATCATCGCAATTTCTACCTCCTGGTTTCCAAGTCCGGTAACGCGACCAGCCCATTCGCCGGCTATGGTGGCGCGCCCTTCCAGCGTGAGGCCTATTTCCGTGAAAAATGCGATTGCGTTATCTAAAGATTCTACCACGATGCCCACATTGTCCATCCGAAGTAATTTATTTTCTGACATAGCTGGCTCCTTAATGAATTTCAGGTTTAGGTAAGAAATGGTGGCTTTAGAAAGTTGCGCCTAAAACCGGAGAAACAACTTTACATCTTTTTGGGCTTGGCTGAAAACGCTATGGTTTTGGAGGGAAAAAGTGGTTAAATTATCCCTCTATTAGAAATTTCACTCCTAAACCTTAGAAAACAAACAATAAAGAAGGCTAAACAATATGGCAGAATTATTTGGCTGAATATTTCCCAACTAAAGTTAATTTTAATAAGTGTATTAATCCAATGGTTCCAACCATTCTCATTTAGATAAATGACATTTAACACCACATATCCTAAAAAGAAATTTACAATCAATCTATTGCTTTCCTTTTTAAGAACCTTATTTATAATAATCCAAAATACAAGTATTAAAGAAAGAATTAATATTCTGACTAAGAGGACAAATGCAAACAATTTAATCAGAGAAATTTGATAAGTTTGAGCTTGAATAGCGCTAATTAAAAGTGATAAAGATAAATCTATAAGAAAGAAAAGGGCTACAAATTTTAGCTTAATCATAGAAGAACAAAATACTTTACTTACTCAATAATTCCCGTTTCAATCTTCAAACTATTGCTCTTCATTTCTAAAAACGCTATCCCTTCACCCCAAAAACTCCCAAACTTACAAACCCTTCCTCCGCTCCTGCGCCTTCCGGATATCCGCCACATCGCCTTTGGGAATGGCCGCGATCAGCGAGCGGGTGTAATCGTTTTGGGGTTGGTTGAAGATCTGCTCCGGCGTACCGCTTTCAATAATGCGACCCTGGTTCATCACAAAAATGCGGTCGCTCATATATTTGGCTACCGAAAGGTCGTGCGTGATGAACAGGTAGGTTATGCCCATTTCGCGCTTTAGTTTGTTCAGCAAATTCAGCACCTGCGCCTGCACCGAAACATCCAGCGCCGAAACTGATTCGTCGCAGATTATGCATTTCGGACTAAGCGCCAGGGCCCGGGCAATGCTGATACGCTGCCGCTGTCCGCCGGAAAACTCGTGTGGATAACGGTCGAAATGCGCCGCCGTAAGTCCAACGGTTTCAAGGAGTTCGTTTACTTTTTCGCGCCGTTCCTTCCCGTTTTTCAGGATGTTGTGCACCTTCATCGGCTCCATAATGGTTTCGCCCACGGTCAGCATCGGGTTCAGGCTCGCGTATGGATCCTGGAAAACCATCTGGAAATGCCTCCGGCTCCTGCGCAGCGCTTCCTGGCTTAAACCGGCAATATCGATATCGTTGAAAATAATGCGTCCCGAAGTAGGTTCTACCAGGCGTAAAAGCGTTCGCCCCAAGGTAGTTTTTCCACACCCCGATTCGCCTACCAAGCCCACCGTTTCGCCGGGAAAGATCTCGAAATTTACGCCATCTACGGCCCGCACGTATTCTTTTACCTTCCCAAAGAAGTTCTTTTTAATGGGGAAATGTACGCGCAGGTCGTCTACTTTCACCAGCGGTTTGGTGCTTTGCTGAATGGTTTGTTTCCGCTTCAGCTCCGCCATTGTATCGATGTAATTATTGACCACACCCGGCAACGAATCGTCTTTAACCAAAGGCTTTTCCACAATTTCGCCGGTGGGCAAAACCTCCATAAAATCGGAAACGGTAGGTAAAACGGGCTGAAAAGTATTGATCTTCGGCCGACAAGCCAGCAAGGCTTTGGTGTACGGGTGCTGCGGATTGGTAAAAATATCGAGCACCTTGCCCTGCTCCACAATGTTGCCTTTGTACATCACCATCACGCGGTCGGCAATTTCGGCAACCACGCCCAGGTCGTGGGTGATGAATAAAATGGAAGTGCCTTTGCGTTCGCGCAGTTCGTTCAGCAGTTCCAGGATGTGCGCCTGCACAGTAACGTCCAGCGCGGTGGTCGGTTCGTCGGCAATCAGCACCGAAGGTTCGCAGGCCATCGCCATCGCGATCATCACGCGCTGCTTTTGTCCGCCGGAAATTTCGTGTGGATAAGCCTTCAGCATTTTCTCTGGCCGCGGCAATTTTACCTGTTGAAAAAGTGCCAATGTTCGGGCTTCTGCTTCTTTCCGGCTCAGGCTTTCGTGGAGTTGCAGCACTTCCATTACCTGTCGTCCACAGGTATAAACCGGGTTTAGCGAGGTCATCGGCTCCTGAAAGATCATCGAAATTTCCGAACCGCGCAGCTTTTCCATCTGCTTTTCCGGCAGCTTCAGCAGGTCCACTTCCCCAAACTTCTTCGACTGCAAAACCGCCGACCCACCCGTAATTTTCCCCGGCGGATCGTTGATCAGCTGCATCAAAGAAAGCGACGTCACCGATTTCCCGGAACCCGATTCGCCCACAATGGCCACCGTTTCGCCGGCCATCAGATCGAACGAAATATTGTTCACCGCTTTCACAAAACCGTGCTGCGAACGGAATTGCGTTTCGAGATTACGGACGCTTAAAAGGGGCTTAACTGACAAGGGAAACGGTATGGTTTAGTGTGGAAAAACTCAGCGCTTAATTCTAATCTTCTTCTTCGTAAGGCTTTAAAAGCACTTTTACATCCTGGCGTTTATAGCTTAATTCAACCTGGTCACCGTCGGCATTTCGCAAATCGAATTTCAAAGGCTTGTAACTTCCGGCATCGATCAAAACCGTTTTGCCATCTTTCGCTACTTTGTAACTGGCCAGGCCATAATACGTGCTGTCGTCAGCGCCTTTCCGGTTTGCGGTTAGTTCGCCGGCAGTGAAATCGAGTTTGTTACCAACACCCCAATGTAAAAGCAAATGGCTTACACTGTCTTTCGGCACATTGGCTTTCGGACCACTAACCTGCGCAATTTCCCAACGGCCTTCTAAATTAACTTTTTCGCGGTTGCAGGCAAAGCTGAAGCTGGCTATGAAGAAGATGAGGATTAGAAAAGGTTGATTGCGCATTGAAGGAATTGGTTTAGGAATTAAATTTATCTGGTCATTCTGAGCCTGTCGAAGAAACTAATTGGTACTGCTATGGAATTTAGAGCGATGGAGCGAAAAATTCTTTGCTTAGGTTTACTGCATTTTCGCTGCTCCGAAGTTTAACCACCCCTAACCCCTCCTGTCCAGGCGGGGAGCTTTTGACTGCTCTGCTAAATTTAGACTTTTTTAGCTTTGAAATGACTTTAAACCGCTATGCTTTTATGTGGAAAAAGTCGCAATATGCGTGCGGACAGGTCAAGCCCTGTCCCTACATTTCCTAATCCTATCCATCAAAAAAATCCTTAAAATCGTGTTCAGACAACGGGTCTTTCAGTATGCACTTCGTCTTTCTCCTTTACATCGTGCCCGAAAAACTTATTTTGATTAAACAGGATAAATACCACTCCCATAAAAATCGCCGCATCTGCAACGTTAAAAATCGGCCACAACGACATTGGTTTTCCACCTAAAATTGGGATCCATTTTGGCAGAATTCCTTCCCAAAGATCAACGAAGAACATATCTACTACCTGCCCGTGAAACCAAGGCGAATGGGCACCATAAGGCGCATTATCGAACCAAACCCCGTAAAAAATACTGTCGATAAGATTGCCGATGGCACCGCCTAAGATCAAAGCAATGCACCAGATGAAACCAGAATTCGCGCGGGTTTTAACCAAATGGTACAGGTAATAGCCAATACCAAACATTGCCACCAAGCGGAAAAGGGTCAGGATAATTTTACCGTAATCGGAACCAAGTTCCACCCCAAAGGCCATTCCCGGATTTAAGGTATAATGCAGCTTAAACCAATCGCCGAAGATCTTGATCTCTCCAGGCAGGCCCATTTCCATATTGTAATGCACCGCAAATTTCACCGCCTGATCGATGAGGATAACCACTAAAGCAATCAGGTAATATTTCCCGTATTTCATATTTTGTGTTTCAGTGTTTTTGTCTGAACTAAGATTTTTAGGATTTGAAGATTTTAGGATTGAAGTTTAAAAACTCGTAGCGTAGGGTTTAAACCCTACGCTACAAAGCTTGCTATAAAATAAATCCTTTAATCTCTTAATCCTAAAAATCCTAGTTCAGACATTATTTCGCAATCGTTAATCCCAGTTTCAGCAACATACCGTCCAGGTCAATTTCAGTAGCATTTTCAATACCGTTTTTAACTTCAAAGTTTACGGCCTGGGTTTCTTCGCAGATATAATTCCGGAAGTAATCCACAGAGGCAATCACATCTGTATTCTGGCTTTCCAACTGCAAGCTAATTTTATCCTGCACTTCCAGGCCGGCATCTTTGCGCAAGTTCTGGATCCGGTTTACCAGGTCGCGGGCAATTCCTTCCTGCTTCAGTTCTTCCGTTATGGTGATATCCAAGGCAACAGTAATTTTTCCTTCTGAAGCTACTAGCCAGCCCGGGATATCTTCCGAAGAGATCTCCACATCTTCCGGCGTAATCACTACAGCTTCCTTTTCATCGAGGTTGAATTCAAATCCATTCTCACGTTCCAAAGCAGCAATATCTTCCTGGCTCATCTGCTGAATATGCGCGGCAACCAGCTTCAGTTTCGGACCGAAAACCTGGCCCAAGCTTTTAAAGTTCGGTTTGATCTTCTTCACCAGAACGCCGGAAGTATCATCCATATATTCGATGTTCTTCACGTTTACTTCCGTCATGATCAAATCGGCCACGGCATGCAATTTGTTCGCGCATTTTATCGTTAAGCACCGGCATCATAATACGACTGCAGCGGCTGACGCACTTTAATGGTTTGCTTTTTCCGGAGCGAATGCACCAGCGAAGAAATGGTTTGGCCAATGCCATCCGTTCTTCCAGGTCCGCATCGATAGGTTTTCCACTAGCTTTCGGATAATCGTTCCAGATGCACCGACTGTGAATTACTCTTGCCCGATAACTTTGTTCAGATCCAGGAAAAGCTGATCCATGTAGAACGGCGCGATCGGCGAAGCCAATTTAGCAACGGTTTCCAGACAGGTATAAAGCGTCTGGTAAGCAGCCATTTTATCTTCGTTGTATTCGCCTTTCCAGAAACGTTTGCGGTTCAGGCGCACGTACCAGTTACTCAAATCGTCGGTTACGAAATCCTGAATGGCGCGGGCAGCTTTGGTCGGGTCGTAATCGGCGTAAGTAGCATCTACAACTGTTACCAGCGAGTTCAGTTTCGAAATGATCCAGCGGTCGCTTTCGGTTCTGCTCTCTAAAGGCACTTCGGCTTCGGCAAAGGTAAAGTTATCCAGGTTAGCGTACAGCGCGAAGAAAGAATACGTGTTCTGCAAAGTACCAAAGAAACGGCGCTGCACTTCTACTACGCCATCGGTGTTGAATTTCAGGTTATCCCAAGGCGGCGCATTCGAAGATCATGTACCAACGGGTAGCATCCGGACCATATTTGCCGATGGTTTCGAACGGATCGACGGCATTGCCTAAGCGCTTGCTCATTTTGTTGCCGTTCTTATCCAGCACCAGACCGTTGGCGATTACGTTTTTAAAAGCTACGCTGTCTTCCAGCATTACGGCAATAGCGTGCAAGGTAAAAAACCAACCGCGGGTCTGGTCCACACCTTCGGCAATAAAATCGGCCGGGAAGTTTTTCTTGAATTTTTCCTTGTTTTCGAATGGGTAATGCCACTGTGCATACGGCATCGCACCGGAATCAAACCAAACGTCGATTAGGTCTGGTTTCGCGGTACATTGGTTTGCCGGGTGCTTACCAGTATGATATTATCCACATAACGGACGGTGCAGGTCGTAGTTTCTCGACAGCGGCGCATCCATTAAACCCGCATCTAACAGCGCTGTCAATCTTCTTCGGCTCAGTTGTTCGATCGAGCCAATGCAGATTTCTTCGTCGCCGTCTTCGGTGCGCCAGATTGGCAGCGGCGTTCCCCAATAACGGGAACGCGACAGGTTCCAGTCTACCAGGTTTTCGAGCCAGTTACCAAAACGACCCGAACCGGTAGATTCCGGTTTCCAGTTGATGGTTTTGTTCAGCTCAATCAAGCGTTCTTTTACAGCGGTAGTTTTGATGAACCAGCTATCCAACGGATAATATAAGACCGGTTTATCGGTTCGCCAGCAGTGTGGATAGGTGTGCTCGTATTTCTCTACTTTAAAAGCTTTATTTTCTTCTTTCAGTTTGATGGAGATCTTAACATCAGTCGGTTTTGTAATCGGCGTGACTTTCATCTTGTCCGTCGTAATTCTTCACATACATGCCGGCAAAGTCGGTAACTTCTCGGTACGAAACGACCTTGTCTTATCCACCAGCGGAATCGGCTTTCCCCATTCATCGTCTACCACCGTAATGGCCGGGATATCGTGTTGGGCAGCTACTCTAAAGTCGTCGGCACCAAAGGTCGGCGAAATGTGCACAATACCGGTTCCGTCTTCTGTGGTAACAAAATCGCCGATTATTACCCGGAAGGCCGGTTGTATCGGGCTGCACGTACGGCATCAGCTGTTCGTATTCAATACCTTCCAGATCGGCGCCCGTAAATTCCTGCACCACTTCAAAAGGAATCGCTTATCGCCGGGTTTGTAATCTTCAAATTTCAGGTCGTTATTTTTTTCGGAGAAATAACCTACCTACCAAATCTTTGGCCAGTATTACACTGAATTGGCTTGATGGGTATACGGGTTAAAAGTCTTCACCTGTACATATTTAATTCCTTTGCCAACTGCCAAAGCCGTGTTGGAAGGAAGCGTCCAGGGAGTGGTCGTCCAGGCCAGGAATAAACATCATCGCTCTTGGCGTGCTCGAGAAGGAACATGTTTCGGATGCTCGTTTCTTCACCTTGAACTGGGCTACGATGGTGGTATCTTTTACTTCTTTGTAGCAGCCCGGCTGGTTTAGTTCGTGCGAGCTTAAGCCGGTACCAGCAGCCGGGGAATACGGCTGAATGGTGTAGCCTTTATAAAGATACCCTTTGTCGTAGAGTTTTTTCAGCAGTGCCCAGACCGATTCGATGTAGTCGTTTTCGAAGGTGATGTACGGATTGTCCAGATCTACCCAGTAACCCATTTTTTCGGTCAGGTCGTCCCACTGGCTTTTGAAACGCATTACTGTTTCGCGGCAGCGGGCATTGTATTCTTCTACCGAAATTTTCTTACCGATATCTTCTTTGGTGATGCCCAGTTCTTTTTCTACCTGCAGCTCAACCGGCAAGCCGTGCGTATCCCAGCCGCCTTTGCGGTTTACCTGGAATCCTTTTAAGGTTTTGTAACGGCAGAAAATATCTTTCACGGCGCGGGCCATTACGTGGTGAATGCCCGGCGTACCGTTGGCCGATGGCGGACCTTCGTAGAAAACAAAAGTGGCTGGCCCTCACGGGTTTCCACCGATTTTTCGAAGATGTTGTTCTCTTTCCAGTAAGCTAAAATGTCTTCGCCTACTTTGGCGTAATCCAGATTTTTGTATTCGTTATACTTCACGGTTATCGTTTCCTTGCTCTAATTCTTTTTTGATCTCCAATAATTCCAGGTCAAGGTCGGTATCGCTCTCTTCGCTGAATTCTTTATAATCTTCTATCGGGGCATTTGGTTCGTAGGTGTACTTTCCTTTATCGAAGCTGACAAGCAATGCCGGCAGCACGATTAGGTTAGTAAGCATGGCAAATATCAGTGTAACCGACATTAAAATTCCCAAGGCCTTGGTACCGCCAAAATCGGAGAACGCGAAGATAACGAAACCAAAGAACAACGTTACCGTGGTATACATCATGCTGGTACCGGCTTCGCTGATAGCGGACGAAATTGCCTGCATCACTTTGAACCCGTTAGCTTTCAATTCGAGCCGGTATTTGGCCAAAAAATGTACTGTATTATCTACCGTTATCCCCAGCGCAATTGTAAAGATCAGGGCGGTGCTGGGCTTCAGTGAAATTCCGAAATAACCCATTAAGCCACCTACCAAAAGCAGCGGTATAATATTGGGGATAAGGGTAATAATTACCGCGCTGGAACTTCGGAAAAGAAATACAATAATTAAAGTTACCAACACAAAAGCCTGTAGCAAACTCATGCCTAAACTGTTGATAAGGTATTCGTTACCTTTTAAAAAGAGCAGCGTGGTGCCGGTTAAACTTACGCTTGATTTGTTGTCGGCACCTTCTCTTTGAAAACTGATGGTATTGCCTTCGTCGGTTTCTTTTACACCTTCTCCGCCCCAGATCTTCCGGATCTCCGGTTTTATTTTGGTATCCAGTAAAGTTGCTAATTCCCGGGAGCCCACATCAGCTACCCGTAACGAAATGCGGGTCCGTTGTCCGGTAGAATCCACAAAGTTGCGCAGCAGTCGTTTGTTTTCGCCTTTGCCTTGTTTGGCCAGGTAACTGAAAATGAAATTGCGTTCGGTATTATCTGGCAGGCGGTAAGAACTTGGGTCGCCGTTATAAAATGCCTGGGTTGCCGTTTTAACCAACCCTGCTACTGAAATAGGCGCCGAAAGAATGGGCTGCGTTTTCAGGAAAGCTTCCAGCTTATCTAATTTCTTCAGGTTATTCAGTTTCAGTACGCCCTGTTTTGTGCCGGTATCGATCACGATCTCCAGGGGCATAACCCCGTTGAAATGTTGCTCAAAAAATTTCAGGTCGGCATTTACGCTGCTTTCCTCCGGCAGATCATCTACCATAAAAGCAACGGTCTTCATTTTGGTAAGGCCGTATGCCGCCAGCCCGGAAGCAATTATGGTGAAAAAATAAATGAGCGGCCGCTTTTTAAGGACGATGTATTCAATGAATTCCAGCAATTTAGAAAGCTGTTTGGCATCCAGGTGTTTAAGCTGTTTTTCGTTAGGCGGCGGCAGGTAAGAAAAAACGGCCGGGATCAGGATAATGCACACGAAGAACGTAACAAAGATGTTAATGCCGGCTATTACCCCAAATTCGTAAAGCAGCGAAATCTTGGTAAACGTAAAAACAATAAAGCCGATGGCGGTGGTTGCATTGTTGATAAACGTAACCAAGCCAAGCTTGCTTATCACCCGGGCCATGGCCAAACCCTGGTTTCGGTGTTTGCGGTAATCTAAATGGTAGTGCGTTAATAAGTAAGTTGAATTGGGAATACCAATTACTACAATAATGGTTGGTATTAAGCCAGTTAAGAGCGAAATCTTAAAATCAAAAAGCGCAATTGTGCCCATCACCCAGATAACTGCTACGCTGATTACCAACAGCGGAAAAAGCACCGCCGACCAGGACCGGAAAGTTAGAAATAGCGTGATGGCCGTTACCAAAAGCGCCAGCGCCAGAAACATTTTCATTTCGCTGGCAACTTTGGTGGTCATGATGGCCCGCACAAAAGGCAACCCGGCGTAGTGAATTTTAATGTTGGTTTTAGTGGCGAACGCTTCGGAATGCTGCATGATGTGGTCCATCACTTCCACCCGGCGGGAAGAATTTAGATACGCAGGATCTACAGTTACTGCCAGCAGCGTGGCGCCGGTTTGTTCGTTAATGATCAGGCCTTCGTAGAATTTCTGGTCTTTAACGGTTTGCAGAAGCGTATCGAGGTATTTCTGGTTTTTAGGGAAAGGCTCAAAGATCCTGTTTGCGGCAAACATTCTCTCCAGGGTATCCTTTTCGATCTGAACCAGGTTGGGCAGCGAAATTACCGCCTTTACCCCATCTACATGGGTTATGGCATCGGAGAGCTTTTTGAACTCCCGGAAGTTATCGTATTTGTAAACCGCACTGTCGTGCATGCCGATCACCAGCACATTGCCGTCTTCGCCAAACGTTTGTTTAAAGCGCTTGAAGTAGACCATATCGGCATCGTCTTCCTGCACCACGTTGGCAAAGTCGTAAGACATTTCCACTTCGCGGGCTTTCCAGGCCATAAACGCCGTAGCAACAGCCAACGCAATGATCAGCGGTAAGCGGTGCTTAAGAATAAAAAGGGCGATCTTCTTCCACATGGGTTGCTACAATTGAGCAAAGGTAAGGTTTACGGTTTAGAAATATTAATTTAAAAGTTAGAAATGTTGGTTTAGAAATATGTTCTGAATGAACCGGCAGTTTTCAGGCCGGAAGGGATAGCGTTTTTCAATTTGAACACGATTTTTCAGGATTAAAGGAAAGGCAGGATTTTCCGTAGGGACAGGTCGCGACCTGTCCGCCCAGCATTGTGTTTTTAATGCGTTGATTTATTAGAATCAGAATTTTATAATTAGAAACCAGAATCCAAAAGAAATCCTGTTAATCATTAAATCCTGAAAAATCGTGTTCAAATTACCTTTATAACCGGCCAGGAATGCGTGCGGACAGGTCAAGCCCTATCCCTAATCTTAAAAAACAAAAAAGCGCCGAACCAAAGCCCGGCGCTTTAAAGAAAAAGTCCTCCCCTGTTTTTAGGGGAGGATTTAGGTGGGGTTAAAGTTTCTCGAAGATCCGCTTAAAACTTACCGCATCACCAATATACTGCCGCAGTTCACTAATGTGCATCCGTTTTTGTTCGCGGGTGTCGCGGTCGCGGACGGTTACGGTATTATTTTCCAAGGTTTCGTAATCTACGGCAATACAGAACGGCGTACCAATTAAATCCTGGCGGGTATAGCGTTTACCAATGGCATCGCGCTCTTCGTAAATTACATTAAAATCGTATTTCAGGTCGTCGAATATCTGCTGGGCTTTTTCGGGCAAACCATCTTTGCGCACCAGCGGGAAAATAGCGGCTTTTACCGGGGCCAGGGCCGGATGCAATTTCAGGAAAGTACGGGTTTTGGTAGTTTCGCCTTCGGTAACTTCTTCTTCGGTATAAGCATTGCAAAGCGTCATCAGGAACAAGCGGTCGGCACCGACCGAAGTTTCGACTACATAAGGCACGTAATTGCCGAATGGCTTGCCGTCTTCGTTCAGGTCGTTGTCGAAATACTGCTTTTTTTTGCGGCTGAGTTCCTGGTGCTGCGTAAATCAAAATCGGTGCGGGAGTGAATACCTTCTACTTCTTTAAAACCAAACGGGAATTCGAATTCAATATCTACCGCGGCATTGGCGTAATGGGCCAGTTTTTCGTGGTCGTGGAAACGCAGTTTTTCGGCCGGAATGCCCATGGCCTGGTGCCATTGTTAACCGGATTTCTTTCCATTGCTCATACCATTCCATTTCGGTACCAGGCCGTACAAAAAACTGCATTTCCATTTGCTCAAATTCCCGCATCCGGAAAATAAACTGCCGGGCTACAATTTCGTTCCGGAAAGCTTTACCAATCTGGGCAATACCAAAAGGAATTTTCATCCGGCCGGTTTTCTGCACGTTCAGGAAATTCACAAATATGCCCTGGGCCGTTTCGGGGCGCAGGTAAATGGTACTGGTATCTTCGGCTACGGAACCAACCTGCGTAGAAAACATCAAATTAAACTGGCGTACTTCGGTCCAGTTGGCGGTGCCGGAAATCGGGCATTTAATATTTTCGGCAATAATTAATTCCTGTACGCCTTTCAGGTCTTCGGCTTCCAGCAAACGGCGCCATTAATCTTCACCAGAGCCTCGGCTTTTTCTGATCTGACCGGCTTTTTCGTATTCGGCAGCTTTCTCTTCTATCAAAACATCGGCCCGGTACGTTTCTTTGAATCTTTGTTATCGATCATCGGATCGTTAAAAGAATCTACGTGGCCGGAAGCTTTCCAGGTAAGCGGGTGCATGAAATATGGCCGCATCTATACCTACTACGTTCTGGTTTAGCTGGGTCATGCATTTCCACCAGAGCGTTTTAATGTTGTTCTTCAGTTCTACGCCCATTCTGGCCATAATCGTAAACGGCCTGCAGGCCATCGTAAATTTCGCTGCTCGGGAATACAAAGCCATATTCTTTGGCGTGCGAAATAATATCTTTTAACTGGGTATTTTCTAGTGTATTCTTTTCTGTTTTTGTTGCCATAGCTGCAAATATATATACTAGCATTTTACCGGATGAAAGGCAATTACGGTAATTTTGCCATTAGTTTCATTGTTTAAACTATTACCAGTTTTTTACGTCTAAGATTGTTTTATTTATTTTTCTATTTCTTAAGCGTAACTTATGCTTTAACTATTAGATTTAACAATTTCTTAACATTAGCCGCTGCTATTTTAGCCTTACTTTTGCTGACTTAATTTGGACTAACTATAACCTTTATGTTTGGATTACCTCCACGAACTGCTTTTTCTACTTATTCTTTGTTTGGTTGCGGCCTGTGCTTTTGAGTTTGTGAATGGTTTTCATGATACGGCCAATGCCGTAGCTACCGTAATTTATACCAATACGCTTCGGCCCTGGGTAGCGGTGGTCTGGTCGGGCTTCTGGAATTTTATTGGGGTTTTTGCCGGCGGTATTGGGGTGGCCATGGCCATTGTGTATTTATTGCCGGTAGAAGCCCTCATCGACCAGAATGTTTACCACGGCATTGCCATGATCGGCGCTTTGCTTATAAGTGCTATTATCTGGAACCTAGGAACCTGGTATTACGGCTTCCTTCTTCCAGTTCCCACACCCTTATTGGCTCTATTTTAGGGGTAGGTATTGCTTTTTCGGCTTTACCCGATAATACCACCGGCACCGCCGTAAACTGGGGCGAAGCCGGAAAAACCGGAATGTCGCTTGATTGTTTCGCCGCTGCTGGGTTTTACCCTTACCGTAATTTTAATGTTTATTCTTAAAGCGGTTTGTTAAAAATAAATCCATCTTTAAAGAGCCGCACAAACGCAAACCACCTCCCCTCTGGATCCGCCTGATCCTGATTTTTACCTGTACGTTGGTTAGCTTTTTCCATGGTTCTAACGACGGTCAGAAAGGCGTGGGCTTAATTATGCTTATTTTAATTGGGATTGTGCCTATTCATTTTGCTTGGATATTACCAAAGATCCGGCCGAAATTAACCCAATCGTTGAAGCAGGTAGAACATGGTAGTAAACAAAGTAGACACCGCGGTTTTATCTTTAAAAGATGCACAAAAACGTAACCGAAATGAAAGCCAATATCGCTGATATGCGATAAGTCTTTGTTTTCTTCGGTTGATCCGAATTAAATGCTTGCCCGAAAAAAGCCGGTTTCATGGTCGCCGCGATATTTTATTATTAACCAAAGAATACCGAAAATTTGCTAAAAAGCCCGAGACGTAGCGCTTAGTTTAGCCGACCGGGCACAGCTTGGAAGAAAATATTAAAGTAATGCGATCGCTATACCGATTATGCGCCTAACTGGGTTATCACTGATTGTGGCGCTTATCGCTGGGTATTGGTACCATGGTCGGGTGGAAAAGGATTGTAAAAACCATTGGGGAAAAAATAGGAAAAGAGCATTTAACTTACGCCCAGGGCGCTTCGGCCGAATTAATGGCCGCCGGCGTTATTGGGTTTTCAACATTTGTCTTTAAGCTGCCGGTTAGTACTACTCACATTTTATCTTCGGGTATTGCGGGTAGTATGGTGGCCAACCGGGGTATCAAAAACCTGAATCCGTCTACGGTCCGGAATATTGCGCTGGCCTGGGTTTTAACCTTACCGGTTTCTATGTTTTTATCCGGTACCTTGTTTTTGTTGTTCCGCTGGATGATCTGATAGGTTTCAAGTCTTATTAAACAAAAAGGCCCGTTTATTTAACGGGCCTTTTTGTTTCTGAATAAATAGGGTTTTAATTCTGATGAAAATCGCAGCATTAAGCCGTAATAGAACTTTGAGGTTTTCAGAAAATACCTCATGCGACTCTAATTTTTTTGCTCCGGTTTCATTTATAATGCAAAAAGCCAACCCGGATCTACCAGGTTGGCTTTTTCAGGTCAAAACTATACCGTTTTCAGTCGTTTAAGCTGGCCATTGTACTTCCAGGTCATCCGATACGTAAACCCCGAATTTTACGGTTACCAGCGCATCTTTATCGAAGTACATATCCAGCATCTCCTTTTCGTAGGTTACGTGCTTCTCACCGCCTTCTAAGGTATCTTTATCCGGGTTTGAAAGTCCTTTATCTTTCAGCAATGCTTCTACTTCACTTTGCTTCATCCGGAATATCTTTTTACCGAACAGCGTTACTTCTTCGTTAGCTGTTTCGATCAGACCCAACCGGTAATCATCATCTTCATCGAAATAGAAGGAATAGCCTTTTTCCCAGTAATTCCAAACTACATACTCAAATTCCTCATCTTCATCCGATTCTTCAACCTCTTCCGCTTTGCCCATGATCGCTTCCACTTCTTCCATGGTCAGGCCGAATTTTAATTCACCAATGCCATGCCCTAATATTATTTCGTTTTGTTCCATTTCAATATTTAATTTCTGTCTTAAAGGCTCAAGTATACGACATTCTTTTAAAATCCGACCAATTCTTTTTTGCTTTTCCTCTAAACAAAGAAAGCCTTCTTTTTAAAGGCTTTTTCACATTTCCACACCGCTAAATAATTATTTTAAAAAAAATTTAAAGCTTAAATATTTTTTACTCTTTATTAGGGCTGTTTATAAGTGTATAAGTTTTGGGTGTACACACTATCTATTTTTAATTGTGCATTTAGTAAGATTTCATCCACAGGTTTGAACCAAGCTGTTGATTTTTGTATATTCTGAATCAGGAAGTTGGGTTAGTTTTCCACTTTTATGGATAACTGCCTGAATTGGAAAATTCTGATTGTACACCTTGTGGATTCCTGAATTTTGATTGAGGATTATGAACCGGTATTCACAAACTTCTCTTTGTTTTTGGTGGACTTTTAATTTTTGCCAAATCCTATTTTTATTTGTGAACCGTTTTCCACATTTATCAACAGGTTACCGACACCTTTTTTAGAATATCAAATCTATATTCTCGATTTCCCAATTGGCTCTAACTGTTACGGGTTTTGGATAACGGTAGATCTTTTCCGGCATTGTTTTTAATTTTTTATCGCCTAATTTCCAGCTGCCGTCATTATTCTCATCTATTTTTACCCTTACTGTATAGTTTCCCGGTTCCATGTTCTGGTACGAAAGCTTCCTTATATTTTTTTCGGTTTTAATTACCTGGTTTTTGTCGTTTAGAAGTTCAACGGTGTAGTTCTTATAATTTGTTTTAACCGTTCCGGTAATGCTGCCGGTAGTGGCTTTAGAGGAAATGCTGAATTGGGAGGTTTGCTTTTGAAAAGGTTTTCCGTTTATAGCAATAAGCTGGGTGGTATCCAGAATAAGTTCCACTACCTTTTTTGCTTTTGGCGTATAGTTTAAGACCAGCTCTGTTTTGGTTGGGTTAAGGGTGTAATCTTTTGGGTAAGAGGGGGTTATGGTATTTAGAGTATCTTCCCGAAGCTTAAAAGGATTATTGCCAGTTATGTTTATAGGAACCGGAAATGTAATTTTGATCTGATTTAAGGTATTCTGCTGTAACTCCGTCTGATCGGTTCTGAAGTTCAGGCGGGCTGGTATTGCGGCCTTATTGGCTAATGCGAATTTCACGGTATCTATGCCCTGGTTGCCGCTGCTATCCCGGGAAATGGCCAATATAGCAGCAGGTAGAGCACCGTTTTCTGGGTACACGCTTATGCGTTTTCCGGTTTCGTTGGGAAGCCATAAAAGTTTTCTTTCGGTGCTGCCTTTATCCATATTTCGGAATGAAAGGCTTTCTATCCCTTCGTTATACAGCAGAGTATTTACATCCAGAGCCTTTTCAATTGAAAGCACGAACGGTTTCCTGGTATCTAAGCGGATCGTTTTCAGAATTACAGAATCGGCCTTTGGATTTACTGCCAGCGGTTTGGTGAAATACCCAATTTTTTCGTCTTCCTGGTCGTAGGTTTCGTTGGCATTCTTATCGTTATGGGCGAAGATCCAGTAATTGCCGTTTTTTATATTCTGTAACCGGAAACTGCCATCGGCGTTGGTTCTGGTAAAATAATAGGGCTTGTGGTCGCGAATGTTGCTGGTGTCTGATTCCGGGTACAATGCCACCGTTAAATTATTTTCCGGAGCTTCCGTTAAGTAATCAACAACTTTCCCAGAAACCCGGGCAGTATCCAGGTAATTTCCGGTGCTGAAAGAAAGGCTGACTTCGGAAGCTTTGTTTCCTTCGGTAATGTCTTCTATCCCGTTCCGGAAGCTTAAAAAATAGGTAGTGTTTTTTTCCAGCGGTTTATTGAATTCCAGGATAATTTTTTGGCGATCGTTTCTTACGTTGTAGGTGTTGCCGGTATTTGGGGTAATAATTAACTCTTTATTCATATCCTTCGGCCGCACATCTTCGTCAAATTCCAGGGTTATGGTTTTACCGGTAAAGTTGGTAGTTCCGTCTGCCGGGCTTATACTTTTCAGAGTAGGTTTTTTTTGATCGCTGGGTCCACCTTCCGGCATATTCACGGCTGCGCAACCGCTGAAAAACAGTATCGAAAATGCGGCAAAAAGTCTATTTCGAACGGACATTGTAGAGAAGTATAGTGGTTAAAACGATAAAGAGGCAGGAAACAAACACGATCTTTTCGGTTTTTTTCTGCCTCTTTTTATCCGGTTCTTTATCCGGTTCAAGTTTTGAAGTAATTACTGGTTTCGTGGTTTCGGTTTTTATGGTATCGGTCTGAGCAATTACCGGGTGCAGGTTACACGTGAAAATCAGGCCAATGATCAATAAGAACCTTTTTGCTCCGGGCATACCTTATTTTTTACGCGCAATATAGATCAGGCTTGAATAATCTTTATTATTATTGCTGGCGTAGCTGTTAGATTTATATCCCGTTAAGAATGCTGGTAAACATATTGCTTTTGCCGGCTTTATATTTTTCGCTCAGCATGCTTACGTAATACGCATCAAACTTCATCGGTATCGTTTCTTCCAGCGTAAGCTTATGCTTTTTCAGGAACCGTTTCATGGTTGCCTGGTTGAAATGGTACAAATGCCGAGGCACATCGTAAGCGGCCCAATTCTCTCTATATTTCTGCGCATCCAATGAATCGGCATTCGGAACGGCTACCAGCATAATAGCCGTCCGGCTTAAGCAAAGTAAGCAGCTTCTGAAACGTTTCGTTTAAGGTATGAATATGCTCCAGCACGTGCCACAGGGTTATTATATCAAAGCTTTCTTTTTCAAACCGCTCCAGGTTTATCGTTTCTACCTTTTTCTGTAGCGTTTCTTCTGCTTGTTTACGGGCCGTTTCGTTCGGTTCGAAGCCTTCTACCTGCCAGCCATCTTTCTGGCAGGCTGTCCAGGAAAATGCCGGTGCCGCAGCCATAATCCAGAATGGCTCCTTTTGCGGTACAAACTTGTTTATTAGATCCACTTTTTGCCTTAACGGTAATTGACCTTACTACCTGGTAGGCTTTATTGATTATGCCTTTACTGGTATTACTGTGCGAAATATATTCTTCCGATTCGTAATATCTGCCAATGCTTTCGGCGTCCGGGCGGGGGTTGGTAAATTTAAAAGCCGCAGTTTTCGCATTGCACAATTACAAAACTTTCTTTCGAAACCGCATTTGTCTTTAACTACCATAAAATTCTTTAAACTCTTCTTTCCTGCAAACCGGGCAATTGCTCCAGGCGTTCGTATTGCATTTATTTTCCGAGGTATACCATTAAGAACTGAAATATCGGCCGGCGAAACCCCACTGATGCGGGAAGCCTGACCAATTGTTTCGGGATTTATTTTAAGTAATTTTTCGCGGGCTTCTTTCGATAAGGCCGGCATATTTCGTATAATCCAATCGTTCTTTAATTACGTAATTTTCCAGCTCCTCCATTTTAGCGGCCATGCTGGTTTTCTTTCTCAATGTAGCTTTCGTATTTAATCGCAATGCCGGCCTGTTCCATACTTTCGGGTATAGTATTTGCTCAAGATAATTCGCTATAGCACGGTACCGCTTCGGCTAAATGTTCTATTTCAACATTCGGCCTTCTGAGCAAATTGGCCGCTTTTGCTTTTTCCGCTAATTGGCGCCGAATCCAAGGCTAGTAGCATTCTGTTTACTTCTGCTGGCTCCACCGGCTTTTTTGTTCAAATAAGCAATGATTTCTGCGGTTTCCGTTATCTTTTTCTCTACCTCTCTCTAAGCGATCTGCATCGGCCAAACCCAAGTCATAACCTTTTTTGGTTAAGCGAATATCGGCATTATCCTGGCGCAGCAAAATTCGATGCTCGGCCCGGGAAGTAAACATGCGGTAAGGTTCTTCGGTACCTTTGTTTACCAAGTCGTCTATCAATACGCCAATATAAGCTTCCGAACGTTTCAGCACGAACGGCTTCTTTTTCGTTTATTTTATTGTGCGCATTAATACCAGCCATTAATCCCTGGCAAGCTGCTTCTTCGTAACCGGTAGTACCGTTTATCTGGCCGGCAAAGTAAAGGTTCTCCACCAGCTTGGTTTCCAGCGTAAGGTTTAATTGGGTAGGCGGGAAGAAATCGTATTCGATGGCATAACCCGGCCGGAACATTTTGGCGTTTTCAAAACCGGCAATTTTACGCAAGGCTTTAAACTGCACATCTTCCGGCAAAGAACTGGAAAAACCATTTACATAAATTTCCACGGTACTCCAGCCTTCCGGCTCCACAAATATCTGGTGGCGGTCTTTATCAGCAAACCGGTTTATTTTATCTTCGATAGAAGGGCAGTAACGCGGACCTAAACCCTGAATTCGGCCCTGGAACATCGGCGATTTTTCGAACCCGGTTTTTAAGATTTCGTGTACTTCGGAATTGGTATAAGTAATATAGCAGCTGCGTTGTTTGGCTAAGCGGTGCGGTATCGGTATAAGAGAATTTAGAAGGATTCTCGTCGCCAAGTTGCTCTTCCATGCGGCTGTAATCCAAGGAACGGCCATCTACCCGGGGCGGCGTTCCGGTTTTCATTCGGCCGCTTTCAAAGCCTAACGTTAACCAATTGTTCGGTTATACCTGTGGCAGCTCTTTCGGCTGCTCTGCCCCCACCAAATTGTTTTTCGCCAATGTGGATAATACCATTCAGGAAAGTGCCATTGGTTAAGACTAACAGCCTTAGATCTAATTTCCATCCCCATGCCGGTTTTTACACCCAAGCCTACTTTTCCACGATCAACTACCAGTTACCACCATGTCCTGCCAGAAATCGACGTTCTCGGTTTGCTCCAAAGTCAGGCGCCATTCTTCGGCAAAACGCATGCGGTCGCTTTGGGCTCGCGGGCTCCACATAGCAGGGCCTTTCGATTAGTTAAGCATCCGGAACTGGATCATGGTTTTATCGGTGATAATTCCGCTCATGCCACCCAAAGCATCTATTTCCCGCACAATCTGGCCTTTTGCCACGCCACCCATTGCCGGGTTGCACGACATTTGCGCAATGGTGTTCATGTTCATGGTTACTAATAAAACCTTTGAACCCATTTTGGCCGCTGCAGCAGCAGCTTCGCAACCTGCGTGGCCGGCGCCTACTACAATAATATCGTATTCTGTAAACATGTTTAATCTATATAGTGTTTCACGTGAAACATAATAAGCGGAATTAAATTCCGCTTAGTGCTAAAATTTGCGCAAAGATAAGCATTTATCTTCTTCTTTGCGCATAAGCTGCTTTAGATTCCGGAGTCTTATCGTCGTAGCCCAGTAAATGCAATACGCCGTGGATCATTACCCGGTGTAATTCATCCTCGAAAGGAATATTTAGATTTGGCAGCATTTTCTTTTACCCGATCTATACTAATAAAAATATCACTTTCAATAATGCCAGGTTCATCGGCATTATTAAAAGTGATAATATCAGTGTAAGGTATCGTGGTCTAAATATTCCAGATTTATCTTGATGCAGGTATTCATCGGAGCAAAATATATAAGTTAGGTTTTCTAAGTTCGAATTCATGGTTCTTCTATAATCTCAGTTAATCCACTCTGCTAACCTGTTCCTGATTCGGTAAGTCGAAAATCTATTTCTTCCGAACTTCAAACTCAATGGGTATCATCAGGCATTATTTAATAAAGAAAGTTAATTGTACTTTTCGCCGTCGTTCTGAGAACTCTACTTCATCGCATAAGGTTCCGCATTAGGAATATTCCACGGCCGCCCGGATTTTCCAGGTTTTCCGGAGCAGTAGGATCCGGTAAGGACTTGTAATCAAAACCGCTCCTTCATCTTCTACTTCAAACCGTAAACGATCGTCTTCTACAAATAAAGATAAGGTAAACGTTTTTATCTTTGTCAAATTTATTGCCGTGGCGGATAGCATTGTTTACAGATTCCGTTACGGCTACCATAATATTGCCATAAATATCATCTTCAATGTTAAATTTTTCTTTAGAGTTGTCGATGAAGCTTTCGACAACCCGAATGTTTTCAATTAAGGAAGGAATCTGAATTTTAACTTGATTCATAGTTTTTATAGTGTTTCGCTGTAATCTGGTTCAATTAGTTACTTACCTATTTTCTGAAAATATTCGTTTACCTCCTGTTTATAATAAGGCGAGAAGGCCGGCGAAACTGTTTTCAGAAGTTCGGTTTGTTTTTGTTTTGTCTTTAAATATTTTTCAAAAGACGGCGGCATCGTACGTGTTTTTTCGGATGCCGTCTGCGCTTCTCGTTTATTGTCCAATTCCCGTTCCCGCGCAGATTTCTCTGCTTCGAGCAAACGGGTAAGTATTTCACGCTGCCGCATGATAGTTTGCTCGGTAAGTCGTTTATTAACGAGATCGGTTTCGGTTTGTTCCATCATTTTACTCAATTTATCCAATTTGCCGTCCGTTCCTGGTTTTTCGCCTCTGTCTTCCTTGCCCTTGTTTTTCCAATTCTTTTAAGGCATTACGAAGCGCTTGCTGTTCGGCGGCCAATTTAGCTAATTCTTCCGAGAGTGCCTTACCCGATTGCTTGCCTTTTTTCAATTCCTCCATTTTTTGGTTTAGTTGCTGCTGCATTTGCCCATATTGCCGGGTTTAGGTTTGCCTTTCTGCTTGCCTTTACCTTTGCCGGGTCTGTCGCCTCATTGCCATGGCCATTTGCTGCTGCATTTGTTTCAAGGCATCGTTCAGCATCAGGGCCAGGTTATTAATAGAGGTCATGGTGAGTTGCTGGTAGCCGGTAGCTTTGCCTACGTTGCGTTCTTTTATCTGCCTGCAAGCTGTTGGTCAATATTATGGTTCATATCGCCTACTTCGCGGGTTACAAAAGACTGGATCTGGAATACTTTTTTGGCCAGCGACATATAAGACTGTCTTCAATCATTTTGGCATCGTCTTTCAACTTTAGTTGCTGCTGGCCCAAAGCTATAAAACGCGGATCGCTTTGGTTTACGCCCCGGAAATACTTCATCAGGTCTTCCTGGTCGAAGGAAAGCTTGATCAGGTTTTCCAGAATGTCGCGCAGGTCATCCAGGTTTTGCTGGGCCTGCTTCCATTTCCTGGCTTTTCATTTGCTTTGCTCCATTTTCTTGGCCATCTTCTCCATTTTCTGGGCTGCACTTTTCTGCGATTTACCGGCTTTCTTCTTATTCTCTTTTTCTAAAGACTCACCGGCATCTTTCATGTCGCTGTCGATCTCTTCCTGGTCTTTATCGGACTGGTCCATATCGTTTTCGCCTTTCAGATCTTTATCCAGTTTCTGCAGGTCGTCGATATCCTTTTTAACGTCCTGGAATTCCTTATTGAGCTGCTCCTGCTGCTTTTGTAATTCCTTAGAATCGGCATTTTTCTGTTCGGTCTTTTCAGCCAGCTTCTCCTGCTCTTTGGCCATTTGCTCCAGTTGTTTCTGGGTAGTTTCCAGCTTCTGCTCAAATTGCAGTTGTTTGAAAAGCTCTAAAGCACGTTCCAGTTCTTTCTCTAAAGTATTCTCCTTATTATTAAGCTGGTCCAGCAGTTTCTGTAATTCCGGGTCGTTCTGGCGCTTTTCCTGCAGGAGTTTTTCCAGTTCTTCGTACAGTTTCTTCGTTTCCGGGTCCAGCAATTCATTCATGAGTTTCTGAAGCTCTTTGCTTTTTTCAGCCAGCTCTATACTCTTTTCGTCGAAACGGTTTTCCTGCTTGGTAAGCTGCTCATTCATTTCCTTTAAAGCTTCCAGGTCGCGTTCCAGCTGCTTCTTTTTATCAACCAGGTCCTGCAGTTGTTTTTTATCCTGCCAGGTAAGGTCTTTTTTAAGCTTGAATTTATCTTCGGTCTTATTCAGTTCTTCTTTCTGCTTCAGGGTTTTTTCCAGCGTTTGGCTTAGCTGGCTTTGGACCGATTTGGCATTGGCCGCAATTTCTTCCTTCATATCCTGGCGGCTTGGCAGTTTAAAGGTCTGGGTGCGGGTTTTAGAAGCCTTATTGCCATGAATGCCATCGTTATCCCAAACCTGCACAAAGTATTCTAACTGGTCGCCGGGCTGTAAATTCAGGCTGCGGATATCCCACTTCTGAAAATAGGTCTGGCTAACCTGCTGCGGATCGAAGTGAATTGGCTTGGCTTTGTATTGCGAATTGCCCTCTCCGGTCCGGGGATTCGTGATGCGGTAATGCAGATTCAGGCGGGTCAGGCCGTAATCGTCGGAAATGCTGCCACCTACTACTAAGAACTGGTAAAGCGTAGTATCGTTAAAGTTTTCCAGCGAAATATCCGGGGCCCGGTCCGGAATTGTGGTTAACTGGTAGCTGATCTCATCTTTGTTTCTGCCGAATTGGTTTTGCAACTTTACCTGGTAATTCTGGCTTTGCATGACCTTTTTGGAAACCAGGAACTGGTCGCCTTTTTCTTCAGCCGTTAAAACCTGAGCCGGATTCTCAAATGCCAGGGCTAAGTTATCGGTAGCTTCGGCATCGAAATTCCATTGCAGTATGCTGCCCTCAGGAACCGTTAAATTGCCGGCATTTTCTACGGTTTCGTTTTTCTTTTTAAGGTAAGCCGGGTAGTTGATAACTATTTTAAAATCTTTCAGGTTTGGGCGCGTACGCAATTCCAAGGCATATTCATCAGAGAAAAAGCCAGATCCGGCAAGCTGGAAATCCACAGGCTTCTGCAGGTTTCGGAAGTCGAAAACGTACTCATCGGCGCTTACCTTTTTCAACAGCTGTTCCCGGCCATTATATAAGATCGAAACCTGATTTGGGAGGGTTTTGCCTTTTACGTTAACCTTAAGCTGGTAATCTTCATTCTTATAAGCGGTCAGATTTTCGTTCTGGATTACAAATTCGAAAGGGGCAGCCGGCGCATAGAACTTTTTAAAATTCACGATCCGTTCGGTGCCCTGTACAAAGATGCTTGGGTAAATAAGCAAGATACCCAGGACAATAGCCATGGGTACCAGCACATATTTCAATAAAGGGCGGTTTTCGCTTAATTTAACGCTCTCCTGGAATTGGACGCCCGTAAATTGCGAAGCTTTCTGGTTTAAACTGGCCGCAATCAGATCGTTGGTCAAGCTTAAGTTGCGGAGCTGGATGGTGTTTAACAGTTTGTCGCGGATCTCCGGGTAAAAGCCACCAATTTTCCGGGCTGCATCTTCATCAGACAAAACCTTCTTCAGATTTGCCAAAGCCAGCATAGGAACCCAGAGCCAGCGCCAGATGGAATAAACCGCCAGACCTATAAAAGAGAACAGCAAAAAAGCCCGGACAAAATTGGGGAAGTAGAATTTATATTCGAGCAGGTTATACAGCAGGAAAAACGTAGCCAGTAGTCCTACCGAAAAAATGGTGCCCTTTATCAACAGATTGAGGTAGAATTTTTTCTTAAAGGCTTGTAGCTGAAGCAAAAGATGATTTAAGCTTTCTTCAGGTTGCATAACTTTATAAATTCGAAAGATTTAATAACTATTTTTAATCTGGTAATCAGGAAGTTGCTACTTCTTAAGTTTAGAGAATTTCTATTCTCCCTTAAGGTTTTTCCACAGGTTTTTTATAAAACCATTCTCATCTTTTTCTAAAGAATCTGAACCTATAAAGGGTTTTAATTTCTCAATGCCTGTATCTATATATTTTCCATTTTGGTGAAGTAATAAGACTTGAATAGTTGCATCGTGAAGAATTTCTACATTAGCTCCACCTAAATCAATAAACCTTGTTTTGTGGACTTCTTTACAAGCTTTAAGCCGATTATAAAATTCCTTTGGAAATAACCCAGACTGAAATTGCGGGTTTTTTAAGTCCTCAATTTCCTCATCTGGAATTCTTACGCATTCCGTTTGAGAAATTATCATATCCTGCTCGGCTTCATTAAGGGAAATATTAATTACCTTTTGAAGTCTAATAATTAAAAATGGCAAACCTTCGATATGCTCATTTTCTTCGTCTTCTTTTAGACCAGAGAAACTTTTATTCCAAAATGAATCTAGTTTTATGATTAGAGTTAATTCGCCGTAATTATTTAGATTTAATCCTATCCAATAAGAATCGTGCAGGGTTACGTGATTAAAGAAAGTTATAAAATCAGTGCTAATAGACCGAGACCAATCAAACGAATCGTTTAACGTTGCTTTAGACAACCATTCAGGATAATAATCTCCAACTAAACTCATAATTTCAAACTGATAATCATCATTTTGATACTTTTCGGAAGCTTCAATTCTGATCAATTTCCCACGTCTATTTAAACGACTTTTCAGCCCTTAAAGTATACCGTTTTCCACAGCTTAGTGCTCAATTTCCAGCATTACCGGGCAATGATCGGAATGTTTAGCTTCCGGCAAAATAGCGGCGCGTTTCAGTTTATCTTTCAGGTTATCGGTAGCCAACAGGTAATCGATGCGCCAGCCTAAGTTCTTGCCTCTGGCCCCAGCCCGGTAACTCCACCACGTATAATTATGTGGTTCCTGGTTAAAGTGCCGGAAGGTATCGGTAAAGCCGGTTGCCAGAAATTTGGAAAACCAATCGCGTTCTTCCGGCAGAAAGCCTGAGCTATTCGCATTCGATTTCGGGTTATGGATATCTACTGCCTGGTGACAAATATTATAATCGCCACAGATAACCAGGCCCGGTAATTCCGTTTTCAGCTTATTGGCGTATTGATGGAAATCAGCCAGCCACTTCATCTTGAAGCTTTGGCGTTCATCACCGCTGGAGCCGGAAGGCATGTATACGTTCAGAACGGAGAAACCGTCAAAATCAATACGTAGTACGCGGCCTTCGTTGTCATAAACTTCCATGCCGCACCCAACTTCCACTTTCTTTGGCTGCACTTTGGAGAGAATTGCAACCCCGCTATAGCCTTTTTTAACGGCCGGGTGCCAATGCACTTCGTAACCAAGATTGTGGAAAATGGTTTTGTCGATTTTATCTTCGCAGCATTTTATTTCCTGCAGGCACACCACATCGGCGTTGGTAGCCTGAAGCCATTCTAAAAAACCTTTGCTCAAGGCTGAGCGGATACCGTTTACGTTATAACTGATAATCTTCATTTAACTGATCAAAATATTCAACAATGTGCCACTTGAGCATGCGCTCCTGTGCTTTTAAATGTCCTGGCGGAATCGGCTTTACGGATCTGTAATGCGGCCAGCCTTCTTCATCTATGCGCTCTAATTCATAAAAACCCGATAAGCTGAAAACCTTACACGTGGCTATATGCATCAGGTCCTGTTTTTGTTCTTTGGTGAATTCGGTTATCCCTTGCCCTAGTTCCTGAATGCCGATCAGAAAAAGAATAGCATTCAGGTCCGGACGTTTACCGAATTTCTGTTGCAGATCGAGCCGCAGGTCCTGCCAGCGTACATCCAGATCTACATCCGATTTGGTTTCAAAAAAGTCCATTGGTTTTAAATTTGAAAATTTGAAGATGTGGAAATTTGAAAATGTTTCTGTTGAAATACTTTCAGCTTTCCACATTCATATTCAACTTTTCAGTCTGAAGATCATAGCGTTCCTGGAAAATTGATTTTCGAAAAGCGTTATGATTTCCACATTAAAAAGTCCTTATTAAATCTGGTTTAGACCTCACAGGTTTTTAAAACTTTTGAGGTCTTTAGTATTGAGGTCTTTAGTAAGAATGCTTTTAAACCGTTTTTAATTCCTCCCAATACTCAACTGCCCTCCGGAAATGCGGAATCACAATAGAGCCGCCTATCAGGTTAGCAATAGCAAAAACTTCATATACTTCTTCATCAGATAAGCCGCATTCCATGCATTTACCCAGGTGGTATTTTACACAATCATCGCAGCGCAAAACCAGAGAACAGGCCAGGCCCAGCATTTCTTTGGTTTTAACATCAATGGCGCCTTCTGCGTAGGCATTGGTATCTAAATTGAAAAAGCGTTTAATAACTTTATTGTCGGCTTGCATGATTTTCTCATTCATTTTCTGCCGGTAATCGTTAAATTCCTGAACCTTATTCATAAATTTTCTAGCATTTGAAAAACAGCGAACCTTGTTTCGCTAACTAATAAAGATACGGTAAAAAATTTTGTTTCTAAAGCGATTGATACTGGGAGGACCCGTTTATGAAGGCATTGTACGATCTGTTGGCATTGGTTTATCCGGAAGTCTGCTATGCCTGCCACGAAGCGTTAAACACCGGCGAAAAAATGGTTTGCACCACCTGCCGGGTTAAGCTGCCCTATACCAATTACCACCTGCTGCCTGAATCTGATAATCCGTTAGCTAACCGTTTCTACGGCCGCATTAATGTAGAAAATGCACTAGCTTATTTAACGTTCGTGCGGGCTGGCCGCGTACAAAACCTGCTGCATAGCCTTAAATATAAGAATGCTCCTGAGATTGGGGAATTGCTGGGGAAATGGTTTGGTTATGAGCTTCAAAAGTCAGGCTACCAAGAAAAAATTGATATGATCGTGCCGGTGCCTTTACACAAACGCAAATTGCAAACCCGGGGCTACAACCAAGCCGATCATTTTGCAAAGGGGTTAAGCCAATCCTTAGAGATTCCGTGGCAAAGTAACGTGTTAAGCCGGGTTGCGGAGAGCACTACCCAAACAAAGAAAAGCCGGTTTGCCCGCTGGGAAAACGTAGATAAAATATTTACCGTTACCCAACCTGAGCAGATAAAGGAAAAACGGGTGTTGCTGGTAGACGATGTGCTTACTACTGGTGCCACCCTGGAAGCTTGCGGTCAGGAATTGCTGGCCAGTGGCTGTAAGAGTTTAAGCGTAGCCACTATTGCCGCTGCTTAAAATCGGTAGAGTTAAGGAGCAAAAAAGTCAATTCTACTTTTCAATCAGGTTTATTGTTCATTTGGAGGGGTATTAAAATCGTTAGCTCATGTACCCCATATCCGGCTAAACTTTAAGGCATAAAAAAAGCCTGACCAATTGGCCAGGCTTTTCTGTTTATCTGAATCTTTAAATTACTTGTTAGAACCAGCGTTGATCATAGCGCAACGGAAACCGATAGTAGCAGTTGCAGAATCCTGAGCCATGAAACGACGGGTACCTGGCGATAACCAGTAAGCTACATCTTTCCATGAACCGCCTTTGTAAACGCGAACTTTATCATCGATCAAAGACTGGAAGCCAGCTTTGTCGTAACCTTTTTCTTCATCTAAGTAACCATTTCTACGGAAAGGGTTAAGATCTTCCATATCCTGGAATGAATTAGGGCGGTAAAGATCCTGTACCCACTCGTTTACGTTACCAGCCATGTTGTACAGACCGTAATCGTTTGGAGGGTAGTTGTAGATATATTCTGTGATCATCGCACCATCGTTCAGGGAACCGGCAATACCGGCATAGTCACCACGGCCGCGTTTGAAGTTAGCCAGGAACTGACCCATGTTCTTACCATACGGGTTACGCACCTGGTGGCCATCCCACGGGTAGATACGCTTGTTCGACTGGTTTTCATCGTCAGTTAACTGGGTACCGATCATGGCCTGCGCTGCATATTCCCACTCTGCCTCTGTTGGGAGACGGTAGTTAGGTAATACTACTCCAGACTCCAATGGAATACGACCTGTAGATCCTTCCGGAACTTCAACGCCGGCTTGTTTGGCCAGGTTCTGGTTTACTTTCTGGGTTCTCCAGATAGCATAATCATTGGCCTGCTCCCAGCTTACCCCCACAACCGGGAAATAACGGAAACCAGGATAACGTAAATAATGATCTACGTAAGGGTCGTTGAAAGAAAGCTGACGCGCCCAAACGGTAGTATCTGGCAAAGCAGACTTATAAAATTCTTCTGAAGAGTCTTTCTTTATGAAAAACAAATATTCTAACCAGTGAATATTGGCAACTTCGGCTTCATCCATGTAGAAAGAAGCAATAGTTACGGTTCTTTCCATGTTATCCCGGGTCATAGCCAGATCTTCTTCCATGGAGCCCAGCGTAGTACGCCCGCCTTCAATAAAAATAAGACCCGGACCTTCTGGCTGGCCAGCGTAGTCGGCTACTTTAAACCCTTCGTCCGAATTGAATTCAATACCGGTTGCGGTACTGGCATCCCCTGGATCGGTGCTGGTTGGGTTACCGCCTTTGCCGCAAGACGACAACAGAACTACGCCGGTCGCTGCGATGGTTAGATACTTGAAAAGATTCATAAAATTAATGGTACCTGATAATAAATTGGTTTTCTTACAGAATATAATTTGCAATAATACAAAAAATCAAAATGCCGGACAAGCTATTTGAAGGTATTTTTTATTTAGAGCCCTTGCCCGGAAGATTTTGGTAAAATCTATTTTTTCAATTGCCAGCGAAATTTCGTGGGCTCCCCCCGAAACGGCACTGATGCCACTTAAACCAACATCGTAGCTATATGCTACTTTAACCTTATTAAGTTGCACACCTCCGATAAATGCAATTGTCCTTTCAGCATTTCCTTGTAACGGTAAACCACGATTGCCGAACGTTTGGTTCAAAATCCAGCCGCGATATAAAATACCAACGGTTACCGGGCTATATAAAGTATAAAGCCCGAGGTCTAATTTGCTGAATGGGCCTTGTATGGTATAAGTGGCTGTAGGCGTGAAACTTAATTCGTAAAATTTGTTTTCCGAAGTTCTGGTAAAAGCATACATTTTATAACCGGCATTTATAACCGCTTTTAAGGGAAGTTCGGAGGTTTGGTTAAAGCCCAGGTCGGGCCGGTTCAGGTGAAAGGCGGCAATACTTACCCATAGCTGATCGCTGTAAATTACGGCACCCGTAGAGAAACTGGCGTACCGTACCGGGTCGTAGCGGTTTATTTCCATAGAGAAATTTTCAATAAGCCCGTCGTCCGTTATCTGGTCGCCAAAGGTCAGATCGGCGTAGTCTACTTTGCGGGAACCGTAGGTAGCCTGCAAACCGGCACTCACCGCAAAGTTCTTCGTAACTTTGGTATGATAACTGTACAAGCCGCTTAACTCAAAGGAGGTTAAGGCGGAGCTGCCGGCCTTATCGTGCATTAATAAAAAGCCGGCCGAGCTGTTACTTTCTTTAATCCGCATTTCGCCCGATACATGGTTGCTGATAAACGTACCGCTTAAAGTTGGCCACTGGTTCCGGTAAGCTACGGTGGCGTTCGCTTCGGCGCTCAGGCCGGTAAAAGCCGGATTTAAACGGAGGCGGGAAGCATATTGCTGCGAAAAATGAACATCCTGGGCATGAGCAAGGCTGCAGAAAAAGAAAAGGCAACCCGTTAAAATTCTCACTTTTACCCAACGGTGCATACTAAAACCAGTTTTTAAACGGTATTAAAAAAAATAAAAAACCAATGCCGGCCAAAAACCAGTACTGCTACAATTCAGAAACGGTATTAGAACGAAGCAAAAAAGTACTTTGGTATAGCCGCCAATGCAAACTTACCTTTTTTGAAGCGTTCGCGTTAAACCTCCGTCCTAATTTTTTGTCTAATTTCGTGCATTCATACGTATTAAGTAAACCATATATAAAGTAATGAGAAAAGTATTTATAGGTTTTGCCGTTCTTTTGGTCATCCTGCTGGCCGCTGCCGCGTTGGTGCCGGTGCTCTTTAAGGATAAGATAAAAGAACTGGTAGACAAAGAAATTGCCCGGAATGTAGATGCGAAGGTGCTTTACGCTGCCAACGATGTAGACATCAGCATTTTCAGCACGTTCCCGGACCTGGGTTTAGCTATTGATAACCTGCACGTAATTGGAGTAGATTCTTTCCAGCGCGATACCCTGGCTTCCCTCCCAAAATTCCGGATGGGCCTGGACCTGATGAGCGTAATTGCCGGCGATAAAATGGAGATCAAATCGGTAAAGCTTACCGAGCCCCGCCTGAAATTCAGGATCCTGAAAAGCGGAAAAGCCAACTGGGACATTTATAAAGGGGTTCCGGAAGAAGGCGAACCCGATACGGCGCAGACCAATTTTAAAATGGGCATCCAGAAATGGGAGATCGAAAATGGCCGCATTGTTTACGAAGACCTGACCATTCCCTTCGGAATTATGGCCTTGGGTGTAGACCATACCGGCAAAGGCGATTTTGAAAAGAACGTATTCGACATGGTAACCAAAACCACTTCCAAAGGGCTAACCATGACCTACGATGGCGTGAACTACATCGAAAATAAAAAGCTGGAAGGCGATGTGACCCTGGCCATGGACCTGGATAAATTCCTGTTCACCTTCAAAGACAACAAATTCAAGCTAAACGATTTTGCCTTCGATTTTGCCGGCTCTATTCTCATGCCTAAAGAAGACATAGACCTGGACCTGACCTTTAAAGCCCTGGATACCGATTTCAAAACCATTCTTTCTCTGGTGCCGGGCATGTATTCCGATCAATTCAAAGACATAAAGACCGATGGTAAAATTGCCTTTAACGGTTACCTCAAAGGCCGCTTCAACGAAACCTCCATGCCCGGATTCGGCACCGATCTGAAGATAACCAATGCCATGTTCAAATACCCGGATCTGCCCCAGGCTGCTACCAACATTAACGTAGATATGTCTGTGGATAATAAAGACGGCATCATCAACAACACCAACGTGCAAGTGCGTAAGTTTCACTTAGATCTGGGTAAAAATCCGGTAGATGCTAAGGCAGTTATCAACGGCCTGGACCCCATGAAAGTAGACGGAAATCTGAAAGCCAACATCGATCTGAAAGAAATTACCAACGTGTTTCCGGTAGAAGGCATGACCCTGCGCGGCTTGCTGAAAGTAGATGCCAACGCCAAAGGAACGTACTCCGAAAAACAAATGCCGGTAATTACGGCAAATCTGAACCTGGCAAACGGCTACGTAAAATCGAAAGACTTCCCGGCGCCAATCGAGAATCTGAATGCGCTGGTAAATGTGCTGAATGCTACCGGCAATACCGACGATACCGAAATAAAGATTGAGAATTTTAGACTGATGCTGGAAGGCGAACCATTGGCCGGCCGGGTGTACGTGAAAGGTATTGACAAGCCGGTCTTCGATGCCGATGTAAAAGGCACTATTGACCTGACCAAGATGACCAAAATTTTCCCGCTGGAAGATATGAAACTGACCGGCCGCATTAAAGCCGATATCAAAACCAAAGGAAAAATGGCCGATATCGAAGCCGGAAAGTACGCCAACATTACTTCCAGCGGTACCATGAACGTGAGCAACCTTACCTTTGTAAGCAAAGACCTGCCGCAGGGCATGAAAGTGACCACCGCCGATGCCAGCTTCAATAACGACAAAATAGAAGTGCAAAACATGAGCGGTTCGCTGGGCAAAAGCGATGTGCAGATGAATGGTACCATTTCTAATTACATGGGTTATATGTTTGCCGAAAACCAACCCCTGCGCGGCACCATGACCTTTAATTCTAATAAGTTCGACGTAAACGAATGGATGGTAGATGAGTATACCGGCCAACCGGTTCCGGCCAGTACCTCTAAAACCCAGGAAACTACCGGCGTGGTAGAAGTACCCGGCAACCTGGATTTTGTGCTCAATGCCACCGCCGGCCAGGTGCTTTACGATAACCTGAATCTGCAGAACATGAAAGGCACTGTTATTATTAAAGACAAAACCGCCAAACTGCAGAACCTGGCTTTCAATACGCTGGGCGCGAAATTCGTGACCAATGGTACCTATAATACCCAAAGCCTGCAGCATCCTAAGTTCAGTTTTGGGCTCGATATTCAGGACCTGGAGTTTAAAGATGCATTCGACGCCTTCCAGACCATTCAGAAAATAGCGCCTATCTCTAAATACCTGGAAGGAAAATTCTCTACCAACTTCAACTTTGCCGGCGAACTGGGCCAGGACATGATGCCGGTTTATGGGTCGCTGACCGGTAAAGGCGTAATTGAAGTAGTAAAAGCTGCCGTTAAAAATCTGAAGGTTTTAAACAAAATTACCGAAACCACCAAGTTCAGCGATCTGCAGAATTTTATTGTAGAGAACAAAGATATAGCTGCTGAGATCCTGAACGGGAACCTGGTTATCAAACCATTTGACGTAAGCCTGAAAGATATGAAAATGACCGTAGGCGGCACCAATAACCTGAGCGGCGGCATCGATTACGGCGTGGCGCTGGATGTGCCAACCGGCAAAGTAGGTTCGGAGCTTAATTCCCGGCTTACTTCGTTTGCAGGTTTAAAAGATTATAAAGGCGCCGAACGCGTAACTTTAAACCTGAAAGTGGGCGGCACGCTGGAAGATCCGAAAGTAGCCCTGGCCGGCGGCGCGGCCAAAGCGCAGGCCAAAGAAATGGTGAAAGACGTGGTAAACACCCGCCTGAATGCCGAAAAGGATAAGCTGCAATTAAAGCGGCAATTAGCCGAAGACAGCGTCCGGAACGAAGTTAACCGCAAAAAGCAGGAAGCCGAAGAGAAAGCCCGTCAGGAACTGGAGAAAAAAGCGGAAAGAAGCGGAAAAGAACCTGGAGAAGCAGGCAAAAGATAAGCTGAAAGGGATATTCAAATAAAACACCAGGGTTTCTGATTCCTTCTTAACTGCTTGTATCCTAATATTCTAAAAAGCGTTGCCTCTCCGGAAGCAACGCTTTTTTTTATTTTCCTGCTTCAAAGCGCCTTAATAACAAAAACTTTCTTCATTTTTAAAAACAAAATCATATAAAAGGTGATTTTTCTAAGAAGACCAAATTTCTGGTTAGATAATTGCGCTTTGGGAAAATGGTCGCTAACAGAAAATTAACCGGGATTTATATCCCGTTTTATATTTTACGTATAGCGTTTAACTCAAAATAACTCTTAACTTTTTTATGAAATTAAACAGATTCTCAGTTCTTGCTTGCGCATTAGGATTAATGGTAAGCGTAAGTGCCTGTAACAAGGACGATGAAAAGGCTACCGGTAATTCCCGGATGGAAGTTCGCCTGACCGATGCGCCCGGCGATTATCAAAAAGTTCTGATCGATATCCAGTCGGTGGAGATCCACACCGATGCCAACGCCGACGATAAAGATGGCGGCTGGACAACGTTAGGCAATATTCATCCCGGCGTTTACAACCTGCTGGATTTTTCCAACGGAAAAGATACCCTTTTAGCCGCCTCCGATCTGCCGGCCGGAAACATTTCCCAGATCCGTTTAATTTTAGGCCCTGATAACTCCCTGGTTTTAAAAGATGGTACGCCAAAGCCGTTAAAAACTCCAAGTGGCCAGCAGTCCGGTTTAAAAGTTAAGATCAATGCCCAACTGGTTTCCAATGTAACCTACGTGGTATTGCTGGACTTCGACGCTTCCAAATCTATTGTGGCCCGGGGCAACGGCGATTATAACCTAAAGCCCGTTATCCGCACCATTACCCAAGCAGTTGCCGGTGGTATAAGAGGACAGGTTACGCCAGCCATGGTAGGTAACGAAATTCACGTTATAGAAACGGCAGCCGGCGCTAACGGCCGGATAGATACAGTTGGTGGCTTTACCGATGCCAATGGTAATTACCTGATCAAAGGCCTGATTGGTGGTTTATATACAGTTGATTTCTATGCTCCTAATAAAAAGCAAACAGTTAATAACGTATTGGTTACCAACGATAATATTACCGTTGTAGATCAGCATATGAATTAAGATATTCGAATTTTCGATATTCGATTGTTCGATGATCGCCATAAATATAAAAGCCGCTCCGAAGAAATTCAGAGCGGCTTTTTTAATTTAAAAATTTTAATCGAACAATCGAAAATTCGAACAATCGAAAATTCGAACAATCGAAAATTCGAACTAAACTGGTTGGCCGCTTTTTATCCGGGTGTAGGTAATGTAATCGGTATTGATCGGTTCCAGTCCGTTCTGGCGCAGGTTGGTAGCAACCTGGGCGCGGTGGTAGGTACAGTGGTTAAATACGTGCGTAAAAATATCGCAAACCCGGGAAATGTAAGCCAAACCCTGCGAATTGGTGTATGAGATCTGCCGGTTGAATTCTTCAATATCGGCTTCTTTTAAAAGGTCGTAAAGCTGGTAAGAAGAGCGTTGGTGTAAGGTTTTGATTTCCGCTAAGGTATGCTCCTGCCACACTTTAACCGGGCAAACCGTGTCCGTCATCCGGGCGATCCAGATCTCCTGAGCGTTCAGCACGTGGCTGAAAAGTTTTAAGGCTTGCGCCGGTATCTCCCCTTCAATCTTTTCTAAGTGTTCTATAAGCCGGTTGTTGGCCCAAATGTTGTATTCAGCGTATTTTTTTAAGGTACTCCACATAAGTTTTAATCTCTAAGGTCTTCCCAGATCAGTTTTTCGTTCGTTCTGGTTTGGAAAAAGTCGGCGCATTTGCCATCGCCGCGACCGGTTATACCGCCATCGGGCTGGCAAAGTTGCTTTCCGGCCGCATCGTAAACTTCGGAAGGAATGTCGCAGCAACGCCCTGAAATGTAATAAACGTCCTGATTTCTATACTGATAGCCGTAGATTTTAACCGGTGGATTTGCCGGGTTTTCTGCCTGAAATTCTGAGATTTTTTTTTGCAGCCATTCCGGATTTTTCATTTGCGCTGGTTTTTCCTGCTTAACAATTGGGCCCTGGCTGGAAACAGCTTTCCGGCAGGCCGGAAAAAACGGTAGGCAAAGCACCAGAAAAAGTGCGCAGGTTCTTTGGAGCGATAAGGTCATAAACAAAAGTAGCAAAACCGCTTATTTGTTTAAGAACGGCAGGTATTTGTTAACAGTATCTTCATACCCCGGCAGGGCTTCAATGTGCGGCCAGAAAATAAGAAAGCCTATTACCAGCGCCGTAAGAGCCGCCATCAGTACAGCTCCGGCGGCCAGGTCTTTGGCTTTTCCGGCCAGTTCATCGTAATCCGGCGAAACCAGATCGGTAAGTTTTTCTATAGCGGTATTAAAGATCTCTGCCATCCACACCATGCCAATGGCCAGCGTAATCCAGCACCATTCCGCGTTTTTTATATCGAAGAACCAACCCAGGAAAATGGCTTCGGCGGCGGCCACTACGTGCAGCTTCATGTTGGGTTCATACCAGAATGCGGCACCTATGCCCTTAAAAGCGTAACCAAAACTGTTCAGGCGTTTCTTAATGTATTTGCTGGGCATCGGGGCAGGCTTAAAAGGCTCAATAATTGCTTTACTTTAATTCCGGGTAATAGTTGAAGGTTTTTAATGCAGGCGGAATTCTTAAGCCCATTCCGGCAGATTTACTTTTGCAGAAATAAGGCGTTATAGGAATCTAATTTATAGTTTTTTCCTGCTGTAGCAACGGTTTCATGGTTTACTTTATTTAATTTGATCGTGGTTTTAAGTTATCATTTCCGGACCGGCTATGCAAATTAAGCCGCTTATGTTTTTGGCTTTGTTCATGCTACTGGTATTGAACTGCTTTGCTATTCCCGGCCCCGCAGCAGCAACAGGTTCTTTGCTTTCTGGAAACGATACTTTACCCAAACAATCCCGGAAAACCGTTTATCTGATCAGTGGCTTAGGCGCCGACGAAAGGCTTTACCGCAACCTGACCCTTCCCCCCGAATTCATTTACCGGCATGTAGCCTGGATGGAGCCCTATAAAAGAGAAAGCATGAACAGCTATTGCCGCCGGCTGGCCACCCAGATAGATACTTCTTCTGCCTTTGTGCTGGTAGGTTTGTCTTTTGGCGGCATGGTGGCCATAGAAATGAACAAATTTCTAAAGCCGGAGAAAACCATTCTTATTTCCAGTATTGTAACCGAAGCCGGCCTTTCTAAATTTTTCCGGATCGTGCATAAACTTTCGCTGCACCAGATCGTGCCTACCTGGCTTTACAAGAACTTTCACCCGGGCGCTTACTGGTTTTTCGATGCCCGGAACAAAGAGCAGCGGAAGCTTACCAAAGAATTAATGGAAAGTGCTTCCAAAAACCTGCTTAAATGGTCGGTAAACCGGTTAGTTGGTTGGCAAAATCAGTTCCAGCCCCAAAATGTGTACCTTATAAACGGCGACGATGACCGGGTTTTCCCGTATAAACGCACCAACACCAATAAAGTGGTTAAAGGCGGCGGCCACATGATGGTTTATAATAAGGCCGAAGAGATGAGTAAGATCCTAACGGAGGAACTGAGAAGGAAGTAGAAAGATGGAAATAGTTTAGTAAAAGGTTTTAGCCGTTTATGCTGGTTTTCTCCCAGATAAAAAACGAAGGCTTGAACCAAAGAATGATGGGAATAAGCTTCAACACCTGGTTTTTTATTTTACCAGCCTTTACCTGGCCTTCCGGATTTTCGGATTGAAAAGATTTGCGTTTTATTTAATTAGTTGCAATCGTAATAAAAGTGGGTCGGATAACCGTATCCTTAAGCCTCGGCAGTAGTACGGTTTCGATTCTAAGCTATCAGGCCTGAACCCGATAGGTATTTCCGTAATAGCAGGCAGCATGTTGGAAGCCAGCTATAAAGGTATTTTTAAAGTAAATTTTCAAGTGGTTTTATAGAGAAGTCCGCCGGGTTTTATATCTCTGTTTTATGCTTAACTATTAAAGCTGGTAAAATTAACGCCAACTTCGCTGTAGATCTCAAAAGCCTGCTTTCCGGGTTCAAAAATTGCTACCCCAATGCAAACACCTGCCTTGTTTATTTCAAAGGCTATTCCTGCTTCTTTCGCCTGATAAATAGCTATTTCCTGTTCGTTTTTAGTGGTGGCATAAACTGCTGCTTTCTTCAGGTCCGGATAGGAATTTAGAATTACTGCATATTTAGTGCCCGGGCCAATTCCGTCTGCTGTCCGGAAAAATGGCGATGTAACCCGGATCTGCTGGGCCCGGCTGGTTTGGTCGGCGCTGCCCATATTGCGGCTAAAGAAAATAGCCACCTGGTAAGTAGCTGTATCCGGGCCCTGCGGCTGAAATTTAGAAAACCAGGTTTGCAGCGATTTCCCCATGGCGGCATTGCCTTTTGTAGGTTTCCCCAAAAGTTTGGTTACCACTTCGGCTTGTTCGTTTAACTTTATCAGCCCCATGCTTTTGCCCGGAGTTATAAGTTTGTTTGCCGCCACCGGATTGTCGGAAACCGCTCCTTCATTCTGGGGATCCCGGTCTGAAGCTGCTGAGCCTGCTGGTTCCGAAGCACTTTCAACCCGGGCAACCGCCGGACTGCCGGAAATGGATGTTTCTTCCTTGGTCTGGTTTTCTGCTGTCTGGTTACAGGCATTCAGGCAAAAAAGTAAAATAAAGGCAAAGGAAGCTCTTTTCATTTTTCCAGAGGTTAGCATATTTGTTTTAACTGAAATTTATGGCTTTTGTTTGATTCAGCAAAGCGCAAAAAATAAGCAGCTCCGTTTCCGAAGCTGCTTTTTACCCTACTACTTAATTAAATCTGGCTTCAAATTGATGCATAATGGAGTTAAAATTATTCCCGGCTCGCTGCTCTAATTGAATCTGGTAGGTATTCCCGTTTTTCATTTTTGGGCTTCTTAGCTTAACCTTATGAAACCCTTCAGCAAGCGTAGTTTTTTTAAGTGTTTTTAAACTATTCTCAGATCTATAAAATTTAAACGCAACTTCCGAAAACTCATGAATAAATACTTCCAGTTCAATTTCCTTATTACTTAGCACATTAATGCGCCTGATATGCGTTTTATCGGTTATTTCAGTTTTTACTTTTTTCTGACCGTGTTCTTTCCCATCCTGTTTTACATAAGTTACCAGCCCTTCTACATTGCCAAACTCTATAAAAGGCACCGGGAAAAAGGGAAGGATAAAATTACGGTAGGGCGATGGGGAGTAAAACTGAATTACTTTTGGGAAAGGCGTGCTTCCAACAGAATCGTAGACGTAGGCCTGTAGAAAAAAGTAATTGGGTTTATTTGCATGTTCAATAATTTTAAGCTCCGGACCGTAGGCTTTTATTGGCGTAAATTGCTGGCCGATATGGTAGCCCGAATCACTTTCGATCATTGCGAATTTGGCTTCATCAGATTTCCCGCTAAGGTAATTATAGCCAGTTACTTCAAAATTTTTAGCTTTCTGGCCCTTTACAATCGTATCGCCCCGGAAATGGAAAGTGCTGAATTGTTTATCTTCATATTCGGCCAGCGTGGTGGAGTCGTTGTACCATTTCCGGCGGTAAAAAAGCTGAAGTTCGTCGCCCGGTTTAAAATTTAGTTGCGTTTTTATGGGATCGGTATTTTTTAGCCCTTTGCTTATATTATAAAACAGGTCCCCCATTAAGTACTTGGTGTAGTTCACGCCATTATTGCTGATAGCTACTACCTGCAGATCGGGCAGAATAACAACATATTTGGAAGTATCTGTAACTAAGAAGTATTTCCTGGGCGTTTTCTCATCCGGAATTAAGGCGTCTTTTGGAAAAGAATTGCGGGGGTCTAAGAATTCAAGCCTGATCCTTCCTTTGGTTCCTGCAATAATTCCCGTCTGCTCATCTTCTTTTTTGAAGTTCAGATCATGGATGGTTTGTAGTTGCTTATCAAGCAAAAGGAGCCGGTTATTTTGAGAGGTTTCATACCCGAAAGTTGCCTCTTTCTCCTTCGCATAATCAGTAAAGGTGGTCCATTTAAATTTTTTGACCGGAATACTGAACGGCGGAAGGTTAACGACAGTGTCTTTTACAAAGTCCTTTATTGCAATAAATTTGAAAGTATTTATTCCGTTTTTATAATCTGCGTTTACATAAATATTAGATTTTGAAGCTTCCAGCCTGTTGTTTTGGCTGAAAGCTAAAGAGGAATTAAGGATGATCAGGTTGAAAAGGATAAAGATTTTCACGTAGGCAGAAGAAAGGAGAAATAATTGACAAGTTAAACAAAAAAGCAGCTCCGAAAACCGAAGCTGCTTTTTCATAATTTCAAATTAAAAGTCGTGCTACCTGGTACCAATTACCAGATACCAGATACTATTTCAAACTGCCGATCATATCTTCCGGACGAACCCATTCGGTAAATTGCTCATCGGTGAGTAAGCCAAGTTCTAATAGCTGCCTGGCGCAGGGTTGTGCCTTCTTTGTGGGCTTTTTTCGCAATTTTCGCGGCATTATCGTAACCAATGTGCGGGTTCAAAGCGGTAACCAGCATCAGCGAATTTTCCAGCTGACGTTTGATCACTTCGTGGTTCGGCTCAATGCCCACGGCGCAATGCTTATCGAAAGAATCGCAGGCATCGCCTAATAAACGGGCGCTCATTAGCAAGTTGAAGATCATAACCGGTTTAAACACGTTCAGCTCGAAATGGCCGTTCATGCCGCCAACCGAAATAGCCACGTCGTTACCCATTACCTGGGCGCAAACCATGGTCATGGCTTCGGCCTGGGTTGGGTTTACTTTGCCCGGCATAATAGAAGAACCCGGCTCATTTTCCGGAATAATAATTTCGCCAATACCCGAACGCGGACCCGGAAGCCAGCAAACGGATATCGTTGGCAATTTTCATTAAGCTAACCGCCAGTTGTTTCAAAGCGCCATGAGGTTTCTACAATGGCATCGTGGGCAGCTAAGCTTTCAAATTTGTTTTCGGCGGTGCGCAGCGGCAGGCCGGAGAATTCAGCAATTTTTTGAGCAACCAGTACATCGTAACCTTTCGGCGTATTCAAACCGGTTCCTACCGCCGAGCCACCCAAAGCCAGTTCGCTTAAATGGTCTAAGGTATTTTTAATGGCCCGCATGCCGTGGTCCAGCTGCTATACGTAACCCGAAAGTTCCTGGCCCAAAGTTAAGCGGCGTGGCATCCATTAAGTGCGTACGGCCAATTTTTACCACGTTCATGTATTCCTGCGCTTTTGGCGTGCAGCGTATCGCGCAGCTTTTTGCACCATAGGCAACGTAGTTTCGGCTACTGCTTTGTAAGCCGCAATGTGCATGGCCGTCGGGAAAGTATCGTTGGACGACTGCGATTTATTTACGTCGTCGTTCGGGTGGATTTGTTTTTTCTCATCCATCAGATCGCCGCCTAATAAAACGTGCGCGCGGTTGGCTACCACTTCGTTCACGTTCATGTTGCTTTGCGTGCCCGATCCGGTTTGCCAAACTACCAGCGGAAATTCGTCGTCTAAGCTGCCGGTTAAAATTTCGTCGCAAACTTGGCCGATTATTTCGGCTTTTTCCTGCGGCAATACGCCTAATTCGGCGTTGGCATAAGGCAGCCGACTTTTTTAAGAATGGCAAACGCCGAAATAACTTCCTTTGGGCATTAATTGTCCGCCAATGGTAAAGTTGTCTTTGGAACGTTGGGTCTGGGCGCCCCAGTAATTGTCGTGCCGGAACCTTTACCGGCCCCATGGTGTCTTTTTCGATGCGGAATACTCATATAGAAATTAGGAAATTTGGAAATGAGAAAATTTGAAAATGTAATATCAACGAAAGCCAGCCCGTGAAAACGGTAGGCTTTTCGGTTGTAAAACTAAACAATTATTTAGAAACCGGCCTAAAAAGCAAAAGCTTTGTACCAGTTAAGTACAAAGCTTTTGCAATATAATGCGGTTGTAAAACGGTAGGGTTTACGCTTAAAAATCTAAAGTCTGAATTTTACCCCGATATTAATTCCTGCGGATCCGAAAGGAAGGGAAAATCTTTTTTCTTTTGCCGGAGAAGCTTCGGGGGCAGGGGCAGTATAATCTACCTCAAAGTTATCCGCAAATTCGAATTCTTTTTCATTGACGGGCAGGTTCGCTAACTCCTCTTTTCCATTTACCTGATAACGGGTAACCCGGCCTTTATCCGGAGAATAACGGAGATTGATTAGGGTTACTTCCCCAAATAATATTAACTTTTCATTTAAGCTAATAAAATCCAATCCCAGTGCGAGCTGGGTACCTAAAGCTATGCCTCCGGAAAATTCCACCTCACGAATCACCCCGCCACGTTGGTCGAAGCGGACTTCCCGCTGGTAAACGGTACCTTTACCTGCCACCAGCCCCAATCGGGCATAGGGGTTCCATTTCTCCTTTCCTAAGGTAACCAGCAACGCCGGCTGAAAAAATAACATGCGGCTATAAGATTCATATAAATTGTCAGGATTAGCTGCCTGGCCATTTGTGAATTTAAAGCTCTCTGTTACCTGATTTTTTGCCCCGCTTAAATAATTTACGCCAACCTCAGTGCCTATTTGTTTGGTAAACATGTAGCCAATGGCGCCGCCAATTAAAATGCCTTTTCCATAATTCTCATTTACCCGTTCATATTTTATACTTTGAATTTGGCTGGAATTGGCTGGCTGTAGGGTTTTGGTGGTGGTTGTATTATACTTAATATCTCCGCCGAGCCCTGCAGTATAACCAGCGCCAGCTTTAAGATAAACTCCCTGGGCAATGGTTTGCAAAGCACTCCAGCAGATAAGCCCGGCCGCCAGCATTAATTTCAGTTTGTAAGTAGGTTTCATACGTTAACAGAAAAGATTGTAGTTTACATAAAGGATGTTTTTGAAAGGCCATTTGTTGCAGAAAGGTTAGCGCATTTGGGAAATTTGTTGGGAAAGCTGGCGTTTAGACAATCCAGACGGTAAAATGGCAGGGTTTCCGGCAAAGAACCGGAGGAATTATTTACACCAAACTAAGAAAGCTCAATTTCTGAAGCTTTAAGTTCTTCTGGCCACGGCGATTTTCGTAATTCATCCTCTCAACCAGGCTCTGAATTGTGGACATGTTAAAAAACAAAAGCTTTGCACCGTAAAGTACAAAGCTTTGATAATGATACTACCTGAAAATAAAAGAACTTCAGCCTGAAAAACTTAAAAACTGAATTTGATACCTGCCTGCAGCCCCACGCTGTTAAGGGTATATCTTTGCCGGGGTGCACTGCCAGGCTCCGATGGAGATTGGGTGCTATAGGAGGTAACGGTTTGACTATCATCAAAAGTTGTTTCTTTCTCCGAGGTTTTTAAAGTTGATAGCAGGTCTTCCCCATTGCGGAAATATTTGGTTACTTCGGCCTTCTCCGGAGCATAGGTTAAGTTGTTAAAGGTGGCTTCGGTATAGATTCCAATTTTATCGTTAAGGCTGAAATTTAAACCTAATGCCGACTGCAAACCTAAACCAATGCCACCAAAATATTTGTCTTCCGTTTCTCCGTTGTCGCCATTAGAAACTGAATAAGAATATGTGTTTTTAAAACTGCCTTTAGCTATTACCAAACCAATGCGTGCGTACGGGTTAAATTTCGGTAAGCCAGTAGCAATAACCAGCGATGGTTGTATCAAAACCATCTGGCTTTTAGAAGTGGTTGTTCTGGTATAGGAAAAAAATGCATTCTGCGAAAAAGAAGTATTGTGATTGGTTTCTTTATCCTCTACCTCATTTTTTGAGCCGGCCAGGTAATTCACGCCAACTTCAAACCCGATATTGTTATTGAACATATACCCGAATGCACCTCCAAATACACCGCCCTTGCCATGATTTATATTTACCCGCTCAAATTCTATAGAGCCTGTTGGGGCGCCGGTTCCGGAGTAAGAAGTATGTTCTGTGGTCTTATAAGCAATGGTAGAGCCTATGCCAAAATTGTAACCGCCGCCAAGTTTCACGTAGGCATTTTGTGCGGTGGCCTGCAAAGAACAAAAGCAGAAAATACCAGCCCCTAAAGCCAGTTTTATTTTGGAAGTTAATTTCATGAAAAGATAAAGTTTAAAAGGTTGAAAGTAGGTTTAAATTAGAAGCTAAAGTTGAAAATAATAAAAGCCGCAAACAACTTTTGTAAAAGAAAGAATTCTTTTTATAACAGAAGAATTTACCGACCATTTTAGCAGGTCTTCTTACTTCAGGCAAATGGCTGAAAGCAAAAAGCTTTGTACTGGTTAAGTACAAAGCTTTGGCAAAATGTTTCCACGTGGAAAAACGGTAGGGTTTTGGGCCCAAAAACTTAGAACGTATATTTCATTCCGAAACCCAGCCCGATGGTGTTCATAGGCAGATGATCTTTTAAGTCGTTGCCCGGGCCATTGCTGGTAATTGGCATGCCGTTTTTATCGTAATTCATCGTAAACTCTTCGGTATAAATTGTTTCCTGGTCCCCGGGCGGTATCTGGTCCAGCTTTGTCTCATTATTTTCGCGGTAATCAGTAATCTTCCGTTTTGCCGGGGCCCAGCTCATGCTGCTGAAATTCATTTCAACAAAGAATGTTACCTGACTGTTGGCAATAAAATCTACCCCGGCCCCGCCCTGTAAACCAAAGCCCAGGTTGCCGGAATATTCAATTTCCATTTCCTCAGAATTGGTCCAGAGCGTATGGTTCTCGGTTTCTTTTAAGCTTACCTTAGCCAGGGAAAAGCCAAACCGGCCGTAAGGGGTAATGGTTTTAGGGCTTGTTCTTACCACCACCGCCGGCTGAAGCATAAATATCTTAGCCTCATAGGTTGTGTACAAACCCTCAGTAATGCCATAATTAGCATGATAAACGCGGCTTTCCGTTTTATGAGATTTGCCGGGTAAGTAGCTCAGGCCCAGTTCCGCGGCCAGGTTCTCATTAAAAAAATGCCCGGCAGCTAAATTAAACAACCACCCTTCGCCGAAATTTACTTTTTGCTGGGTAATGGTGAAAGCAGCAGTGTTGTCTTTATTTAAGGTGCCGTTAGTAGCATAAGCCGGTACTGATGAGCCCAGGCCAAAATTGTAGCTGCTTCCTGCTTTTAAATATGTTTTCTGGGCCAAAGCTACACCGGAGCCACAGGTAAATAAGCAGGCAAGAAAAATCTGCCTGAAAAAAAACCGGAAATTCATTTGTAATAGATTGAGGTTAAATGTTGTGCAAAGATCGTAACAATAAACCGAATGTGCTTTTATTGTTGGGAAAAACTTCCGGAACAGGAAAATTCTGACGGGAAAATAAGCCGGCCAGGAAAGAATTGCGCAAAAAAAAGCTTTGCCCCTTTTCAGAAGCAAAGCTCATTTTAAGCGATCACAAAAACCTTTGGACTTCGGCCGGAAAACTTAGAAATTAAATTTTAAGCCTAAGTTTACTCCAACGCTGCTGAACGGCAGGTTTCTTTTTAATGCCTGCCGCGGCTGGTTATCGCCTTTCACATCCTCATCATATTCATCCAGGTAAACCGTTTCGCGGGTGCGGGTGTTCAGGTTAGAAACTAAATCGTTGCCGTTAAAGCTGTATTTGGTATATACTCTTTTATCCGGCGCATAGCTCAGGTTAGACATAGAAACTTCAGTGAAGAAACCAAGCTGATCGGTAATGTCAATTTCCAGGCCCAATGCTGCCTGCAGGCCTAAACCCCAGCCTCCGGAAAATTCTTCTTCGGTCTGGAGCGTTCCGTTATGGTTTAGTTCATAGATGTTTATTACTTTGCCTTTGGCGGCTACCAAACCAAACTTTCCGTAAGGATTTAAGCCCTCGCGGCCGGCAGAAATAATAAAAGATGGCTGAAGGAGCAACATTCTTGAATAGAATTCTTTTGATTCTACCAGGTTGCCATAAACACTTTTAGTATTGGTTTTTGCGCTGGCAAGGTAACCAATACCTAATTCAGCGCCCAAGTTTTCGTTGAACATATAACCAATACCCGCATTGCCAACTACACCTTTGCCATAACTTACTTTAACGCGTTCCTGCATAGAGCTGGTACGCTGAAATTCGTTACTCCCGCCCATTCCAAATTGGTAGCCGGCGCCTAGTTTAAGGTAAGGTCCCTGGGCAAAAGCGGCAGCTGTGCATCCAATAGAAAGACTGGCCGCCAGGATCATTTTTTTAACACGCATTAATTTCATAGAAGTTTAAATTTTATTTTGAAGTAAGAAGCATACGCAGCCTGCCGGAAAAGTTACGCAGCTGCGTTTTTTCCAAAGCTCAAAAACCAGGCCTGAAAAGTGAACTTTTTTGGCAAGAAGCTTTTAAAACTAAAAATTCATCCGCAAACCGCCTTATGAAAGCTTTTTAGTTTTGAGAAAAGCTGTTGGTTTTGTTTGCACCAATTTAAAAACGCTATGGTTTCCGGCTTAAAAACTCCTTAACGCCCGTTTCGCCGCTTTGCAGCAATTGCTGTTTTTGGGCAACGCTTAGCTTTTTGATCCGGGGCGAAAAGTTCAGCATATTAATAGAAATGGTACGGTCCCAATCTTCCGGTTTCAGGTCGTTGCGGTTCAGGTTCTCCAGTACCATAGTGTAAAAGGCGCCCATGTAATCGCCGAAGTTCCGGATCTGGTACGGAGCCAGCCCGGTCTGCTGCTGGTCGTAGGTAATTTGTTCAGCCCGGTCCAGGCGCAGCCCTAAGGTTTCCGGGTTAAAGGCTGGTTTGTCAGAATTGCTGATCTTTGGCGATGCCAGGTAACGTTCGAAGTCGAAAATATGAATGGGGAAATTGGCAATTATTCCGCCATCTACCATAATGCTTCCCCCTTTGGCCTGTTTCTTTAAAGGAACCACGTAGCCCAGGCTATCGATGGCAACGGCCTGAAAGTACAACGGAATAGAAACAGAGATCCTTACGGCATCGCGCACTTTCATTTGGGGGTAGGTTTCGTAGCTCAGCACTTCTACCTGCTGTTTGGTTAAGTTGGTGCCCGTAACATACAGATCCAGGAAACCTTTCTGTCCGGCCAGGCTGTGGAGTTGCGCAAAGGTAATATCCGGGTTTCCGGTCTTTACGGCTATCTGTTTTCCGAGCCATTTGGAGAATTTATCGCCGCGGTACCAGCCAAAGCGCTTAGCCATGCGGTTAAAGCCTCCAAAGAAAATAAACCGGCCATCGGCAAATTGCTTGATGTTGGTTTCGTAAGTGATCCGGGTAATTTCTTCCGGGGTATACCCCAGGGCTAGCAGCATGGCCTGAATAGCTCCCGCCGACGTGCCCCCAACCCGTTTAATTTCCGGTAAGATGCCCTGTTTCTGCAGTTCGGCCAAAGCGCCGCCGTAGGCAATGCCTCGGATGCCGCCGCCCTCCATTACCAGGTTCCGGTAAACAGGTTTACCAGGCTGACCAAAAGCCGGCGAAAAAGCCATAAAACCAAGAAAAAGAAAGAGGCAGCAAATTTTCATGACTAAGACCGGAATAAAGCAAATTAAAAATTCAACCTAAAAGTAAAGCAGAAACCTAACCCGTAAAGAAACCAGCCTGGATGATGCATAAAAAAACGGCTGCACACTGTGCAGCCGCCAATTAAAATAAATGCAACGGTATTGTTTAGAATAATTGAAGCTTACAGGATCTCCATTAAGAATAGCACCAGGCCAATAATGAGAAGGATGCCGCCAATTAAATAGATGATGCCTATGTTTAAAAGTGCACCAACTAATAAAAAAGCTAAGCCCAGAATCAACAAGAGCTTAACGTTGCTGCTTAAGCCCAAACCCTGATCGCCTTTACCATTCTTAATGTCTTTCTTCAGTTGCTTCATGTCTTTCCGAAGCGCTTTCAGGGAATGTTTCTGGCTGGTCTCGCTTTTTTCAGTTACTGCTTGCGCATTTACCGGAGTAGTTTTGGCTACCAGGTTTTGCGCTAATTTCTGACTGGTTATAGCAGTTTCGGTGGCTGGCTGGGTTACCGGTTCAGGATTGGTTGCGGCAGTAAGGGTTACAGCTTCCGGAGTAACGGCTTTTTCGCGGGCAGCTACTTCAGTCTTTTTCGATTCCTGGCCATGATAGCCTCCGGTATTGGGAGTAAACGTATACATGGTGGGAGAGCAGGCACCTAAAAAGGTTAAAGAAAGCGCAGTAAAAGCCAGTTTCAGGCGGGTAAAGTTTTTCATAAAATTGGTTTATAGTAAGAGATTGGTAAGAATGGTAAAGGACTATACTCTATTTAGTGGTTTCGGTTTCCCGAAGCAGCACGCCCCGCAATATTCAGGCCGAATTTAAGATCAATTTCCGAAAACCGGTACCTGGGTTTCATTTATCCGGTCTAATTTTTTTACCCGGCGGGTTTCGAATACATTTTCCTTCTGGAAAGCCATTATTTTAACCGATACATCGAGCCCCGTAACGGTATTGGTATTTTCCAGGCCCAGGTAAAGGGTATTATTGGCGCTCTTAGGAATCTGCGACAGTCCAATCTTGCCGTAGGCGCTAATTATGGCATCGCCCTGGGCAAAAGGCAGCGATTTGCGGGTGCCTTCCGTCCGGAATGCTTTTTCATCCTGAGGCTGCAGAAATAAGAAATCAATGTATCCGCTGGAAGATATTTGCGGCAACGATGGCAAAAGGCCCATTCCGAAAGCGGCTACCGGGTTTACACCGGCCAGTGCCGCAGTGCCGCCCTTTGCCATTGTCTTTGTAAGTTCTTCCAGCTCTTTTACGCTCTCCTGCCCCACCCCGATCCAGTAAACCCAGTGCGCCGCATTGGCCGGTACTTTAAACGGAATCGTTACGCGGCTGGGGCTGCTAATTTTTGCCTTCGAAAACACCCGGAACGTTTTATCTACCAATACTTCCGGAACAAAATTGGTTCTGGCCACGAATTTTTCGTCTTCATATTTATAGACCGTATCGGTTTTGGTTACCCAGGTTACATTGGTGTTAAATTTCCGTTCCGGACCCGGCGCCGGAATGCGCCAGATCTTTAATTTGCAGGGGCTGGGCTCCTCCATGTTGTTCTTTACAATAAAAGAGTAAACCCCGCGGGCTGGTATAGTAATTTTTTCTTTCTTCAGCTGTTTCAGGCCGCGCCGCGAAAAGATCGCGGAAGTAGAGCCGTATTCCTTTAATTCGAAATCGTAGGTGCCTTTGCCCTCTTCCATTTTAAGCTCTATTACCACCACATCGCCTTCCTGGAAACCATAATAATAGAACGGCCACGGGTAATCCCTGCCAGGGGTTTGCTTTTGCCAGTCGGCAACCGCCCGGGTTCCGGGTATGGTATAGGCTACATCGGCTACTTTGATCATGTCAGCAGCCAGGGCTTTGGGTGTTGGCAGCAGAAAGACAACGGCCAAAAAAAATGCAAAAGAGCAGATAACTGAAGTTTTCAAAACGGTAGGGTTTTTAAGGTAAAATTCGGATCAAGGGCAAATATAAGTAAAGCTGAATATTTAGCCGGAAATTCCCGGAAACAGCTTGCGGGTTTCTTTTCGGTTTTTAACCAACAATTGTTGCATACGTAGGTTATTGGCCGAAGGAAAAATAAAAATCGGGAAACGAATAACTACCTTTGTAAATGGCTAAAATTAAAACCTCCTATTTCTGTCAGAACTGCGGTGCCCAATCGGCTAAATGGATTGGCCGCTGCCCGGCCTGCGGCGAATGGAACACCTACGTAGAGGAAGTTATTCAGCGCGAAGAAGCCAATACCGTAGCCGCCTGGAAACCCGTTTCTTCTTCCCGGCAGATTGCTTCCAAGCCAAAACCCTTAGCCGAAATTACCTTTGCCGCCGAAAGCCGCATTGAAACCACCGACCAGGAACTGAACCGCGTTTTAGGCGGCGGCATTGTACCGGGCTCCATGATCCTGATAGGCGGCGAACCGGGCATTGGCAAATCTACCCTCATGCTGCAGATCGCGTTATCGCTTTCCGGGCAGCGGGTTTTATATATTTCCGGCGAAGAAAGCGAACTCCAGATCAAAATGCGGGCCGAACGCCTGGGCAAACAACACCCCAACTGCTTTATTCTTACCGAAACCGGCACCCAGAATATTTTTAAGCAGATAGAACAACTGCAGCCCGAACTCCTTATAGTAGACTCTATTCAAACGCTGCACTCTTCTTTTATAGAAAGCGGCGCCGGCAGCATCTCACAGGTGCGCGAATGTACTGCCGAATTATTGAAGTACGCTAAAGAAAGCGGAACGCCAGTGTTCCTTATTGGGCATATAACCAAAGAAGGCAACCTGGCCGGACCCAAAATTCTGGAGCACATGGTAGATACAGTGCTGCAGTTTGAAGGCGACCGCCACATGACCTACCGCATTTTGCGCACTACCAAGAACCGGTTTGGCTCCACTTCTGAACTGGGAATTTACGAAATGCACGGCACCGGTCTCCGGGAAGTAAGCAACCCTTCCGAAATTCTGATCTCCCAGCGCGAAGAGAACCTGAGCGGTATTTCTATTGCTGCTACTTTAGAAGGCAACCGCCCCTTATTAATAGAAGTGCAAAGCCTTGTTAGCCCCGCAACTTACGGTACGCCCCAGCGCTCCAGCACCGGTTACGATGCCAAACGGTTGAATATGTTGCTGGCGGTATTGGAGAAACGCGGCGGCTTTAAGCTTGGTACCCAGGATGTTTTCCTGAATATTGCCGGCGGCCTGAAAGTAGAAGACCCGGCAATTGACCTGGCCGTTTGTGCCTCAATTTTGTCCTCTTTCGATGACATGGCTATTCCTAATACAACCTGCTTTGCGGCAGAGGTTGGTCTGAGTGGAGAGATCCGGGCCGTGAACCGGATAGAGAACCGGATTTCGGAAGCAGAAAAGTTGGGTTTTAAAGAAATCTACATATCGAAGTTTAATGTGAAGGGGCTCGACCTGAAAGGCCGGGGTATTAAGATTCACACAGTTAGCAAATTAGAAGAGGTTTTTAGCGGGCTTTTCGGCTAAGAAAAATTCTTTTAAAAGTGCAATAAGTTCTTTTCACGTTTCTGCAACGCCTATTGCATGGTAATTATTTTCAAAAAGTTACATTTTTTTCGAATTATTAATAGATTATTGGTTGTATCTGTATTAACTTTATCAAAAAAGAAACCGGAACGCATATAATTTGAATACAATTTTACCCCATTTAATAAGCAAAGTTTTAGGGTGATTTTTTGTTCCGGTGTGAATTTTTTGTTGGCATTAAGAGTTAGGACGTAACAATTTATAATTTATGAAAAAAGTTGCCTTATTTGCTTTGTTAGTATCTGCCGGTTATTCGGCCGCTGCCCAGAATGTGATCATTACGGGTAAAGTTAGCAATGCTGGATCTGATAGCATTCTGGTAGCCATACCAGATAATGCGTTGGATACCCGGGCTAAAAAAACTTATGCTGTTTTAGATGCTAAAGGCGAATTCCGTCTGGCGCTGCAGGTAGATAAGCCGGTGCTGGCCGATTTCAGCAACGGCGAAGAAGGCACAACAATTTTTCTGCAGCCCAACGATAAGCTCGATATCCGCTTTAAAGCAGATGATATTATCAAATCCATTAAGTTTGCCGGCCAGGGCGCCGCAGAAAATAATTACCTGCGCGAACAGGAGATGAAGTTTGAAGAGAACGAAGGTTACCAGGTATTGCCGGATAACATTTATATGCGGGAGCCCGGTTTCGTTAAGTTTATTGATGCTAAAAAAGAAGATCAGGATAAATTCTTAAAGAAATATATTGCCAAAGGCACCCTTTCCGAAGCTTTCCAGAAATTTGCGCAGGCGCAGATAGATTTTACCTGGGCGAACGACCGCATCACGTTCCCGGAATTGCGGGAGCAGATCGTTTTTGCGGAAAAGCGCTTAACCATGACCCCGGAATATTATAACTTCCTTAAGGAGCTTGATCTGAATAACCCGCCTGCCGCAATCAGCCCGGTTTATAACGATTTCTTAATGAATTATATGCACCATCTGGCGGCGGAAGCAAAAATCAGGAAAAGCGATATTGCTTACCACTATAATATCTTTGAACTGGCTAAAACCAAACTGAACGGTCCGGCCCTGAATTTGTTGCAAGCCCGTATTATTTTCGAATCCTGCAAGACCGGTCATATTGGTTTCACCGACCGGATGATGAACGAATTCAACAACACCAACAAAAACCCGAACTACGCTTCTTTACTGAAAGAAACTTACGATAACAACAAGAAATTTGCCATTGGAGCGCCGGCGCCAAACTTTACCCTAACTACGGCTAACGGCGATACCGTTTCGTTAGAAGATTTCAAAGGCAAACTGGTTTACTTTCTTTCTGGGATACCAACTGTGGCCTTTGCTTAATGGATATGCCGCACACCCAGGAATTAGCCCGCAAAATGGCCGATAAGCAGATCGTATTCCTGAACGTTGGAATGGATAAAGACGAAAAAGCCTGGAAGACCATGGTTAAAAATAAGGCTTTGGCTGGCGTAAACGTGTCCGGCAAGCCGGCGGCAGATGCCCTGCGTAAAAACTATAATTTACCCGATGGCCCGGCTTACTTCCTGATCGCAGAAGACGGTACTTTCCTGAGCACCAAGCCAAAGCGCCCAAGCAACCACGGCGCCACCGAAGAAATTGCCCAGTCTTTTGGCAAAGCAGCCAACACGGCTACTGCCTTAAATAAATAACCGCTCTTAACGCTACTCACTATCTAACTTCCGATTAAAAGCCTGCCATAATGGTAGGCTTTTTTATTTTATCCTGGTGCGTTGGGTTGAGGTTACAGTTCAGGAAGTATGGCCCGGATAAGGAGGTTAGAAAGAATAAAATCCGGAGGCTTTCGTTTTCCCGGTACTTCGGCGTACTTTTACGTAGAATGCTTTTTATGAACCCCAAATTTAAAGATGGCCTGAACTTCCTGTCTAAACTGACGCTTTCGCGGTCGGTTAATGCGGCGCAGGTGGTTGGCAGTTATGTGCTGTCTAAAATAACGGGCAATGCAAAGCATTGGGGCACTCCTATCAGCATTTCGTTCGAGCCTACCACTTCCTGCAATTTGCGCTGCCCGGAATGCCCCAGCGGTTTACGATCGTTTACCCGGCCTACCGGCATGCTGCAGGACGATCTTTTTAAAAATACCATAGACGAACTGCATAAAAAGCTGCTCTACCTGATCTTCTATTTCCAGGGCGAACCGTATCTGCACCCGCGTTTCCTGGAACTGGCCAAATATGCTTCTTCCAAAGGAATTTATACCGCTACTTCTACCAACGCCCATTATTTAAACGATGCCAACGCCCGCAAAACCGTAGAATCTGGCCTGGATCGCATTATTATTTCCATAGACGGCACCACCCAGGAAACCTACCAGAATTACCGCATTGGTGGCAAGCTGGATAAAGTACTCGAAGGAACCCGCAACCTGGTAAAATGGAAAAAAGAACTGAAATCGGCCAAGCCGTTTATTATATTCCAGTTCCTGGTGGTGCGGCCCAACGAACACCAGATTGAAGATGTAAAAGCTTTAGGTAAAGAAATTGGCGTAGACGATGTATGGCTGAAAACGGCCCAGATCTACGATTATGAGAACGGCTCCAACCTGATTCCTACCATCGATTATTATTCGCGCTACGAAAATAACGGCAATGGTACCTACAGCCTTAAAAACAAACTGATAGACCATTGCTGGAAAATGTGGCACAGCTGCGTAATTACCTGGGACGGTTTGGTAGTGCCCTGTTGTTTCGATAAAGATGCCGAATACCGCCTGGGCGACCTGAAAAACCAGAGCTTCAAAAACCTGTGGCAGGGCGAAAAATACCGCAATTTCCGGAGTTCTTTATTGAAAGGCCGTTCCGAAATAGAAATGTGTAAAAACTGCACCGAAGGCACGAAGGTCTGGGGCTAAATAAATTGTTGATTGTTAATTGCTGATTGTTTGGTTGATCAGGAATTTTGATCTGAATTATTTGCCTGAATTTTCAAGCTGGCAGTTTTTCAAAGCAAAAGCCTACCATTTCAATGTTACTTTTTAACCATTAAACCATTTAACAATCAGCAATTAACAATCAACAATCAAAAAGATGACCGTAGAACTGGTAACTGTTGCAAAGTTTTTTTCACCTACCGAAGCGCACATCAACCGTTCCCGGCTGGAATCGGAAGGCATTCCGGCATTCGTTTTCAATGAGAACCTTACAACCTTATTTCCTTTCGCCTCCAGCTTAACCGGTGGCGCTCAGTTAAAAGTAAGGGCCCAGGATCTGGAGCAGGCCAAAGAAATTCTGGGAAATCAGCCTTACCTGAATTCCGACCCGGAAGAGCAGGAATAATTTTCTGAAGGTTAGCATTGTAAATACCATTTAAACGCCCGGGTCTTTCCCTGTCTAATTGTTCTTAACTGAATAAAAAGCAACCTCAAAAAACAATGTCAACCTGAAAAAACAACGTCATCCTGAGCGTTAGCGAAGGAACTTGTCGGCGGCAATCAGAAAAGCCAAATCGAAGGTAATAGCCCAAATTAAAAAGCCTCTTCGTTTCTCTTTTTACAAACAAATCTTCGAAATTATTTCGGGTCAAAACAGCACAGTTCGACTTTTTCTGCCCCAAATCCTACCATTTTTTCCGGTTCTTAAAGTTTTCCTTTTTCCAAAGCGAAGGTTTTGTAAATTACCGGAACCGAAATTAAAATGCCTTCAGATGAAATTTGCCTTCCTATTCGCTTTATATCTTTTCACAATTCAAACCTTTGCACAAACCAGTTCCGCCCGTTTTTCGCCGGGTTTAAGTGAGGTTACGGTTTATTTCAGCGGGGCCGAACTGCGGCACAACGGCGAACTGAATTTACCGGCCGGCCAGACCGATGTCCGGGTGGCCGGCATTTCGGCCTTTATCGAACCTAAAAGTTTACAGGTTGAAGTAGGCAGCAATGCCGAATTGCTTTCGGCCAACCTTATAACCGTTGCGGCCAAAAGCAACGCCTTAACCGATAGCCTTACCCAGCTCGAAACCGAATTGCGGACCGTTGCCGCCGAAATATTTGCCGCCCGCGAAGAGCAACAATTTTTATCTACAAACCGTCAACTTTCTGCGGGCATACAGGCCGGCTGGACGGCGGAACTCCAGAAAGGCGCTGATTTTTTGAGGGTCAGGCAAAAAGAAAACAACCTCCGGCTGCAGGAACTGGAACTGAAGCAGAACCGGCTTAACACCAGGATGCAGGCCATGCGGCAGCGCACCGGCGGCAAACGGCTGAATGCCGCCGAAGCGCAGGAAATCGTTTTGAGGCTGCGGCTTGCCAAGCCAGGCGCCGTGCGCGTGCAGGTTACCTACCTTACGCTGGGTTCGCAGTGGGAACCGCGGCTTTCGTTCCGGGTACCCGAAGTGGCCAAAGAAATGAAATTACAGGCGCTCAGCGAAGCCGTGGTCTACAACTATTCCGATCTGAACTGGGACAACGTAAAACTTACTTTGAAAACTGCCAACCCCCAGGTAAGCGCTTCCCGTCCCGATCTGCAGCCCTGGACCATACAGTATTCCGGCCGGAATTTCAACGAAGGGCGCCTGGATAAATTTGCCGTTAAAGGCAGCAGCCGGGGCCGCCAGGCCGATAGCAGCGCCGTAGCCGTAGCGGAACTCAGCACCCGGTTCAACATTCCCGGCAAAGTAAGCATCCGGCGGGGCACCGATTTTCAGACCCGGCTTTCGGAGCAAATGCTGCCCATGCGGCTGGAGTACCTGGCTATTCCAAAGTTAGATCAGGATGCATTTCTGGTAGCCAAAGTAACCGATTGGGAAAAACTGAACATTGTGTCGCAGCAGGCTACGGTTTATTACCGCGGCGCTTACATTGGCGAAACCGAAATTGCCACCCGCGCCTTTAACGATACCCTGGAAGTAAGTCTGGGCCGCGATAACCAGGTTATTGTTTCAAGAACCAAAAGGGAAGATTTCAACAGCAAGAATTTTATTGGCAACGTAAGCAAAACCAAGCTGGCCTACGAAATAAACGTAAAGAATAACCACCCGGTGCCCATCCGCATCCGGGTGCTGGACCAGATTCCGGTTTCGCAGGAGAAAGAGATCGAAGTGAAAGACGTGGAAACCAGCGGCGGCCTGGTAGAAGCCAGTTCCGGTAAAATTACCTGGCTGCTGAACCTGCCGCCCGGCGAAAGCCGTAAGCTGCCCTTTGGCTTTTCTATAGAGTACCCCAAAAGCAAACACGTGAATTTACACCGGTCCCGGGAAATAAGATCGCCGAAATTCCGGTAAGGTTTTTTCCTGATTTTTCGGGTAACCCCGGCGGCTTCCTGCGTATAGGTATAATTTCTGCTTTACCATTGCTATTAAATGAAGGACATCAATAACGCTTTCTACCTCCTTACCAACAAATTGCAAGCCTGGGGCAAACAGTTGGTTTTAATGCTGCCCAACCTGATCATTGCCTTTCTGGTATTGGTAGTAACCTTTGTATTGGCCCGGCTGGTGCGGAAAGCCACCGAAAAAGTGCTGCCCCGCGTTTCGCATAGCGCAGCTTTGAATAACCTGGCTTCGGCTATAGTTTACGTTTCGGTGGTGCTTATGGGTGTTTTCTTTGCCCTGGGAATCCTGAAATTAGACAAAACAGTTACTTCCTTACTGGCAGGGGTTGGTATTATTGGTTTGGCCCTGGGTTTTGCGTTTCAGGATATTGCCGCCAACTTTATTTCCGGGGTAATTATTGCCGTGCGTAAACCCTTTGGCGTAGGCGATGTAATTGAAAGCAACGACCATTTTGGCACCATCGAACGGATTAATATGCGCACCATCGATATCAGAAGGCAGACGGGGGAACTGGTAAAAATTCCTAACCGCAAAGTGTTCGAAAATGCCATGATCAACTTTTCTTACTACGGTTTGCGGCGCATAGATCTGGACGTGGGCGTATCGTATGTAGAAGATCTTGATAAAGTAGTGGCGGTAACCATGGAAGCCATGCAGGGCATAAAAGGCCAGGTGGAAACCAAAGAAGTAGAAGTGTTTTTCGATGAATTTGCCGAAAGTTCTATTGATCTGAAAGTGCGTTTCTGGATTCATTATAGCCGGCAGGTAGATTTTGTGCAGGCTAAAAGCGAAGCCATTATGAAAATTAAAAAGGCTTTCGATGCGCACAACATTACCATTCCGTTCCCTATCCGTACCCTGGATTTTGGTTCTAACCGCGGCCCCACGCTTTCGGATCAGCTACACGGTATGCCGCCAACCCCTAAAAGTCCCGAAATTTCGAATCTGCCAAAGCCTAACCAGCCTAACCAGGAACCGTCCCGGAAAGGATTGTCGTTCGAAGAGGCTACCGATATGCCCGAAGAATCTTAGATCTTAAAGCAAAGCAACCATAAAAAACAGCAAAGGCTGCCCTTTATAAAAGAGCAGCCTTTGCTGTTTTTGCCAAATCTGGCTAATTATTTATTTTTCTTATCCAGGTTTTTACCCAGATCTTCTACCTGCTTTAAAAAAGCATCTACATTGGAGTCGGCATAGGTTCCATACGAATTGGAAATAGTGCCTTTTAACCCATCGTTAGTTTCCAGGGCATATAGAATAGACATATCATCCGGATCGCTTTCGCCTTCGAAGCGGTAAAAATCCACGATCTGAACTTCGTCGGCGGCATAGGTTTTATCGGTACCCATAACGCAAAGGCGGCCCTGAGATACTTTAAAATCGGCGGTAAAGCCATCTTTGTTTAAGCGACGCTCCACGTTTATCAGCGATCTTTCTTCTTCTTTGTCTTGCATAGTTTTATGTCTTTAAAGGTTTTTGTGGCAGTAGAATATAGTATCAAAACTATACGTAAAAACCCGGAGAAGTTGCCAGTCCGGAAAGAAAAAATAAAGAGCCTTCAGAAAAATAAATAGAAAAACGGTAGCCGGCATGGCCGGAAAACTGAGAAGGGATAAATTCAGAAACTAATGTTTTGCCTGTTTGGCGCGGATCTGTTTTTCGAGCTGCTCAGGGTCTATGGTAGCGCAACCGCCGCAACCTTTAGCGCAGTTTGGATCTTTGCTTTTAGCCTGCCGCCAGAACATACGCCCCAGATACGCTACTGCTGCCAGAAAAATAAGAAGTATAAGGATCTCCTGCATCACGCTCTTTTAACGAAAGCAAAGGTAGAAAAAGTTTAGCGGGAAAATTAATTTTGCCCCGAAGCCAGTTGCGCCTGGTATAAAAACTGCCGGTTATTTTTTCCCGGGTCTTTGTACAGAAAATATACCTGACAGTTATGCACCGAAATTTTACTGGCAAACGGATTACTGATCTGGTAAGTTCTTCCCAGTTCACCGGTTTCCAGGTTCAGGTGTTTTAATTCGTAAAGGCCGTTTTTCTGGAAAAGGGCGTAAGTTTTTTCAGCGGCGGCATCTACCACAATTTGTTTGGCCCAATCTTTCTGGTGCTGGTAATTTATGAGCAAAACCCGGCTTAAGGAATCGTATTTATAAAATTCTATTTTACCGTTTACGTGATCGAATAAAGCCAGCTGATTGCCAGTTTGGATGAGTGGCAGGTAAGGTGCTTCAAACATTATTTTTTGGGCAAATGCCTTGCTGGTAGCAGTTCGTCTTGCTACCCGGGCTTGCTTTCCTGCCTTCATTAACGCATTGGTGCTGGGGCCAGGGCCTTCAACAGTATTATCGGGACGCGAATCATCCTGCAGGGCTTTAAAAAACTGGAACCGTTGCTCACCCCTTTGCATGCTTAAAACGATTTCATCCTGGATAGTACGCAGCATTTTAGTTTCTTTCGTTTCCTGATCTACCGCATAGAAAGATCTGATAACTCCCCTTTTCAAGTCCCGGGAAAAATAGAGGAAACTCCCATTAGCAGCCAGACACGGTTTTAAATGCTGATCAAATTCCGTCCTTAAATTAGGTGGATAAAGCGCCAGCGAATCGGATCTGGTAAAAACCTGGTAGACCTTATCTTCGGTAAGCAGGTGCAGGTTTTGCAGGCAGTCTACAAACAGGTTTTCGGCCAGGAAGGGCAACCGGTTTTGCATCAGCACTTCGCCGGTTTCCAAATGCAATACCTGCAACACCAGATTTTTCCGTTTTGCTTCCCAACCTAAAAGGTATAGCCGGTTATTGGTAATGGCATAATCCAAGGTTGTTTCGGGCCGGATCTTTTGCGGTTTTAATTTTCGGAAAGCGGTAATGCTAACTTCACCCAGCGGGTTTACTTTCGGGGTTAACGTAACCATAAACCTGGTTTGCCCGGGCGTTACCGGTACCGTTAAGGTTTCATAACTTACGTGCGAAAAGATAAGCGTTTCGCCGGGGAAAATGGTATCGGTTGGCACCAAAAAACTGCCTTGCTTATCCGTAGCCGCAGCTTTGCCCGATTTGCTTAAGATGGTGCCAACCCCGGAAACGGGTGCCCCGGTTTTGCTATCGGAAACGGTACCGTTCAGCGTAATTTTTTGCGCAAAGCTTTCCCGGCTACCCCATAAGATCAGGAAACAGAGCAGAAAAAATATTTTACCGAAAGGCAGGCGAAAGAAAGGCATTTGGTCTTAATTTCCTGATGGGTAGCAAATTAAGAAATTCCTGGAAAGTGATAGGTATTTTAGTTTAAAAACTGTTAAGAAGTTTCGGAAAAGATTCGCAGCAGGGTTAGCGGCTAAAGGAATTCTGCTTTTTATAGACCATATCATATATTTCCGGCTTTAAAAAGTAGGCCGTTTTTTCCCGGTTCAGTTCCAGCGTTAAGCGGGTGGTCATGTAATTAATACCGTTTACAATTACTACCAAACCTTCTTTGGTAAATTCAAAATTCAGGTCCGGCAGCTGCTGACGGAATGCATGATTTAAACCTTCCCATTCAATCTCAGAAACATCGTTTACAATCATTGAATCGAGTTCGGCCTGTTTGTCGGGTTTTATGAGTTGCCGCAAATTTACCTTTTTGCCGGTCTTAACATCGAAACAGTTCGTGTCTAAAACCGAATTTGGATGGTTGCTGCCTAAATAAAATTCGGACCAAAAATAAGTAGCATGTAACAGGTTTCCGAACAGAGAAAGTTTGCCAATGAATTCGTATTCGGCTTCGCCGTTGCAAAATTCGGCCGGAATGCCGGGCCCGCTTTCTGCGATGGCTTCATACAATTTTACTTCGTCCCGGATGGCCTTATTCACTGTTGCGGTTACCTTTTTATCCGCAAGTTTTACCTCTTCCCAACTGAAAGAATAACTTTCGCAATCCGGCTGAGAAGGTAGGTAATGGCTTTTGGATATGATCTGCACGGAATTACTAATTCTGTTAACCGAATTGGTTTTTACAATGAATGGAATAGGTAAAGAGCTTTTTGGTTCTGTTTCTTCTTCCGCTTCTTCTTCGGCAGGATCTAACGTTTCCGGAGCAGAATCCTGAATAACGTTACCTGAAGCGGGAGTTTGAACCGGGCTTTCCCGGGCTATTTCCCGGGCGGTTTTTGTGGTTTTCCGGTAGAACAGGAAATAGGAAAAAACGCCAATGGCAACGGCCAGCAGGATACCGGCAATTGCAAAAGCGGTTGTTTTTTCAGATTTCATGTGAATTGCGCAATTGCTGATTTTTTAAAAACGCTACCCTTTTTCGCTTAAAAACTGCTTACCAGGTTTCCTGGATCAGCTTCAGCATTTCATCGTGAATGTGGGTATTGGTAGCGGCCATTTCGCGGTCAAAAACCGGGTCGCCTTCGCCGGAAAAAGTGGTTACCTTTCCGCCGGCTTCTTCCACTATTATTACCCCGGCGGCTACATCCCAGGCATTCAGGTTAAATTCGAAAAAGCCCTCTACCCTTCCGCAGGCTACATAGGCCAGGTCCACTGCGGCGGAACCCAGTCGCCGCACCCCATGCGATTTAGCCATGAATTCACCTAAGATCTTCAGGTAATCGGTGGTGCGGCCGAACTCCGTATAGGGAAAACCGGTAGCGATCAGAGAATCAGCTAGTTTGGGAGCGACAGAAACCTTTATGGGTCTATCGTTCATAAAAGCGCCGCCGTTTTTCCAGGCATAAAACACTTCGTCGAAATTGATCTCATAGATCACCCCCAGCACCATTTCGGCCTTTTGCATGAGCACTTGTTTCCGAAGGCCCACGCTGATGGCGTAAATCGGCAAACCGTGCATGAAATTGGTAGTGCCGTCCAGCGGGTCGATGATCCAGGTATATTCCTGCTGCTGCCGTTCTTCGGTGCCCTCTTCGGTTATGAAACCCGCATCGGGCAGGATGTTTTTCAGGGCCGTTACCAGTTGCTTTTCCGCTTCTTTGTCTACGTACGAAACCAGGTCGTTAAAGCCTTTGTGCTCAATTCTGGAAGTATCGAACTTCCGGCCTTCTGTCCGGATAAAAGCGCCTACGCAACGCGTTTCGGAAACAACCTGATTACAAATGCTTTCTAGATCCATAGCTTTTTTTGCGGAAAAGTATTTTGTGAAGAATAGTGTAAAGGATCAGCGCCAGGGCCAGCCACTGCGCCGCCGGACCAATAAGTTCGCCGGTACGGCTGTAAACGGTAAGTTCGGTATTCAGTTTTACGGTATCGCGTAAAGCGGCCTGCTTCCACCATTCGGAGGTTTGCCGGAAATCGCCGCGCTGGTTTATAAACCCCGAAATGCCGGTATTGGCGGAACGCGCAATGCTGCGGCGGTTCTCAATGGCCCGTAAGGTGGCGTACTGCAAATGCTGCTTATAGCCCGGGCTGTCGCTCCACCAGCCGTCGTTGGTAATAATGCAGATCAGGGAAGCGCCATTTCGCACGTATTCGCTCACGTAGCCGCCGTAAATAGATTCGTAGCAGATAACGGGCGCGGCTGCCGGCTGTTTGGTCTGGCTATGAAAGAAGACGGTGCGGTTTTCCTGGGTGCCATGCGTGCCCACCATGCCACCCAGATCGATAGCCAGCGGGCCCAGGAATTTAAAGAACGCCGGGTAAGGTAACTTTTCTACGCCCGGCACCAGTTTCGATTTATGGTACAGTTCAAGGTCGCCTTTATTGGTCAGGTACATGCCCGTGTTGAACACATCGTAATAACCAAGGTCTTCCCGGAATCGGGCCGACGCCGGCGCATCCTTCGCATTTTCGTAGATCTTATAAGAATTGATGCCCGTGAGTAAGTCAAGGCCCGGGTGCTTACTTACAAATTGTTTTAAAACCGTAATATCCGGGTAGGTATGAATATTTTCTTCCTGAAAATTGGAACCCATGGCAGTTTCCGGCCATACTACCAGGCTGGTTTTAGGCGTGATCTTCGTTTCGGAAAGGGCCAGTAACCGGGCAAGCTGTTCTTCTATTGGAATGTAGTTTTCGCCGTCGCGGAATTTCTCTTTGTACGGATCGATGTTGGGCTGCACCACTACTACTTCTGCTTCGGCTCCCTTTTCTTCGTAACTGAAATAAAGACCGTAGGAAATCGCTATTGGAATGATCACTAAAAGTGCCGGGGCCAGGTAAGGTTTCCAGCTTTTTTCAGGGTTATCGGCAAAGGCTTTAAAAAGCAGCAGGTTTAACAGCAGAATCCAGACGGAACCACCCAGAAAACCGGTAAATTCGTACCACTGCACCCATTCCGGGCGTTGCGCAAATCCGTTGCCTAAGGTAAGCCAGGGCCAGGTTAAGTCCCAACCCAAATGGAAATATTCGAAAGCCAGCCAATAAACGATAAACGAAGCATACCCTATTTTCGGGCCTAATCTTCGTTTCGTAAAAAAGAACAGCATGGCCGGAATGCACATGAGCAGCGCATTGCAAAGCACCGCGGCAATGCCGCCGGGCAACGTGGAATACGAAACCCAGTAGGTAGCAAACGCATTCCAAAGCACAAAAAGCAGGTAGGAATATTTGAAAAACGTGGCCGCCGGCCGGGTAAATGACGGATGGTTTACGGTGCGTTCTATTAAGAAAAAAGGTACCAGCCCGAAGAATAAAAGCAGCGGCAGCGGTTTGGTTGGCCAGCCGAGCCAGAGCAGAAATGCCCCGATAATGGCCAGCAGAGGTAAAAATTTTCGGTTATTTTCGGCCTTCCACAACAAGAACAAATTCTCCTTTAATAGCTTTAGTAGTAAATATTTTAACCAGTTCTTCCAGGCTGCCATTCAGCGTTTCTTCAAACATTTTGGTGAGTTCTCTTGAGACCGAAGCCTGTCTTTCCGGCCCGAAATATTCGGCAAACTGGGTCAGGGTTTTTAAAATGCGGTGCGGCGATTCGTAAAAGATCATGGTGCGTTCTTCGTTTTTCAGGCTTTCCAGGCGGGTTTGCCGGCCTTTTTTTACCGGCAGAAATCCTTCGAACGTAAACCTTTCGGAACTGAAACCGGATTTTACCAGCGCCGGCACGAACGCCGTTGCGCCGGGTAAGCATTCCACTTTAATTCCTTCCTGCAGACAAGCCCGTACCAGCAGAAATCCCGGATCGGAAATTCCTGGCGTGCCGGCATCGGAAACCATGGCCATTTTTTCGCCGCCTTTTAAACGTTCTACCAGGTGCGCTACCGCCCGGTGTTCGTTGTGCAGGTGGTGGCTGTGCATGCGCTTATCAATTCCCAAATGGTGCAGGAGTTTGCCGCTGGTGCGGGTGTCTTCGGCCAGAACCGTGTCTACTTCCTTTAAGATCCGGATGGCGCGCAAGGTAATGTCCTCAAGGTTGCCAATGGGGGTTGGCACTAAATATAAGCTGGTCTCTTCCTGCATAGCTGCCAAAGTTACGAAATAAGCGGCAACTCCGTTGAGGGGTTTTTCAGGTTGAAATAATAGCTTTTTTCCGTCATCTTGACGTAAGGAGAGATCTCTTCGGGTTGGTAGTAAAGTAAACTATTGACTTTGTTGACATGAAAGCATACCGTTTTCATAGTATCCTATATTCCTAACCCTTTAACTTTCTACTTTCAAGTACATTTTCTCCCTCAAGCCCCGAAAGGGTTCGGGGTAAACCTAAGTGGCTTCGTTTAGCTACGCTGAATCTTCGATTTCTGCGTTCACGGCTGCACCCTTTCCTTTGCTTTCGCAATTTTGCTGCGCAAAACTCGGAAAGTGCGGAGGCCGCGCACGCAGAAACCCCGAAAGCTTTCGGGGCAGGCTTCAATCTTTCCTTTGTAGCTGGCTTTTATCAGCTTTTGTAATTCAGATAACGTGATTTTTCATGAGACGCTGCGCTGGCGAAATGCGTGAAAATATTTTGTAAGGAATCCTAAAATCCCTTAATCCTAAAAATCCTAGTTCAGATAAGTTGATCGGGAATGCGTGCGGACAGGTCGCGACCTGTCCCTACGTAGTCACGGAAATCAAATAAAGCATTATCCGGAGAAAAATCCTGTTAATCCGGACAATCCCTGAAATCGTGTTCAGAATCATTTCGTCACCAAAAATCAGCGGTCAAAAAGCCCTCCCCTGATTTAGGGGAGAGTTGGGTGGGGTAAACACCACTTCCCGTACTTCGTATAGCAGATTCCACCTCCGAAAACCAACAACTAACAACCAGCAACTAACAACCAAACCATGGCTGAAAAACTGAAAACCATTCCGAAGCAAACGCAGCGCAACCAACCGGGCAAAGAGCACCGCATGCATCCGGAACCGGAAGTTATCCGCAAAAATTACCGGGGCAGCGCCAAACTTGAAAACAAAGTAGCCCTGATCTCCGGCGGCGACAGCGGCATTGGCCGGGCTGTTGCCGTACATTTTGCCCGCGAAGGCGCCGATGTGGCTATTATGTACCTGAACGAAACCCAGGACGCCAAAGACACCAAAGAAATGATAGAGGCCGAAGGGCGGAAATGTTTGCTGCTGCGCGGCGATGTGGGCAAAGAGAATTTCTGCAGGCAGGCGGTAGAAAAAACAGTGAAAGAACTGGGCGGGCTTAATATTCTGGTAAACAATGCCGCCGAACAGCACGAACAGGAAACCGTGGAAGATATCACGGAAAAGCAGCTGGAGAAAACCTTCCGGACCAACATTTTTGCATATTTCTTCCTGACCAAAGCGGCTATGGAACACTTTAAAAAAGGCGACTGCATTATTAATACTACTTCTGTAACTTCTTTCCGGGGCTCCGATCATTTAATGGATTATTCGGCTACCAAAGGAGCTATTACCACATTTACCCGCTCACTTTCACAGAATCTGGCGGAAAAAGGCATTAGGGTAAATGCGGTGGCTCCGGGCCCGATCTGGACCCCGCTCATTCCGGCTTCTTTCGATGCTAAAACGGTAAATAAATTCGGCAAAAGCACGCCCATGAAACGCGCCGGACAACCTTCGGAAGTGGCCCCGGCCTATGTGTTCCTGGCCTGCGAAGATGCTTCTTATGTAACCGGGCAGGTGCTGCATATTAACGGCGGCGAAATGGTGGCAGGTTAAACCACTTTCCCCTGAAATCAGTACAAGCCTAAAACGCTATGGGATTAAGCTAAAAACCGGCATCGCCCGGTAGTTAACTTATTCCATTTCCCAATTTCCACCTTTTCAAATTTTCTAATTGAAATAAAACTATGGCAACCGATAAGAACTCCCGCGAAGAGGCCGGCAAAGACCGCCCGATCCGGCACATTGATAGTACCGGCGAAGACATGACCGAAATGGAAGCAGGGCATTTAGTGCCCGGCGCCGATCCTCCCAAGAACGAACAGGCCCGCGGCGGCTTCGGCGACCGCGACGGCAAAACCGGCTACGGCACCGATAGCGGCGAAGGCTCAACGGCAGTATCTACGAACGAAAATTCGGAAGACAGCGGCCACATTATTCCGGATGGTATACCAACGGCAGCGCACGCCAGCGCGGTAGACGACCCGGTTGTAGAAATGCCTTCTACCGAACACATGCAGCAGGATATTTCGAAGCTTCCAAAGGAAATGCTGGAAGACGACGATGACACCAACCGCTAAGTTTAAAACTTTTCAGCAACTAAATTACTTTGAAAACCGTCCGTAATCCGGACGGTTTTTTATTTGGTTTTTCAGCCTGAAAGGCTACCGTTTTTGCATTATAATATTTTATAAATGAAATCGGAAAAAGAGAAAATGCTGGCCGGCGAATTGTATAATGCCGCCGACCCGCAACTGATAGCAGAAAGAAAAAAAGCCCGGGAATTAATAAAGCAATTAAACGAATCGGCGCCGGGTAATTTTTCTTTGCGCACCTGGCTGCTGGACGAATTGCTGGGCAAAGCCGGAAAGAACCTGGTAATTGAACCTCCCTTTTTCTGCGATTACGGGGAAAATATCAGCCTTGGCGATAACGTATTTTTAAACGTTAACTGCGTGATCCTGGATGTGATGCCCGTTTCTATTGGCGATAATACCTTGCTAGGGCCCAATGTACAGATCTATACCGCAACCCACCCAATGAACTGGCAGGAACGGGAGGCCGGGCTGGAATCTGGCCGCGAAATTAAAATCGGGGCTAACGTTTGGTTAGGGGGCAGCGTGGTAATTTGTCCCGGCATAACCATCGGCGACCGGAGCGTGATAGGAGCAGGGAGTGTAGTAACCAAAGATATTCCGGCCGATGTTTTTGCCGCCGGCAATCCATGCAGTGTAATTCGCCGCTTAGACGTAACAGGGTAATTCAGATTTTGAACCCACGGCACTTTTTCAGGCTAAACCCCTACCATTTTTTCAATCTTTCTTCTGAATACTGATCGCTTTTTTCAGGCTTTTGGCGGATTTCCGGAAATTCTCCCACGGGTTGCCAACAGCTTTTATCCGTTCCGGCATGCTCTGAATATTATACATTCCCGGCGATAAGTTTTTGTCTTTTAATTCATCCCAGAACAAAGGCGCAGCCACGGGGGCATTGGTAATGGCGCGCACCGCATAAGGCGCAACGGCGGTCTGGGCGTAAGAATTGCGCAGGTAATCTACAAACAATCTCCCTTTCCGGTCTTCTATGCGCTGCTCCGTGGTAAATTCTTCAGGGTATTGCTTAGAAAGCTCCTCTCCAATAGCCAGCGCAAACGGCCTTACCACGTCAAAATTCAATTCAGGCTTTATGGCTATGGTTACGTGCAGTCCTTTGGAACCGGAAGTCATTACAAAACAGGTTAGGCCGTATTTGTTTTCCAGCAGTTCACGGAGTAGCAAGGCTCCTCTTACGGCCGTTTTAAAACCACCTTCGGCCGGATCCAGGTCAAAGATCAGCTTATCTGGCACGTGCAGGTCTTTGGCGGTACTGAGCCAAGGGTGCAGCACAATGGTATTCTGGTTAATGGTGTACAATAGTGCCGCCTTTTTATTAATTACGGCCTGTTCAATTGCCGGTTGTTTTTCGCGGGCTACGCTTACCCTGTCGATCCAGTCCGGAAAAGAATCGCCGATGTCTTTCTGGTAAAAGCCGTGGTGGCCAATGCCTTGCGGGAAACGGTGAAGCATTATTGGCCGGTTTTTCAGGAAAGGAAGGATCAACGCCGAAACCGTATTATAATAATTGGCTAAGTCTTTTTTGGTAAATCCCTGTTCGGGGAAAAGCACTTTTTCGGGGTGCGAAATTTCGATTTTACGCGGGGTGGTTGCCATAGATCTGCCGGTTGTTGGGGAGTATTACGGGCTATTGAATTATTCAGTTAATCTGTTTGGCCTTTTTCAGGAAAAAACAATTTATTGAAAATATAGAAAACTTAAAACGGTGATTCCAAGTATTTAAGAAGCCCGGCTGGGTTGAGGCGATCAGTGCAATCGGGGAGGGTTCAGAACCAATTGTTTCACTCAAAACAAAAAAAGTATGCCTTACAAAAGCAATTCCACGAACAAACAGTCTAAGCAGCCAACCGGAGATCCGGCAGGCAAAGGTGTTTCCGGCGGCCTGAAAGATGCCAATACCGAAAACGATAACCTGGACCAGTTAAGCGAACTGGAAGCCCGCTATACCGACGATATAGACGAGCCGACCATCGATACCAGATTAGGTAGCCATCCAAACCGGAATACCAATAAGCCAAGTATAGATAAACCACGATATAGTTAATCATTTTTTCATAATGAAATAAAAAGCACTTCCCCGGGAGTGCTTTTTTTATGCCTCAACGTTTGGGTTTAGAAGGATGAAAACTATTAATAATGCAATCAGGTAAAAAAGAGGAAGCTGCATTGACTTAGAACCAGATTGCTAAATATTGGATTAAGTTAATGTAAGGCAGATTAAAAATATAAATTATTGAATTAAAAAGGTTTTTACTTTTTGTTATTGTTATTTCGCCAATTTTTAAACTATGCCCGTAACTTATTGGTTTTGTACAAGTATAAATCTAAAAACAATATAATATTATTATTTCAGGTTTTTATCTGGATTTAAAAATGGAAAAGCATTAGATTTTAATTTCTCCTGTTTATATAATAATTCTACACATTAGTAAACCTAACCATCTGCCAAAATCAACCAAATTATTACGGAAGTTTTAGATAGGTAAAAAAGGGAAGTTCTGCTTCCCTTTTTTATGTCCGTTAATTTTGAAAAAACCAATAAGCTACTTTTAACCGTAAGTTGTGCCAAACCATTTTATTTGGGTTAAAACGGTATGGTAAGCGCCTTAAAAACTAGTTTAGCAATTTTAGCAACTTTAGCTTAATTTTGGGCAAATTGTGTACAGACGTAACTATGCAGAGAGATACCGCTATATTCGACCTAATTCAGAAAGAAAAAGAACGCCAGATGCACGGCCTGGAACTTATTGCCTCCGAAAACTTCGTTTCCGACCAGGTAATGGAAGCCCAGGGCAGCATCATGACAAATAAATACGCCGAAGGCCTGCCTGGCAAACGCTATTACGGCGGCTGCGAAATTGTAGACCAAAGCGAACAACTGGCTATAGATAGAGCCAAAGAATTATTCGGTGCCCAATGGGTAAACGTACAACCGCACTCCGGCGCCCAGGCCAATGCAGCGGTAATGCTGGGTATTCTGAATCCCGGCGATAAAATTCTAGGTTTCGACCTGGCGCATGGCGGCCACTTAACGCACGGTTCGGCGGTAAACTATTCGGGTAAATTGTACCAGCCAAGTTTTTATGGCGTAGAGCAGGAAACCGGTTTAATAGACTGGGGAAAAATTGCCGAAACTGCCGATAAAGAAAAACCGAAGCTGATTATTTGCGGCGCTTCCGCCTATTCCCGCGACTGGGATTATAAAGCCCTGCGCGAAGCCGCCGATCAGGTTGGCGCCTTGCTGATGGCCGATATTTCGCACCCGGCCGGTTTAATTGCCAAAGGCATGCTGAACAACCCGTTCGAACATTGCCATATTGTAACCACTACTACGCACAAAACCCTGCGCGGCCCGCGTGGTGGTATGATCATGCTGCCGAAAGATTTCGAAAATCCGTACGGCTTCAAAACGCCAAAAGGCGAACTAAAGATGATGTCTTCGGTATTGGATGGCGCCGTATTCCCGGGTTCGCAGGGCGGGCCCTTAGAGCACGTTATTGCTGCCAAAGCCGTTGCCTTTCACGAAGCCCTTTCTGCTGATTATATGACCTACATCAAACAGGTACAGAAAAATGCCCAGACTATGGCGAAAGCATTTGTAGATAAGGGGTACAAAATTATCTCCGGCGGCACCGAAAACCACTTAATGCTGATTGACCTGCGTTCTAAAAACCTGACTGGAAAAGTAGCAGAAAACACCCTGGTAAAAGCCGATATCACCATTAATAAAAACATGGTGCCTTTCGATGATAAATCGCCGTTTGTAACTTCCGGTATGCGGGTTGGTACGGCCGCTTTAACCACCCGCGGCCTGAAAGAGCAGGATATGGAGCGGATTGTTGGCCTGATAGATGAAGTTTTAACGAACGTAGACAACGACTCCAAAATTGCCAGCGTGAAGCAGGAGATCAACTCCTGGATGGAACAGTATCCGCTCTTCAGCAACAAATAAATAGTGATTAGTGATTAATGAATAGTGATTAGTTATTCAGCACGAATAAAGAATCAATTCTGTTAATAATCATAAATACTAATCACTATTCACTAATCATTAATCACTATAAAATTTTAGGTAAAAAAGCCGGTTGGAAGCAAAACGAATAGGAGTAGGGGAAGAACCGCAGGAGATGAGTTTTATTGACCACCTGGAGGCGTTGCGCTGGCACGTGATCCGGGCAGCAGCATCTATCCTGGTTTTCGGGTTGGCCGCCTTCTTTTCCAAAGATTTTATTTTTCACGATATAATTCTGGCGCCTTCCCGTAAAGATTTCTGGAGCTACCGCATGTGGTGTAAGCTCGGTGAATTTTTGAATGCGCCGGAGATCTGCATCGATAAAATAAACTTTACCCTGCAAAGCCGCGAAATGAGTTCGCAGTTTACCACGCACATGTCGGTTTCGTTTACGTTGGGGTTGATTTTGGCTTTTCCGTACGCTTTCTGGGAATTGTGGCGGTTTATTAAGCCCGGCCTTTACCCTACAGAACGGAAGAATTCGCGTGGGGCGGTTTTCTTTGTTTCGGTGCTGTTTGTGCTGGGCTTGTTGTTTGGCTATTATGGAGCCGCGCCGCTTTCCATGAATTTCCTGGCTTCTTACCAGGTAGACCCCACCATTACCAACGAATTCGATCTTAACTCCTACATTTCCACGCTTACCACCATGGTATTTGCCTGTGCGCTTATGTTTGAGTTACCCATGGTCATCTTTTTCCTGGCCAAAGCCGGCCTGGTTTCCGCCGAATTTTTAGCGGTATTCCGGCGCCATGCCATCCTGGTGATCATGATCATTTCGGCCATTGTAACGCCGCCAGACGTAATGAGTATGAGTTTGTTTGCTATTCCGTTGTATCTGCTTTACGAAGTAAGTATTGTAATTGCCAAAGCCGTTAGAAAGCGCGATGTGGCCCGTTTAAACCAGGAACTTAAAAGAAATGAAGCTTAAAATTGCCATTGGCGGCGACCATGCCGGATTCGAATACAAAAAATTGCTTACCGAATTGCTGACAGCCAAAGGGTGCGAAGTAAAAGATTTCGGCCCTTTTTCTGATGCTTCGGTAGATTACCCGGACCACGTACATCCGCTGGCCAAAGCCGTGCAAAACGAAGAATTTACGTTTGGCATCCTGATCTGCGGCAGCGGCAACGGTGTGGCCATGACGGCGAATAAATATCCGCAGATCCGGGCTGCGCTGTGCTGGTTGCCGGAACTGGCCAAACTGGCCCGCGAACACAACAATGCCAACATTCTCTGCATACCCGCCCGTTTTGTGTCGAAAGAGGTAGCCGGAGAAATGACGAAGCTGTTTCTGGAAACCGAATTCGAAGGCGGCCGCCACCAGACCAGGGTTCAGAAGATTTCCTGTTAAGGTAAGGTTGGTTATAGGAATAGGAGCGGAGAAGCCGGAAGGTTGCTTCGCTTTTTTATTTTGCCTGGATTGGGATTCGGAGGATTTAGGGATTAATGGATTATTTGCAGGGACAGAGCTTTACCTGTCCGCAGTTATCTGATCTATTTATTTGATCCTTTCACTTAATCTGCATCAGAAACGCAGTTCCACGGAGCCAATTTCCAGAAACGAAGTTCGGCATAGCCAATTTAGGATTAACAGAATTAAAGAATTACCGCTGAATAAGCAGGCGCTGGCCCAGCAGTTTGCCGTTCTCAGTTTTGCCCAGAACCATATACAGCCCATTCCGAAGGCTTCTTATATCCAGATCTAAAGTTCTTTCTGTTGTGGTTCCTTCCAGGAAAAGCTGGCCGCTGGTATTGTAGATCCAGACCTTCTGCAATTTAGTGCCGGCCGGTCCGCCTACGGTTACCAAACTGCTGGCCGGGTTCGGGTACACCTGTAACTTATTGGTAGTAACTTTCAGATATCCTATTTTAGTTTCTGTATCGGAAGTACTCCCATCCGAAACGGTTAAGCTTACCGTGTAAGACCCGGCATTTTCGTACCGGATGTTCTTTGGATCTCTTTCAGTAGAAGTTGCGGGGGTAGCTCCCTCAAATTGCCATAAAAAAGAAGTAGGGCGGCGGCCGTTTGAATAGTAATAGAAATCAGTGCTTTCTCCCGGGAAAACGGCATCCGGAGCCGCCCGGAAATCCGCATTCAGGATATTGGAACACATGTTGGAAGCTAAGATCGTGCGGCGGGAAGTGTGCAGAATAGCGTTCAGCCTTTCGCTCTGATTCCGGGTAAACAGGTTCATGCAATTATCTACGGTATAATCCATGAAATTCATGAACATATCGCCGTTAGGTTCATTGTTGCAGGAAACCTTCGGAAATGCGGGGCAGCCGCTTGATTTATCTCCCTGGTTAGGAGTATCGGCAATGCCGTCAGAATCATTACAATCATTGTCGTTTTCGCCCCAGATATGGCGCAGGCCCAGCCAGTGGCCCACTTCATGGGTGGCGGTCCGGCCGCGGGTGTACGGTCCGGGAAACGGATTAAAAGGAAACATGCCAACGCTGGAAAACCGCACCACAATGCCATCGGTATTTAACGGACCACCCGGGAACTGGGCAAAACCGATCACATCGCCGCCCAGGTTACAGACCCAGATATTCAGGTATAGTTCCGGCATCCAGGCATCTTTTCCTCCCCGGTTGCTGAATTTCATCTGGTTTTCGGTGGCTACAAAACTGGAAATATTGGTTTTGGTGCGGGTAATGCCGGTAGTAGGGTTCCCGTCCGGGTCCAGCGAAGCCAGGCAAAAGGTGATCCGGGGGTTGCCGGCCACACTCCTGAAAGGCGCCGGGGTATTTACCGTATCAGCATGCCGACGGTTAAAGTCTTCGTTCAGGATCTGGAGTTGGGAGTAAAGCTGGGCATCCGGAATATTCTCCTGGGGAGCATTGTAGATCACGTGAAAGACAACAGTTATGGTATCGCCAGCAGCGGCAGAACGCTGGTTCTTCCTGTTTTCGAGGTATTGCCGGGCCAGTTCTTCGGTTTGAATTAATTTCTGCGCGTAGGCCGGCTGGTTCCGGATAAGTTCGGCATTAACTTCGTTGGTGGCGCACCCCCGCTCCGTAAAATTGGCCTGAGCATTACTATTTATTTGAAACGCGAAAAGAGAAACAAAAAGACTGATTAAAAACTTATTCATTTTTCTGGGAGGGTGCAATAAAAGGTCAGGTTACTTACGCAAAAATAAAAGGATCAGCTAACCGCTGCTTCAGAATTTAAAACGGTAAAATAGTGCGCTTAGCTTAGTATGAATAAATAAATTTTAGAAAACTCGGTGCAATTCCCCCGGAAACTTAACCGGAATTGTTCTAAAGATCAGGAAATAAACATAAAGCGTTCAAAGTAAAACAAAGCAGCTTAAAAACAAAAAGGTAGCCTACGGGCTACCTTTTTGTTTTAGCGTTATAATGCGTTATTGCATTACGCTGATCTTACGGGTAATGCTGCCTTCGGCATTCATTATTTTAACAAAGTAAATACCGTTCGACAGGTTGCTTACATTCAGGCGGGCCTGGCCGGCAGCAGGTTTCTGGCGGGCAATTACCTGGCCAATGGCGTTGGTTAACTGGATCTCCGTAACGGCTTCTCTTTCCGGTACTTCAACCTGTAAATAGCTCTTAGCCGGGTTCGGATATATTTTGATCTTGCCGTTATCGAACGCTTCCTGCAAACCCAGGGTATTCCGAACCACCACGGTAAAGGTAGTGGTTTTGGTACAGTTACCGCTGGCGCTGCCACTCTGACCAATCAGGGTTACGGTATAGTTACCAGGAGTTGTATAGGTGAATGGCGGCGGGTTTCTCACGGTTGAGGTATTTAACGCGCCGGCAGCCGGATCGCCAAAGTTCCAGTTGAAGAACAAGGCGTTGGAAGAAGAGGTATTGGTAAAGTTAACCACCCCAGATGAAGATAAGTCTACTACGGCCGGGGTGGCGGTAAATGAAGTAGTAACGTTGGTAACAGCCACTACAACCTGCTGGGTAGCGCTACAACCGTTGGTAGTACCGGTTACCGTATAAACCGTGGTAGCAGTTGGGTTAGCAATTACGGTAGCGCCGGTAGTGGTATTTAAACCGGTGGCCGGCGACCAGCTGTAAGAACTTGCCCCGGTAGCGGTAACGGTAACCGGAGTAGGTCCGCAGCTTTGCGAAGCCGAAGGCGTAACGGCAATTACCGGAGAAGGCACTACACTTATTGCAAAAGGTTTGGTTACCGTAGTAGTAAGGTTACAAACGCCTGAAACCGCTTTTAACGTTACGTTCCAGTTACCGGCAGATGCATAGGTTACGGTTGGGTTAGGGCTGGTAGAAGAACTTGGCGTACCGCCCGGGAACGACCATTCAAAAGAAGTGGCGCCGGTGGTTAAAGCACTGCTGAAATTAATGGTGCCACCAAGGCAAACCGTAGAGGTAGCCGGAGTAAAGTCAACGGTTGGCGGAACGCCGGCCATGATCGGGGCAATAGCATTGGAAATGTTCAGGGTCCAGCTGGATGTGTAGGTTGCCCAGCTATTATCCGCTAACTGCTCCCAGCCTTTTCCGGCCGGAGAGTCTCCGCTGGTGTTGGTAATTAACGCTACCGTATCGCCTGGGGTGTTGCTTAACTGCACACCCATGTAGAACGGACCATTAACAGTAATTGGGGTGGTGAAATTAACCGTGGTAGCCTGGTTAGCGGCAACATTGGTAGCGATGGAACTGATAGGCACTACCTGGCTGCCGATAATGGCGCCCGGGCTGCCGTTGGCGCCGGTATTATCCCAAACGGCAACCGTTACCGAAGAAGAAGCGCCGGCCGCAGTAGCTTTACCAAATTTCAGGATACCGCCGGCAATGCGGTTATAACCAGCGGTTGAGGCAAAATATTCTGCTTTGGCTTTATCGCCGAAACCATTATTACCAGATACGTAGCCATTACGCACATTGCTGCTGTTACGGCTGATGTACATTACCGGAGTGCCTGGCAATACTTTGTTCAGGGTATCGCGGCAAACTGTGGCGTTGGTTACCGTAATGTAATTGGTCATGGTACGGGTAGCGGTACCGTTGGCATTTGTAACAGTTAACGTTACGTTGTAAGTACCAGGAGTATTGTACCGGATATTTTGCGGGTTCTGGAAGGTAGAAGCAATAGGAGTTCCACCCTGGAAGCTCCAAGCCCAGCTGGTAGGCGAACCGCTCGAAAGATCGGTGAAGTTAACGGAATTACCGGCAGAAACGGTGGTGGAGCTGGCTGAGAAATTGGCAGCTAACGTATTCGCGCAGGCAGTAGAAGCCAGGATGCTGGCCCGGGAAGTATTAAGCGCAGCTACCATGCGGTCGCGTTGGCCTTTGGTGAAAATATTCATACAACCATCGTCTACATAATCCATGTAGTTCATGAACATAGAGCCGTTGGTATTAGAACCCGGGCAGGCTGCCCCGATGCCGGTGGTAAGCGGGAAAGTTGGACAGTTATAATTTTCTTCCTGCTGTAGCGGTGTGTCCGCTACCAGGTCGTCATCGGCGCAGCCAGGCTGTTCGCCCCAGATGTGTCTCAGGTTTAGCCAGTGGCCAACTTCGTGCGTGGCGGTACGGCCCTGGTTAAAAGGAGCAAAAGAGCCGCCTGGCAAAGAAGAGTAAAGTATAACTACACCATCGGAAGCGGCAGGACCGCCCGGAGGGGTGGCATAACCCAGAATACCGCCGCCCATATTACAAACCCAGATATTAAGGTAATTATTGCGGTTCCAGCCATCTTTACCACCCTGGGCGGCAGTTTTTACGGCATTCGGGCTATTAACTGAAAAAGCACTTACAGTAGTAGAGGTACGGGTAACCCCGGTAGTTGGCTGGCCGGCAGGATCTACGCTGGCCAGACAGAATTCTATCTGAGTATCGGCACCCAATACCCGGAAAACGGATGGCGTAGTAGCCGTATCAGCATTTTGTCTGCGGAAATCCCGGTTCAGGACATTAAGCTGGGCCTGAAGCTGGGAAAGCGGAACATTTTGAGCAGCATTATTATAAACCACGTGGAAAACTACCGGAATGGTTTTAGTAGCCTGCATCTGGTTGCGGTTGGCCGGGTTGCTTAAAAACCGGGCAATAGCCGCTTCGTTCTGCTGCTTCCGGGCCGCGTAACCCGGGTCCTGCTGGGCGGCGTAGGCTTCGGCTGCTTCGGTGCCGCAGGTGCGTTTAGGCGCCTGCGCAAAAGCGGTGCCGGTAATCAATGAGCCAATTACAGCCCATAGCGTAAAAGTTTTCCTCATAAACGTGATTGGTAATGCTTAATTATAAATTTTTAATGTTCTGTTAAGATGACAGCAAAGAAGGGTAAGATGCAATGCTGAATTCAAAAAGTACGGGTATTAAAGCTGTTCCGGTCAATTTATTTCCACCGAAATTGCATTTAATATTCTGAGCCCATGCAATATAAGCAATTTTAATAATTCTGAGCAACAAAGACAGGCCAAAAAGGAGTAAAGTTCCGGAAATTTACGGGAGCGTACTGATTACCTTATAATGGATGGAATCGAATAATAGGACTTTTTGAACGCCGGTAACCTGAAAGGCATTTATCTGGCCCTGGCGGTTGGTCTGCAGTTTCCGCTCTTCCCGGTTGTAGAATAACCCGTTTTTCTGGTCGTAGCGGGCATAAAGATCGGTTACCTGGTTCTGGCTGTTGGTGGTTATTGCTAAAAGCGAAATAGGCGACGTTGCTTCCGGGTTCCGGGTATAAACCAGCTTTTGCCCGGAAGGAAGGGGCATTCTGGTTTCGGCATAATTTCCGGCCAGGGCTTTTTTATTCAGGTCAATTTCTCTGAAAAAAGCCAGCTCCTGAGCCCAATTTACCTGGGTCAGCATTTGGGTTTCGGCTTTTTGCTGCCCGAAGGCTACCGTTTTCTGCAGCGGGGCTTTTTCTTTTTCCAGAGACCGGATCTGGGCATTGATAAATGCCGGCACGTCATAATAAACCGCCGTAGCCGCCTGCCGGGCTGGTTCCGGCTGGTCGCAGCCAGGTAAGGCCAGCAATGTTAATACAATTCCGGTAAAAAGTTGCGGTTGCCGCATGTTCGTTTTCTAAAGTAAATTAAGCAGGCAGCAACAACGAAACCCCGGTCATTTCCGGCGGTTGCGGAATGCCCATCAGCTGCAGCACGGTAGGAGCAATGTCGCCCAGTTTGCCGTCTTTTAAAAACCCTTTATAATCGTTGTCGGCCAGAATTACGGGTACCAGGTTGGTGGTGTGGGCGGTATTGGGGCTGCCGTCGGGGTTAATCATGCAATCGGCGTTGCCGTGGTCGGCAATTATAATGCAGGCGTAATTGTGGTTTAAGGCGGTGGTTACCACTTTTTCGGCGCATTGGTCTACCGTTTCGCAGGCTTTTACGGCGGCTTCAAAAACGCCGGTATGGCCTACCATATCCGGATTGGCAAAATTGAGCACCACAAAATCGGGTTCCTGGTTTTCCAGTTCCGGTACCAGCGCATCGCGCAGTTCTTCGGCACTCATTTCGGGCTGCAGGTCGTAGGTTGGCACTTTAGGAGAAGCCCGCATAATACGTTTTTCGCCTTCAAAATTCAATTCCCGGCCTCCGGAAAAAAAGAAGGTAACGTGCGGGTATTTTTCGGTTTCGGCCATCCTGATTTGTTTCTTTCCGGCGGCGGCTAAGACTTCACCTAAGGTATTATTCAGGTTATCTTTGTCGAAGATGGGTCTTACACCAATAAAAGTATCGTCGTAGTTGGTAAGCGTAACGTAGTACAGGTTCAGTTTGTGCATGTTCTGCTCATGGAAATCGCGCTGCGTCAGGGCCTGGGTAATTTCGCGGCCCCGGTCGGTACGGTAATTAAAGCAGATCACTACGTCGTCTTCCTGAATTAAAGCCAGCGGGTTTCCGGCGGCATCTACCTTAATAAGCGGGTTTATGAATTCGTCGGTTACGCCTTCGGTATAGCTTTGCAGCAGGGAATTCATCAGGTCCTGGGTAGGCGTGCCGATGCCGTTCACCATGGCATCGTAAGCAATTTTTATGCGTTCCCAGCGGTTGTCGCGGTCCATGGCGTAATAGCGGCCTACTACGCTGGCCACCTGGCCGGTGGTCTGCATTAAATGAGCTTCCAGTTCGTGCAGGTACCGGGCGCCACCTTTCGGATCGGTATCGCGGCCGTCGGTAAAGGCATGAATGAATACGTTGGGTACGGCTGCTTCGTGGGCGATGGTGCAAAGCGCTTTTAAATGCTCAATGTGCGAATGCACGCCGCCATCAGAGAGCAAGCCAATGAAATGTACTTTCTTCCGATTCTCTTTGGCATAATTAAAGGCTTCTACCAAAACCGGATTGTTGTTCAGTTCGCGCTCCCGAATGGATTTGTTTATCTTTACCAGATCCTGGTATACCACCCGGCCGGCGCCAATGTTCATGTGGCCTACTTCCGAATTTCCCATCTGGCCTTCGGGCAACCCCACGGCTTCGCCGGAAGCCTGCAGGCGTGCGTGCGGGAAACGGGTGTAAAGCGAATCGATGAAAGGCGTATTGGCTTTATCTACGGCCGAAACATTGGTGTCGGTGGCAATTCCCCAACCATCCAGAATAACGAGAAGTACTTTTTTATTCATAGAAACAAAGATAGGCAAAATCGGAAAACCCCGGAATTATTCTTAGCTTGGTCCTATATTTGAGAAATTGCCGTATAACCTTAAAGGCTGGCATCATTTTGGCATTAACCCCTTTAGTTATACAGACTACGGAAATGAAAACGATTAAATATATACTTTTTACCGGCTTGTTCGCTTTCTTCGCTATCACGTTCAGCCACAAGGCTTTGGCCCAAAGCGGCGACGAAGCTTTGAACAGCGTAAAAGCAGCCATTAAAGCCGGTTCGGCCAAAGATGTGGCCCGCTATTTTAACAGTGCGGTAGAGGTTGGTTTAAACGGCGACAAAGCCAGTTACAGCCAGGCCCAGGCCGAATTTGTGTTGCGTGATTTCTTCAGCAAAAACCCGGGTTCCGGTTTCGAATTCATGCACCAGGGTTCTTCCAACGAAGGCCAGAAATACGCCATCGGTAAATTTACCACCAAAGCCGGTTCGTACCGGGTATTCGTGGTGGTAAAACAATTCGGCGGAAGCTATAAGATCGATACGATAGATTTTGCCAAAGAATAAGACTTAAAGATACTCCATAGTTTAAATGTAAAAAGTCGTCCTGAAGATTCGGGACGACTTTTTTTGTGGGTTTTGCTACCGTTTTATTAATGGTTTACCAGCAATTTCCGGGTTTCGGTTTTGCCTGCGGAAGTAATTTTTATAATGTACAGGCCGGCAGGATAACCCGCTATATTTAACTTGGTTTCTGAGGTGAAAGCGCTTTCATAGATCCGCTGGCCGGTGAGGTTGAAGATCTCCAGGTTGCTATTTTTTGCTTTGCTTCTAAGAATAACTTCGGTAGCTGCAGGATTGGGGTATAGCTGGAGATCATCAGAAGCCGATTGGTGTTCAGCAATGCCCAGAGTGGTTCCGGAGAGTTTGGCTATAAAGAAGCCTTTCCCAGGTACAGAAAGTTGATCGAAGGTACTGCCGCCTTTAAAATTACCGGCTATCACCTGACTTCCGTTGGGTAAACTTACAATTGCCTCGCCGGAAATTGCAGTGGGCGTACCGGCTGGTTTTGCCCAATCAGCGCTGCCGTCAGCTCCGGAAAATTGGGCTACGAAAAGGCTTCCTTCTGTTGCGTTTGATAAAAGGTTTGGTACCCCGTTTCCAAAAGGTGTATTTCCTGAAAAGGTGCCGGTTACTAAAACGTTGCCGGTGTTGCTTAAGGAAAAATTCTTGCTTGTAAAAGGCATACTTTGCGTGGTCTTTGCCCAAGCCAAGGTGCCATTACTATTATATTTTGCCAGCTTATTATTAGACCCATACCCAAGTACATACAAGTTGCCCTGGGCATCAGATTCAAGCTTGTTCCAAACACCATGGGGAATAGAGGGATTGAATGTGCCGGTAAAGTTTTGTTGCCAGATCAATGTACCGTTAGCAGCATACTTACGGAAATAGGTTCCGCCTTCCAGATAATAACTTTCCTGCGGGCCACTGGCGATAGCTAAAACCGGTTCGTTAAAAAACCGGAGCCACTGAATTTTCCCGGCGGTATTATATTTCGCTAAAAAATAATTGTCCGGGGCTAAAGTTCCTAAAGCAATGGTATCGAATTGCGTTACCCCCGAAATATTTTTAAAGAGGCCAGCCATGTACGTATTACCGGCTGCATCTGCTGCGCCGGCAAATAAAGCACCTGTAGGGCCATCAGTTGGTGATAAATGCGCGACTACTCCCTTGGTCCAAATGCGGTTGCCGGCACTGTCCAGCTTTGCCGTAATAATTAGGGTTGGGCTGAAACCACCAGTTAGGCGAGATTCAGCAGCAATATATAAATTACCGGCAGCGTCAATCGATAGCTTCTGAACTTCGGTAACGGAATCGGTTTTAGACCAGATCTTTACCCCGTTAGGTTTGTATTTCGTTAAAACAAACCCTATGCTGTCATTTCCCGCTGCATAGACATAACCGTTTTGGTCGGCAACTACATTTACATAGTAACGCTTTCCTAAATTGCCGTGCGTGGCCCAATCCCAGGTCTGGGCATTGGCATAAAAGCCCGAAAAGCAAAATAACGCAAGCAGAATCGTTTTAAAACGGTAGGTTTTCATAGCAAAAAGTGAAGGAAATTTCCGGATAGTAGGAGGTAATATAAATAAGTCGAAACAAAAGCTTAAACAGTTGCCTGCCGGAAGAAAAATATCTTTCCAAAGCAATTTTCGTTTAGGGTTCAGTAAGAATTTGCTTTCTTGCGAAGACCAAAACAGATCTGCCTACCCTAAAATACTTTCACGTGAAACCATTCTACCTCACCCCGCAAGCCCTCACCGATTTTATTAAAGCTGCCCTCCGCGAAGACGTCGGCGACGGCGACCATTCTTCCCTGGCCTCCATTCCGGCCGATGCTCAAAACCAGGCCCGTTTGCTGGTAAAAGGCGATGGTATTTTAGCCGGCGTAGAACTGGCCGAAATGATCTTTAAAGAAGTAGACCCGAATCTGAAAGTAGAAGTGCTGCTGCACGACGGCCACAAAGTAAAAGTTGGCGACGTAGCCTTAACCGTAACCGGCAAAGCGCAATCCATCCTAACTTCGGAAAGATTGGTTTTGAATTGCATGCAGCGCATGAGCGGCATTGCCACGTTTACCCACCGCCTGGTAGAAATGCTGGCCGGCACCAACACAAAACTGTTAGATACCCGCAAAACCACCCCCAACTTCCGGATCTGCGAAAAATGGGCAGTCTTAATTGGCGGCGGCCAGAATCACCGCTACGGATTGTACGATATGATCATGCTCAAAGACAACCACATCGACTACGCCGGCGGCATCGAAAAAGCGGTTAAAGCCACCCATGAATATTTGAAACGCCTGGGCAAAGACCTGAAAATTGAAGTAGAAACCCGCAACCTGGAAGAAGTAAAACAGGCCCTGGAAGTAGGCGGCATCCACCGCATCATGCTGGATAACATGACCCCGGCCATAATGAAAGAAGCCGTAGCCCTGATTGGCGGCCGTTTCGAAACCGAAGCCTCCGGCGGCATTACCGACGAAACCATAAGGGAAGTTGCCGAAACCGGGGTAGATTTTATTTCGGTAGGAGCGCTTACCCATTCTATAAAGAGTATAGATCTGAGTTTGAAAGCGGTAAAGATTTAACCCCACCCAACCCTCCCCTAAAAACAGGGGAGGGCTTTTTTGGATCAGCATTTTCGGGACATTAATTTGTCTGAATTGGGATTCGTCAGATTAAGGGATTAAAGGATTAATTGCCGGCACGGTTATTATTTAATTTTAGGATTTATGCGGATCTTGTAGGGACAGGGCTTGACCTGTCCGCACGTTATCTGATCAGGTTATCTGATTTTGTCTGAACCAGGATTTGTAGGATTTTAGAATTAACAGAATTAATTGTCTGAACTGGGATTTATGGGATTGAGGGATTAAAGGATTATTTTAAACGGTGGTTGTTTAGAAATGCAAATGATCATATGCGTTTGCGTGTAGGGGCGCCCCTTGTGGGTGCCCTTTTTATGTGGGTGTCTAATCTTCGTGGATGCCCTTTTTCATTCTGCAATGAAACCCCAACCACGCATTTCAGAAAAAAGCCCTCCCCTGAATTAGGGGAGGGTTGGGTGGGGTAAAACGGCAGCTCTTTTAGCTAAAAAACTGCTGCCCGCCGATGAAGTCCTTCACTACCGTTCCCCGAAAGGGTTCAGGGCAAGCATTCAGACGCAATAATCTGAAAAAACTCTTAAAGCGGACGGCTCTGCAAATCTTAAACAAACCTTCTCTTTTCCTGAAAACAGCTTTCCTTCGCTTATTTTTATTCCCTGAAAATTTTTAGCTACTTTTGTGCGCCCTTTTAAAGAGCGGCAACAGTACCCAACACCTTTACTTTCGTTTCAACGTGCTTATTAAAACCAAAAAATATAAATTAGAACCGGCGCTTTACATCAAAACAGCCATGCTGGAGCTGCTTAAAAAACAATGGTGGTTCATTTTCGGGCCAATTGCGTTAGCGTGTTTAGCGTTTATCTGGCCAAGCTGGTGGTTTGTTTCCATTGCCATTTTAATTGTAGTGCTGTATTTGCTTTTCTGGGCCGTGCAGTTTGCCGGCGTAACCCAGCTGGAGCAGAATAAAATGCTTTTCCAGAAAATGAGCTACGAAATAGACGGCCGCCAGATCTTAATGAAAATAAATGAGCGCGAAGGCATGCCCGTAAAATGGGAAATGATCAAAACCGCTAAAAAAACCAAAGACCATTACCTGCTTGCCCTTTCCAAAGCCCAGTTCATTTTTCTGCCGTTCAATATTTTTGTAAATCCGAACGACCTTAGAATGATGGATTCGTATTTAAAACGCAAAAACCTGATTGCCGACGATGCGGTAAAAACCACCGTTAGCTAATCCATAAAAACCGTATCAGAAAACGTTCTAAAACCCAGTAGCATGAATAAATCGTTTTTAGTTGCCATTGCCCTAGGTAGCATGCTTTCCGCTTGCAGCAGCAACCCGTCAGATCTGCGCCCATCTAATAAAGTATCGTTAGACCAGGTTCCTCCGGGAAGCCGCGATACCGATATCTATAACCTGGATGGCTCAAATCCGGATGCCACCCCGGTAAGCCACGGGGCCCATGGAGCAGCAGGCGATGGTCATCAGGAAAATAAAGACCATGGCCAGAAAGAAGTAATGCTGAATCACGAAGAAGGAAGCAATGATATTGGCAAAGAAAAGGTAGAACAGGTAGCACCTGAAGACAAAACCAACGATGCTTCTAAAGTAGAAAATCACGAATAATTTAATTCCGGCTTTCCTGTTAAACTAAGCCATTTCCAAACGGTAGGGTTCAGGTTAGAAAAAGTAAAGCCCGGGATAAAAAATAGGAACATGAAGATAAGAAACATAGCAACTGCGCTTATGCTGGTAGTTGGTTTGGGCGGCAGCGTTGCCTGCACCCAGCAAAGCCCGGCTACCGAAGAAAGCCAGACCACTTCCACCAAAATAACCGATAAGGCCTACATTTGCCCGATGTATTGCGAAAACAGCGCCAGCGATCAGCCCGGCAAATGCCCGGTTTGCGGCATGGACCTGGAGAAGAATCCTGATTACACAGGAGACTACAGCGCCCCGGTTTCCGCTTCGGCAGATACTACCCAGCCCGGAATAGCCACCGATACGCTAAAGAAAAAATAAGCCGGGCCCCGGAACAGATATTTAAAAAGGCAGGAAAACTTCTGCCTTTTTTTATGCCGTAGCGCATATTTAAATTTTGTTTTTGCAGGCGAAACTTATTCCTGAAGGGTTCTGGGGAAACGTTTTTTGAGTTGCATAGCAGCGCTACGTAACGATAAAAAGGTGAAGCCAGGTTCCTTTAGGAATAAGTTGCAGCGCAAAGGGCAAATTTTAAACATACTCTTATCGTAATTACCTTTCTGCGTTTAGAAATTCCCGTATTTTTGCAGCACATTTAACCCCAACCCCATGCCCCAATCGCAGGAATGGTTTAGTACCTGGTTCGATTCGCCGTATTACCACATGCTTTACAGCAACCGGAACTACAAAGAGGCCGAGTTATTTCTTTCGAACTTAATAAAGCACCTGCACCCAAAACCCAACGCCAAACTGCTGGACCTGGCCTGCGGCAAAGGCCGGCATGCCATTTACCTGAACCAGCAGGGCTATGAGGTAACCGGCGTAGACCTGGCCCCGCAAAGCATTGCCGCCGCGAAGGAATTCGAAAACGAAAAGCTGCATTTCGAAGTGCACGATATGCGCGAAGTTTACAAGCCCGGGCAGTTCGATTTCGTATTCAATTTATTTACCAGCTTTGGTTATTTTGCTTCCGAAACCGAAAATGTGGTAGCCCTGAAAGCCATTGCCGAATCGGTAAAGCCGGGCGGAAAGTTAGTGATCGATTTTCTGAATGCCGAAAAAGTAGTAGCCAACCTGGTGCCAAAAGAAACCAAAGAGCTGGAAGGCGTTACGTTTCATATTACCCGGCACATGGAAGGAAAGCTGATCGTGAAAACCATCGATTTTGAAGCGGAAGGCCGTCAATACCATTTCAAGGAAAAAGTGTGGGCCCTGACCGCCGAAGATTTCAAAGAGTATTTTAAAATGACCGACCTGCGCCTGCACGAATGTTTCGGGAATTACCACCTGGAGCCCTTCGATGCCAAAACCAGCGACCGCCTCATTTTTATTCTGAAAAAGTATTAAACTGCCGGTAAATCAGGTTGCTGCCTGTTGTGTTTAAAATTCGTTTATTTTTGTCCTGATACCTGTATCCTGATACCTGTGTCTAAATTAGTGATATGATCGTAGCCATTCTGATCTTATTTTTTACGGTATTGCTGGCAGGCGGCCTGGTGCGTTTTCTGCCCCAGGATAAGCCCTATTTCCTGAAGATCTTACTGGCTTTCAGCGGGGCTTACCTGTTTACCATTACCATAATCCACATTCTGCCCGATGTATTCCTGACCGCCGAAGATCCGCACCAGGTAGGGTATTACATTCTGGCCGGTTTCTTTCTGCAATTAGTGCTGGAGCTGTTTTCAGAAGGGATCGAACACGGCCACGTTCACAAACACGCCCACGATAAAAATGCCGGGTTTGTACCTTTTACGCTGTTGTTTTCGCTTATCATGCATTCGTTTCTGGAAGGCAGCATTCTGGTAGAGAACGATCATGGCGGCCATAGCCACGGGCACGGCACCTATTTAGGTAATAACTTTTACAGCGTGCTGGCCGGCATTGCCATTCATCACATTCCGGCGGCCGTAGCGCTTATGTCGGTGCTTATGTTCCGGCTCAATAATTTTAAAAAAGCTTTTGGTTATTTATTCCTTTTCGCCATTGCGTCGCCACTGGGCATTCTTTTCAGCAATTACGTAATTCTGGAAGAGCTGCAAAACACCAACCTGTTCATGATCTTATCGGGGCTGGTGGCCGGTAATTTCCTGCATATTTCCACCACCATTCTCTTTGAGACCAGCCCCGACCACCGGTTTCACAAAAACAAGATCATTGCCGCCATCGCGGGTACCTTGTTAGCATTAGGCAGTAATTTTTTGTAATTTTAGCCTGCAGCACCTTTAGGGAAAGCTGAAAAATAAATTGGGCAACTGTTGCAACGTTTGGGGCAGCAACGCAGTCATGCCCTTGAACAACCATTATACACACAATCTTTTGCGGATTTTCAGGAAAAAATCGGTTAGTGAAGCCGAAATGATAGAAGGCTGCCTGGCTGGGAACCGGGAAATGCAGAAACTGCTCTATGATCGTTTTGCCGCGACCATGAAAGGAGTTTGCCTGCGTTACTCAAAAACCACCTTCGAGGCCGAAGATATCATGCAAGATGCTTTTCTGAAGGTCTTTAAAAATATAGACCGGTTTAAAGGCGATTGCCCTTTGGAAGGCTGGGTGCGGCGGGTTACGGTTAACACGGCGCTTTCGCATTTAAGGAGCCGCCTCCACAAAAACGAAGCCACCGAAACCGACGAATTCCTGGAAATTGCTGAACCCGAAACCGTAATGAGCTCCTTTGCGGCCGAAGAATTGATGGACCTGGTGCGGAGTTTGCCTCCTAAATACCAGGCTGTGTTTAACTTGTTTGCTATAGAAGGATATTCTTATAAAGAGATATCAGAAATGTTGGAAGTGCCGGAGGTAACCTGCCGGTCGCAATACATGCGGGCTCGCACCATACTGCGTGAGCTGGTAGAAAAATCAAATAAAATGTATCATGAAAAAATCAGCTGAACCAAATTCAGATAAAATGAAGATGGAATTCCGGCGCCAGCTGGAAAACTATAAAGCTGCGCCCTCAGAAAACCTCTGGGATAAGATTGAACTAGGCTTAGATAAGGAGGCAGCACTAACCTATAAGAACCGGATGCGCAACTATGCCCGCCTGGCGGCCGCATTCGTGGTGCTTTTATTTATGGTTGGCCTGGTACTGGTAACTAAGAGGTTGCCGCAGTTCAACACGCCAGACCCTGCTATTCCGGCCACGGAAACCTCCGCGATAGATGTTCCGGACCCGGGCACGGAAATTACCGCCGGCAGAATGAGCGCCCCTGTGCAGGCTCCTGCAGCTCCGGTTGCCCAAAATGCCCCGGAAAAAGTTGATGCCAGAAAGCAGCAATCTTTACCGGAAACCACTCCGGCCGCTGAAAAAACGGTAGGGTTTACCCCTCAAAAAGTAGCGTCTGCTCCGGTAAACCAGGCTGGCGTTCTTAAAACAAAACGTATCCCAAAAGCCGGTCTTATAGCCATTGCAGCTGGTATAAAGGGTTCCGCTAAAAACGTGATCAAAACCAACGGAACGGCCGGTAATTCAAAGCCTATAACTTCGTCTAATGCCGCAGGCAACGTAGCGGATGCCACTGTTACCAGAACGGCAGCCAGCCAAACCAACGAAATTATTGAAGCGCAACCGGCAACAGCCGCAAACCAGCAACCTGCCTCCGTTGAAACCCCTAATGCACCGGAAACAGTTTTAGCTCAAACCAAAGCGACAGCCGTTCCACAGGATTCAGTTAAAGCCCCGGTCCAGGCGCCGGCAGCAATAGCTGCAAATACAACTGAGGAAGAACTGGAAGCTCCGGAGAAAATGTACCGGTGGTCTGTGGCTGCTAATTATTCTGCGGTGCATTTTAATTCCGGCATCCGGCTGGCGCCTAAACAGCTGACCGATAATGGAGTTAATTCTAAGGAAATTGCCGGCTACGAATCTGCCATTAAAGAATTTAACCAGGAAACTACATCGGCTTATTCTTTGGTGAGCGGCATTGGGTTAGGGTTTAAATTAACAAATAACTGGATGGTGCAGACCGGCATGAATTACGCCCGTTTCCGCGAACAAACCATTTCAAGCTATGTTTTTAACCGTGATCCGAACGGTGGTTCCGGCGCAACAAACGGGCAAACCCAGACCACTATTCAGACCGTGCTGGGGGAAGAATTCGACCCGAACAGTACGTTTGTAATTCCGGTTACGGCCTACACTACCCTGTATAGCTACGAATATGTAAGCGTGCCGGTAAGCATTCGTTTTCAAACCGATAAACCGGAGTTTTATTATTTCGGCGCCGCCGGTCTTACTTTTAATTGGTTAACCGATGCTTCCATTGAAAAAGTAGAAGGTTCCAAAGCTAATATTTCGGCAATTACCCAGGATATTAACCGGGCTCAGAATGGTTTATTCCGTAATTCCTTAATGTCGGTGCAGCTGCAATCCGGGTTGGGCTATCATATTTCTTCACGGTGGCACGGAGAATTTGGCGTAACCGGAAACCAGTTCCTTCGCTCCTTAGTGAAAGATGAAAAAGCCGCCGGCACCAAACAGCGCAAACCGGTTAACATTGGGGCTACTTTCAGCTTAGGGTATTCTTTTTAAGCCCAAAGGAAAGCGGTTTAAGCAATACGCCTCCAACATCCCAAAAAGCCTCCTGATATTTAGTCAGGAGGCTTTTTGGGATCATAAGGAATCTTAAAAATTCGTGTCATCCTGAGCGCTAGCGAAGGACCTCATCGGCGGCCAGTAGAAATGCCGGAGGAAAACAAATGGCAGCGAAGAACCTCATCGGCGGTCAGCAAAAGTGACTTTTCTCCTTCAAAACCCTGCCATTTTTCATCATCCCGACCACAAGTGAGTGCGGGAGCGCCAAACTTGCAAGCGTAACTCTGAGAGATCTCCTCCGTTTGGCAGGAGCTTCTATTCTGGCTTTTTACTTTCCTCAGGAGATCTCTCCTGACGTCGAGATGACTTTAGTTTTCTGCAGTTTGTAAATCTGTCATGGGTAGCCCAACAAATTTCTTTACCAATAAAGCGGTTATCAAAGCAGATCATTGATCTGAAAAAAAAACAGATCTATTTAATGATTTCCACCCATCCCTTCCAGGTGCGGTTTTCGGTATCGCGAATGTGGTAGTAATAAACCCCGCTGCTTAAATTCTTTCCGTCGAATCCGTCCTGGTAATTATCTGACTTATACACTTCGGTACCCCAGCGGTTAAAGATCCGTACCGTTAAGGGCAGACAGCTTATGCGGGGCATAAAAGATTCGTTTAAATTATCGTGGTTAGGCGTAAAAACGTTCGGCAGGATCGGCTGTACTACGGTTATAGTGTTAACAACTGCCGTCCGGATACAATTCCGGCCAAAATCGATTGCAAGCGTTACGGTGTAAGTTCCGGGCTTGGTATAGGTATGTTCCGGGCTGAACTGGGTAGAAGTAGAGCCGTCGCCAAAATCCCACCGGGCGCTTTTGCCAATAAAAGTGTTGTTCTGGAAGCTAACTTTAAGCGGAGCATATCCAACGGCATCGCGCAGATTTCCGCAATTACCGAATTGCAAGCCGGCAAACACCTCCGGAACGGGATCTACCGTTATTTCTTTCGTAGCCGAATAAGTGCATTCGCCAATAGTTACTGCGTAAGTCAGGATCTGTTTCCCGATAAGCGATTCGGATGGCGTGAAAATGCCCCCGGGACTTACGCCGTTTCCGCTCCAGGTGCCCCCGGCCGGGCTGGCTCCTTCCAGTTCCACCGGGTCTGAAAGGGCACAGATCCCTTCGTTAGGGCCAGCGGTTATGGCAGGAGGCGTATCTACTTTAAAAATCCTTTCAAAAAAAGAAGCGCAGTTATCACTGTTGGTAAAGCTGTACCGGATGGTATGGTTTCCCGGACCGGCGGCGGCGGGGGAGAATCTGTTCTGGTTCTGAATTCCGGGACCGGAAAAGCTACCGCCCGGCAAAGAAGGAACCAACGTAATGGGGGCATCATAAATACAGAAAACTGAATCAGGGGCAGTAAAGGTTACGTTGGTGGCCGGAACTACAGTTACGGTTTTATTGGCTAAGCTTTGGCAATTGCCTACGGTATAGGTATAGGTTAAAATATACGTACCCAGCCCAACCGCAGCCGGATCGAATACACCGCTCGAATTTACACCCGGGCCGCTCCAAACGCCGCCGGCCGGAGATGCCCCGGTAATTGCAATCGGGCCGCTGTTCAGGCAGGTCTTTTGTTGAGCTCCTGCAATGGCGCTACTTACCGCAAAATCGAACTTAAATGCGGCGGTGTTGCAGTTATCGGCGTTACCGGGAGCAACATTGCCGTTTACCACCGCAAAGGCGTTTGGCGTGGTAGGAAAAGCATTGGTGGCCTGGCAGCCGCCGCAAACCGCCTGGTACACGAAACCCCGCTTATCGAAACGGCTGGTGCCGCCATCTACGTGTTCAGCGGAAATACTACTGTTGCCGCCCAGGAAAGTAGCATAATCTAAGGTGGTGGCATTCTGCGAAAGTTGCATTAAATAGAAGTCGGAACCATCGGTGGTGCCCTGGTGGGCGTTGGTAGTAACCGGCAGGCCAAAGGTGTTGCCCTGCACATATTTAGGATCCAGCTGGTTATCCCGGCCGCCCCACCCGCAGACAAACAGGCGTTCGCAGTTATCAACCAGGAAAGCCGTTGGCGATATATCAAATTTATTACCCGTAATGCCGGAACCAAAGCTTAAGGAGAAGATGCCGGCCGAAAGGTCGGTGTTCAGTTTCTGGATAAATTGCCGGCCGGGCTGCGCATTGTAGACCCCCGGAGTAGCCGGATAAATTGCCTGCGATTGGCCCAGGAGGTACACGTTATTCTGGCTATCTAACTGAAGAAAATAGGTTTGGTCGTAACCAGACGAAGCACCGATGTAAGTGGTTCGGATCAGGTTGCCGGTGCCGGAGATCTTACACGCGAATCCTTCTACCGCATCGTTAAATCCGGGCGTAAAAACCGGTTTGAAAGCGCCGCTGGTCTGGGGGAGGTTGGTGCTGGTGGTGCCGCCGCAAATATAGATATTGGAGCCGCCATCTACCTGCACCGAAAAGGCAGCGTCAGCACCGGGCCCGCCCAGGAAACTGCTCCACATCAGGGTTTGCAGGTTAGGCGAAAATTTGCAGATCACGGCATCGTTCTGGCCGCCCCCGTAACTAGCCTGGAAACCGTTTACAATCGGAAAATTAGTAGAAGATGTAGAAGAAGCCACGTAGATATTATCGAAAACATCCGTAAAAACATCGCCCCGGAACTGGTCGCCATAATTCCGGACCAGCGGCGAAGCAAATTCCAGCAACCCATCGTTCCCGGTTCCGCCCAGGTAGGTAGATCCGGCCAGGGCAGTGCCGGCAGCGTTTAATTTGGTAACAAAAAGATCGGAGCCACCGGAATAATAAAGGTAACCAGGAAGGTTGAAATTAAGCGGATCTATCAGCAATCCGCCGTTAAAGCTGGGGTCGTAACCGTTGCTGGTAACCGGAAAATTAGAAGAGTTGGTAGTTCCTAAGATCACCAGTTCGTTCTGGCTATTGGCTACCAGGCTGTGCGGCGCTTCAATGCCGGTGCCGCCCAAATACGTAGCCCAGACCCGGCTGGCCGGTCCGGAAGCATTCGGGTTATACTTCATAATGCCAATATCAGCATTGCCCCGTTGGGTTATCTGGAAAGCGCCGGCCGTGGTAGGGAAATCGCCGCCGGTCTGAAAAAAGACCACGCCCCCGGAGTACATGTTCCCCAGGTTATCGTAAGTAGCCGTAAAGCCCCAATTATCGGCAGTAGACCCGGAATAAGTAGAATATACCAGCGTTGGGTCAATAATGAGAGCAGATTTTTGGCGGTAGCCTTTTGGAAACACAAAGGAAAGGACATTGCCGGTGAGTTTGAACTGACAGGGAACTGCTTTTCTTTTCCCGTTAATGATCTGGTAGGCAATGGGCTTTTGTTCGGTAACGGTGATCACGGAAGTTTTAATTACCAGATCTCCCTCCTGCAGCATAAGTTTGTCGGCCCCGGTATATTCCATCCTGATCTGGTTAGGATCGGCGTTTGGCTGCACGATAAAGTCGTATTTAAGCTTTTTTTCGTGCTCATAAATATGCGCTGCAATGCCCGGGTATAATTCCTGGTACTGAATTTCTGCAAAGGCTTTTACATTGGAAGCCCACCGGGATTTATCGTTGCCAATAAAATAATTCCGGAAGCCGGAGGTAGGATTTTCCGTTTTTAAAACCGGTTTTGGGTTGGCTTTCAGAAAGGTAACCGTATAGGCATGCGCTTTGATAAATTCCGAAGTATTAGAGGGTTTCGCTTTTTCCGGTCCGGGGTGCCCGCTAAAATCTTTCTGGTCAATAAAAGTATACACCCATTGGTTGTCTTTTAAAGATAAACGCCCGCCCGGCAAAGCCGCACTATAATGGATTTCGCTATTCCATTGATTGCGGTTTTCAATAAATTCCAGGCTGTTATCAGACCCGAAGCCCTTTTCAGGACCTTTGTGAGCCCAGGCAGTCCTGCCGGCATCAAAACAAGCCAGTAAGCAGGCAAAAGTAAATATCCGGAGGAAAAAAGGAAACATAGCCTAAGAGGTTTTTATCTAACGAAAGATACTGTTTTATAACGATTTATGAAACAAGCGTATTGGCCCAACCCATTAAAATTAATTGCCAACTGCTTTTATAATGAAAAAGGAACCCGTTTCTGAAAGTATCTTAAAAGAACAATCGGGAAATTATTGCCAAAGGTTGCCTGTACTAAATAATAAGACTACTTTTTTAAGTAAAACCCTTAAACCTGGTGGCAACCGGGCAAAAAAAAACCTGGCCGAAACGGCCAGGTTGAATAATAGTAATGAGATTGGCTTATAATCCTGATTTTTCCAGGGCAAGATAATTTTCAAGCTGATCGGAGTTCAGAATATACCGTAAGCGCCGTTCGTAAGAAACTTTGGCAGCTTCGGTTTTCTGCTGCATCAAAGCCGGATCGTACTGGTAATAATCAGCAATATCCTTTAAAGCCATAATGCGCTGAACTGTAAGCTCCCGTACTTTAATGTACTCCAGCTCATTTAATTTTAACGGACCAACCAGGCTGCGGGCAATTACCGTAGCTTCCTGCTGGATGATTTCATTCTGAGGTTCGCCAGATGCCAGCACTGTTAAACTCAGAGAGCAAAACATAAGGGCAAAAAACAACTTTTTCATAGTTCAGATTTAATATGAAGCCTGAACCCAGGCATATCTTAAACGCGGAATAATGTAAAAATAGCAAAACTTTTATAAATAATATAAAAAATTTCCTTTTATTCTCTGGTCTATGAAAAAAGATTATTAATTAAAAATGGAAAAGTGCAATATGGGTTTTGCTATATACTTGGATTCAGGTTTCCTATAGCATTCAGTAAGAATTTTGGGATTGAATAGTATTAAAAATGTATAAAATAAATATTTTTATATATTTTCTTTTTATTTTTTTCTTTTAACGGTTTTAAGCTTCACCGGTGCCACCCCTGCTTTAATAATGTTTATTTTGTTGGCGGCTTTGTAAGAAAGGTCTACTACCCGGCCGGGCGTAAAAGGGCCCCGGTCGGTAATGGTTACTTTAACCGATTCGCGGGTTTCCAGGTTGGTAACTTTTACCCTGGTGCCTAAGGGCAATGTTTTGTGGGCGGCGGTTAGTTTATCCGGGTCATATTTCTGGCCGTTTGCCATTTTGCGGCCTTCCAGTTTATTGCTGTAATAAGAGGCTTTGCCTTCTTCGGTAAACCGGGTGCCGGCACAACTGTTTAAAAGCAGCAAGGTAAAAAGCAGGACGGTTCCGGGCAGCCAATTGGCAAGGCTTGAAATTTTAATTAAAGCCGGTTGAAATAAAGAATTCATCATTTGAAAGGAAGCTGTTAGTTTTTTAGCTTAAAAGGCTACCGTTTTTTATACCGCTCGGCGCTTAAAGCGGGCTTGGACCAGTGCCCTAAAAATTCCAGGATCTTCTTTTTGCTGTAGCCTGAATTTTCTTCCAGGTAAGCGGAATTCTGGGTATGCAACCGCTTGCCCTGACCATCCAATACCACAAAAACCGGGAATCCGAAGCGCTGCGGATATTCCAGCGTTTCCAGCACGGGCAGATTAGGCACTTCTTTGCTATGGTTAACTTTAAGCACTATAAAATTGGCTTGTAAAACCGAATCGAGCTGGGCATCGGTGGTGGTAAGGTTATGAAATTTAACGCACCACGAACACCAGTTTCCGCCTACCTGCACCAAAACATGTTTGTTCTGGGCTTTTGCTTTTTTTACGGCTGCCTCCAGGTCTGCTTTTGCATTGGCCTGGGGATCATAGATGGCAACTTTCTGGGTCTGACCAAAAGCTGCAAAGGACCCGCAGGTAATAAGCAGGGAAAATACAATTGTCCGTAAAATAATCATAGGCATGGCGGAAGTAGAAATCAATGCCCGAAGATATTAAAAATCGGGGCTAAAAAATTTTATGGCCTTACGCAGCATGGGTAAGAGCTGTTTTATTTCCGCACATAACTGTTCGCATATAGTACAGATTGTAAACTGCTAAAAAATAAAAAGGCCTTTTTTAGGCAGTTAAGGCGGTTTTTGGAAGTTGGCACAAAGGTTGAAAAAAGGAATACAAATGCTTTAATCTTTTTAACGTGCCAAATTTACTTTGCTGGTTAAGAAGAACCGGCAGATAAAAAAATAAAAGCCGGAATTTAAAAATAAATTTTTGAACCAGACAACCGGCCGGGAACTATTCGCATCTATTAAAACGAAACTAACAATCTTTATAAATTATAAAAAAATTTAAAACAATAAAACTATGAAAAAGCTACTTCTTTCTTTCTTCTTAATTGCGCAGGGGGTAATTGTTATGGCGCAGGAGCCAATCCGGGTTAAGACCAATAATGTAAAGTTATACCGCCAGCCAAGCAATCAGGCAGAAGTTATGAAAATAATTAACAACACCGAAGATGTAATGCTGGTGCGCAAATTCAATGATCAGTGGTCTATTGTACAGGCAGGTGCAGAAACCGGGTATATTCATAATTCCCGGATACCCAGATCAGTAAGTAAACCAGTTCCTGCGGCTAACGCTCAGAAATAAGCGCTGCCCGGAAACTGTTAGTAGTGGGTGATGTAAAAACCGTTCTTTTAGAACGGTTTTTCTTTTTGCCCGTAAAAGAAAAGACTAAAATAGATCTGAACCTTAGGTTTTTAGCAAAGTTGAAGTTTATTAAGAATGTAATTGTATCTTGAGCAGGAAGCTCCCTGGTTGCTGGCGGTGTTTCCGGATTTCCCGTATACTCTCTTGGTAATAAAGTATTAAGGAAAATTTAAAATGGCGAAAATTAGCGAGTTGAGAATGAAGATCAAAAATAATTTGGCAAACAGACTTTCAAAGATCAGTAAAAAAGCAAAACGAATTTTCATGGTTGGTTATGAAGATCTTAGCACCCAGATCTTTTACGATTCCAAAGAATCTTTCCGGTTGATCATTGTCCAGGATAAAAATAATTTACTTTTCGAAAAAATTATATCCCGGTCAGAAGCATTCCGCATAATGAATACCCGCTAAACACAAACGCCTTATAAGGTTTTTTCCGCTTTATTCCTTTCGCTGTTCCTGAATTTCGGCTTACGTATTACCTGCACTTAAATTCTGCTTTTTCTCCGCAATTTTTGCATTTTTTCTGCCCTTCCTTTGTTTTCTGAGCAAACCAGTTTCAGTTTTTATGCTTATGTCTCCGGAAAACAATTATAACCCCGACGATATTCAGCACATGTTCCTGCAGGTAGAAAGCGCCGATGCCGTTTCTATGCTTAACCTGGCGGGCCACCCGTTGCGCATTCGGGAAGTAATTTATATGATGGTAGAGAATGGCTGCCGTATTATGAAAGCCGATGCCGATGCGTATAACGTGTTCCTTTACGACAAAGAAGCTACCGAAATTTACGATTACCTTTCTACCATAATCAAAGTCCGGTTTAAGCAGGCTTCCTGACCAGGTTGGTTTTACTACTATTTCCAAAGCGGTAGAACACCAATCCCCCAAAAGCATAGGCAACCACATCAAAAATATCGGCGGTATAACGACTGTTAAAATGCGGAATTACGCCTTCAAACATAACTGACCAATAAACCACTATAATTCCTATCTGCCAGCCGGTTAAGCCATAATCAGGCTGCCTAAGTACCAGGTTGCGTTGCAGGAAAATGGCAGCTCCCAAAACAATGGGCATGCATAAGAGGTCGTTCAGGTAATATTGAAAGTACCAGGGCTCCGGCAAAAAATTGCGCCAAACGGTATGCAAAAGCCATAAAAAAGTGCAGCCTGTTATAAGCGGATTCCGGAAAACCTGAAGATCTAACCTGCTACCACCGTTACCAGCCATATTATAAAAGAAATAATTGCGATCAGGGAAATCTGAAAGGCCTGCACGATCCGTTTCCAGAACCGGGTAAAGGTAGAATCGTAGTGGTAGATCTCAATAAGCGTAATGTTGATATTTTGCTTTTGCCGGAATGTTTCATCTTCCTGCTGTTGCCGGGCTTTTAAGCCCTGCGGGTCCAGAATGGCTCCGCAATGTTCGCATCTGTCGTCGGGGTGCTGCGCCCAGGAAGACCATTGGCCGCAGGCCGCACATTTCCGGGAACTTGAGTTAACTGCCATGGCACAAGAAATGAAGCGTTTAGAACCCAAAGGTAAGGCCCGGGCCTCAGATTTCTGATTCTTTTCCGGTTTAATTTTCCGGGAGCAACAAAAAGAAAAGGCGCCCTTAGAGCGCCTTCCTAAATGTAGTTGGTAATTTTAATTTTTATTGCCTTTTCCTTTTTCCTGGTTGGTATCTGGTTCGGTATTGTTGTGAGGCTGGCTGCTGCCTTTTATCCGGATCTGGTGGCGGGCCGTACGGCGGGTATCTTTTGGAACCACTATCCGCAGAATGCCGTCTTCAAATTCAGCTTCAATACCTTCGGAATTTATAGTATCCGGCAGATAAAAAGCGCGGGTAAAAGAGCCGTACTGGCTTTCTACCAGGTGGTATTTCTTATTTTTCTTTTCCTCCGAAAACTTACGTTCGCCGGTAATGGTCAGGCGTCCATCCTGAAAGTCGATCTGGATAGCCTCCTTTTTCAGGCCTGGTAAAGATACTTCAATTTCGTAACCCTGATCGGTTTCGCAGGTATCTACGTGCGGCGTAAAACTGGCCAGGGTGCTCCGGGAATTTACCGATTCGTTAAAGAAGCGGTCTAACATAGAGCTGAAATTTGCCGGAGACGTTTCGGCTGTAAACGGATTTCTGAATTTCTGGATTGTCATAAATGGATCCTCCTGAATTTTAATTGAATAACAGTTATTTAAAATTAAAGCAAGTTTGAAAACCGCAGATCCGCCATGGCTTAATCTTCGTCGAAGGCTATGGGCAGCTGGCGTGTTTTAGAATCGTAATACGGCAGCCGTACCTGCAATTCATTTTGTTTGTAAACCACCTTTATCCGGTCTAACGCTATATTAGCGGGCAGTAGAAATTCCTGATGGAAAAGCGGGGCGGTCCAGGCGGCGGCTTCGGCAGCGCGGATCACGGCCGCCACGGTAAGTTTGTTGCCCGCCAGTATAACCCGGAAAGCTTCCGGATCTATGGTTGGTAACTGCACCCGGATAAGGGAGCCTTTTTTTCGTTCTTCAAATGCAACATTCGGTTGTACAACGCCGCCGCCCAACGTATTCATCACATCTATGAAGTTGGCAGCGTTGCGTAAAAATTCTTTATTCTTTATAAGTTTCATCTTAAACCTTTCTCTTTCAATTTACCGGATTTCTGCAAACCACATACCAATGCCCGCAGAGTTGCTTCTGTTTGCTTTTTTGTAATATTCCGGATAATATGTCAGTATAAAAGCCGTGATATTGCCCATGAAATGGCCATAATGGCAGCATTTGGGCAGAAAAAGGCTAAGTTTATGCCGAACGGGAAGAATGCAATTCTATAAAATAACGGCGATTTCAGAAGCGGAAAAGATATAAATCAGGACGGTTTGTAACGGTAAAGCCCGGCAGCCGGTATAAGTAAATTTTCCAACATTAAATGTTTGTACTATGACTTTACTTATCGTTCTTATATTAGCCGCTATTTTAATTGTTATTGGTATTACCGTAATAAAGAAAACCGCCAAAGCAAAACTTCAGGGCGGCTCCAATACTACCCAGGTTAATACTACAGGTTCTATCCCGCCCAGCCATAACCCCGGCAGCATTCCGGATAAGAACGGCACCAAAGGCGACGGCGACTCCGTCCTCAGCAGTGGCAAACAGGGATAAGACGAAAAACCCGGAGCCTGCTACGGAACCGTTGGCAATGGCGAAGCGGTAAGGTTCAGGTATAAAACCGTATCTTTGTGCTATGAAAAACCTGCTTATCCTGCTGTTTACATTTATAACGTTTGCCGCCATGGCCCAACAACCTGCCCCTTTGCTTATTGGTAAAACCGATGCGCTCTTATTGACCAACCCGGTTACCTGCACCTGGTATACGCCTACTTACGAAAGCTACAAACCCGATGCAACGGCTATTGCCAACCTGAAAAAAGCTATTCCGGCCGATGCTACCATTCTGGTATTTGGCGGCATGTGGTGCTCCGATACCCAGGGCTTATTGCCGAAATTTTATAAGACCATAGATGCTGCCGGCATTCCGCGGAAAAACGTTCAGCTTTACCTGGTAGACGAACAAAAGAACTCCCCTGATAAGCTGGAAAAGCAATATGCCGTGGTAAGTGTTCCTACGTTTATCTTAATGCAGAATGGCCAGGAAAAAGGCCGCATTGTAGAAACGGTGCAGCAAAGCATGGAAGCCGATCTTTTAAAGCTGATGGAGTAAGAAACGAACAGCTGATTAATTAAAAGTGCCTGGCCCGAAAGTGCCGGGCATTTTTGTTTTTAGCTGGTTGGGAGTCGGGAAGCTTTAGAACACGCTACTTTAAATTTAAAACGTTGGGTTATGGATCGTTAAAAACGCTATTCTTTTGGGTATATAAAGTCGCTAGGAGTTTCAGCGAAAATCTTTTGCCGAATTCTTTTGCTTTTGAACTTCTTATTTGGTTATTTCGTACTGTAATAATAAAAGTTACAGTTATGAATAATGTCCGGTTTGCTACGGCTTTGCACATTCTTACCTTACTGCATATGCAGCCGGGCGAACTGTTGCCGTCGGAGTACATTGCGGGCAGTATTAACGTGAATGCAGCGGTAGTCAGAAAAGAACTGAGTAACCTCCGGAATTGCGGTTTCGTGGAAAGTAAAGAAGGCAAAGGCGGCGGCAGCCTGCTGGCTAAACCCGCCCATGAGATCCTGCTTTCGGATATTTACCAGGCCGTACGGCAAAGTACTTTGCTGGGGCGGAACAACGATCCCAACCCGGCTTGCCCTATTGGCCGGCAAATAAATGCTCACCTGGAAGAGCTTTATTCTGAAGCGGAACAATCGTTGATCCGGAAATTAGGTCAGAAAACCCTGGCGGATTTTGCAATGCAATTCAGTTAATTTTTTTACCCATAACTGTAATATAAACTCTTACAGAAATGAAAATAAAAACCGTATTGAACTTAAAAAAATCAGACATGAAAGTAGCATTAATTGGCGCCTCCGGCTTTGTTGGCACCGCTCTTTTAAACGAATTACTGGAACGCGGCCACCAGGTAACAGCTTTAACCCGCAATGCCGCCAACATTAAAAAGCAGCACCAGAATTTAACGGTTGTACCGGCCAACGTAACCGACCCGGCCGATCTGGCGGCAAAAGCCAAAGGCCATGAAGCAGTGATCAGCGCATTTAACGCCGGCTGGACCAACCCTAACCTGTACCACGATTTCCTGAACGGTTCCAAAGCAATTTTGAACGGCGTAAAGCAGGCTGAAGTACCGCGGTTTATTTACGTAGGCGGAGCCGGCAGTTTGTACACCGCAGATGGTCAGCAATTTGTAGACACCCCGGAATTTCCGGCTCAGATAAAACCCGGCGCCACCGCAGCCCGCGATTTCCTGAGCATTATTAAAGAGGAAAAAGAACTGGACTGGACCTTCCTGAGCCCGGCTCTGGAGATGCACCAGGGCACTTCCGGCCAGCGCAAAGGCACGTACCGCAAAGGTTTGGAAACTCCGGTTTTCGATGAGAACGGCCGCAGCATTGCCTCGGTGGAAGACACTGCCTTAGCTATCGTAGATGAACTGGAGAACCCAAAGCACAGCCGGAAACGGTTTACGGTAGCGTATTAATTCCTGAAATTAGCCGAAGGAAAGTCTCCTCTGGAGGGAGTAAGGGTAAGAATTTTTTAGTACCCGATAACTCTTCTCTTGAGGGGATTCGGAGCGGTATTTTTACCAGTAAGCAATCTGACCAACAACCATTAACCGAACAACAATCATGGATCGGAAACATTTTATTAAAACTTTATTTTTAGGAACCGTGGGAATAACCGGCTTTTCAGCGTTTAATAAATTTACCGGGGAACTTAAAGAAGACGGTAACCTGATGCCCGTGCTTTTCATCGGCCATGGTTCTCCCATGAACGGCATAGAAGATAACGAATTCAGCCGGCGCTGGAAGAAAATGGCGCAGGAAATTCCTACGCCCAAAGCGGTATTGGTAGTTTCGGCGCATTGGCTTAGTAAAGGCACTAAAATTACCGCCATGGATTTCCCGAAAACGATCCACGATTTTGGCGGCTTTCCGCAGGCACTTTTCGATGTACGCTACAAAGCCCCCGGCAATGCAGCGCTGGCCAAAGAAACGTCCGGGCTTATTAAATCAGTTACCCTGGAAATGGACCACGATTGGGGCCTGGACCACGGAACCTGGACCATTGTACGGCACATGTATCCGGAAGCCAACATCCCGGTTTTGCAGCTCAGCATGGATTATTACAAAGAGCCACAATTCCATTACGACCTGGCCAAAGAGTTATATGAACTCCGGAAGAAAGGCGTACTGATAATTGGTAGCGGTAATATGGTACATAACCTGAACCTGATCGCCTGGGATAAAATGAACGAAACTTCCTACGGCTACGATTGGGCCTTAACCCTGAACGAAAAATTCAAGCAGCTCATTTCCGACGGCGACCACAAAGCCCTGATCAATTACCAAACTTTAGGCAAAGAAGCAAAATTGGCCATTCCCACCCCGGACCATTACTTACCATTGCTTTACACCTTAGGTCTGAAAGGCAGTAAAGATTCCGTTTCTTTCTTCAACGATAAAGCCGTAGCCGGTTCGCTTACCATGACTTCAGTAAAATTTGGGTGATTTAAAAACGGTAGAGTTTAGCCTGAAAAAAGTAAAAGCCCGGTTTAGCAGTACCGGGCTTTTTTATAAATTAAAAAAACAAAAGCTTACAGAACCAGCAGCTTCCGGTTTACCACCTGGCCATTGCTGAAAATTCTAACTATGTACATGCCGGCCGGCTGACCGGTAAGATCGATCCGGGTAGGTCCCAATAAACGGCCTTTCTGCTGTAGAACCTTGGCGCCGGTCAGGTTATAAACTTCCAGCCGGAAAGCCTGGGCCGATGTATTGGAAATGGTAAAAACGCCGGTAGTGGGGTTTGGGGAAATTGGGAAGTTGTTATTCCAGGCCAATATATCTTCTCCTTTGCCCAATAACGAACCTCTGAATACCTGCATTTGGTTAAAGCCTCCGGAGTAACCGGTAGTAGCATTCACAAATTCCATATCGAAATGGCGATACGTATTTTCTAACTGGATCCAGGTATTGCCATTATCATAAGAGATCGAAGAACCGGCATTCCCGGCATCCCGGCTGGAACTCATATAAAGGGAAGTACCCGGAATAGGAATAATCCGGAAAGGGAAAAGCGTACCGGCAGGAGCAACGGTAGTCCAGGTGGCACCACCATCTATTGTGCGTTTCAGTTGCCCATTGAACCCGGCAAGCCCGTTATTAGCATCGGAAAAAGCTAAAGACGTTTCCATAGAACCCGGGCCTTGGGTAAAGCCCGGGTTGGTGGAGGTCCAGGTTAAGCCTTTATCCGCAGATTTCAGGATATTCAGGTCAAGATCCATTATCCAGATCGTATTGCCTATAGTTGTTAAGGTATTATAGGCCGGATCGGAAGCAGGCATAGCAGGCATATTTGCTGCCGGAACCGCATTCCAGGTGATTCCGCCATTTGAGGTAGTTATAATTTCGATTAGAGAAGACTGGCCCTGAATAACCTTAAAGCCTAATGCCACGCCGTTATTTGCATCGAAGAAATGAATATTATACCCGTAGCTTCCCGGGTTAGGATAGGCAGAAGCCTGGTGTTGCCAGGTGGTGCCGCCATTCGTGGTGCGGTAAATCCTGGAAAAGTAAGTTTGTCCCATTTCGGCTACCACGATCCAGGCGGTATCAGCATTTAAAGCAGATACAGAGGTTACGTTTGCGCTGGTGAAAACTGGATCTACAATAGGGTAGGAATTCCAGGTTATACCGCCATCCGTAGTTTTTACAACTTCCATAAATGGCGATGCCCCCCAAGCCGTATTTGCATCAATCGCTTCTACCTGGTAAATAAAGGAATTCGGCAGATTGGGAGAATTCCTTATCGTCCATTGCGCATGGGCACCTTGGAAGCTAACTAAAGAGATAAGTACGGCTAAAATTTTTTTCATACCGAAGGATTATTTATTTGTATAGTCGCAAAATTTAAAACAAAAGTTGCCAGCCAGGAAAAATAAATAGCGCCTTTCTGCCATTCTGGTTATTCCTGGCTGCAAACGACACACTAGCATTCTGACCTGAAAAAGAGAAAGCATGGGAATACCTTGCTGTCCATTTCGGTTGCAATAAAATACGATCTTCCGGGCCATAATTTTACATTACAATTCCAAACTTACCGCAGGAACTGGATCGAAATAAGGAACAGCAAAAATTTATACACTGTCAGGATAAATATTGTGAAAACGCTGCCGTAAGCCACTGAAAAAGCCAGAGCGCCTATTTTCGTGAATCGGTAAAACCGGCGACCGGCTTTAGTTAAGAAAAAGTAAAACGGGATAAGCAGCAAAATGGCAGTTATCGCTTCCCCGTGAAAAAGATGGCCGGCTTCAAAGGCAACAAATAATTTAATGATCGGCCACATAAGCAGGGGCAGCAACAGGAAACCCCAAAGTAAAAAGAAAGAGGCCGTTTCCGTGGCAAAGATGAAATGGTCGAACAATACCCGTTTCTTTTTGCGGAGCACGCCCCAGTTAAAGAGTGCCATTACCGGAATAATAATGAAGAGCAGGAACTTGGAAACTTTGGCGGATATTGCGTGATACTTATCGGTAACCTGCTCCAGGTTCCAGCTTTTGGCCGCCATAATAGCTTTGATCTTTTCTGTGCCAAAATCTCCATAATAGCCGTTGTGCAAATGATCCTGCAGATCCATGTTCAGGCCCCGGAACATGGGAAAAATTAGGTACAACACTACCAGCATCAGGAAAAAAGAAAGCGGTTTAAAATATTTTTTCCGGATACCGAAACTATAATCGTCAGAAAGTTTACCGGGTTGTAGGAAAAGCGTTTTTAAGGTAACCAGGAATTTGCCTTCGAAGTGAGTAATAAAATGGAAACCTTCCTCCAGAATATGGCCCAGCGATTTATCGTGGTCGGTATAGACCTTTTCGCCGCACTGGTTGCAGAATTTTCCGGTAAAAACGTTGCCGCAGCTTTTGCAGGTTTGCTCTAAGGTAGCCATTGCTGCAATTTAGCGGTTTTATTTAGGTTTGAGCGGCCGGAAAAGTAAAAATCTGGTGCGGCCGGTCCGGGTTTTTAAGTTATTTTTACTTCCGCCGGAATGCTCCCGGGTCAGGTAGCCGGCTTTTAAAATTCGGGCAGTCTTTAAATCTGTTAAAATGAATCCGAAATCGACGTGGTATTACTATACCGGTGCCCTTATTGCAGCCCTTACTTTTCCGATCTTTTATTTTTACCTGGTTTTTACCCTGTTAAGCCTCCTGGGAACCCGCGACGATAGTGCTGCCGAAAAAATTATCACCAATGAGATCAGTTTGGTTTTTTTCCTGATCATTATTCTGGTAATACCTATAGTGGCTACCAGATTCTTCCGCCGGAAAAATGACCTGCCAACGCTGGAATATTACACCCTGTCGTTTATCAGATATGCCCTGGCTTACCTGATGTTCTTTTACGGCACCGGCAAACTTTTCAACCGCTTTTTCGACATTACCTACCTGGCCCAGGATACCAAATTAGGCGAACTCAGTTCCTTCTACCTGACCTGGTATTTTTTCGGAAGGTCTACGGTACAGATCATTTTTCTGGGCCTCATGGAGCTAATTCCGGGCTTAATGCTTTTGTTCCGCCGCACGTATTTCCTGGGCGCTGTGCTGCTGCTGCCGGTTTCGGCCAACGTGTTTATTGTAAATGCTTTTAACCGCGTTTCAGGCTTTACTTTGATCGTTTCGTTCATTATTTTCCTGGGCAACCTGTATTTGGTTTATTCCCGGAAAGCGGAAATTATAGCTTTCTTTAAACGCATGGCCGAAGCCGGCCAAATCATCAGCCTGAACAATTTTGCCCGGAAAGCCCGGCTCTTGGGAAAAGGTTTGGTGATCGGGGCCATGGTGCTTTATTCAGCTTCCACCATTAATAAAAAGATCCGGCAGAAATATGCGCCTACCTACCACCAGATAAACAAAATAACCGGCGGCTTCGAATTGCAGCAACTGGAAGTAAACAACCAACCGGTTTTGCCTAAGCTTGGCGATAAATTTTACCAGCACATTTACCTGGAGCCGCAAGCCCGCTGGAACAGCATCCGGACCTACGAACCCAATACCAAACCCACCAACATGGTCGTAAAATGGAACGCCGCCAACGATTCGGTAAAGACTTACTTAAAGCTTAAGAACGAAGTGGAAAACCGGGCAGTAGATTCCGCTTCGGCGTTTGTAGGTACTTACAAATTAGTGAACGATAAGCTGCTGGTTAACGGCGTGCAGCAGGGCAAAACCATAAAAGCCATCTACCTCAAAAAGCCACTCAAAGATTATCCGTGGTTCTGGTAAATGAGGAGGCTTTTGAAAATAAAAACGGTAGCGTTTAACCACCGAAAAGTAGGGGATTCCCTTCTGGCGGACTCTCCCCTTTAGGACAAACCAAACGGGAGTTTGAGTTTGCGAGCGTAGCTCACGGAGGGGTGTTTATAGCTGCGAAAAGTATTTATCAGAATCAAATTAAGTCCGCACTAGATTTCTGATGCGGACTTTTTTATGCCCAAACCCTACCGTTTTTAGCATTTCAAAAACCTTAAGTTTTTAGATCCGAATCCTGATACTTGTGTCTTTCCCATAAATTCCCACATCTTTCCGGATTTCTGCGTTTACTTTACCCAAACCGAACCTCCCGAAACTGCAATGAAAATACTGGTAATTGAAGACGAACCGGAAATGCTGGACAACATCGTAACGTCGCTGCAAAAGGAAAAATACCTGGTAGAAACGGCCGCCAACTTCGATGATGCCCTGGAAAAAGTAAGCCTTTACGAATACGACTGCATTTTATTAGATATTTCGCTGCCCGGCGGCAACGGTCTGGAAATTCTGCAGGAACTCAAAAAACTCAAGAAAACCGACGGCGTGATCATCGTTTCCGCCAAAAATTCTATTGACGATAAAGTGGCCGGTTTGAATTTAGGCGCCGACGATTACCTGCCGAAACCCTTTCACATGGCCGAATTGCATGCGCGGGTAAAATCGGTGCTGCGCCGGAAAAAATTTGAAGGCAGCCACGAAGTGATCCTGAATAACGTAACTATCGATCCGGAAAGCCACACCGTGAAAGTAAACGGAAAAGAACTGCCGTTAAACCGCAAGGAATTCGATGTGTTGCTTTACCTGGTTACCAATAAAAACCGGCTGGTAAGCAAAACTGCCCTGGCCGAACACGTGTGGGGCGACCAGATAGACGAAGCCGATAACTTCGAATTCATTTATTCCCAGATCAAAAACCTGCGCAAAAAACTAAAAGACAGCCAGGCTGAAATTGAGATCCAGGCCATTTACGGCATCGGGTATAAACTGCTGGCCGAATGAAATTGCTTAACTACACGTCGGCGTATTTTGCGGGCCTTCTGCTCCTCATCATTACCATCTGGGCCGGCCTGTTCTACTATGCCATGCTAGACGAAATTTACGACAGCATGGACGATGGCTTAAAAAATCAGAAAATACTGGTAATCCGCAAAGCCGCCTCAGATACTACTATCCTGAACCATCCGGAATTTGAAGCCGGTTACTACACCATAAAAGAGCTCCCGTTTGCCCAAGCCGCGGCCTATAAAGATAAATTTGTAGACACGCTCATGTACATGGAAAACGAAGAAGATTTCGAGCCGGTCCGGTTACTGCGCACCGCCTTCCGCCACCCCAACGGCCGCTATTACGAAATGCAGCTCATCACCTCCATGGTGGAAGAAGACGACCTGATCAGTGAATTGCTTTATTCGCTGGTTTGGCTATACGTGGGTTTGGTGGCTACTATTTTAATTCTGAATAACGTATTGCTCCGGAAGATCTGGAAACCATTTTACCAACTATTAAACCGGCTGCAAAAATTCAGGCTGGAAGACGGAAAGCATTTCAAAACAAACAAAACCACCATCGAAGAATTCAAACTGCTCAACGATACCGTTCAGAAGCTTATCCAAAGCAACATTGCCGCCTTCAACAGCCAGAAACAATTCATCGAAAATGCTTCCCACGAATTGCAAACCCCACTGGCTATCAGCTTAAACAAGCTTGAACTGCTCATTGAAAAAGAAAGCTTAACCGAAGATCAACTGCAGATCCTGGCCGCCGTCGTCAACAATCTGGAACGTTCTACCCGCCTGAATAAATCGCTTTCCCAGCTTTCTAAAATAGAAAACCGCCAGTTTCCGGAAGTAGCTGAAACAGACCTCAACAACCTGGTAAGAAAGCTGCTGGAAGATTTTGCCCAATTGGCCGAACACCGGAATATTAACTTACATTTAAATGAACAGGGAATTCTTAAACCCAAAATGAATCCCGATCTGGCCACGATATTGGTTACCAACCTCCTGAAAAATGCCATTACCCACAACGTTTCCGGCGGCGTAGTAACCATTCAGCTAACCCCCGGAAATCTGATCGTAGAAAATTCCGGCTCCGGCCCAGCTTTAAACCAGGAGCAGATCTTCTCCCGTTTTTTCAAAGGCGAACAATCACCGCAAAGCACCGGCCTGGGCCTGGCCATCGTTAAAGCCATTGCCGATCTTTATGGTTTCCGGATTGCCTACAATTTTCAGGGAAATAAGCACCGGTTTATGGTTTGGTTTAACCCCACCCCGACCCTCCCCTAATTCAGGGGAGGGAGTTTTTTTCCCAACTTTATTTTGATTTTTAGAGCCGTGTCTACCATTCCTTTTGCTGATTTCACGCATATCGCCAGCGCAGCGTTTCCTGAAACGCTAAAGCAGATAAAAAGCGCGCTACAAAGAAGAAATGATACCAGTTTCTGTGAGAGCGGCCTCCGCACTTTCCGATTTTTGCGCAGCAAAATTGCGTAAGCAAAGGAAAGGGTGCAGCCGCGAACGCAGAAACGAAGCCGCCCGGCTTGAGGGAGAAAGCTAAATTGAAAGTTAAAAGGTATGAGTTAAGAGTTTAAAGTTGGTTTGAAAACGGTATAATTTCAACCCTAAAAAGTCAACTTAACCACCACCCTGATGAGATCTCTCCCATCGTCGAGATGACAAACAGAAAGCGCTAATACTTTTCGTCAGAAACCTGCTGTCCGCCAATGAGCCCCTTCACTAACTCTCAAGGTAAATAAAAATCAAAAACTTTTCCAAACCCCCATTCCTTCCCAATTCCTTCCGGTTTCCCTCCCGACCTTTGATTCAGAAATTAACGAAAAATCCAAACCATACCATTATGAAAGCATTAACCTTAGCCCTGGCCTTAAGCACTTTTTCCTTCTTCGCAATGGCGCAGGAAATAAAAGAAACCGAAGTTCCATCGGTAGTCATGAACAGCTTTAAAAACCAGTTTACCGATGCGCAGAAAGCCGGCTGGGAAAAACTGAACGATAAATATGAAGTAGAATTTGAACAAGGCACTACCGAACGCGGCGCGGTTTTAGATGCTTCCGGCAAATTATTGATGCTGAAGCAGGAGATAACCAATGCCGAAGTGCCGGCCCCGGTAGCAAATGCTATAAAACAAAACTACGGCAGCTACAACCTGGACGAAGCCGAAAAGATCGAATACAACGGCCAAACCTATTACGAAGTTGAGCTATCGCGGTGGTTTATTTTAAATAAAGAACTGGTTTTCAGCGCCGACGGCAAAGAAACCAAACTTCCCTTTTAAGGTACACGTTTTTCAGCATTACCCTTCATGAACCAAAAGCGCCGGAATTCATTTTCCGTCACGCTTTCAAAATAAAGATTCAAAGATGAAAAAGATAGCAGCAGGAATTATAGGATTAAGTTTATCCGCATTTTTTCTCGTGAGCGAAGCCTCCGAAATGCTCCAGCCGGAAACCCTCTGGGAAAACGCTACCGATAAAGGCAAAAAAAGTAAAGCCGGTAAAGAAGCTGTTTCCACGGCGGTAAAAGTAATTGCCAAATGGGAAGTGCCCGATGTATTGCGCGAAGTTTCCGGGATTGCCTATTTGGGCCCGAACCGCTTTGCCTGTGTGCAGGACGAACAAGGCACCATTTTTATTTATAACACCGCCACTTCTAAAATAGAACGCGAAATAGATTTTGCCGGTCCCGGCGACTACGAAGGCCTGGCGCTGGTAGGCCAAACTGCCTACGTGTTGCGCGCCGACGGCCATTTGTTTGAGGTAGATAATATTGAAAATGCCAAGCCAAACGTAAGCGAACACGCCACCAGTTTCACTGCCGAAAACAACCTGGAAGGCCTGGGTTACGATGCCAAAAATAACCGCTTGCTGCTGGCCGTAAAAGACCGCGATTCTAACAGCAATGCCTACAAAGGTATTTACAGCTTCGATCTGGCTACCAAAAAACTGGCCGCCGCGCCGGTTTACAAGATCGCTTTCGGGCATTCAATTTTTGCGGCCAAAAAGGCCGACGAAAAGACCATCATGCCATCGGAAGTGCAGGTGCACCCGGTAACTGGCAACGTGTATGTAACCGACGCTAAAAATGCCCAGATCATTGTGTTAGACCCAAGAGGCAACATCAAAAGCCGCTACAAGATCAGCAATTCCGAATTCTACAAAGCCGAAGGCATCGCTTTCAGCCCGACCGGTGAATTGTATATCTCCAACGAAGGCAAGAAAACCAAAGGCAACATCCTGAAAGTTGATATTGCTGGTTTGTAACTGAAAAAGCGGTAGGGTTTAGACCCGAAAAAGTAAAAAGCCCGGTGCGTAAACATCGGGCTTTTTAACGCTAATAAGTATTGATAAACAACTATTGAAGCACGATCTTTTCAACCAGACGTTGCTCACCATTCAGAATATGTAGCAGATAAATTCCTTTACTTTTTTCGCTCAGATCCAAAACCGTTTTGCCCAACCTATTTTCCTGCTGAACCGAAATTCTGTTGCCGGTAAGGTCATAAACCTCAAGCTTAAAAGGCTGCCGCCCTTTTGGCTCAATAAAGAATGTACCGGAGGCACTTGGGTTAGGATAAACATGAAAGCCGGAAGCAGCTGAAATAGCTTTTGCAATACCAACCGGGTTGCCGGTGTACTTATTCATGGCATTTACGCCTGAAGACCATCCGGTTGTTTTATTCAGGAATGCTACCTTTTGATGCCGAATGGAGTTTTCTATGGCCGTCCAGGTATTTCCGCCATCGGTGGTATAAGACGAACCAGGATTGGTAGCCGAATAACTTACGCTAACAAACGTGTTGGTGGTGCCCGGAACGCCGGCAAGATGCGAAGTATAAAACGGGCCGGTGTAATTAACGGGGCTCCAGGTTAACCCGCCGTCAGTTGTTTTTCTTAAGTTAGTTCCAACCGAAATTAACCCATTATTCTGATCCGCGAAGGCCAGCTGTTCTACTTCCGTAAAACCTACCGGCGGAATGGCAAAACCAGTATTGCTATAAGTCCAGGTAGCGCCTCTATTGGTAGATTTGAAAACCCGCATTTGGTTTGCTCCAAACCAGACGGTATTGCCAACTTTACAATGGATCCCGGTCAGGTCACTGGCATCGTAAACGGTAGGTACCGGCAGGTCGCCGGGCGGTACTCTGTGCCAGCTCGATCCGCCATCTGTGGTAGTATAGATCTCGAAGTACCGGTCGTGGCCATAAGCTCCGTCGCCGCCGGTAATTCCGTTATTCGCATCGAAAAAATAAATAAAGTTAGACCAGGAATTGACCAGCGCATTGGGGTTAGGATACGCCGAAGCCTGATGAACCCAGGTTATGCCGCCATCGGTGGTTTTAAAAACCTTTGAAACAAAGCCGTTATTTGGCAGGCTTTGAAAATCGGTGGCCGTGATCCAGGCAGTATTGGCATCTAACGCATAAACCGACTGGATATAATAATTGCTGGTAAAATCCGGGTGGTTAATATTTATAACCGACCAGGTGGCGCCGCCATTGGTGGTACGAATGAGCTGATCATAAAATACTTCGGCCCAAATCACATTGGCATTTACCACATTAATATTGAAAATGGTTTTATTGGCTGGCAGGGACAGTGGCTGGTTAACCCACTGCGCCTGCGCGGGAAGACCTGTTATTGCAGCTAACAGGAAAAAGAATAGAAGTTTTTTCAAAGCAATGAAGTTAAGATTAAGGCTTTTTTGCAAAGGTAGGAAAGAATATAACACTGCGTTTCTGTTTTTCAGAATTGTTCCCCTTACTGGTACTTTGGTTAGAGAAGCGGTAGGGTTTGGGCCCGAAAAAGTAAAAGCCCGATGCGGAGGCAGCGGGCTTGTTTTTATGGTAGCAGGTCTGGAAAGTTTTGAGATTTAACGGTGCAGCAACCAATGCCGCGCATCTTCTACGGTATCGAAGATCATAAATTCCAGCTCCGGCGGAAATGTAACTTCCAGCTTCTTTACAGTTTGATGATTCCCAATTTCAGGTGGCGAAACATAAGCAAAGTGTTTTAAACCGGCTGCAATAGCCCGGGGCGCAAAGTTTTTCAGGATGAAGTCATAACCGAAATCTTTGCCTCCCACCATCTGGGAATTATCGCTTAGGAATTTGGTACAGGCTTTTTCCTGCAGGATCCTGAGTGCCAGTTCGCTGGCCTTCATTAATACACGTAAGGATTGAAACCCGTAAAAAGCAGCATAAATATAATTGCCTGCCTCAACGTATTCTAAGTCAAGAATGGTATTTCCGAAACCATCCTGGAAAGTGTGTTTCATAAGGTGAGACGGTGTCAGGGGTTTTCTTTTTAGAGTTAATACCACTACGAAAGCCTTAATTTCCCAACTATTATTTCCGGTTTTATTTGGTGAATTGCGTTTAACCCGTAGCCGACGAAAAATAAACATAAGTCCGGTGAAAAACGCTAGGGTTTTGGCCTGAAAAAGTAAAAAGCCCGGTGCAGATGCGCCGGGCTTTTTACTTTTCTATTAAAAATATGCCCTGAAGAGAAAAACTTGCTATCTTTAGCAACTAAAATGTAGTTGCAATTGTAAAAGGTAATATGAGCAAACTGGAAAAGCTTATAGCCCGCATTAAATCGAAGCCTAAGGATTTTACCTGGAAAGAAGCAACTACTTTAATGAATGCTTTTGGCTACGAACTGAAAGCTGGCGGAAAAACCGGGGCAGCCGCAGGGCCTTTGTGCATACAGAAAGCAAAACTATTATTTATCTGCACGAACCGCACCCGGGCAGCATTCTGAAAGCTTACCAGTAAAAAATAATTATGGAAAACCTGGAGATTTGAAAGGCCAAAATTTTGAAAGGAAAGAAACAATGAGCAATATCTTAAACCATAATGGTTACATAGGCAGCGTAGAATACAGCGCCGAAGACCGCATTTTTTTTGGCAAAGTAGAACTGGTTACCGACATAGTTACCTTCGAAGGCACTACCCCCGATGAACTGGAAAACTCCTTCCGGGAAGCGGTTGATGGTTATATTGAGCTGTGCAAAGAAGTAGGCAAAGAACCGCAGAAAGCTTTTAAAGGAACGTTTAACGTACGCATAAACCCGGAACTGCATAAGAAAGCCGCTTTGGTTGCTATTCAGAAAAACACCACGCTAAACCAGGTGGTGGCCGAGGCGATCAGTAAGTTTGTGGCGGCGTATTAAAACGCTATGGTTTAGGCCTGAAAAAGTAAAAGCCCGGTGCAGATGCGCCGGGCTTTTTAAGAATATGCATACCAGTTAACTGACATACCATTTATTGAAGTACAAGCTTTTCTATAATCTGATTTTCGCCAGTGATGAGGTGCAGCAGATACACACCTTTGGCGTTTCCAGTTAAGTCAATTACATTTTGTCCGAAGGCATTGCCTTTCTGTGCTTTTATTTTATTACCAAGCAGGTCATAAATCTCCATGCTAAATGGTTTGCTAGAAGCAGGCGTAACCTTGAAAATTCCTTTTGCCGGATTCGGATAAATGAGGAAGCTGTTCAGGTTGGCAATTTCCGTTTTGATGCCTAAGGAAGTAGCGTTGAATTTAAGCATCATATTTTCGCTGCCCGACCAACCTGTTGTCGGATTTTTGAAATTGAAGTCAAAATGCCGGTTGGTAGTTTCTAATGTAGTCCAAGTTGCACCGTGATCGTGGGAAATGTACGAGCCTCTATCAGGGGAAAAGAGGCCTGCTCCACTGATGTAAGTAGAGGCAGTGCCCGTAACGTGCGCGATTTCAAAGGCATTCCAAGTCCCGGTGGTGTTTACGGTAGTCCAGGTGTTACCACCATCGGTTGTGCGCCTTATGTTGTATCTGTCTGTCACGATTCCGTTGCTGGCATCTGCAAAGGCAATTGCAAAGTAAACCAAGCCAGTTTGATTAGGAAGGCCGGGATCTAACCTGGTCCAGCTATGGCCTTTGTCAGAAGATCTGTAAACATTGACTTTGCCGCCGCTGTGAGCCACAAGCCAGATTGTATCGCCGATTACTGAAAAGCTTCTTTGGTACACTGCTTCGCTCAGAACGGGTGCCGGCATGTTGGCCGGCGGCACCTCTGTCCAGTTTGCGCCTCCATCTATAGTTGTCAGAATCTCGACGGCGCTATAATACCCCTGGGAGCCCGGAATTGGAAAATGTTTCTCGCCAATGTTTACGCCATTATTCGCATCAAAAAAATAATTGGCAAATGTACTTTGTTCATAAGTGGTTACCGCGCTGTAGGCCGTAGACTGGTGTTGCCAGGTACTGCCGCCATTAGTTGTTTTATAGATCCTGGGTCTGCCAGGAGAGAAAAGTTTTTTAGTTGCAGTTATCCAGGCTGTATTCTGATCTATAACCGCGAGCGATACAATGAAATAATCTACCATGGTCGGATCGTTAATTGGCATGGCTGTCCAGCTTTGTCCGCCGTTCGTCGTTTTTACTACATTCAGGCCACCGGAAACGGCCCAGATGTTATTGGCATCCAGCACCTGAACGCTTTGTACATATGAATTGGAAAATAGCGGATCCGGGTAGTTGGCCCATTGTGCTTGAAGAGCAGAAATTCCCAGGAAAAAGCTGCATAAAAGCGCGGTAAGTGTTTTCATAGATTAGAGTTATTGAATTAATACCTTGTCGAATTTTAACATCAATTGGTTGCCTGTATCAGGAAAAAAATATGAAAGCTTTTTGCAGCAGGTTTCAAAACGCTATGGTTTAGGCCTGAAAAAGTAAAAAGCCCGGTGCTGATGCGCCGGGCTTTTTGTTTAACCATTTAGAAAATCATTATTGCAAAACAATTTTCTTCGTAATAATCTGGCTATTACTTAAAATCTTTGCCAAATAAATACCTTTTGGTTGATTGCTAAGATTTATTTTGGTTGGCCGAAATGGCTGGCTTTGTTGTTGCGCCACTTTCAAGCCAGTCAAATTATATACTTCCACTATAAATGTTTGCACAGGGAGCCCTCCCGAAACATTAAAGATTCCAGTGCTTGGGTTGGGGGAAATAGTAAAGTCCGAAGCAGCAGCTATATCTTTAGAAATACTTAGCGGATTACCTGTAAACTTATGCATTTTGCCTAACCCACTACTCCAGCCAGTATGTCTATCTAAGAATGTGACATTATTGTGTAAAATCGTGTTTTCCAGGCTGATCCAGGTATTTCCGCCATCAGCAGTATAAGATGAACCAGGATTATTAGCAAAACTATTAACACTTACAAAAGTATTTGTAGTGCCGGGAACAGCTTTAAGATCAGTATCAAAAAATGGACCTGTATAATTTACAGACGTCCAGGTATTCCCGCCGTCAATTGTTCTTCTTAAATCTGAGCCAACAGCAACTAGTCCATTATTCTGATCCGTAAAAGCAATTGCTTCAACCTCATTATAACCCTGGGCCAAAATTGGGAATCCGGTATTACTAACAGTCCAGGTTAAGCCTTGATCTATAGATTTAAAAACCCGCATTTGTTTTGCACCAAACCAGACAGTATTTCCTGCTTTAAAATGAATTGCATAATCGCTTGCGTCATTTTGAGTAGGAGGGGGTAGATTTGTGGAAGGCACTCGTGTCCAATTAGCTCCGCCGTTGGAAGTGGTATAAATCTCGAAGTAACCACCATTTGCATTGCCTCCCGTTACGCCATTATTTGCGTCGAAAAAATAAATGAAATGCGACCAGCTAGGTGTGTTTGGGTAAGCTGTAGACTGATGAGACCAGGTCTGTCCTCCATTAGTGGTTTTAAATACTTTAGATACATAGTTATTATTAGACACGCTTTGAAAATCAGTAGCTACAATCCAGGCAGTATTGGCATCTAAAGCGAATAGAGAGCGAATATAATAATCGCTGGTAAAGCTTGGGTTGTTAATATTTAGAACGGTCCAGGAGGCACCTCCGTTTGTTGTTCGAATTAACTGATCATAAAAACTTATAGCCCAAACTGTATTATTATCTACAACATTAATTCCTAAAATATATTTATTGGCAGGTAAAGGAGTTGGTTGAATAACCCATTGTGCTTGCCCGGGAAGGGTTGTAGCGGCAATTAAAAGAAAATAGAATAGCAGCTTTATCAAAATAGTAAAGTTGAAGGTAAAAGGCGTGCCCCAAATATAAGGAAAAAATAACATAGCGTTTACGTTTTTAAAATTGCTATTTCTGAAGTTTTAGAAAATACAATAATTAAAAAAGGGAGCCCATTTCTGAGCTCCCTTTTTTAATTTCAATCAATTTCAATTACGAACCACAAGCCTCACAAGCATCCGGATTATCCAAACTACATTGCATATCAGAATATCCCTGGTTGGCTTCAACTTTGGCGTTGATCATTGGTTCCAGGGTTTCGGCGGCTTGTTTTTCTACCGTAAACTTGATGGCATCTACGGCGGCTTTGGTACGCAGGTAATACATACCGGTTTTCAGGCCGCGTTTCCAGGCGTGGAAGTGCATCGAAGTCAGTTTACCGAAGTTCGGGTTCTGTACGTGCAGGTTCAAGCTCTGGCTCTGGCAGATGTACGCGCCACGGTCGGCACTCATATCGATAATGGTTTTCTGCTTAATTTCCCATACCGTTTTGTACAGATCTTTAATGTTCTGCGGAATGTTCGGGATATTCTGGACCGAACCGTTGGCCGAAATAATCTGGTTCTTCATGTTATCGTTCCAGATGCCCAGCTTGATCAGGTCTTTCAGCAGGTGCTTGTTCACCACCATAAACTCACCGCTCAGTACGCGACGCACGTAAATATTAGAAGTATAAGGCTCGAAGCTTTCGTTGTTACCCAATATTTGCGCGGTAGAAGCGGTTGGCATTGGCGCTACCAATAAAGAGTTGCGCACGCCGTGCTCTACTACTTCGTTGCGCAAAGCTTCCCAATCCCAACGGCCCGACTCCGGCGTTACGCCCCACATATCGAACTGGAAAATACCTCGGCGAAATCGGCGAACCTTCGAAGGTCTCGTACGGACCGTCTTTCTTAGCCAGGTCTTTAGAAGCCGTCATGGCCGCGAAGTAAATGGTTTCGAAAATTTCTTTGTTCAGTTGCTGCCGCTTCTTCGCTTTCGAACGGCATGCGCAAATGAATAAACGTATCGGCTAAGCCCTGCATACCCAAACCAATTGGCCGGTGGCGCATGTTCGATTTTTTGGCTTCCGGAACCGGGTAATAGTTAATATCGATAACCTTGTTCAGGTTTTTGGTTACCTGGTAAGTTACTTCGTACAGTTTCTGGTGGTCGAACCACTTCTTGCCGTTGCTCTTCGTCTTACGTAGCGCGGCAAAGCCAGAGAAGCCAGGTTACAAACCGCAATTTCGTCGGCGCCGGTGTACTCCATAATTTCGGTACACAAGTTACGTAGACTTAATGGTACCTAAGTTCTGCTGGTTAGATCTTGCTGTTGGCGTGGTCTTTAAACAGCATGTACGGCGTACCGGTTTCGGTCTGGGCTTCCAGAATAGCAAACCACAGTTCCTGCGCTTTAATGGTTTTGCGGGCACGGCCTTCTCTCTCGTATTTCTCATAAAGCATTTCAAATTCTTTGCCGCCAGCACTCTCCAAGCCAGGCGCTTCGTTCGGGCAGAACAAGCTCCAGTCGCCGTTGTCTTCCACGCGCTTCATGAATAAGATCCGGGATCCAGAGGGCGAAGAACAAATCGCGGGCGCGCATTTCTTCTTTACCGTGGTTCTTGCGCAAATCCAGGAATTCGAAAATATCGGCGTGCCAAGGCTCTAGATAAATCGCAAAAGCACCTTTGCGTTTACCACCGCCCTGGTCTACGTAGCGGGCCGTGTCGTTAAACACTTTCAGCATGGGTACCAAACCGTTAGAAGTACCGTTGGTGCCTTTAATATAAGAACCCGTTGCCCGGATGCCGTGGACGCTTAAACCAATACCACCGGCACTCTGCGAAATCAGGGCGCAGTTTTTCAGCGTATCGTAAATACCGGCAATGCTGTCGTCTTTCATGGTTAGCAGGAAGCAGGAAGATAAGCTGCGGCTTCGGCGAACCGGCGTTAAATAAAGTTGGCGTAGCGTGCGTAAACCATTTCTCCGACATCAGGTTATAAGTTTCAATGGCCGATTCGATGTCGTTTTTGTGAATACCAATGGCTACCCGCATCAGCATGTGCTGCGGACGCTCTACAATTTTACCATCAGGCGCAGCAAGTAAGAACGCTCCAGGGTTTTGTAACCGAAATAATCGTAGTTATAATCGCGGTCGTAAATAATGCTGGAATCCAGCAAGGCGGCGTGTTTCCGGATTATTTCGTACACTTCTTTGGAAAGCAACGAAGCATTTTCGCCGGTTTTCGGGTCTTCGTAGGTGTAAAGCCGTTTCATGGTGTTGCTAGAACGACTTGGCTGGTAACCTTGTGCAGGTTGGAAATCGCAATCCGGGCCGCCAGAATAGCGTAATCCGGGTGCTTGGTGGTCATGCGATGCGGCAATTTCCGCCGCCAGGTTATCGAGCTCTACGGTGGTTACGCCATCGTAAATACCATCAATCACTTTTTTGGCCACCTCAATCGGGCTCACAAAATCCATGTGCAGGCCGTAGCACAACTTTTCTATCCGGGCCGTAATCTTATCAAACTTTACCGACTCGCGTCGGCCGTCTCTTTTTATTACTAACATATTCTTCCTCTTTTAATGGTTTTCGCAGGCTGGAAAGGCCTGTTTCTAAATTCATTGTTGGTACTAGTGGTCTAAAAGCAGATTACTATATAGTTAAAAGCTTTTACGGGGATTTTACTTTTTTGCTTTAAAATCCTACCGTTTTTCGTGCAAAATTTTTCCAAAAGCGGTAGGGTTTTGGGGTTGAAAAGTGGTGGTATTTTCTGATTTTAGCTTATTTAATATTGTAACGGATCTTGGCTTCTTCAAACGGAATGGTCCGGCATTCGCCTGGTCTTATCCGTACCTTTTCTGCATCCCGAACCGAGTTGATCTTTTCGTACAGATCGCTCATTTTGAATTCTTTCGGGAGGCTATCCAAAGCCTTGGAAACCGTGACTTTATTTAATTTCATTTTATTAGTGTTTTTGAACTTCGGAACTAAGACCTACTGAACAATTTAAATTTCCGGGCGGTACCCGAACGTTGATACTGCTGCTGCTCTGGTTAAACCAGTTATTCGGCAGTTACAATTGGTATGGATTTTTATCAAGATCGGTGTAAGCGGTTTCAGAAATTATTATGCGCCTTTCTGCCATTTGTCTTCAAAGCGTTTTTTCACTTCCTCAAAAGGAATCGTTTTTCCTTCTGCCGCATCCTGCAAACCCTTTTCTACTTTCTCAATAAATAAGAGCCTTTCGATCAATTCTTCGGTTTTAAATTCTTCAGGAAGGCTGCTTAACGTTTGGATTACTTTAGCTTTATTCATGGCTTTGCTTTTTATTCTTTTACGAAAGTGCTTCCTCTTTCATCTGAGCCAGACCCGGGAATCCTAATTCAAGGAGATATTAAAGACTATTTCCGTTTCCTTAAAAGAAGTTGTTTTGCCTTCTTTCACTTCCTGCGCTCCTTTTTCCACTTTCTCCAGGAACAAAAGTTTTTCGATCAGTTCTTCGGCTCTGAATTCTTCCGGAAGGCTGCTCATGGTTTCGATCACTTTGGCTTTATTCATAGCGGTAGGGTTAAACTTTAATTGAAAGTAGTATTCGTTTTTAGGCTGGAATCGTACTCCGGCTCTTTTGCTCTTCCGGATTTGTAATCCGGGAGGACTTAACTGCGGATTTGTAATCCGCCTTGCACTGCCATCTGCTATAAAACGCTATGTTTTGAGGCAGAAAAAGTCGGATTACAAATCCTTATAGTAGGTGCTTTCGGATTACAAATCCGAAAGAGCAACTGGAGCAATTGGTTACCAATCCGAAAGAGCTGTTGGAGCGATTTTAGAGCAGCTGGCAGTTGCTTACAGCTTGCTAATCCTGCTTTGGTTTGCTCTCAGCATCGGTTTCGGCAGCCGCTAGCTTGGCGAATGAAGCTTTTTTCCAGGCGTGAATTGGCGTTCTCTTGAAACGCAGCAGCTTAGAAGTCTTCATCTAATGAGAACATGTTGTCGCTACGCTCACTCATTACGCCGGCTTTCTGGTATTCGCCCACGCGTTTTTCAAAGAAGTTGGTTTTGCCCTGCAGGGAGATCATTTCCATGAAATCGAACGGGTTGGTGGCGTTGTACACTTTGCTGCAGCCTAAGGCTACCAATAAACGGTCGGCGCAGAACTCGATGTACTGGTTCATTAGGGCGGCATTCATCCCGATTAAAGAAACCGGAAGGGCATCGGTTACGAATTCCTGTTCAATGGTTACGGCATCTTTAATAATGTCCTGCACGCGGCTTTCCGGTAGTTTATTTTCCAGCATGGAATATAACAAGCAGGCGAAATCGCAGTGCAAGTCCTTCGTCGCGGGAAATCAGTTCGTTACTGAAGGTTAAGCCTGGCATTAAACCGCGTTTCTTCAGCCAGAAAATAGAACAGAAAGAACCAGAGAAGAAAATACCTTCTACGGCGGCAAACGCAATTAAACGTTCGGTAAAGTTTTCGGAGTTGATCCACTTAAGCGCCCATTCGCCTTTTTTCTTTACGCAAGGTACCGTTTCCAGCGCGTTGAATAAATGGTCTTTCTCTTTGTTGTCTTTAATGTAGGTATCGATCAGGAGCGAATAGGTTTCGGAGTGAATGTTTTCCATCATGATCTGGAAACCATAGAAACAACGCGCTTCCGGGATCTGGATCTCCTGCATAAAATTCACGGCCAGGTTTTCGTTTACAATGCCGTCGGAAGCAGCAAAGAAAGCCAGCACGTGAGAGATAAAATGACGCTCTCCGTCGTTCAGATTTTCCCAATCTTTGGTATCCGAAGAAAGGTCGATCTCTTCTGCCGTCCAGAAGCTGGCCTGGGCTTGTTTATACATCTTCCACACGTTGTCGTACTGAATTGGTAGCAGCACAAAGCGGTTCGGGTTTTCTCTCAGAATTGGTTCCATAACTGGTAAAGCTTTAAAGGTCAATGAATTGCAGTGATTTTTAAAAGCCGCCCAACTTCACAAATCGATCTCTCTCTGGCGGAGCCTGTTTCGGGAAGCGGTAAAGGCTTTGCGAAAAGGTGATTCAAATATAGGGAGGTTTATGGGAGTTTAGAGGCAAAATTTATCCACAAAAACAGGTTTTTCTCCACAACATTCAGTGCTCTAATTTTCAGCTAATTAAAGTTCTATTCACACCATTTTATTCCAACTTTGTGGAAAGTTTTTGAACATCTTAATATACAGTTTGATATATATACTTAGGGCTCAGGAAAATATAATGGGCGCGGTTTGGTAATGTAAAAAATGGGTGGTACTTTTGCAGACTAAATCAAAATTACATAGAAGCTGATGTACGCAATTGTAGAAATCGCAGGTCGACAGACCAAGGTAGAGAGCGGCAAGTTCATCTACACTAACAAGCTTTCCGGCAATGAAGGGGACGCCGTTGAGTTCGCCAATGTATTACTTACTGACAATGATGGTAAACTGAGCATCGGTGCACCATTCCTGAATCTGAAAGTGACTGGCAAAATTTTAGGGCACGTGAAAGGCGATAAGATTATCGTTTTCAAGAAAAAGCGCCGTAAAGGTTATAAGAAGAAGAATGGTCACCGCCAGGACTTCACAAAGGTAATGATCGACACGATCGGTTAATTTCCGGGAAATTTTCAGTTAAAAAATTTAAAAACCTTTCTGACTTCGGTTGGAATAAATTGTAAAAGAAAATGGCACACAAAAAAGGAGCTGGTAGTTCGAACAACGGCCGTGAGTCGCATTCCAAACGCTTAGGCGTTAAAATTTACGGTGGTCAGCAGTTAATTGCTGGTAACATCATCGTTCGTCAGCGCGGTACTGCGCACCACCCGGGCCTGAACGTAGGCATGGGCAAAGACCATACTTTATTTGCGATGGTTGATGGTGTGGTTGAATTTAAAAAAGGAAGAAAAGATCGTTCTTACGTTTCTGTAATTCCAGCTGTAACCGAAGCGGTTGCTTAACCGTATAAGAAGTATAAAGTAACTTAATCCGGTTTTCGAGCTGAATAAGTTACCAAAGAAAAGGAGAGCAAAAAAAGCTCTCCTTTTTGTTTTTATAAGGTTTTGAGTTTTTCTGCTCTAAACCTTACCGTTTTCCAGTCATCTCGACGTCAGGAGAGATCTCTTCAGGTTAGTAGACCAATTAGCTTTAAAGCTCTAATAAATTATTGCGTCATCCTGAGCGCTAGCGAAGGAACTTGTCGGCGGACAGCAGTTTTTCAGTTATAAAGGTTACCATTCTTTCGTAGTTTCTTTCCTACTTTATTAGCTTTTACTCTTTCATAGCTAGCTTCCTTGTTCTTTTTGTCTTGACACAAAAAGAACCAAAAAAGTCAAGTCAAACGCAAACTCGCTGACCGCTCAAACAGTGCGTTTGACAAAAGAACCACCGTGATACCTTTTTTCCTTTGTAGTCAATAGTGCATTGCATAGATGGTAGGATTCTCAAGCTAAGCCAGCGGCTAAATTTGCTGCCGTAAGCGCAAATTTAGCTTGTATTTCATAAAGCTACTAGATCGTACTCCGCTTCGCGTTCGAGTTTTAATTAACCAACAATCAGCAATTAACAATTAAAAATGCGTGCGGACAGGTCAAGCCCTGTCCCTACAAATTCATTAAATAAATAATCCTTTAATCTCTTAATCCTATAGATCCTAGTTCAGACAATTAAATTCCGACATGTGAGGAAACTCCTCTCAGAAAGGTGAGGTTGGGGTGGTTGTTTTCTCCAAACAATAAGTCTCAAAGTTTAACCAGAAGAATTAAGCCTTAGTTGTTGATCGCAACCTGCAACGCAAAATCCCCGTATAATTCTATATAAGGCGCAAGCCAAAAGATATTCGTTTCTGCCGTAAGTGGCAGTTTTGATACAAAAGGAGAGCAAAAAAAGCTCTCCTTTTTGTTTGTCTACTTTTTCAGGCTTAACCCATAGCATTTTCTGGCTGGTTGCCTGAGCCTGAAATATGGAGGATTGCTGTGCATTGATAAAAAAGGAAGCTCTTGACTTCCTTTTTCTGGTGAATTTTTTAATGCGTTACTACTATTTGCTTTTGGATAAGGTATTTGCCGCAAGTGTAAGAAAGCGAATAAATACCGGAGGCGATAGTTTTAACCGGAATCTGAATTTCGGTTCCCGATACCTTTGCTTCATAAACAAGCTGGCCTAAGCTGTTGGTTAATTTTATAGCGGCAATCTGCGCGGCAGTACCGGTAATTCGAACCTGTAATACATCGGTGGACGGGTTCGGATATACATTCAAGTCGAAAGGCGCTTTAACTTTGTGGGTGCCCAGGGCGTTTGCTACATAGAAGGTTTGGCTGAAACTGCAACCAAAATTGCCGCTAAAATAGCCGCGCATTGGTATCATGTTGTTCCTGCCTTTTTCCCGGACCAAAAACGCGCCATTGCCCGGGTTCGGCTGATAATACTGATAGTACCACCAGTTAATACCGTCGCAACCGGCATCTTCCATTTCCAGGCGATAACAGCCGCGCTGCAAGGCCACAGTATCCATTAAAGTTGTTTGATTTGGGTTATTGGTGCGTTGTTTTATCACGTTTCCGGCCGCATCGTATAGTTTCCAGCTGGTTTCGTTAAATCCCTGAAAACTTGCCAGGTTGGTATTAAAAGTGAAAACCAGGTTGTTTGGCCAGATGGGCAGCGGGGTGAAAGTACTTTTTTGTTCGTTATTAAGTGCGTTGGCATCGGGCTGCCCGTTGGCTTTGGTTATCTGCGTTTTAAATTTTACGTTGCTGGTGGTTACATTCTGGATTTCCGGTATGGTTGGCAAGGTAATTTTGGTTACTTCGTGGGGTTCCAGGAAGCCCTGCCATTGGTAAACATGCATCGTGCCGTTAAGTAAACCATATTCAATTTCCAGGGAAGTAATATTAGTGCTGCCGGTATTTTTCACTTCAATTTCAGGCTCCTGGCAAACCTGGTTGTCGCGGAAAAAAGCTTCATGATTTGACGGCGAAATAATGTTTTCTACCGAAGCATCCGTGGCCACCGTTTGGGCGCCATAGAAAATTACCTGACCTTCCGTTAACAAAAAAGCCTGGGAGCCGACTAAGGCGTATGGCTCTAAATTTACATCCAGGTCGAAATTTGAACCGGGAGTTACACTCGTAAGTTGGTGAAAGTAAGGATTTACCGCTGCGCCCGGACACCAGTTAGCCCGATCGAACACCCAGGTGCCGGTTTGCGGATAAATGTTGTTGGAGCCACAGTCGGCGCGCCAGATGGTTTGCTGAGCAAGTAAGTTGTTATTTACTTTAACCTGGTAATATTTCGGGCAGAATTCTCCGCAATTATCGGCAGCATTGTCGCCGTGGCCGGTAAGGTATAGTTTTAAAGCGGCACTCTGTGCAGTAGCAGGCATCTGGAAAGTGCGGCTGTCAATCTGAGTTTCGATAGAAGATAAAGGCTCGCCGTACCGGAAATTGCCTTTCCAGATACGTTCTATACCTACCACATTGCGCGGCGGGGTACCTTCAATAAGGTCGAATTTAAGGCTGACGGTAAAGCCGTCGTTACCCACAGGGGAGATCCGGAGCGTAGTAGGTCCCGTTAAATATTGCGCATAATCGGTTACATCGAATTCGAAGCGGTGCTGCCAGGTCCAGGGAAACCGGGAAACATTGGCATACGGGGTAATTAAACGCCCCAATTCAAGCGTTTGCGTAGGCGTAACCAGATAAGCCATTTTCGAATAATCCCAGTCGCCGCAATATTGCTGACTGGCCGGGCATTGGTATTTGCCCAAAGTAAAAGTCATAATTATTTTGCGGTAAGTGGTAGCCCCGGACGGGAAAGTAACAGTGGTGTCGTAATCGCCGCCCGGTAACCGCTTGGTTTTTACGTGGGCCTGCACGGTTGTGGTATCACCGGGGGCAGCCTTCGCGGTCGATGCAATGCAGAGTATAAATAGTAAAATAATGTATAATTGCTTCATAAACAGCTGTAAATAGGTTAGTTGCCTGATAGAAAATTGAAATGAATGTAGGTTCAATTTTTATCTTCCCACTGAAAGTATGCCTAAACATCGCGTTTGTATCTCCGAACGAATTGACATGAAGTCCGCCGGGAAAATCATTTCTTCAGTTTGCTGCTATTCACTTGTTTTAAAGGATCTTACCGGTTTCTTTAGGGTTAAAGAAAGTGCAAAAAAGAAGCTGCCCGAACCGATGCTTCGAAGCCAGTTTGTTACGGCTTAGAGCACCAACTCAGGCAGTTTTTAAGGCTAAAACCCTGGCGTTTTCCAGACTAAATAAAGTAAGCGTATTCCGGTTTGAGTTGTGGTTTTGCAAATTCCGGAGCAATTTCTGAAAACTCCGTTGGCAATACGTTCCAGGTTTTTACTTCCGGCTGCGCTTCAAATAGAATTACCGAAACATCCGGAACCTGCTTGATTAGTTTCTGCAGATTTTTCAGCGCTATCAGGCCAATTAAATAACCGCTTTCCCGGCCCCGATACGATTCTTCTACTTTGTGAAAATAGGTTGAAAGCACGTGGGTTTTAGCTTGGCTGCTGCTCAGGAAAATTTTCAGCACGATGTTGTTATCGATCATTAATTGTTCGGCCTGTTTCAGTTTCTTGTATTCGTATTTGTAATCGTAGGTCAGCGCCGAAAGATCGGAGAGAACAGCCGAAGCGGTTGGGTACGCGCCGGCGCCTTTGCCAACGAAAAATTGCGTGTCGGAGAAATTGTTCTGGGTAATTACACCGTTAAATACATCGTCTACGCCGTAAAGCTTGTCGCCGGGCTTTACGAATTTTGGCAGCACAAAACAGCTGATCGTTTGGTCTTCGTTTTTGAATGCCTGCGCTACCAGTTTTATTTTGCAGCCTTTTTCTTTCGCAAATTGCAGATCCAGTTCACTGAGTTTATTAATGCCGAAGTTGAAAATTTCCTCCGGTTTTACGATCTGTCCGAAGGCGTGTGCCAGCAATAAAAGCAGTTTGTATTTCGCATCTACGCCTTGGGTATCTAAGCTTGGATCGGATTCGGCAAAACCGTTTTCCTGAGCTTCGCGCAAAGCGGTTTCGTAGCTCAGGTTTTCGGAGAAAGTTTTGGTGAGAATGTAATTGGTAGAACCGTTCACAATTCCTTCAATACTTTGCAGCAGATCGGTGTCGTAATATTCTTCCAGGTTGCGGATTATGGGAATGCTGGCGCAACAGGCTGCTTCGTAAAGTAACGGCACATTGTATTCGCGTTGTAGATCCAGTAATTCCTGGAAATGCTCTGCAATCATTTTTTTATTCGCCGAAACCACGGCTTTACCGCTTTTCAGTGCGGCCGAAACAATCTCAAAAGCCGCTTCCGCATCATCGATCAGTTCTACCACTACATTAATTTCCGGATCGGTAAGGATAGCGTTTTTATCGAAGGTGAAGTTTTCGCCGGGAATTGGACGTGCTTTTTCCGGGTTCTTTACGCAGATCTTTTTGATGGTGGTTTGAAGGCCGGGCGTTTTGTGGAGCACTTCGTAAAGACCGTAACCCACGCAGCCAAAACCGAACAAGCCAATGGTTAAATTTTTTCTGGACATGGGTTGCTTAGTTTTGGGTGGATGTTTGGTTTACTTTTTTAGCCTTTTCAGCTACCGTTTTGAAAACGTTTCTCAGGTCTTCGATCAGATCCTGGGCATCTTCCAAGCCAACAGAAAGGCGGATCAGGCTGTCGGTTACGCCGCTTTGGTAGCGTTTTTCGCGCGGGATGGATTTGTGCGTCATCGTGGCCGGGTGGCAGAGTAAACTTTTCGCGCCGCCTAAGCTTTCAGCCAGTTTGAAAAGTTTAGTTGAGCAGACAATTTGGGTAGCAAGTTCGGCAGAATCTTCTACCAGATCGAAAGCAATTACGCCGCCGAATTGGGTTTGCTGCTTTACCGCGATTTCGTAATTCTGATGATCGATCAAACCCGGGTAATAAACGTTTTTAATGCAGTCAACATTGGTCAGGAATTCCGCAATTTGTTGGGCGTTTTTGCTGTGGCGATCAAAACGCAAAGGCAAGGTCTCGATTCCGCGGATGGTCAGCCAGCTATCGAACGGGCCTAAAATGGCGCCGCAGGCATTCTGGATGAATTTAATTTTTTCGCCTAATTCCGGGGTTTTGGTAACTACAATTCCGGCGATCAGATCGGAGTGGCCGGCCAGGTATTTAGTGGCGCTGTGCACTACCAAGTCGGCGCCCAGTTTTATCGGGTTCTGGCTAACCGGCGAAGCAAAGGTATTATCCACGCAAAGCAGACAATTGTTGGCCTGGGCTATTTTCGCGATCTCCCGGATATCCGAAATTTTCAGGGTTGGGTTGGTCGGGCTTTCGAGCCAGATCAGTTTGGTTTTCGGCGTGATCGCATCAACCACGTTTTCCACGTTGGTGGTATCGGCGTACGTTACGTTGATGCCGAATTTCTGGAAAATGTGCGTGAATTGCCGGAAAGCGCCCCCGTAAATATCATCTACCGCCAGAATCTCATCGCCAAATTCAAGTAATTTTACCACGGCATCGATGGCGGCCAAACCGCTGGCGAAGGCATATCCGTTGGTGCCGCCTTCCAAAACTGCGACTAAATCTTCTAAAACTTTGCGGGTCGGGTTGTTGCTGCGGGCGTAATCGAAACCCTGGTTTACGCCGGGCGCTTCCTGCACGAACGTGGAAGTCTGGTAGATTGGAACGGAAATGGCGCCGGTTAACGGATCTACAGGGATGCTGTGTAAAAGGGTAGTTGCTAATTTCATTGCTTTCTGAATTTTTATGGTTGAACGTTAAAATTTTTCAAAACCACTTATCCAGAAAGCTTACCGGAAAGGCATAAAAAAAGCCCTTCCGATAAGTCAGAAGAGCTTGTATTTTTTAGGTACGAGTTGTTGCTCAATCTTGCTTATCTTCCCCCGCATTGCTGCGGAGCAGGAATTAGCACCTTAACTAAAAGTTAGGTTGCCAAGGTATCAAAGGGCCTGTCCCTCCACCTTTCTGGATAAGAATTTTATTGCGACAAAGGTATGCCGGCTTTTCTGAACTTTCCTAATTTATTTTCAGAAATATTTTTTACTGGCTGATATTAAGTTAGTTATAACTAAGCGTGCGCGACTTTCCCGTCCGAAAAACCTACCGATATTAAATCTTGGTAGAGTAACTAATTCCCCTCCTCGGAGGGGCTAGGGCAATGCTGTCAACTTAAGGGAATTTAACTGCTGTTTCGGACATCTGTGTCCGAAACTAAATCTGCTGCGGACATCTGTGTCCGCGTGTAGGGATACGGGGACACGGATGTCCCCGGGCAGAAGGCTTCCGGACAAAAGATGTCCGGAAGAGCTCTTTCCTTAAGTTGACAGCATTGGGGGCTAGGGGTGGGTTTAATTCCGCAGATCTGCAGGACTAAAAATGAAAATATTTCCTGCTTCAAAGCAGCTTATACCTTCTTTTATTTTTTTGTGTTATTTCGAGCATTTACCCACCCATAATCCCTTCGAGGAGGGGAATTTTCTCCGCTAATGTGTATTTAATTAGAATGACTTTTTCGGCCGAAAACCCTACCGTTTGGTAATGCTTTCTGCTAAATAAGAAATCGGCTTAGTTAGCCGAAACGGTAGAAAAAACCGGAACTTCGCCCCTACCGTCGCCGAAATCTGCGCCGGGCATTTTTACGAAGATCGATTGCGCGGCTAAAACCGCAGTAGCATTGCCAAAGGCATTTTTCTGCGAAACTGTTACTTTTATGGCTACCGCGGCATCGGTGCTGCGCAACACTTCCGGCTTTATTTCAAGCAGGTTGCCGGAAATAATCAGCGGTTTGGCTTTGGTATTTTCGGTGCCGATCAGTTTGGCGCCGGCATAAAGTAAATTGTATTGTTGTTGCCCGAGGGCTTTAGCGGCGGCCAGATCCATAGCCGCCAGTAATTCTTCTATTGCTATTTTCATCTTTTCTGAATGCTTAAATAAGTTTTTTCCGGAGCACGAATTCGCCGAAGCTTTCGGCAGGTTTCCGGGTTAATTTGTAAACTGGTAAGATCCGGCCCAGTTCGGCCAGTACTTCGGTTTCGGATAAGTGCAACCGGAAGAGTCTGTTTAGCGTGGTGCCAAACGTGTTTCCGCCTAAGTGCAGGTTGTAAAAACCGGCTTTGGTGCTTACCAGGCCAATTTCGGCTAAGTGGGTTTTTACTTTTCCGAAGCCCGTTATCCCAACCCGGATCGTTTTTTCGTCGAACCCGTGCCTCCGCAGCAGCTGGGTAACCGCTTCCAGGAAAGGTGGTTTGGCTGGCGCTTCAGAAGGCCGGAAAAGACGCGTTTTAGGCAAGCTTTCTACCACCGATTGGGTCTGGAAATGTTTTATTACGCGTTGGTAGCTTTCCGGACAGGGCTGTAACTGGTACATGGTTGGGTTAGTAATTACTTTGTCTGTGGCGTTTAGCTGCTGCAAGATGGTTAAGGTGTTCATAAGATTTGGAAATTAAAGGTTAATAAATGGTTAAAATAAAAGCCCTTCCGGCGGTGGCTGGAAGGGCTTGGTGTTTTCTAGGTAGAGCAATGTGCTTTTACAGATAAATAAACCAGGTTTTCCCTTCCGGATAGCTATGGCGGTGCATCCAACGCTTGGCGTTACAATTGCACTTCACAATATTCTGGTTATAGACTAACATGGGTACTAGTAATTTTTGAATTTCTGTTTCTGTTTAAAATAAAAAAAAGCCCTTCGGTTTGTTTCCGAAGGGCTTATATGGTTAGCTTTTTTACTGCTGTTTTTATCCAATAATATTCCCTTCGGCAACTGCGTGGCAGCGCTTCATCCAATTCTGGTTCACGGAAATATATTGGGTCTGGTTCTTCATTTCGGTGTAAAGGTAGCGCAGGTTTTTCTACACTTCCAAATTTATTTTCTAAACGCCTGAAATGCAGAAATGTTTTGCGGTTTTTGGATTTTACTTTTTTAGCCCGAAAGCATAGCGTTTTTAAGCTTACAATTTGTTGGAAATTTCCTGCAATTCGTAAAGCACCGGCTTGCTGGGGCTGGCATCTAAGGTTAAACTGGTTAGCTGAATGTTGAGCAGATAAAGTCCGTCCTGAATGCTGTCGGAAACAAAGATCAGTTCGGTAATGGTGGCGCTGATGCGGGTATTTTGCGGGTATTGCCAGAACGCATGGTGGGCCAGAAGTTCGCCACCATCTTCTTCCCGGTCTACGCTGGGCAGATCTACCAGTAAATGTTCGATGCCTTGTTCCATTAAAAATGTTGCCAGGGCCGGCTCTAAATAGGTAGGGTTGGTGCCGGAATAATGTCTGGTCTTTTTGGCTTCGGAATTCGGCAGGGTTCTTAAAATAATGGCTTCTGGTTTTTCCTGACTGAAATGCGGTTTAATATCCGCCAGCATAATTACCTGGTCGCCGTTTTCTTTGGTTTGTGGTTTTACCGAAATTACCTGCGCTACAAATAAAAACTGTTTCAGGCAATTGTAAATGGTAGCTTCCGGGTCCGGAGAAATATGGCCGTAGCATTCGGTATGGGTGCCGTTGCCGTGCGGGGTAACGTGTATGCGCTGGTAATTGGTGCAACCGCCTTCCGCAACGCTGCCCACAAAACTGCCGATCCGGATCGTATCAAAAACTACCGGCTCCGCCCAGAAACAATTTACGGTGTCGTCGCCGGGCTTTAACGGCAGCGAAATATCCAGCGGGTTTTGCGGGTCGAACTGGTACTGTTTATTGGCGTGGGTGATGGTAGCGCGCATTTTTCTAATTCTGAAATGAGAACTGTGAAGATGAGGAAGTTTTGGGAGATTCGGAAGTCTGGAAAGCAATTTCAGATCTGTGCGGACAGGTCAAGCCCTGTCCGCACCCATTTTTGAACACGATTTTAAGGATTTATTTGATGGCCAGGATTTTTAAACCGGGGAATTTGGGATGTCCTGAATTTTATGGCTTGAAAGAGGCAGGATCTTATTCAGGAAAATATATTCATGAAAGTTAATCCATTCATCCCGAAATCCTGCGAATCCTAATTCAGACAGTTAACAATTCTCAAACATCCTGTTAATCAGTCAAATCCCTAAAATCGTGTTCAAAAATGCGTTATCAGGAATACGTGCGGACAGGTCAAGCCGTGTCCCTACGGTAACACAAAAAGATCCAGGGCGATCTGGTCGGCCAGTAACTTCCCGGTATCGGTTAACTTCAGTTTATTCTCAGTAACCGTTATTAGATCTTTCCGCTGCAATTCGGCTAAATATTCCTTTTGCGAAACTAACAGATCCAACCCGAATTGATTTTTCAGATAACCCAGATCGGTGCCCCAGATGGTACGGAGCGTGGTTAATAAATATTCGTTAGCCTGGTCTTCTGCAGAAAGTTCTTCCCGGGTAAAAGGCAGTTCGTTCTTCTCCAAAGCATCTAAATATTTAAAATTATGCGCTACATTAAATTGCCGGGAATTTCCGTTGAACGAATGCGCACTTGGCCCTATCCCTAAATATTTCGTGCCCTGCCAGTAACTGCTGTTGTGCTTCGACTCAAAACCGGGCTGGCAGAAATTCGAAATTTCGTACTGAATAAACCCGTGCTTTTTCATTTCTCTCAGCAGGATCTCAAATTGCTGGGCAGTAAATTCATCTTCGGCGGGTTTGAATTTTCCTTTTTTGGTCCAGTTTCCTAAAACGGTTTGGGGCTCTACCGTTAAGGCATAGCACGAAATATGCTGCACATTCAAAGCAAAAAGCTGCTCCAGATCCTGTCGCCAAAGTGAATGGTCGGGAGCCGGAATTCCGTAAATTAAATCGATGGAAATGTTATTAAAACCGGCTTGCTGCGCTTCCCGAATGCTGTTCAATGCTTCCTGGGAGTTATGAGCGCGGTTCATTAATCGAAGATGTTCCCCGTGAAAAGACTGGGTGCCAATGCTTAATCGGTTTATGGGGAGCTGTTTTAATTCCTGGATCTTAACCGAAGTAAGATCATCGGGGTTGGCTTCCAGCGTTATTTCAGCTTTTGGATCTACATTGTAAAATTGGGAAACAGTATCGAAAATGGCTTGCAAACCCGCAACCGGCAGTAAAGATGGTGTGCCGCCGCCAAAGTAAATGGTTTTAATTTCTTCGCCGTTAAGGTAATCTTTGCGCAATTCCAGTTCGCGGCAAATGGCCTTTACCATCCGGGGCAGCGAAGCGGTATTGGTGCTGAAATGAAAATCGCAGTAATGGCAGGCCTGCTTACAATAAGGAATATGAAAGTAAATGCCGGCCATTTTAAATTTGGAAATTTGAAGATGTGAAAATTCGGAAATGAGTTTTTGTTATTGTTTTGGTAGCGTTTTCGGTCCTGACTTTTTCGGGTGAAAACCATAGCGTTTTTAAATTTCCTTCGGCTAAAACGAAAAGTACCCGTTTTATCGTTTAATTGCTGGTTGGTTCCTTCGTTTTAAAATGCAGCTTAATTTCGCTTTCGTCTTTCCATTCAAAACTTCTTACCGGAAGCGGAACGCCGCATTTCTAAAATCCCAAGATCCGAACAACGAATTTTCCAACAACCAACAACCAGCAACTAACAACTACAAAAGGCAAAGGTACAAACTTGCGGCCGTATTGCTGTTCTTCATCTTCAGCTTAAATACGCAGGCGCAAACCCTACCCAATTTGCCGGCTCAACCCCAAGGCACTGCTGCTCCCCTGCCCCAAAAGCCGAAAAAGCTACCGGAAAAAATTACGTTGCAATTGCGTGCTTCCGAAGCTGATAAAATAATTCTGAAGCAGTATAAATTAAAACGCGAACTGCCTGATTCGTTAACCGCAATCCAAACCATCCGGGACTTTGTTTTAGACCTGCACCGCGACGCTTATTTAACTGCTTCGGCCGATAGTTTTTTCTTCCGGAACGATACCGTTTTTGTTGATCTATTTGTAGGCCAGCAATTTAAATGGGTGCAATTAAAGAATGGGAACTTAAGCGAAGGCCTGCTGGAAAAATCGGGGTTCCGGGAAAAATTCTACCGGAACAAACCCTTTCGGCCCGAAGACTTTACCAAACTGCAGAAACGCGTGGTAGAATTTGCGGAAAACAGCGGTTACCCTTTTGCTTCGGTCCGGCTCGATTCGGTGCAGATAAATGGCAACGAAATTACGGCTATTGCCAAAGTTAACCGGGGCCCCCTCATTACCTTCGATTCTATTGTGGTACAGGGTAAAACCAAAGTAAAGTCCCGGTTTCTGAACCGGTATCTGCAGATCCGGCCCGGCCAGCCTTACGAACACCGCAAAGTGGAAAGTTCGCTGCGGCTGCTCCGGCAATTGCCCTATTTGCAGGTTTCGCGTTCGCCCCAGGTCCGGTTTGCCGAAAATAAAGCCCGGCTCTATTATTTTATTGAAGACCGTAACGCCAACCAGGTAGATGCCCTGATCGGGATCCTGCCGCCGGAGGAAAACGTTACCGATAGAAAAGTGCTGCTCATCTGGGAAGGAAACCTGAACATCCGGAATATTAAAGGCAGCGGTATTCAGTTAGGCTTGCAGGCCCGCAAAGTAGACCGGAACTCCCAGATTCTGGACGCCAATTACCTGCAACCCAACATTCTTGGATCGCCGTTAGAATTGAGTTTTAATTTTAATCTTTACAAACAGGATACTACGTTTTTAACCATCAGTCCGCACCTGGAGTTTGGCTATTACACCACCCGATACGGCAAAGTCAGCTTTTTTACCGAAGCCCGTAATTCCCGCCTGCTTTCCACAGCCAACCTCAAAAACCTGACTGCCATTCCGGAATATGCCGATGTAAAATATACCGGCTTTGGCGGCAAATACCTCTGGAACAATCTTGACGATTTTTATTTTCCCCGTAAAGGATTTTTAGCAACCGGCCAGGCAGCTTTAGGTAACAAAAATATTATCCGGAACCTGGGTATTGAGCCCCAGAGCATCTACGATACGCTAAAGCTAAGAAGCACCCAGTTTACCGGGAGTTTACGGCTGGAAAATTATACGCCCATAGGTCGCAATGGCGTGTTTGTAACCCGGCTGCGCGGCGAATCCATTTTGAATGACCAGATCTTCCGCAACGACATGTTCCGTTTGGGCGGCTTAAACCTGTTACGCGGCTTCAACGATTTTGAATTCTATGCCTCCACCTATGCCCTCAGCACCCTGGAATACCGCCACTTTACCGCCGCCGATTCGTACTTTCTAATATTTTACGACCAGGCATATTATCAGCGAAAACTGTCTGGATCCTATAACGAAGATTTTCCGCTTGGCTTTGGGGCTGGCGTAAGTTTTGGCACCCCGGCCGGGGTTTTTCAGTTCATTTATTCGGTGGGGCATTCGGAACAACAACAGCAACAATTAAGCTTAGGCAATTCCCGGATACACTTTGGCCTGGCCAGTAAGTTTTAATTTTTCACAAATTTTTTAGAGAAATATTTGCAGTAATAAATTTTTTATCTACTTTTGTATTACCAAACAGTGCGGGATGGAGCAGTTGGTAGCTCGTTGGGCTCATAACCCAAAGGTCACAGGTTCGAGTCCTGTTCCCGCTACCTAAAAAGCCTTACAGCGCAAGATGTAAGGCTTTATTTCCCTAAAATGCAGCAGTGCATTAAAGATGGTCCATTCGTCTAGGGGTTAGGACGCCAGGTTTTCATCCTGGTAACAGGGGTTCGATTCCCCTATGGACTACTGAAAGGGAAAAATCGGTTTTACTACTGGTTTTTCCCTTTTTTATTTCCTTCAATCTTGCTGAAAATAAAGCAGTTAAACTAAAAAAAGTATTAACTCTCGGGGTTCGATAACCCTCATTTTCGCGGTCAAAAATCACGCCTTCCGGAAACACCACTGTTTGCACTCTTCGCTTCTCCTGGAAATCTCCTTTCTCCCATGATTCACAGAGGTTTACGCCCATTTTCAAACCCAGTTCGATGAAGTTTTTGCGGTTCGATAGCGGTTTTTCCGCTTTCTCCAGTTCTGCCTCAATTTCCTTTCTTTCGCCTTCTAACTTTACACTAAACTTTTCATAAAGCGCTTTATTCAAACCTTCAAAAATGTAGCTCTCTTCGAGCTTAACCAGTTTCTTTTCTACTTCCGTTAACTGACGCTTAAATTCTTTTTGCTTTGCCAGGTGCTGCTCGTTCAGTTCATCGAACACTCCGGTTAAAGCTACTTTCAGGGCAGGCAGTAATCTTGGTTCGATTTGATAGCTTTTTAATAAGCTTAGATATTGCTCGTGTAAGCTTTTAGCGCTTTTATTACACTTGCAGCCGATGCGATTGCATTTATAATAATGAAGGCCTTTCTTCTTCATCTCATAGCCGGTAAACATCGTGCCGCATTCACATTTAATGTGCTGCCGTAGGGGAAGATTCTCATCTTCCTTCTGCACGGTATACCCTTGGGGATTGGCCAATTGAATATCGTTTACCTTAAAGAATATCGCTCTGGAAATTAAAGACTCGTGTTTGCCTTCCACCACCTCCGTGCCAAGCAGCTTGTTCGTAATGACCCCGCAGTAAAAAGGATTGCGGAAGATCTTGGTTAACGTCTGGTTATAAAGAAACAAGCCCATACTTTTAAGCTTACCAATAATGGCCGTATTGCTTTTTCCTTCCTTAGCCTTCATCAGGAAAGCCAGCCGGATAAGCTCACCCATTTTATTAATGGTAATTTCCTGCTGGCCATTGCGGATCACTGAATCATATCCCATCGGGGCCTTTCCCATCCAATAACCTTTCTTTAAAGCTTCCACCATCCCGGCCATACACTTTTCCCGTCGCTGCTGGTTTTCAAACTTACCAAACAGCAACAAGATACCTTGGTTCAGCTCTCCGGAGGAAGTAGAGGTATCGATCTGGTGCAGGCAGGATTCGAGCCTGACGCCTGCTTTTTGTAAATTCTCCGTAAGGTAAATAGCATTTCCCCCAGTGCGGGAAAAACGGTCAATGGTATAGACCAGAATGGTATCGACTTTATTTTTATGCTGCTTAATAAATTTAAGCATCCGCTGAAACTCTTTCCTCTCATCGTCTTTGGCACTCTCATACGTTCCGCCAAAATGCTCCAGCACGTTATACCCTTTCCGGGCGGCGTATTCCTCGCAGGCTTTTAGCTGCGTTTCCAGGCTATTACCGGTATCGGCTTGCTCTTTGGAAGATACCCGGGTATAGATTAAAGCATTGGTGCCTTGTCTTCTCTTAGGCGCATCCTTAACCTTGGTAAAGGGGGCAAAATATTTTAAATCGCTCATTTCTTTTCGTTGGTTAAAGGGTGCTTATAAAATTTGTAATTGGTAAGCCGTTAGTTTCTGGTAATGAAACGGCTTCCTTAAACTTCAGCGGATCTCCATAGGATGGCTCTTCTATTAAATCCGCTTCCTCCTCTTCCAAGGATTGGTCCTTGGAGAATATGCTATAGGCAATAGAAGCAAACTCCAACAGCCCTTCGCCCATAGCTACTAACTCTGCTGCGGAAGAATTTTCGTAGCCGGGCGTAGCCGCAATTACTTGCTGCAGGGTTTCTTGGAGGGATTGCTTTTCTGGTTGCAGCTTTCGGCCGCAGGTTTTAATTAAGGGTTGATCTGAATTTTCTCGATCTGGTTTTTGATTTAAGTTAGTTAAGGGTAACACGTCTGTGAACGCTCGCGGCTGCCGCTGAGGTTATCATAAAAGCAGCCAGGTTCTTTTTTCAGGTCTGAGGTTATCAGTACCTTTCACTTTCTGCAAGGCTCGTGCCTTGTTCAGAATTATTGCAAGCAATTATTTTAGTATTGCAGGTAATTATTTTAGGACCGTAACCGATTATCTCCAGGTATGGTATTTCGTACTGATTGTGTAACTAAAGCCTGCGCTCTTTGCTGCGCTCAAAATAGATTTCGGTCCCGTTAAAGTTACTGACCTTGATGCTGTCGTAATTCTTGCCGACCAACTTGCCGGCGACCTTTTCGTAATCTTTCAGCGACATCCGGCCATCCGTGGTCGTGATGAGCGTAAATTCCGGTTTTGTATCTTTCCCGCGGCTGGCTACTTTAATCTCCAGCCGCTTCAGGGTATTATGACGCATATAGTTGAGCACGGTCTTTTCCTCACTGGAAAGCAACTGCAAGGGAGAGATAAATTTTTCCTTGGCTGGATCCACCAGGAAAGAAACCAGGTGCTCGTGGATGGACAGGTAAATATGGGAACGCTGGAATAGCTCCATTGCCCCGGCATCCCGGGAAAGGATCTCTTCCACCCAAGAGATTACTTCCCCATCCGGAAAAGCGAATACGCCAACCTGTTGGTGCCGGACCAGGGCCGAAAATAGTAAAGCCATCAGGTGAGAAATGGCAATGCCGGCTTCCTGCAACTGGCGGCTGAACTCCCCGCTTACGATCATATCTTTTATAAGCTTCCGGTTTGCTTCCGGAAGCTTATACTTATCAATTCCTTCCAGGGCTCTGGCCTTGTAAGCCGGCTGCTCCAGATAACCGGGCAGATCGAAAGTGGCTAAAAGGTGCGCCTTTACCTGCAGCACCAATTCAGTCGTAGCGCCCAGTTGTCGTAGCTGCCGGATAAGTCTCAGCCAGATGAATTCCTCCAGGTTAAGGCGGGTCCATTGCCGCTTTTCGCTCGGCTTATATTCCTGGTACCAAAGCCCCGCCTTTTGCCAGTCCTGAAATATCTTGGAGCTGATGCCGGCATCCTTCAGCGTGAACATAGGCTCGTAGATCCGCTGGTAAAACTGCAGCAACTCCTGTACATCGTTCAGGTCAAGGTCAAATTTAAAGGCAGCGGCAGGTTTCATCAAACAAGGTTCTAAGTGGCTTTAAATATATCGTAAAGGTTAAAAATAAATTTCAATTTTACAACATACAGGTTATATTTTTTTCTCAAAGACGTTGGTAATCCTTCGCATTGATCTTGAGTGTTGAAATTGTAATGAAAAGCGCAGAAAAGGAAGAAAAATGAAAAAGATTGGGTAAGAAAGTGAGTTACCGGTAAAACAAGCGGTTTATGGCAGGGGAAATATTAGAAACCTTATATAAACACGATTTAAACGGCAGGCCTACTGGATAATCACCAGCTTTATCGGTTAACCCGACCTGTTTTGCTATCCATTTAGCTAACTTCAGGATTGATGTAAAATACTGATAGCCATGATTTTACCCCTTTAATTCTTGGGTTTACAAAATACCTTTTAACGACTGCGAAAAATAACGGGTTTTAACGGCGATATAATTTGTAACGCCATCGAAATAACTTATTTTTACATCCTTGTAAAGTATAATTTTAAAAATAGGCAAAAAAACGAAATTTCTGATTTTTGAGAATTTCGTTGTAAAATGCCCAATTCCGGTTACCTAAAATATTGGAATAAGACAGAAAAACGTCTTTTAAAACTTTAGTCTTATTTTCAGCCCGGGAAAAAGCAAAAACCCGGTACGTAAAAAGTAAGATTTTGGAGGAAAAATCCTTCGGTTTGGTGCTCACCAGAAAAAAGCCAGGGTGGCAGCTGGAAACCGAGCCAGGAAGGTGCAGAGTTCACTGGATTTTTAAGGGTGATTTTTAAAGCTTTTCAATGGACTCATCCTTAGAAAGTTATGGCACTTATTGGTTTGCAAAAATTGCGTTGAAATTGACCAGGAAAATGAAGGCCAAAAGCGCCAGCCAAAATGGTAGCTTAAACGTGCGAAAAGCGCTAATATTGCACCAGTTTCCGGCGGCAAAACGGACTCCTAAAATTGTTTGATCGAACAGCAGGATTCCTGACTACTTTTACCGATCAAAGGGCTAGCTTTTAGCCTTAGAATTATCCTAAATCTTTAAACACCTAGCTTTTCTTGTGTTAAACAGCAGGATTAGTTACTTTTAAGCGTTCTCCTGTAATGGAATAAGCTTCATATTCCCATCCGTCTTTTTTCGCATAAAAAGCGTTCCCTTCCTCTTCAAAATAGATGTGATCATAATAGGGACCTAGAATGAATTTCCCACTCCAATCAAGTAAGGCCATTTTTTCTTCATCTTCAGCTAAACCGTAATACCCGCATTCACTGCCCAGCCCATATCCCCTTATACTAATTATGGTTTGGCCTAACTCTTCAAAGTGCTCCTCTATAGAATAGATTCCTCTCCTATAAATAATCCCTTGTGTAGAAATCAAAGCCACCATTTCGGTAGAATCCCAGTCGCTATAATTTACTAATAAAGTAGTCTGCTTTTTATCTAACCATTTACATTCCGATATACTTTCATCTAACAGGTTGCCCAGATTAATTTCGTGGATGCCATCCTTTGAGAAATACCAGCGGGTAACCCGGCTTTCTGTTCCCTCTTCTACTATGAGTTCTTCCCTTGAGATTATTTGTGGCTTCATTTTAGATTGATTTTTAGACCTGGATTAGATTTCTCAATTATACGGGAAAGAATATATAATGACAAGTATGTCATTATATATTTAGGGTAGCCTTTGCAGCTTGCACCGCAAGGGTATGGCAAGAATTAAAAACCAAAAACTTATTAATTCAATCGCCGCAAGGGTGAAGCAGCTTCGGGAAGCGAAGAAAATTACGCTTGAGGTTTTCTACCACGATACCAGTATTCACCTAGCCCGTATTGAATCTGGCAAAGCCAATATCACAATCAGTACTTTAGAAGCCGTTTGCGCTTACCTAGGAATAACCCTGACCGAATTCTTTTCCGAAGGATTTTAGCTTATTCCTTTATTTCAAAATTGACCTTTGCATAGAGAAAGCCATATTTAGGCCTAACCTTAAAAACCTCTATGGCCTAAAAAGGAACCAAATAGTTTGCGAATTGATCGACAAGTTTTTGCTCGTTTGGACTTCGTGGATAAGCTTCATCAAATAATACGCAGATTTGGCTTAGGGTTAGGATTTTAAGTTTTGTGTTTTTTCCTTTTCTTATGCAAGCAAATTCTCTAACCGATTTTTCCATTTCTCCCAGTCTGGCATTTCCCTAGTCTGCAGATCAATAAACTTTTGAGTATGGTCGCGGTAAACAAGGTGGCAGAGTTCATGGATTATAACGTACTCAATACAGGCTCTAGGAGCTTTAATCAACTCCGGGTTCAGAATAATCTTTCCTTTTGGGGTACAGCTGCCCCACCGCAAAGTCATCTCCCGGAGCACTAAGGCAGAAGGAGAAACCTTGTATTTCTGAAATTTCTCTATGAGTGGAGCGGCCACCTGCTTAAACTTTCTTTTAGCGTTTTCCAGGTACCAAGCTTTCAACAGTTTTTCAGTTCTGATTTTTTTAGGCGTTTTTACCTCAATATAACCACCTTTCAGCTTCACCGATTCTTCGGTGCTTTCTATAATTTTAAGCCGGTATTGCCGTCCCAGGTAGAGGTGGGTTTCTCCGGTGATATATCGGCGGGCGGGCATTTTAGGAAAGAATGATAGGAAAAAGCTTTGCTGCTTTATAATCCAGGGCGCTTTTTTCCGGACAACAGCCTCTATTTTTTCCAGTGAAGATTCAAATGGCGCCTTCACCAGCACATTCATTTCAGGGGTAACGGTAATGCCCAATAACTTCCGTTCGGAGAATTCAAGCTCATAAGCAATTTCCTTAGAGCCGAAGGTGATACTTTGCTTCATGAACGGTACCGGATTTTTGCGACGTCAATGCACTGCTCAGCCAGAGCATCCATTTCACCGAAGGAAAGCTGTATGCCGTATTTATCCCTAACCTCATCAATCAGATAGTCCCCTATTTCGATCTGGAGGGCACCTAAAATGTTGGACTTCGGGGAAGCCCATTCGATAACCGGACGGCCATTATCTAACACCGCATCTATAATGATTTGATCGATGCGTAAGGCAGCTTCAATAGCCACCGAACGCAAAATTATGTTGTCCTGCACCTTTGGGGTAAGCGCTTCCAGGCTAAGGCCATAAAACGCTTTGGCTACTTCTTTGTTAGCCAGCTCAGCCGGCAATCCGGGTTCAGTGCGGGTTAGCACGGCATCCATAATTTCCTTTACCTTTTTTAGAAGCTCTGCATCAGATAGGCGCTTTTCTTCGTGCTCTCTTATAGCTTCCTTCAGCATTTCCGAAAACCGTTTGTAAAAGGCCGGGTCATCGCCCATTTTAGCGGTAATGTACTTGCTGGTACGGGATATAATTTTATCTGCCTTCGCCCGTTCGCCCAACGTATTTTCTACTTCCTGTTGGAAAAGATCTTTATCGAATATATTAACCAACTCGGTAATTACTTTTACCTCATCGGTTTGGATGTGTTTATCGATTAGCTTCTGGATTTGGCCTTCGTACTGCCGGTAATCGATGGTATCGGAATAGCGGGCAATGACTGAGAGGCGCAGCTTTAAAAACATAGCCGCATCGCGCTTATAACGTTCAATGGTTTTTTCTTCTACTTCTTTATGAAAATCGATGCTGGATAAAGCCAGCTTAAGGGCTTTGGCAAAGGCCGCCAACTTGTCGTAGAAAAGCACCCGCACCGCTTCGTCTTTCAAGTGCTGCTCGAATGCTTCCAGGTCCTGGCGGTTGACAATGCTTTTAAAAATATCCCAAATCTCAGAATATTTCTGCGGCAGCTTTTTTACCTCTTCGGTAATGTTTACCAGCGTGCCACCCAGGTCTTCCGGATCAAATTCGTCGAGTTCGGAGTAAAGTTCCAGTGCATCGTCCAGCTCGCCTAATACGCCATAATAATCGATTACGTAGCCAAACTCCTTGTCTTCGTACACCCGGTTAACCCGAGCAATAGCCTGCAAAAGCGTGTGACCTTTCATGGGACGGGTCAGGTAAAGCACGGTGTTTTTAGGTTCGTCGAAACCGGTGAGCAGTTTATCAACTACAATTATAATTTCGGGGTGCTGCTGGTGCTTGAACCGGCTTATAATGTTTTGCTCGTATTTCTTGGCGTTTCCGTGCTCGGCAATCATCCGAGCCCAGAATTGCTTTACACGGTCCGTCGATTTTTCGTAGGCGCTATCTTCTCCTTCCCGGACATCGGGAGGTGAAATTAATACTTCAGAGCTTACGATTCCGATCTCATCGAGGTAGTTTTTGTAGCGGATGGCGGCTTCCTTGCTGGCGCAAACCAGCTGCCCTTTGAATGGCGTTCTCCCCTGCCAGTTATCGCGGAAATGTTCGCTGAGGTCCCAGGCAATTGCGTAGATTTTCTGGTCGGCCAAATTTAGTTGATCGGCGCGGCTGAACTTCCTTTTCAGGTCGGCTTTCTGGTAGTCGGTAAGCGATTCAGAAACCTTGGTAAAGAAAGTATCGATGGACTTTTCACTAACTTCCTGCACGGCGTGGCGGCCTTCGTAAAGCAACGGCACTACTGCTTTATCGCGAACGGCCTGGTCTACGGTATAGCTGTCGATGATGCCTCCGAAGCGCTGGGCGGTATTCTTGTCTTTTTTGAACAAAGGCGTACCTGTCATGGCAATGAAGCAGGCATTGGGTAGGGTTTTCTGCATGCCGATGTTGAAGGTGCCGTGCTGGGTACGGTGGCCTTCGTCTACCAGTACAAAAATATCGTGGCTTAAAAGTGGCTGCTTCATTTTACGCACGGCAGCTTCAAACTTGTTGATAACGGTTGTAATAACGGCATCGCCCTTGCTTTCCAGAAGTTCTACCAACTGCTGGCCGGTAACAGCATTCAGTACGTGCTGCCCGCATTTGCGGAAAGTTTTGGTGATCTGTTCGTCGAGGTCTACGCGGTCGGTAACTAGGATAATCTTGGGGTTGCGAATGCTTCTTTCCATTACTATAGCCTGGGCCAGCATAACCATGGTAAGCGACTTGCCGCTGCCCTGAGTGTGCCAGATCACGCCGCCGGTGCGCCGGTTCCCGGTAAAATGTTTAATGCGGCCAATTGCTTTTTTAATGGCAAAATATTGCTGATAGCGGGCAATTTTCTTTTGACCGTTATCGAAGAGAATAAAGCCGAAGGTAAGGTCCAGCAAGCGTTCAGGGCGGCACAACCCGAAAAGGTATTCGTCCTGGCGGGCGGGAAGCAGGGGCGCATTTTCCTGATTTTCGAAATAGGTTTTTATGTAAGTATAGCGCTCCTTGAAAAGGGCAGACTTTAGTTCTGGTAGCAGCGGCTTGTTTTTCAGGTTGTGCAGGCTGGCGCGGTAATGCTCTTCTTCTTCCGGGGAGGTAAACTTTTCTTCCCACTGCGCCCAGAAGGTTGCCGGGGTGCCGTTGGTGGCATAAGCGGCCTGGTCGGTGGCCAAGCTCAGCAGGACCTGGGCGTAAGCGTAAAGCGGACGGATGCCGTCTTCTTGCTGGTTACGCAGGTGCTGCGATATGGCCTGCTCCAGCGGGTGCTTTGTATCAGGTCGCTTGCACTCAATAATGGTTAAGGGAATGCCGTTCACGAAAAGCACCAAGTCAGGGCGATAGGTATCTTTGCTGTTGGTGCGCATGACGCTGTATTCTTCCGTTACATGGAAGGCGTTGCGCTCCGGATGCTCCCAGTCGATGTATTTCAAAGGGAAGCTTTTTTTATCGCCGTCGATGCTTTGCTCCAGGGCTTTGCCCAGGGTGAGCAGGTTATACACGTATTCGCTGGCGGCGATGTAGCCTTCCTGCATAGGCAGGTCTTTCAGGGCCTGGATGCCGGCTTCGATGTTGGCATCGGTGAAGTAGCTGGTTTTGGTAGAGCTGGCCCGGACGGAATTGATCTCTTTCAGTTGGCGGCGCAACACCTCTTCCAGCAGCACGGCACTGGTTTTACTGCCCCGAAACCGCAACGCCTGCTCAGGTGACAAGTAGGCATAACCCAGCTTCAGCAGGGTTTGCAGCGCCGGAATCTGTGAGATATGGTCTTCTTTGAAAGAGAGGGTATCCATAAGCAATTAAGTTCAGCCGGCTTACCGAGTGGATGTTTTGCGCTTTACCGGTTTGGTTGTTTTAGCTGCCGTTGGTTTACGGGCTGCAGGTTTGTTTTTAGCTACGGTAGCCTTCGGTTTGACAGCAGTAGCTTTTAGTTTAACCTTTGAAGCTTTAACTTGCCGGAGCAGTACTTTTGCTGCCTGTAGTTCATCACGTAACCGCTGCTTCCATTTGCCGCCTGCATCAAATACTTGGTACACCATTCCGCCATAATCGCTGGGCAGTTCCATATCTTTGGGGCTTTGCAAAACAAAGACTTTCTGTCGGCCCAGCTTGTGCAGAAAATAACCTAATTCCAGCACCACATTTTGCCGGGGCCTTAACTTTAAACCGGTATTTCCAACCAGTTTGCCTTCATCGTCTGCAGAACAAAGCACAATTGCGAATTCACACGGCTCTGCTTCCCGCATGAATTTTTCTATTACTGTCTGTCCTTTATTAATGCCTTCTTCCAAGATAACCGAATGCAAACCTAATTCAGTACAATAGGTAGCAACGGCGCTCCGCATTTTTATATCTCTGCCATGTACAATAAATACTAGCTTATACTCCCGGTCAATTTCTGCAGTAAGTTTGAGCAAATCTCTTCGAGCAGTTTGTGCTGTAAAGTAGTACTGTTTTAACGGTTCTTCTATGGCAGTCAGTCGTTTTGCATATCTTTCCGCATGGGCAGGCTTCGCTTCTTTTATCCATTTGCGGATTTTAGTAATCAGGCTTTCCAGTTCGCTTTGATTGAACCGCTCAGTATTTTGCAGCACGTTCCTAACTTGTAGAAGCTTTGTTTTTGAGGACATTGTATTTAGCTAAAAAAAGTACGGAATAACTGACCTTCTTGATTTAACCCATCTATTATTTGAGAATCTACTCCAATTACTTTGCTAATTGTTCCAATAGAATCATATGTAAGAGTAGTGGCAATTATCCATTGTCTGAATTCATGTTGTGGAGGAAAAGTAAACATTGGTGTTCCAGCCACTGAATAATGCTGATATTGTGAAAAGTATCTATTTAAAATGTAGAGATATCCCAAATTAGATAAATGCTGATTATTTTTTACTTGTTCGAACATAAAATCCTCCGTCAAACTACTGCGAAGTTTAGTCTGATCATGGAATAAGGCTGGGTTGCTAGAAGCTCTTAGTTCACCAGGGTTTTTAAGTTCATTTGTGCCTGACCTGAACAATTGCTGATCCGCATTTCTATACAAATTATTAATGTATCCATTTTTTTCACTTTCCAGTTCAGGTTCAGAAAGATATGGCTTGTCAAAATGCAGGTGTTCAATCATAACATTAACAGATTTAATATAAGACCTATTTAATAATAGCAGTTCATTAATAAAGGTTTGTTTATCACAAGCTAATGTAAGTAAATATAAGGCAGTCAAATCATCAGTAACTATGGCTCTGAAAGCAAGTGAAATAGGAATTTTCATTGTCATAGCTTCTGGCCAAGTAGATAGCATTACTGATATACCAGCTAAATTACATCGAATGCGTAAAAAAATATCAACTAATGCTTTTTGTTGAATTGTAACTTTTGTTCCATGAAAACTTTCGCCAATGTAGTCTATTCTCTTTGCCAAGAAATCAATTAAATGGCGTAATTTATTTCTATCAATATTCATAAACTTCTCCTATATTACCCCAAACCTTTGCAGAACCTGCATCATAATAGGTTACTTCTAAATCGTTTGTTCTTCTCTTTCTTTTTAATCGCTCTGCAAATGCAATGATTTGCTTATTTGCCGTAGTAGTTGGATCTCCAAAAATACTGATAAATAGATGACCTATTTTACCTTGTGGGATTTTCTTTAAAACATGTTCATCGTTTTCTCCGAAAGAAACTCCATAGGTAAATAAGCAATTTTTACCATTTCTAGGGGTAACTTTCATATTTGCACTAAAGCTTTTGTAAGAATGGTATAGATAACCACTATGGGCAATTTTTTCCATTTTCTTAGGGCTTTCCCCTTCGGCAACAAAGAGCGGAAACCTATTGGCAGCTAAAGCATTTCTGGATTGGTCTATCAGGGATATTCCTGTATTCACCCAAGTAAATTTTTCTATATCTGCTCCCCTGTCGTAAAGATGTAATGCGCCATGCAAATAATGAATATTTTGCCGATGCGCACTACTGTCGCCCTGCCATGTTACATAATCAGAAACTAAAGCCTCACCATTTTCAAAATCCGCGTCTTTTCCAAATCCATCCAATGGCAATGTATTTATTAATTTTCTTTCCAGCCCATACATAGTAGTCCAATACAAGAGCAAGTCGTAATTTAAAGTATATACACAGCTTTCTTTATCTAGGAAATTGGCTAAGAAGCGAAGGCAGGCTTTATACCTTTCTTCTTCAATAATTGCCGGATAGGCAGGATGATTCTGGGCTAGAGTCTGGATTAATACTTCTTTTAATTTTTGCGCATGCGCGTACATTTTATTGGCAGTTTTTGTTCTCTTTGCATTATACACCGGAATCATAAGGCTACTCTTTTCAAGTGCATTTACTACTAATTCAAAATCCTGAGTTTTCAGTATTTCAAAAATCTCTTTCACTTCAGGCATTGCTGAAAAATCTGCCTTGCTAAAAAGCGAACCATAAGTAAAAATGGTTGGAACACAAGCAATGCTAAAGCCATTGCCTAATAGCAGATGCCTTTTTACATACTTGTTTGAAGCCAATAATGCTTCATCGAAAGAGATAACAGCTGCCATATTTTCTATTTTAGAATTTCAGTCTTTTCTTACCAGTAAGAAATAACTCCATTAGTCCTTTCTTCTGTTCTTTTAGTTGAGCCAATTGATTTATTTGCAATTGTATTTCCTTATCTGCTATTTGAAGTACACTTGAAACTGCAACTTGCTCTTTTCTAGAAACAGGGATTTTTATTAGAATTTCTAAAAACTGCTTTTCCGATAATTCCTTTTGACCAGTACCTCCCATATAATTTTCAATCCTTTTATAATGTACCGGATACTGCAAATAATATAAAATAAAAGAAGTTGAAGCTACAGTTTCATTTACTCTAAAACTGGTAATTGCATTCGAGCAAATATGTCCATCAAACTCTTCTGTAACTAATCCTATTCCTCCATTATGAATATTCTGTCTTCCAATTAAAATTTCGCCTACTAGTCTTTCATAGTAGGGTCGTCCCGATTTCGAAATTATTGGTTTATCACTTTCATTAAATTCAATCCCTTTCGTATGAAGTTTAACCGTTAGTAGTTTTTGATTATCAACTTTAGTTATTCCTGATTTAGCTGGAATGACTCCAATATTATTAACCTTCACATACTGCCAGTCTTCTTTAAATCCCGGTATTCGTTTCGTGCCTGAAAGCAACTGCTGCATGAGCCACATTTTACGAAGTTGCTTATGCGTTATAAGTCGGTTTGTTTTTTCAATAGCTTTATCCCAGGTTAATAGTAATTTAGCAATTGCTTTTTGTTCGGCATACTCAGGGTGCTTTATTGTTAACTTTTTAAATAATGGCAGGCCAATTGTTTTTATGGTTGAACCAACGGCCTGTCTTTCAAAATATTCTTTTTTGAATTGCAGCCAATAGTATAAGAACCAGTTGTAAAGCAATTCGGGTTTACAGGTCCAGGTAATAAAATGCTGCGATACAGCCATATCAATACCCATAACAGCGCTTTTCCCAACTCCGGCATCTCTTGACATAAGCACGGTGCCAGCAGGATGAAGAACTGCCGATGATTTCTTTATACCAAGTTCAGATATTTCATAATCCGTTTCATAGATTAGGCCTTTATCTAACCGGTAAGAGTCTGCCAAAGAAACCCACTTAATTCCGCCATTATAGTATGTATCGAATGCTTTATCAGGGGTATGTCCGCTACCTCTTTTAGCCAGATGGTCTAAAAGGCTCACTTGCCAGTCAGGAAGTACTACCGTATCACATTGATAATCTTCTATTACTTGATTAGACTCCTTCATTCAATTGCTTTATTCTATTAATCATATTTTTAATAAGCGGCGTTGCAATTTCTAGTAATTCCTTTTCTGTCAAAATCTTCCCATATGGCAGCTGTTTTATATTGTTATTGCTGCTTAATTGTAGCATATAATTATATTCATTGAAGGTTACATTAATATTAAATCCAAATGATTCGGCATTTACAGTTTTCTTAAATCCTATTAATCTAAAGGTATAACTCATTAAAAGTAAATTTTCCTTTTGAGCTCTCATCTGATTATTCAACCAGTTTCCAATTAGGTCTTCCCAGGTACTGGCTTTCGAACCAAGCATTTTTCTACCAGGTTGTCCATTTATTTCAAACTCTATTCTGCGGTCATAATCAAAAAAGAATTCTTTAAGTCCTTCGCATTTCCCCTCTATTAATTTAAATAATGGTATTAGATTCTTCTCAACCATATCATTGACCGTATCAGAATTAGCAGCTACATTTAAAATGCTCTCTCCGCTCAATTCCGCTTTCAGTAAAGCCAATTCTTTATCCAAATCATCAGGCTCGGAAATATCCTGTCCGGCAATGGCGTCTAGTACTAGTTGTTGCGAACGCAATATCTTATCGGCCCCAAACTCATAGAATAAGTCCGGTTGGCCACCATAACCCTGGATGTCGGCTAAATACTGATAGTAAGGTGTTCGTTCGTCGGTGCTTATCCAGAATGGCGGGTAGCCAAAGGCAATTAGCAGCAGGTTAGTCAGAATCCGGGCAGTCCGGCCGTTGCCGTCGTAAAATGGATGGATCAGCACGTATTCCAGGTGAAACTGAAGGGCTACATCAATCGGGTGCGGCGCATTCTTTTTGTTTTGCCGGATCGCATCGATGGCGGCGTTGGTTTTATTCAGAAGCGCGTGCATGCGGGCAGGTACTTCTTCCGGCTGTACAAAATCGAAACGCTCTTGTTTATAGTTTAATACGTAATTCGGTACTGTTTTCCACTTCCCTATCTTATTCTTTTCACTTTCAGCTTCTTCGTGCATAATGCCTTCGTGAATCTTTATGATACGGCTTTCCGAAAGCCGAACCTCCCCTTTGCCAAGCTTCAGAATTTCGCTGATAACCTCATCGTGCTTTTTTATTTCCAGCACGTCTTTAATCGGTTTGCCGCCAATAGTCAGGTTTCCCACCATCACGCTCCGGGTTTCCTCCATAGTAAGCGTGTTGCCCTCCATGCTGTTGCTGTAGTAATTCCAGTCGAGCCGGAACTTATAATCGATCTTCTTTTTAACTTCCTTGTCCAGGGGACCGTGCGCTTCGATCTGCCGCTGCAGAAAATCGATCTGCTGTCTTTTATCCGGGTAGCTCATTTCAGATGATCTCCAGTTGCTTTAAGTACTTATCCATTTCTGCCTGCACCACCACCAGTTCACTTTCCAACTGTTTTATCTCAGCCTGCACAGAGGCAATATCAACATCGGCCTCTTCGGTAAAGGTATCCACGTAGCGCGGAATGTTCAGGTTAAAATCGTTTTCCTGCAGTTCTTCGGGAGTAGCCACATAGCTGAATTTTTCCTCCACCACGCCCGGCCCCAGCTCCCCGGCCCGGAAGCGGCGGTGCAGGTCTACAATAGCATCGATATCCTGAGGGCGGAGGCGGTTCTGATTTTTACTTGCTTCGAAACGTTGGCTGGCATCGATAAAAAGCATATTGCGGTTAGCGCCTTTTCCCCGGTTAAACACAAGAATGGCAGCCGGAATACCGGTCCCGAAAAAGAGGTTGGCCGGCAAGCCGATCACCGCTTCCAGCAGGTTTTCTTCAATGGTTTTCTGCCGGATCTTACCTTCTGAACCGCCCCGGAACAGAACACCGTGAGGAACCACTACACCTGCCTGGCCGGTGCCTTCATAGGTGGTTTCGATCATGTGACTGATAAAAGCCCAGTCGCCTTTGCTTTTAGGCGGCGTGCCCCGCCAGAAGCGGTTGTGACGGTCGGCAGCAGCTTCATCGGCACCCCATTTATCGAGGCTGAAAGGCGGGTTGGCTACTACCGTATCGAACTTCATTAGAGCATCGCCTTCTTTTAGCTTCGGATTTCGGATGGTATCGCCCCAGCGGATAGTAGCGTTGTCGAAGCCGTGCAGGAACATGTTCATCACCGCCAGCGCCCAGGTGCTGCCGTTGGCTTCCTGGCCGTAGAGCGAAAAGTTGTTAGATCCTACTTCAAGTGCTGCTTTAATAAGCAGGGAGCCGGAGCCGCAGGTAGGGTCGCAGATGCGGGAGCCGGGCGCCGATTTGGTCAGTTTGGCAATGAGCGTGGAAACCTCTTTTGGTGTGAAAAATTCGCCTGCTTTCTTTCCGGCATCAGAAGCAAAGTTTTCTATGAGGTACATATAGGCACCACCAATAATATCCACGCCCTGCAGGTGCGAAGGACCCAGTTGCAGTTTATCGTTGCTGAAATCAAGGAGCAAATTTTTGAGGCGGGTGTTTTTGTCTTTCACGTCGCCGAGGTTGCTGCTGTTAAAGTCGATGTTGCGAAACACGCTGCTGCCGTCTTCGTGACCCAGCTTGTCGCGATTGGCTTCTTCCAGGTCGGTCAGGGCAATATTAATGAGCTCACCGATATTGGTTTCATTGCGGTGATCATATAAGTAATCGAAGGAACACTGCTCCGGCACTACGAACCGTTCGTGGCGCATGGCCCGTTCGGAACGTTCGGCATCGCCGTTATATTTCTTCAGGTATTCCTGCTGCTTGTCTTTATGCACGTCGCTCACGTACTTCAGGAAAAGCATGGTTAGGATGTAGTCTTTGTACTGGCTGGGGTCTATCACGCCCCGGAAGGTGTCGCAGGCTTTCCAGACAATGTTGTTAATTTCTTTTTGAGTAATCATAGCGTTTGGGTTATTGTTTTGCAGCTTGGAGCAACAGGTTCTGGATTAAGGTTTCGCGCAGGGATTCAAGGCGAAGCCTTAGTTTTATTTCTTTTGTGCAGAGTTCGTAGATTTTGAGTATTATCTGTTGCCTTTTAACTGATGGGAAAGTTATCTCTAAATCTTTAAACACACCAGTAGAGATTGCCTTAATTGAACTTCCGGTTGCCGCAGATTTTAGCTTATCCAAATTTTGGGGATTATTAATAAACCATGCCAAATAATCTGGAAGAATTGCGGTTCTGTAAAAGGAACTAATCCTAGCTACCAGAAAAGTAGGTGAAGCCACTGCTATCCCAAAAGTGTCTCGATATACAACAGCAAAGTTCCTGCTACCTTTTGCAGCAAATAAAATATCCCCATCGAGAAGTAAAAATCTTTCATTTTTTTCACTTAAGTTTAGTTCCGGGTAGAGGACCTGGTCCAGTACACCTGCCTCATTAAAGTGTTTAGCCTGCAAGTAAATTATCTTTCCTTCTTTGTTTGGCAATGCAAAAACACCTGCCTGAACATTAGCGATTTGAGAAATAGTAGTTTTCAAATTCTTATTTGGATTAGATAACGGCAAAGATAGATATAAGTTAAAGAATTTCTAATTTTTTTTCAAAGTAATATCTCTACTCTAAAAATGGACTTCCCGGGATTCTATCATAAAAGCACGGATAAAAGGCATAAATCACTATTAGGGGGTTTTATATTGACAAATTCAACAACAAAGACTTGCTATTAAAAAACGACTTAAGTAATTTCTTTTTAAACTAGAAGTCATCTGTAAATAAAAACCCTTACAACTTTTATAGTTGAAAGGGTTTTACCTTTGAAGATATTGGAATAGAAGTGTCAAATTCTTTTCAATCTTTGAACAATATCTTTCAAATCCTGAATTTCCTCCTCCACAAAAGACATTTTGCGGTAAAGATCTTCGTTCAAGTTCGGGAAATAAGCCGAAAGCTTCCATTCTACGTGCCACACCTCAACAATTTCCTCATAAGCTAAATTAAAAGGGGAATGGGTCCTATTATCAGACCGGCAACGGATAAAACCGTGTTCTTTTAACCGGTTTTTTATCCGTTTTAGCTGCATCCCCCGGTCCTGAGAGACTAATACATAGCAATCGAAGTCCCTTAAATTAAGCCACTGGGCGCGTTCAACATACCGGCAAAGTACCCAGTCACCATCGTGAAAGGTTGTTTCCATACTATCCCCGGTAACCTGCAATAAAAAATGCTGGCCGGGCTTAAGCATATGGTTCGGCAGAATAACCGGATCCAGTTCCTCGAAAAACTCCTGGCTCTGAAAACCGGATAAGTAATTTGCTGCCGCCTTCCGGTTGATCATCGGGATGGTAGCATTGCCATAAGTATCCTGAGTCGCTACTACAATTTGATCTGAATTGGTTGAAATTCCAATTTTATTAGCATTTCCGATAACACTAACTTCTGGAATAGTATTAAACATATTACCCCACCCTTTGACTAACCAGTCTAAACTTAAGCCTGGCACGGTATCTACTATCTTCTCTAATACCTCGAAACTGGGCTTGCTACGCCTTCCTGCAATAATATTATAAATAACGGTTGGGGCTACGCCGATCTGACCACTGAAAGCTCCGGGGCTTATTCCCAAGGCTTCTATGAGTTCGCCAATGCGGTCATTTATATTTTTTTCTGGCTGCATATCAGGGTGTTAGAAATAAATTCCAAAAAACTTAGCAAAACTATTGACTTTAGTAATCATTTGATCGTATATTTGTATCATATGATTTATAAAGGCCAAATAAATCACTAAATTAAAATCATTTGATACCAAAAGAGAATTTAAAAATTACTATTGCTAAAAGAAATAGCAATCTCATTATCTTCTCAATCCTAAAATATTACGCAAGTAATCAAAATTAAACTAAATATCTCATCCTTTAAAAACCTTATAATGATAACCTGGACTAACCTCAGTGGGCTCTACCCGACCGAACAGCAAGTTCTAATTAATGCCTTTATTGCCGCTTACACTAATCAGGAAGATTTCGCGGCTGTTGATTTCGGAATGTTTTCTGCCAAGCCGGAAAGCAAACTCTTTACCGAGATCAACAATTTAATTATCGATGAGTTTGCTGATTTTGGAGAAAATACTTTTCTCTATCAGCTAACTTACTTTCTCCACCAGAAAGCAATCCAGACCGATAACTACGTTACTTTCCTGGATGCTTTTGAAGAAATCGACCGGCCTTATGCCAAGGAGCTGGTTTCAAATTTAGAAGCCAATGAAATTCCTTTTAGTTACCTTCAATCAGGAACCCCCGAAAATTTATTGGCGATTGCAGAACGGCTTCGCAATTTAACTTTTCCCTTTACTTTCTGGGAAGAGTTTGCTCGTAGCATGAAATTCCGGATCGAGAAACTGAAAGAAACAGCCTCGGAAGAAAATGAACAGGAGGCATTAGCGGAATACTTTCCCTATGACGACCGGGCGGTTGTCCAAGCGCTGCTTGAAGCTCTTTATGCTTCGGATAGCTATTTAACGATTTACAGTTTATCTAAAAGTCAAACTGGCTTATTAGCCCAAAAAATAGAGGCTATCCCTACTGAAAATACTGCTTTTCCGCTCTTAGCTGAAATGCTAGTAAATCGTTTGCACCGCTTATACGCTGCAAATTATTCAAATGAGTACTTTTTGCCTGCATTACTGCAGCTTTACCCAACCGAATTACGAACCGGAATCGAAAGCCTGGTACAACAGTTAATGTTGCAGGAGAATGCGGAAACAATCCGGATTTTAGCCGAAAAGCTCACCATTGATAATGCTACAAACAAGTTGGCATCCCTTTCAGCGGATCATGCTTTCATTCACGGTTTGGCTGCCTGGCTGGTTGAAGCGGCTATACTGTATGCCCAAAAAACAGGACTGACTTCTGTTCCTTTTCAGCCCTCCCGAAAAGAAGTTACCGGTAAATTGAATAGTTACCACACAGATAGATTAGAAAATTATCTGGTGAAGGTGTATGAAATTGGAACTGAGAATTTACTAGATCAGGCATTTACCCAAGCGCTCGGAAGATTCTACTTCTCATTTATTCCGGCCTTTGAGACCACTGAAACCGGTACGATTACCTACCAACCTAAAGAGCTGCGTTTTGACATTTTCGAGGTGTCTGACGCTGATAATAGTCTGGCTTCCGTAGTTACGATAATAGAACCAGAACAAACTTATGTTGAAATTGAAACAGTTATTACAGAAACTGAGCTACCTCTTGCGCAAGGCCTCAGTGTAGTTCCTTTTTTAGCAGTTCCGGTTGAAAACCAAGAAGCAATAACCGGCTTCTTGGCAGCCATTACTATGGAAGATATCCGAAATGCCGGATCGGTAGCAAATTTGGAGGGGGCAGAGGTATTCGGAGATGATCTTAGCGAAGTTATCCAAAAAATAGACGCCCATGCAAACCTTAACGCATTTTCGGCGGACGAAGGATTAAATGACCTCCTGATTACAGGCGGCTTTGACAGCATCGACAAGATAATAACTGCGGACAGCGGAGATTTAGAATCAACCCTTGTAACTGGGTATATCCAACAGAATGGTGAAATTAATTTAGAGAAAGAAACTGAGCTCCGCGTCCAGGCAAACAATTTTTATCGTCAGGCAGGCAATTACGATGCATTGTCACAAGCATTGAATATTTTGGCGCGTAGTTCGGAAGTTTCCGGCCTTGACGGAGGAGAAGAAAATGAAGGAGGTGAAAATCTGAGAGTAAGCTTAACAGGTGGTAATTCAGCGCAGAAATGTTCCTGCAAAGGTTGCCAGACAGCGGTCAGCCCTTCGGCTTATCTAAACGCCCTGCTAAAATATACGACCGATTTTGTCAAAAACTCTAATGCTATTGTTACAATAGGTAACCTTGAAGAGTTGTTTCTTCAGCCTTTTACCGAACTTGCCAGCTATTGCCAGGAAGCAACTGAAAGGAATATCTGCCAAGTAAGAGTAGCTATTGAGACGTTGCGACGTTATATTAAAAACCAAAGTAGTATTCCAACTGCCGAAAAAGATCTGGAACCAGTTCAGAAGCTTCCTTATCTATCAAAAGTTTACGAAACCTTGTTGCTCAGCATTGGTACCTCAACAGCTGAACTAAAAAAGCAGGTTCAAGAAAATAATATTGCTAAACTTACAAGCTTTGCCAAACGCCTCCAATTACCGGTCAGTTTTATTACTACTAACCTGTATTTATCTGAGTCGGGTTCCGGCAGAAATGAGCTTACGGAAAAGAATATAGAGCTTCTATTTGGCTTGCAAGATACATCCCGGGAGCAATTTGATACCGGGGTTAAGTTAGGGGATGGAACTGACCCTGCTACACTTTTCCTTAAGCGTTGGGATTTCCGCGGTGCGCAGTGGAAGAAGAATACTGACGCTTACGGCTATGTATATATCAGATTCGTTTCCAATAAAGTAAATATCTATAAATCTGCGACAGACTCAACTAACGAATTCTTGGTTGGCCAGGGGGAAGTCTTAAATCCGGTTACCCCGAATCTGAATAAAACCCAGAAGATTACTCCCTATAACGGCAGTGAACTTTATGGTGAACTAGAATATCAGGATACTACCTTAATAAACCTACCGGACTTAAAAATTTCCCTTATACCGGAGGTTACTGCCCAACGCTTTGCTTACCAAGAAGCTGCCTGGGTTGCAGAACAATTACCAGAGGCCCAACCTGCCATACAGGCATTTACCGGTTCATTTATCATCGATCCGGATGTAATCGGTCCGGATGATATACGTAACCCATTAGTCAACAATAGCTTTGGTAACCGGGTATTTAATATCTGGAAATGGAGGGCCGCTTTTCTCGATGAACTTTTCACCACGACTTTGTCCAGCGCTTCTTTACCGGATATGATCGAAACGCTTAAAAACCAATTGGTTTATTATGGAACTACCATTCAACGATTGAATATACAAAGCTTATCAAATACGTTTAGCCTTGATCCAAGCGCATTACATCCGGTTACAAACATATTAAAGCATCTATATCGCGAATATAAATCAGGTACAGCAACATCACTTGTAAAGGCAACAATTGAAACAGGTTCTCCACAGCTTTCCTTTGGTTTAACTATAGAAAGCTTTGTGCGCCTGAATGAGCTCATAATTAAATCGGAAGCTAATACAATTTCACCTGCAGAGTTAGCGGAAGCAGTATCTATATTAACGCAAACCTCCAAATCGTTCTTAAAAGGTGTATGGATGATGGATGAGGAGGATATCAGAGTTGAAATCGCTCAGGATTTGACTATTAACCCTGATACCTTTTCCCTGTTAGATCCGATGATCTTCCAAGCTCCAATCAACCAGCCTACTGAAGGGATTTGGGACCTCCGGTCAAAAACAGGCATTCCATACATTGATCCGGAAATAATTACGCTCAAAGATTTGCCTGAACCGGCATTTGGTAAAGACATTATCCAGGTATGGTTAAGCCGCCATAATGTACTTCGTAATCAAGCAAAGTCAATTCTGGCTGCAAAAGCAACCGGTACTGTTAAGGAACAGGCCGAAAAAATGTTAATGTTTATCCATCCTGGCTTCCCTGACTTCCCCAAAGGCCCTGGCAATGTTGAAATTTTCGAAGACCTGGAGGCACTGTATGATGAGTTAGAATCATCTCAGTTTCAGCAGGACACACAGGCCGGTACTTATGTGTTCACCACTTTAGGATTTACAGTCGAAGAATTTGATAAATTCTTCGCAATATGGCGCAAAACCAGCACTTCCGAAAAGGAATGGGAAGAATTAGCAGTCCTGTTGGCTTCAGTCTGGAAACGTAAAACTTTGTATGCATCCTGGATGACGGAAGAAGATACCTTGATGAATACTACGTTAGGAGCAGGCTACCATTATTGGAATATGTATAAGCAGCGGCTGGTGAAATGGCGGGCTACAGATAAACAGCGTTCTACCTGGCAACAAGCCCTGCTGGCCGTGAATTTCCGACCAGTTGTTGATCCGGATCAGTTGGCTGACGGCGACTTTTTACATCCGGAACTTGATGGAGTTGATGCCCATTTTAACGCGGCATATGAATTATATGACTACCGGAAAAATGTGCTGGAATCCTGGCAGACTGATATTTCGATTACAGGTTACAATTTTGCCCAAGCAATAAAGGAATTTGTTTTTGGGATACCTACTAGCATAGCTGCAGATCCGCAGGACTTTCTGGACGAACTGGAAGATCTCAATGACCTTCGCGTCAATAATGCCAATATCAGCGGTCGCCTTAATCAGCTTAATCTGAGTGCGGGGGCTTTGGAATACCTGGTAATAAACCAGACCGAATTTACCAGCAGTCCAACAGACGAAGAAGTCAGAAACCAGTTGGTAAATATTCTTATTCAATGCCGCAAGCAGCGCATGTATGCTATCTGGCGACGCGAAGAAGCGGCGAAGGAAATTGTAGTAAGCGATTTGTACTTCAAGCAAGCTTTCCAACAGCCCGACCGGCTCAATGCGTACATCGAAGGTGTCTTCGTGCCATCGCGCAGCAACCGCCGCGCCCGCAAAGACTGGCAGAACTTACTCGAAGCCCGCATAGAACAACGCAATAACCTGGCAGCCCAATTGAAACAGGCCGTAGAAGAAGCCGAAAGCCTTCACCTGATTACCCTGCGTGACCTGCTATTGGAGCATAAAATAACCATTCCAAATACAGCCAAGGCAACGGTAACAGAAAAAGCTGCCTGGCTGAGCGACCGGTTGCTTATAGACCTGCAAATAAACTGCTGCCAGACCACTACCCGCCTGGCCCAAGCCCTGGAAGTGCTGCAGAAAAATGTATTTCTTAATACGTAGTGGCCAGAACACTTTCTCCGGCTCCAACCTCACCATTACCAGTGCTACCATAGAACAGGACTGGAAATGGCTGGGGTCCTACGAAAACTGGCGCTCCCTGATGTTTGTATACATGTACCCGGAAAACCTTTTGCAGCCTTCCTTAAAGCCAGTACAGACAGCAAAGTTCCGTGAACTGGTACAGCGTACCCGCGACAATCTTCGCCTGGCACCGATTGATGCCTGCCGGTTGATGAATGAATATGAAGGACACTTACAGGATATCACTACCCTTCAGCTGCAGGCTTCATGTCAGACCTATATTGAAGCCGAACGTGATGGCTGCGCCATAGCTCAAGTAAGCTCTCCTAAAGAGGTAATGTTCCAGTTTGCCGTTTCTAAAGGCAAAAAAACCTATTGGAATAATTTCTTTATCAACGGAGACCCCACTACCAATGTCAGTTCCTGGAATGCCCTGCCGCTGTTGGAAAATACCGACCGCATCCTGAATGCTTCACCCTTTACCACAGAAAACGGTGAACGTTACCTATATGTGTTCGTGATCGTGAATAAAGGCGGCGCCACGGACGATAAAGGACTGGTTGCGTTACGGTACAACCTGAAAACTCTGGCATGGGAAGAAAATTTGTTGGAACTCGAATTGCCCGATGATACTCTGTTTGATCAGGTAATTATCGATGAGCGAATTAGTGAATTAATCATTCCTTCAATTAGTGGATTAAGCGGCCGGGTACGTTCAAAATGGAGTGATGAGATCGATGGCGAAAAGTTTACGCCAACCCCAGCCTATGACCATACCTTATTTACCATTCCTTTTAATAAAAGCGGTACCAAACTTGATACTAAAAATGCCGGGGAATCGCAGATTGTATATTTATTTACTTTAAAAATATTATATGCCATTCGGACAGACAATGCTAATGTACACTATTTCTTTTCCTGCAGGGAATCCTATAAAGATAACATGAAGGTAAAGCTATGCTATTTTAATAAGATAGGGAATGATAAGCTTGCCATTTATCCACCGGATTACTCAAACTATATGGCCTCATTTCCAACGGATTATGCTGCAGGGTCTTGGTGGACAAGGTTATATAATTATTTCGACCGAAATTCGGATGGAAACGGGAATAATACCAAAAATAATACTAATTGGTTAAAGGAGCTGGCTAATACAGGGTCAACAAAAGAACTGATATGCAAAGGGATTATTTCAAAAAACATTACTGGTAATAGTTTAGACAATAAAAAGTATCATTTATATTTCGAAAATGCGGGTGGGGTTACACAATATCATCTAAAATATGGTATTAACCTGCCTCCTAGAATGTACGATATAACCTCTAATGCAAGTATCTTCTATCAGATAGATGCAAATGATTTTTCGGGTCCACTAGGTAACCATCTTACTATTGACTCAGAATCTGGTAGATCGCCTTATATAGGGCCTTGTTTCAAATATCCAAAGGTTATTGCTAATACAGCAAATTACTGGGTGCCCGGTTTCAGAGCTTACCATCCCTACAACCCAACAGGTAATCAAATTTGTATAAGCAGCACAGCCATTTTGGCTCCGGTTCTGCTATTGCCTGCCCTTTCAGTAAGCACTGGCACACCGCCGATGTCTACTAGTACCCCAACCCTAATGTCTAAGTTGGATGCAGATAACCAGGGTAAACACAAAACGGCCATTGCCAACTTGTTTAGCCAAAATAATAGCGCTCCGAAAGGCCTCCAAGCTTACTTGGAAGAAGCCTATTATTACCTTCCGCTTCATTTAGCCCAGGAGCTTCAGAAGAATAAGCATTACGAAGAAGCCCTGAAATACTTCCGGATGGTCTACGATTACCAGCTACCGGTAGGCGACCGGGTCATAGCTAAACCGTTTGACTCCTCAGTTAATATGGCCGCTATGCAATGGCTGCAGAACCCCGATAACCCGCATTCTGTGGCCGGCTTACGAGCTAATTCTTACACGCAGTTTACCCTTATGAACCTGGTACGCTGCCTGACAGCTTTTGCCGATCAGGAGTTTACCCGCGACACCGTTGAATCAGTACCACGTGCCAAAGAGCTCTATGAACTGGCTGAAAGCTTACTGAACTATGAACTCGGCACCTTCCAGTTCCAGTCCTGCGAAGAACTCCTGGCCCAGGTAGATGTACTGGTAACCGATGTGCGCTGGCAACCCGAATGGGAACGCCTCAAGGAAATGCTCCGCACCATCGATCGGAAGGACCTGCTGGTAAAGCTCCTGAAGGGCTATACAAAAGCCAGCATTATAAAAGTAGCCGGCATTATTGAATTGTTTGAAGCAAATGGTGATTGGGAAGCTAAAATTGAGTCAGTTGAAGAATTGATCGAGAACGCTATGCTCGATCCTAATAGCGTAATTGGGGCAACTATCAGGCCGCCAAGGGTAACAAATATACAGCTTATCCTAAATGGTGTAGCCAACCGGCCGTACGTTCCCCTTCTTAACGGCGAATTCTGCATTCCGAACAATCCGGTACCGTACTCCTTATTTATGTACGTGCAGCTGAGCTTGTTCAAGATCCGCAATTGCCGGAACATTGCCGGGATGAAGCGCGACCTGGACCCATACGCGGCCCCTACCGACGCTACCAGCGGCCTACCGATGATCGGCGCCAACGGCCGCCTTTCCTTCCCGGGCAGACTAGTAATACCGGCCACCCCATACCGCTACCCCGTGCTGATAGAACGCACGAAGCAGCTGGTAAGCATTGCCCAGCAGGTAGAGAACGCCATGCTTTCCTCTTTGGAGAAACGCGACGCCGAATACTACGGGCAGCTCAAAGCCCGGCAGGACATTAAAACCAGCCGGGCCACTGTGAAGTTGCAGGACCTTCGCGTAGCCGAGGCAGAAGATGGGGTAACATTGGCGGAAATGCAGCAAGACCGTAGCCAGTTAATGCAGGATTCCTACCAGGAGTGGATCAATGCAGGATTAAATGATTGGGAAAATGCAATGGTAATTGCTTATGGGGTAGCCGGCACCGCAAGCTTGGTTTCATCGATTATGGGTAATTACCTGACTGCTTCGACTGCTAATCCTCTATTTGTAACTGCTTCGGTAGGATTTGCAACAGCTAAGGGTATTTTCGATGGTATTTCAATTGCCGCTAACACTACCGCCCAGATTTCATCAATATACGCTTCCCATGAACGCCGCGAACAGGAATGGACTTTACAACGCAATCTCGCTCAAAAAGACGTTCAGATAGGCGGCCAGCAAATCAAGCTGAGCGAAGACCGCCTGAAGATCACGGGACAGGAAAAAGCTATCTCCGAGCTACAGTTGGGCCACGCCGAAGATACTGCCAACTTCCTGGCAGCCAAGTTCACCAACGCCGACCTCTATGACTGGATGAGCCGCGTACTGGAAAATGCCTATAACTACTTCCTACAGCAAGCCACTGCAATGGCGAAGGTAGCCGAGCAGCAACTTGCTTTTGAGCGCCAGGAAAGCCCACAGGGCCTGATCCAGGGCGATTACTGGGCGGCTCCTTCGGAGAACCTGAGCTACGATCCGGAAGCAAAGCAGCCAGCTGACCGCAAAGGACTGACCGGTTCCACCCGCCTGCTGCAGGATGTTACCAAGCTCGACCAATACGCCTTCGAAACGAACAGGCGCAAGCTGCAGCCTACCAAAACGCTGTCGTTGGCGCAACTCTTCCCCGCAGAGTTCTCGCGCTTCAGGCAAACCGGCCGCCTGCCTTTCGGCACGCTTCAGGCCTGGTTCGACCGCGATTTCCCGGGCCATTACCTGCGCATTATCCGGCGGATACGCACTTCGGTTATTGCCCTGGTACCGCCTACAGAAGGCATTAAGGCTACGTTGGGAACTACAGGGGTTTCCCGCACAGTCGTAAACGGCACGCCGCTGCAAACGGTAAGTTTACCACGCCCCCCGGAAACTATTGCCTATACATCACCGATGAACGCGACCGGGCTCTTTGAACTAGAGCAGCAGCCCGGCGAAATGCTCTACCCGTTTGAGGGCATGGGCGTGGAGGCTAACTGGGAATTCGTGATGCAGCCGGCTGCCAATATGATGGATTTCCGGACCATTGCCGACGTGCTGATCAGCTTGGATTATACCACCCTGGACAGCTATGAGCACGGTGAATTAATCAAAAAGGAGCTGAATGCCGACCGGGAGGTCCAGATGGAACGCAGTTTCAGCCTGAAAAACAACTTCCCGGACCAGTGGTTCGACCTGCACCACGCCTCGGATACCGCCACTCCGTACGAGGTAAGGTTTACGTTGAACCGCGAAGACTTCCCTCGCAACCTGAAAGAACTAAAGGTTAAAAGCCTTTCGATCTTTGTCGATACCGAAGCTGAAAACAAAATGGGCTTGGCTTTAAGCCTCGACCGCGGCGCAGGGGCCCAGCAAGGCTTAACCAACGAATATGGCCTCATCAGCACCCGAACCGGCCGCGCCGGAAGCAGCGTCAACAATATTTATAGCGGTGCCAGCGCATCCTGGACCGCGCTCTTCGGCAGCAATGCCGACCCGGTAGGTACCTGGACGTTAGCTATAGATAGCGCAGCGCTTAGGCAACAGTTTGCCGACGAAAAGGTTAATGACCTGATGCTTATCGTAGAATTCGAAGGCGAAGGCCCGGCTTTTAACTAAGCAAACCCTACTGTTTTTCCGGAAAATTTTTCTCACCCTTTACCGGGGCAGGCAGCGCTTTGCCTGTCCCGGCCGGGAAAACGGTACCAGTTTGGCCTTAAAAAGTCACTTTAATTTCCATTTAATACTGCAGGATTTTAGTCCCCCTTCGGAGGGGGTTAGGGGAGGAATACGCATTCCTGATCCTGATAATTCGAGAAATCGGATAACGTAAAAATCCTCTCTATCCCTCCGAAAGAGACTTTCTCCGGCCTTTATCGGATCAATAATTCGGAACAGCCCGGCTTTCTCAGGTCTACCGGAATCATCATTATTTAAGCCCCGGAGCAGGGGTTATTCTAGAAAAAATTTTTAGCAGCAATACTATCATGAGCAATAAAGCAGCCAGCAACGTTATTTCCCTGCCAAAGGGCGGAGGCGCGGTTTCCGGAATGGGCGAAAAATTCAGCCCCGATCTTTTTACCGGCACCGGCAATTTCTCCGTACCTGTTGCCGTCCCACCCGGCCGGAACGGTTTCCAACCCGATCTCTCGCTAAGTTATAGCTCCGGCAACGGCAACAGCCCCTTTGGCCTGGGATGGCATTTGAGCGTGCCCGGCATTACCCGCAAAACGAGCAAGGGTATTCCGGTGTACGACGATGAAAAGGATGTCTTCATTTTATCCGGCGCCGAAGATTTGGTGCCGGTACACCGGCGGGAGGAACTAATTCCTGCTACCGGCGCGGCATCTGAAAAATTCAGCATTACCACTTACAGGCCGCGAACCGAAGGCTTATTTGCCCGCATCGAGCATTACAAAGCTGCAGCTTCCGGCAAAAACTACTGGAAGGTGATGAGCAAGAACGGCCTGACGAGCTTTTACGGTCACGAAAATAAAACTGGTGATCTCAACGCCGTGATTGCTGACCCGGAAAACCGCCGGAATATTTTTGCCTGGAAGCTGACCCGCACCGTAGACCTTTTCGGCAACGAGATTGTGTATGAGTACGAGCGGGAACTGAAGGAAGAAGGGCCGCACCATTATGATCAGCTTTACCTGACCGGCATAAAGTACGTGGATTACCTTTCCGCTACGCCGGTGCCGGGTACGAAGAAGTACCTGGTAAGCGTGGAGCTGAAATACGAAAACCGGCCCGATGCATTCTCCACGTACGACAGCGGCTTTGAGATCCGGACTACCAAGCGCTGCGCCACTATTAAAACCTTTACCCACCCGGAAAACGCCGATGACCTGCCGGAATTCTACCTGCCTTTCGTCAACAATCCAGATGGCTATACCCTGCCGGTCAAAACCCTGTACCTGAACTATGCGGACGAGATAAGTGCAGATGATCTGCCGCTGAACGGTGCTTCACTTTTGAGCCAGGTGCAGGTGGAAGGCCACGGCTGGGGCCGCTCCGGTCCGGAGAACGAACTGATGCCGCCACTGGTGTTCCGCTACAGCAGCTACCAACCGGAAAAGCAGGATTTCTTTCCCATAGGCGGCAGTTTGCCAAGTGGTTCGTTGGGCAATGCCGAATACGAGCTGGCCGATTTGACCGGTGATGGTTTGCCGGATATTCTGCAGCTGAACGGTGTGGCCCGCTACTGGAAAAACCTGGGCAACGGCAAGTTCGATTTGCCCCGGAATATGGACGATGCGCCGGCAGGTTTGCAGTTAGCCGACCCGGACGTGCAACTCATAGATGCCAACGGCGACGGGAAGGCGGACCTGCTGGTAAACCGCGAAGGTTTGTCGGGCTATTTTCCGCTGAACTTTACCGGGATGTGGGACCGCAACTCTTTCCGGAAATATAAGCAGCGGCCAAGCTTCAGCTTTGCCGACCCTGAAGTGAAGTTAATGGACCTGGACGGTGACGGCATTACCGATGTTTTGCGCAATGGCAGTCGCTTCGAGTATTTTTACAACGACCCGGAGCAGGGTTTTTACAAGAGCCAGCAGGTAAACAAAAAAGCGCTGGAAGATTTCCCGAACGTGAGCTTTACCGATTCCCGCATCAAAACCGGGAAGCTGTGCAGCAGTTTGCAGAACATTGTAATGGTGCACAACGGGCGGATTGATTACTGGCCGAACCTGGGCCACGGCCGCTGGGGCAAACGGGTAACGATGAAGAACTGCCCGCGCTTCCCCTACGGCTACAACCCGGCCCGCATTATTTTAGGCGACGTGGACGGCGACGGCCTGGACGACCTGATCTACGTGGACAACAATAAGGTTACGCTCTGGATAAACAAAAGCGGCAATTCCTGGTCGGAGCCGATTGAGATTGCGGGCACTCCGGCAATTACGGATGCCGATGCAATCCGCATTGCCGATATTTCTCGGAACGGCGTAAGTGGTTTATTATTTACCCGCGATGCCACGGTCACCAACCAAAAGCAGCAGTATATGTTTCTGGATTTCTGCGGGGGCATAAAGCCGTACCTGCTGCCAGAAATGGACAACAATATGGGCGCCCTTACCCGCGTGCAGTACACCAGCTCAACTAAATTCTATACCGAAGACGCAAAAAGCCGGAAACCCGCTGGCAAACGCCGCTGCCTTTCCCGGTTTTGGTGGTGCACCGCGTGGAAGTGTTCGACAGGATCTCGGGCGGGAAAATGACCACCGAATACAATTACCACCACGGCTACTGGGACGGCGGCGAACGCGAGTTCCGGGGTTTTGGCCGGGTAGACCAGCGCGATACGGAAGCCTTTAATCTCTACAACTCCGATAACCTGCACGACCGCGATTCCTTCCGGCCGATCCTTACGCCGCGCGGCGATTGGGAACTGGCCAGACTTCGACCAGGATGATTTCCTGACGGCAACGCCTTTCCGGCTGCCGGAGGTGGCGATGAAACGGGTAGACAATGCCCACTTTTCGCCGCCTACCGAAACGCGCACCTGGTTCCATCTGGGGCCGCTGGGCGACGAACACGGCGAATGGTACGAAGCAAACTTTACCCGCGAATACTGGCAGGAAGACCAGCCGGCCTTTACCCGCCCGGTGGAAATGGAAACGCTGCTGAAAAAACTGCCGCGCCGCGCCAAACGCGATGCCTACCGGGCCTTGCGGGGTTCCGTGTTGCGCACCGAGTTGTATGCCCGCGACGGTAGCGCTCCACAGAACCGGCCTTATACCGTTACCGAAAGCCTGACAGGCGTAGCGGAAGTAAGAACGATGCTGGAAAGCAACGAAAATGTAGCAACGCCGGAGCTCAGCTTTAACGGCACCTATACCAATAATGCTTTAGCGTATTCAACGGAACAGCGGGTATTCTTTGCCTGCGGCCTGTGGCGCAGCGCACCACGCAATGGGAGCGGGGCACCGAGCCGATGACGCAATTCTCTTTTACCGGCAACTACGACCACTACGGACAAGCAAAAGAACAGATTAACATTGCTATACCGCGGGGCTTAGATTTCAGAACCGGTAATTGGATTGGCAATGTACCAACAGCCCTTAACCGTTATCTGGCAACCGCTTCTGTAACCGAATATGCTTACAAGAATACGGCAGCGCTTTACTTCACCGACCGGGCAACGAAGACTACAGGCTATGATGTTTCTGATGATGCCGACGATGATGTTTTCACTTTCAAAAACGCTATCGAAATAGCTTTAAAATTTCCTCCGGTTGCTTACCCGATTACCGGGCAGACCATTCATTATTACGACGGCAGTGATCTTGTGAACCTGCCCCAGTTCAATACCCTTGGGTCGCACGGAGCCTTGACGGCTACGGAAGTGTTGATGCTGACTGATTGGATCGTTACCCAGGCTTATGGCAGTAGCACGGCTTATGCCGGGAACAAGCCCAAAGCCCTGCAAATTAACCCCGGTTGGAGCGGAGAGTACCCGCAGGCATTCCGGGATGACTGGGCGGATTTTTATGACAATACTTCCGCTATCGCAGCCGGTTACCGGTATTTTGATATTGCTACCACAGGTCATCACCGGCCGGGCAGTTATTACAGCCTGGCAGAACGTAAAAAGTATGATGCCAGAGGCCTGGTAACTCAAACGGCCGACCCGTTGCATACCGGCACCAATAGCCGCCTGACCGAAATTACCTACGATGCTTACCGGTTGCTGCCAGTAAAAGTAAAAGATCCGCTGAACCTGGAAACTACCGCGAAACACGATTACCGGGTGCTGCCACCGCGGCTCGTAACCGATGCCAACGGCAACCGGACGGCGGCCCGATTCTCCCCGCTGGGGCTGGTAACCGAGCAGGGCGTGCTGGGCAAGCTGAATGCCAACCAGGGCGATATTATAAAAGAAGATCCGATCCCGGATTTTGAAGGCAGCACGAAGCTGAGCTATGACTTTTATGCATTCCACGATGAAGGCTTGCCGGTATGGGTAAAAACCACGCAGCGCGAACTGCATTATAGTCAGAGCCCCGCCAGCCCGGTTTTGCAGAAGGTAGAATATTCCGATGGCTTCGGGCGGCTGCTGCAAACCCGGGCGCAGGCCGAAGATGTGCTCTTCGGAGCGGATGCGTTCGGCAGTTCCGGTTTGCCCTGAGCCAGGACGACAATGGGCCGGCTATTGGTACGGAACGCGCTGCGGCTGCCCCGGAAAACGTGCTGGTAAGCGGCTGGCAGGTGTACAACAACAAGGGCAAAGTGGTGGAAAAATACGAACCTTACTTCGACACGGGCTTTTTCTACAAACCGGCAGCGGCCAATGGCGAAAAGGTAACGATGTACTACGACCCGCGGGGCCAGGTGGTGCGCACCGTAAACCCCGACGGCACCGAACAGCGCGTGCTCTTCGGGATTCCGGCGGAAGTAACTATACCCGATACCTTTGCGCCTTCGCCCTGGGAACAATACACCTACGATGCCGCCGACCTGGGAATTGGCGGTACGCCTAACCCCGACCACCAGTTTACCCCGAAAAGCGCGGTGCTCGATGCGCTGGGCCGCACGGTGAAAACCGTAGACCGCCTGGTAGCCGACAAAGACGATGCCGGCAACGTGGTGATGCGCTACGAATACGACATCCGGGGGAACCGGACGAAAGTAACAGATGCACTGGACCGCGTGGTGTTTAAGCACGTGTACGACCTAAAGCCTAAAGCTGGCGAAGAAGACCCGGGCGCGAATGTGCTTTATACCTGGCACATCGATGGTTTTCATACCGAAGGCAACAATGCAGACATACCGGGCAGCGTGAAAACGAGCGTGTTCTCGGCGGCGGGAACGGTGCTGGAAAACCGCGACAGCAAAGGCGCGCTGGTGCTGCACGCTTACGACCAGGCCAACCGCCCGGTGGGGATGTGGGCCTGCGACAAACCCGGCGAAGATACTACCCTGCGCCAGCGCCTGGAATACGGCGACAGCGCCGGCCTTACCGATCCTTCGGCCAAAAACCTGAACGGGCAGCTATACCGGCACTTCGATGAGGCGGGAATGCTACTGCTGGAAGAATACGACTTTAAAGGCAACCTGCTGAAAAAGAACCGGAAGGTATTGAAAGACACCCTTCTGACGGCCGAAATGATTGGAACCGGCGGCTGGAACCTGCAAACCTATAAAGCCGACTGGGAGGAGAACGACTTGGCTTTGCGGATGGCGAAACTGGCTTTGGATGATTATACGATCCAGAGCACGTACGACGGCCTTAACCGCCCGGTAACCATTAACTGCCCGAACGGTATGGACGGGGAAGACCAGTTGGTGGAGCTGCACTATAACCGGGCGGGAGCGCTGGCAGAAGTGAAGCTGGACACGGTGCCGTACGTACGGCAAATTGCCTACAACGCCAAAGGGCAGCGCCTGCTCATTGCGTACGGCAACAACCAGATGACGCGCTACGCTTACGAGGACAAAACTTTCCGGCTGGCGCGCCTGCGCACGGAGCGTTATACGTTTCCGCTGCCGGTGGCGCATAAATATGAGCCGGTAAGCGGCACCGCCAAACAGGACCTGGCGTATGCCTACGACCTGGCCAGCAACATTACCGGCATTACCGACCGGACCACCGGCAGCGGCATTGCCAATACCCTGGACGGGACGGACAAGCTGATCCGGAACTTTAAATACGATGCGCTGTACCGCCTGGAAAGGGCCACCGGCCGCGAAACCGGGCAGACCGGTACCCTTGCCGCGATCTGGGACGACAGCGTTCACCCGGCAGACAGCACGCTGGCGCAGGCGTATGCCCAGGAATATACCTACGACCCGCTGGGCAACATTGTGAGGCTGGCGCATACGGCCGCCAACAGCAGCAATAGCTTTACGCGGGTGTTCAGCTACCAAGCCGGGCAAAACCTGCTCGACAAAGTAACCGTTGGCAGCAATGATCATAGCTACGAATACGATGCCAACGGCAACCAGGTACTGGAAGCGGATAACCGCAAGTTTGCCTGGGATTATGCCGACCGCCTTCGGGGCTATTACAACCAGACCGGAACCAACGAGCCAACCGTGGCGGCGCATTACCTCTACGATGCCGGCGGGCAGCGCTTAAAAAAAATTACCCGCAAACCTGGCAGCGTTACTGGAATTTATGAAGTAACCGTGTATATTGACGGCCTGTTCGAGCACCGGTATAAGTTTGACGATAATGGCACCAGCGAAGAACAGACGCTCTTACACATTATGGATGACCAGAAACGCATTGCTTCCAAAAGAAGCGGTGATGATTTTGGCGATACCAAGCCTCCTATCCAGTACTTTTTGGATGACCACTTGGGAAGTAGCAGTGTTGTTTTAAGTGAAACAGGTACTGAGTTAAGCCGCGAGGAATACTACCCCTTTGGCGAAACTAGCTTCGGGTCTTTTGCAAAAAAACGCTACCGTTTCTGCGGTAAAGAACGCGATGAAGAAAATGGTCTATACTACTACGTAGCCAGGTATTATGCGCCGTGGATTTGTAGGTTTGTAAGCGTGGATGCTTTGGCGCACGAAACGCCTTTTATATCTTCGTTTGCTTATGCGGATGATAACCCGGTAATGAATAATGATCCAACGGGGAATCAGACGGAGAAATCCGGTGGCGATAGCGGAGGCAATAAAGGCGGTACTAAACCAGTTGCAACAGTAGGTTCAGTAACCAAAGCAGCTTTAAATGGAGTTGGTGATTCATTTGTAGATACCTTTAAAACAGGCGCACAAATTATTCAGCACCCAATTGATACTGCTATTGGCGTAACAAATTTAATGGTTGATGTAGCCACTACTCCGCCTGCTGAGCTTGGCTTGAAAATAACTACCGCTGGCGTGCAAGCTGTTGATAAGTTTGTGAAAGCGGATGCTAATGAAAAAGCCCGTATGGTTGGTTATGGTCTTGGGGAAGCGTTTCAAACTGCAATTGGTGGTGAGTTCGTAAAGTCTGCTTCTTATGTCGCAAAAGCAGGTACTGCAGTAAAAGTAGCAGAAGCTACAACAGTTGTAGCAAAAACGGAAAATGGGGCTAAACTGTCTTCTAATGCTGCAAAACTAAATAAGCATTTAACCCAATTAGAAAAGTATGGAAAAGCTGGAACAAAAGAACTTCAAAATGGGAAAATCAGATATTATGGAGAGATAACTCCAGCAAGTAAGCCTGGCGAAATGGTGGGAAGGAGAGTTGTTAGAGAATGGGACCCGTCTAAATCTACAACAAGAACCTGGATGGAAACTTTAGATGGATCTGGGAAGACAAGAATAGTGCGTCCAGAAACAGGTGGACCAAAGGTACATTATCAATTTAATCAATCAGGAAAATACACAAAGAAATGGTAAAAAAAGTAACTGTTACATTAGAAGATATTAAACTTATTCTTTCCGAATTACTTGAGAATAAAATTACCAGAGAAAAGGCTTCTGCTTGGGCCCTAAACTTGAGAAAGACTGGAGATGAAATGAACTTGGAATATAGTCCTCAAGGAGAAGAAAATAAAATTTGGGAAGCGTTATTATTTATAGAAGGAATCGATTTGCAGGACGATCCAACCAGTTATCTACATAATGACATTGATATCAAAAGGTTTTTACAAAAATTATAATATTATTTTTTTTAAAAATATTAAAATAGATAAGTAGAAATATGAACCTATTTTCCTTAAATTGGAAGTAATTTATACTATAGCATTCTTCTAACTCTATTTTCTATTGACGGGCTGTTCGAGCACCGTTATTAGTTCGACGATAACGGTACCAGCGAAGAACAGACGATCTTACACATTATGGATGACCAGTAGCGCATTGCCTCCAAAAGAAGCGGTGATTATTTTGGCGCTACCAAACCGGCAATACAATATTTCTTAGACGACCACTAGGCAACAGTTCTGTTTGCTTAACTGATAACGGCACGGAAATTAACCGCGAAGAATACTACCCCTTCGGGGAAACCAGCTTCGGATCTTTTGCTAAAAAACGCTACCGTTTCTGCGGCAAAGAACGCGATGAGGAAAGCGTCTCTTAACCAGCCGCTCCTGGTCGTTCCTTCATTCTTAAATGCTATTCTTTTACACTTAAAAAGTCTGTTCTTTGGCCAGATCCCAGCCACCGCTTTGCCTTTTCTTTACTTAAAACTACCTACTAAAACGGTAGCAAAAACCGCTTAAAAACTCACCCTTTCTTAAACCGCTTACCAGCGCAGCCTCCTCTTAGGGAAACTGCGCCAAAGCACCCCTTTGTCTCAATTTTAACCTTAACCAATTATGACAACTCTAAATAAAACCTCTTTAAAAAATGCGCTGGCCACTTTAGTGCGCAGCAGCGGCCAAGGCGGCAAAACCAAAGCCCTGGATGTCCGCACCCTGCTCACCGACGTGATCGATTCGAGCGTAAGCACTATTAACAACCTGTTGCCCGATGAAGCCGGCAATATCAATTTAAACCTCACCGGCGCCGAAGAAATTACCCACGCAGCCCTGCGGGCCAAAAAAATTGCCGGCCAGCTGGAATCCGAAAAAAAATATATTCTTACCGATTACCAGACCCTTCACCAGATAAAATACACCACCGTAATTCATACCGGCGCAACCGAAAGCCTGATCCTGCAGGCCAGCAGCGTGAATACCTTTTATGCCGAAGTGTATTCGGTGCAGTTCCCAAACGATGTTTTAAATTACGATATCGATAATGTAACCTGCGAAGACGGTACCACCCTCCGGAAAGGATTTATTACCTACCGGAAGGACACCATAAAAAAGCTGGAAACCTATTACGATTTCCGGAGCGTTAAATTCCGCCGCTGGAAAGTAATCGCGCAGCCTTACAGCGATACTACCACTTATCGCCGGGAAAACTGGAACGTAACCAATTCGCCTTACGTGCTTGCCGCCGACGGCCATATTCACGGTTTTAAAGGCCCCGTGGCAACCGATCTGGTTGGCAACAACCCGATGAGTAACCGGTACGGCAACAACAACTGGCAGTACCTTTTACATACGCAATTTGGCTTGTACGTTATTCCTAACCCTACCAGCCTGCAGGTGGGTATTTATACCTTATTGGCAGATCCTGCCGATTTCCAGGATTACTACACGTTTAACACCAGCCTGGGTTTGGGCAACAGCGGGGAGATGAGCGAAATCTCGATCGGGAAACATACCGGCTTAAACAATATCATTTTTGTCTCTACCGATAATGGTATTACTGTTACGAATAACATTATTGGCAGCGGCAGTTATGACGTAAGCTTGCTTAATAATAATATCCGCAACAATAATTTTGGCACCGGTTTCCGGCTCAATATCCTGAACATGGCCGTAGGAAACTCTATTGAAAAAGATTTGCGGAACTGCTCCATGCTCAGTTTCTTTGAAGGCAACGAAGTTAAGATCCAGATGGCGCAATGCTGCGGCTTTTTCTTTCAGTTCAACGTGATGAAAGGCGGCGTAGACCGGTTCCTGCCGGGCGAAGATTGTACCTATAATTTTGCCTTTGCGTATGTTGGCCAGTCTTCGGTGGGTGCCCAGTTCACGGGGAATATAATCAGCAGAAACTTTTCCGGAAACTTTATGGGCCAGGCAGTAAACAGCAATATGTTTTTGTCATTCTTCCAGAACAGCACCATTTACGGGGCAATTGTAGCCTCTACTTTCAGCCAATGGGTGAACCGTTTTGAAGCGGCCGGCCAGGTTTACGGCTGCACGTTTAAAGCAAAATTATGGGATACCAAAGTAGGCGTAAATTTTAATTTTAACAGCTTTAATGGTGACGTAATAGCTTCCGGGGGAAGCAAAAATTATTTTGCCGATAACTGCCACCATAACGTATTTGCCAACAATGTAACCAATACTGGTACTGCATCTGTGCCATTAAAAATTAGCGGCGCCGTCTTTAATCAAGAAGTGAATGGTTTTGCGTTAAGCGACCCTGCTTTAAGCTTTGATAAAACTGTGGTGAACGTTGATTTGATTAATAAAACGATTGCCCAAAGCTTAAGCAATATTACTCTGAACTTTAAATCGCCGGACGGTTCCTTATGGAGTGCTACCGTAGATAATAATGGCGCCCTGATAACTGCTAAGGTTATCTAACCTAAAACAGGAGTAAAGGCTTTTCCAGGCCTTAAATCAGATTTAAATAAGGCTTTCGCAACCTTTTCGGTATTTGAAATTACCATCCTATTTCAGAAAGCTGCCGGTACCTCAGCGGAAAGCTGCTTGCTTTAAGCACCTTAATATAAAATCGCTTTCAAAAACAGCAGTTTTCCTGCCGAACCGAATTTTAATTTAACAATTCCTAAATAATTATAAATCATGCAACCAAAACAAATTACCTTAAATGCTAAGGGTATAGGCCAGATCCTCCTTGGTTCTAATACAAACGCTTACGGCAAGGATTGGGGATATTATATTCTTATTAAAGAAGATGGCTATATCCGCTGCTATAACCTTAAAGGAGTAGCCGGAACGAATGACATCTACAATGAAACCACAATGCTGTGGACCGAAACCCACATTATGTCTGAAGTGCTAAAGCCCCTGCCCGAATACTATGATGCTCAAGGTAAGTGCCTGTACCCCGAAAGCGTAATAGGAGAAATACTGGCTGCCTCTAAAGGAAAAGCAGAAGTAACGACCGGGGTCTTTGCCCGTAATTATGACCTCTTTTATCAAATCCAAGGCTCGGCTCAAGCTGAGGAGGTATTGAATGGTATTGCCTTAGACAAATTCTTTAAAGATTTATTTGGAGAAAATGTGTTGAAAATTACCGAAAACGGGTTCGAGTTTATCCAGCCATTAACTTTTGATATAATTTACAATGGCTCTGCAACAGAAGGAGGCCCGGAAGAAATAACCGTCAGCCCCATTGATGGAGTAAGCCCTTTTGAGTTTTCCTTAAATGGTGAAAACTGGCAGCAGGATCCGGTTTTAACTCCAACTACAAATGATAGAACCGTTTATGTAAAGGATGCGGCAGGTACGATATCTACTGCAACGCTGCAGCCTGTTGCCAGTAGAGCTATTTCTCACGAAGAATAGGATAAAGAATCTTTTCTTCCAACTAGGATTATAGCTGAATAGCTGATATACCAGACAGTCATTTGCCTTGGCCCCATCAAAGGCAACCATACACTATAATTCATCAATGCCCTTCATTTATTGGTTTTTAAAAGAGGTACTTTAAACGGTTCCCTGCCAGTTTCTTGCCTTTGTTTTAGGGTATTAAAGACAGAGCATCTGCTGGAAATAGCTTTGCCTGTACTACGGCTAAGTCGGGCTTTTTTAATTCTTAACGATTATTCATAATGCTAAAAACTCATTATTTAAAAGAGCTGCAGCTTGCCAAGCCCTGCGGCCTTGGCAGCCGCGGCCCGGAGGTAAAGAAGATTCAGGAATGGCTGAATCTATGGTCCTGCAAACATCCGCGTTTGCCCCGCATTGTAACCGATGGCGATTTTGGCCCTGCCACCCGTGCTGCCCTGATTGCTTTCCGGAAATTAACCGGAGCTGATCCGGAAAACTTAAAAAACCTGGTAGACCAGCCGGTATTTTCTGCGCTCACTTCACCCTTAAGAAAGGCTTTTGGCTATCAGCCTGCTGGAAATTCTGTTCGGGAAATAATTCTTGGTTTTGCCAGGCAGCACGTGGTGCAGGGCGCCCGGGAATTGGGTATGAATGAAGGCCCCTGGGTAAGAAGCTATATGAACGGGCAGGAGGGTAAAACGTGGCCCTGGTGTGTCGGCTTCGTACAAACCGTATATGACCAAGCCCTGAGTTTTTCCGGTAAAAAGTATATCGATTTAATGCCGGCAACTTTTAGCTGCGATGTTTTAGGCCAGCACGCCCTGAAGCAAAAAACTTTAATCCGGAGTAAAGACCTGAAAAACAATTCTGCCCAGGTGAAGCCCGGCGACCTTTTCCTGATTTCCCGCACGCCTGCTGACTGGACCCACGTCGGTATTATCGAAAAAATAGCGGGCAATATTATCTATACCCTGGAAGGCAATACCAACGAAGCCGGCTCGCGGGAAGGTATTGCCGTTATGCGGCGGATCCGCAATTTCCATACAAACCCTATAGATGTGATCCGGTTTCCGGAACTTGATCAGTAATTCACTATTCCAATATCTCCAAACTTTCACCTAAAAGGAGCGTTTCCGGCCGCTGCTTTGCAAACTTATTTTTATTATGAAACCCTTTAGAATATTAAGCATCGACGGAGGAGGCTTGCGCGGCATTGTGCCGGTGCTGATTCTGCAGGAAATCCAGCGTTTGCTGAAAGGCAAGCCCATTCACGAAATGTTCGATCTTATTGCCGGCACTTCAACCGGCGGCCTGATTGCGGCCGGCTTAACGGTAAGCCAGGATGGAATAAACCCTTTTTATTCCTTAAAAGACCTGGAGGACGTTTATTGTAAACGCGGCTCGGAGATCTTTCCCATCCGGGGAAAGCTCCGGAATGCCTTTGATAATATAACCTCCTTCTGGAACCCTGAATTCAGTGAAGAGGGAATTAATTCGGTGCTGAGCGATCTTTTAGGCGAGTGCCGGCTGATGGACTGCTTAACGCCGCTGCTAATAACGGCCTATGATTTAAAACACAACGAGCCCCTGTTTTTCAGGAGCAGGACCGCCGCCGTGGATCCGGAAGCGAATGCCTGCCTTTTCGACATTTGCCGGGCTACTTCCGCTGGTCCGACCTATCTTCCCGCTTACACCTTCCGTTTCGACGGCCGGGAAGTTACCTGCATCGATGGTGGCGTTTATATTAACAATCCGGCAATGGCCGCCATTGCCGAAATAAGTCGTTACCGTAGCGATCCATTTTATAACCGGCCGGATCTGGAATGGTCCGATATTCACGTTTTATCTATTGGCACCGGTCATTATGGCGGGCTGGTAACCGGCAACCAGGCCAAAGGCTGGGGCAAAGCAAACTGGGCACGGCCCATTATCGACATTATGATGCACGGCGTTAATAAAACCACCCACTCTCACGCCAAGGAACTTTTAGACCAAGGAAACTACCTGCGCCTGACGATTGATATCGAAGTAGAGAAATTTGCCTGTATGACGAATGCTTCAGAGGAAGCCCGCACTTACTTAAGCGATCAGGTGGAGAAGCAGTTTTTACGGAACAGTACTTTGCAAAAGCGGGTGAAAGCCTTTTTGAAGAAGGCTGGATTGGCTAACTGACCTGATTTAAAAGCCTAATTTTTTTTATATTTAACAAACTCCAAACAAATATTAAAAAAAGGTAAGTTTAAAAGCTTACCTTTTTTGGCTTATCTAACCAATGAGGCTATTTAATAAAATGGCAAAAGCAGCTAAATCTTCGAAAGGGCTTACAAATAATTTAATATTATGGGATATACCGTAGCTTTTTAATCCTGCTAAAAATTAGGTGAATTTGCCTCCTTTCGTCAAAAGGTAAACTAGGACCTTTCGAAATTCAGGGGATGGGATATTTTGCAGGAAGTTCTCCTAGAGAATCTTGCGAATTTTGAAGTTGTGAAAGTTCCAATATCTTTTAAAAACTTATTCTTTGTCACTGCATTGAAGGCTTTTTTTAGCCTAGTGTTCTTAAATTGAAGCTTTAACTATTTATGTAATAAAATTTAATACAGTTAGGTTTTAGCAATAATTTTAATATTTTGTTGACCAATTAACCTTTCCTAAAACCAAATTAATTGTGGGCAAAAAAAAACCATTTAAAGTATCAGCGAGGACAGCTAGGCTTATCGGGAGAGAGAACGTTTCTAATGCCGATGGTGCGCTCATTGAATTGGTAAAAAATGCTTATGATGCCGATTCTAACGCCTGTATAATTCTGTTTGATATTCAATACGAACACATACCACCTAACTTGGATGCTGAAAACTTCCTGGCTATTCTTGAAGACGCGGATGATATCCACACAGTATTACTTAAAAGCTGCTACGAACATATTGATTCCGATCAGTACCAATTGAAATCGGAATTAGACAAAACTGATCATGAACAGCTAGAGAATTTTTACAAGAGTAAGAATGCTTTGTTTTTAATCGATAGTGGTGATGGTATGACTGAAGAAATTATCGACAAGCACTGGATGACCATTGGTACAAATCATAAACTTAATGATGTATTTACACAGTCAGGACGTGTCAAATCCGGAGCCAAGGGCATTGGGAGGTTCGCGCTGGACCGTTTGGGGAGTACTTGTAACATGATCACTTTTCCTAAGGATGAGTCTGTACATTTCAACTGGCTGGTAAACTGGGAAGATTTCGAGCTAACGAATGCTACGATTGGTGAGATCAATGCAGACTTTGATGAGGTAAAAGATGGCAACTATCGGCAGGAAATTGTAAAGGCGACCCGTAATGGTAAAGTTGCCGAAATCATAAAGAAAAAAGCTGACAGATTTAATAATGGTACCCTACTCCACATTAGGGAACTTCGGGATTGGTGGACCAAGCGAGAATTGGATAACCTGTTCAATAGTCTACAGAACCTCTCACCTCCAGCTGATAAGCAAAAATTCGAGATATATTTGGTTAGCAAAACCTATAATGATGAGTATGGAAAAGTCAATAATGAAGAATTCAAGGATTTCGATTATAAGCTGACAGCAGATGTCCGCACAGACAAGTCTGTTAAGATAACGATTGAGCGAGAAGAGTTTCTTTATAACCGAGTGGATAAAGACCTTTTCAAAAGGCCGCAAATGAAAATTGAACCCTTTGATGAAGAAACTTTCAAGAAGAAAAAGTATGAAATCAAAACTTCGGTTGACGAGCTCTTACCGTGGCTCGCAAAGTCAGATCTGCGGGATGAGGCAGACCAGTTACGAGAATTTAGTTTCATCTTTTATTTCAGCAAGCAATCAACGACCGAGAATGATAAAGAACGCTTCTTTTATAGAGGCTTCAATCGCTTAACCCGCTCGGATTGGTTCCGCAAATTTGGCGGAATCAAGATCTACCGCGACAATTTTAGAGTTAGACCGTATGGCGAACAAGGCAACACTGCATTTGACTGGCTGCTTCTAGGGGATCGTCAGGCTAAAAGCCCAGCTGCTATTACCAAAAAAGGCGCAGGTTGGCGGGTCGGTCCCAATCAGGTCGCAGGTATAGTCAGCATTTCTAGGTTGGCCAATATAAAGTTTGAAGATAAATCTAGTCGGGAGGGTTTCCAGGAAAATGAGACCTTTCTGGTATTTAAAGAATTGATACTGGCCATTATCAATGAGTTCGAGTATGACCGTCACATCGTTATGCGAGAGATGGATCTGTTATTCCGTGAAAAACAGGAAGAAGCAGAGGCTAGGCGCAAAGCTGAAGAATTGCTCCAAAAGGAAAGAGCTGAACAGGAGGCTCGGGAAAAAGCGGCAGAAGAAGGCCCTAATGTGGAGGATCAGCTCGAAGAGAAATTGTCCCCACAATTTCAACCAGAGCCAGATTATAAAGATGAGCGTGATACATTTAAAAAAGCTTACGAAGCCGCCAAGTCAGACTTGGAGGATGCAGAAGAGGAAGTAAGGATCTTAAGTGCCCTGGCCACGACTGGTCTAATCGTAACTAGTTTTGCACATGAGTTTTCGTCATTTCAGTGGAAGTTGGCTCGTCATACGAATTATTTGGAAAAGGAGCTTCTTGGTTTATTAAATAAAGATAAGTTAGAAGCAGAGGTTCCTACAAAGAAGAACCCTTTCATTATGCTAGATAAATTAAGAGCCACACACCTGGGCATTAATCAATGGCTTAATATCGCTCTAGCGGCGGTCCGAAAAGACAAACGATTGAGTGACGATGTTGACATTAAACAGTATGTTGCCGATTTTGAAAATTCTTGGGATGATGTCCTCAAAACTAGGAAGGTTACAATGGAGGTAACGACAGATGTTGCTGATGAACTAAGGTTCACAGCTTATATTATTGATATCGACAGTATTTTTAATAACCTGTTAGTGAATTCATTTGACGCCTTTGATGTAGATGGTTTTGTCGGTGAACGTAAAGTATTCATTGATCTGACTGTATTTGACTCTCTTGAAGAACAGAAAAAATATCTACAAATCACTTACAAAGACAGCGGTCCAGGTCTCAATAAAAAAATTAATAACCCGAACTTGATACTAAGGCGAGGTTACACTACAAAAGTAGATAAGGCAGGCAACGAGATCGGAACTGGCCTGGGAATGTGGCTAGTGAATGATGCCGTAAGTTATTATGGCGGATCGGTTAGGATAGAAACACCCGAGCAAGGTTTTGAGATTAACATTCATTTGCCTTTTAATTCAATTGACAATGAGTAAAGTAAAGATTGCGTATATAGACGAGGAAGAAGACGGCCGGGATGCCTTCGAGATGTATTTTGAACAGTTCGGTGACGAATTTGAAGTTACAAATATTCTCCCCAGTTATAAGTCTGTTAATGAAATTGTAGACGAAGTTGTAGATTTAAATCCAGAACTTGTCGTAGTAGACTATTATCTAAAATATACCGACGATTCCGTACCTGCAAATGGGGATGTGGTCTTGCAGCGAATCAATGACCGCAAGCCATTATTACCTGTAATTATATTCACTTCCTATTCCCCTGAGGCGAAAAAAAGCTTTTTATCACCAGATAAGAAGCGTAGCATTTATACAAAAATGGAAATCGCCGACCCAAACAACTTGCGTTTTAAGGAAACTGTCAAAGAATACGTAAGCTACTATAAAGAGCTTGTTATGAATTACAAGCAGGAATTCGCTGAATTGAGTCTTAAAGAACAGCCAACAGACGAAGATCAGGGGCGGTTGCATGAACTAGATATTATTCTTGAGGGATATGGGGATACACAGAATGCCTATTCCAAGCAGGAAAAGTCAGATGAAAAATTTGAGAACTTAATGAAACTTATTGGGTCTACGCAAGAGCTTCTGAAATCAATTAAAGAAAAAAAAGGAAATGATTGATTTCAGAAGCTGTATCCCAACAAACACTTGCACAAAGACCTATGCTGATTACAAGAGTTACAAAAAACCGTTGCAAAAAGATTATTTTGAACGCTGTGGTTACTGCAATGACCATGAATCTTGGTCCAACGGACGGCGGGGCATGCAGATTGACCACTTCGTTCCAAAAACGAAATTCGGTTTGCTGTTTAACGTACACCATTACTCAAACCTCGTCTACAGTTGCTTCTTCTGTAATAATAACAAATCCGATGATTGGGTGACCACTAACCCTCACCAGCCTTTGAGCCCAGACGGTAAAAAAGGATATATTCATCCGCGGAACGCAGATTATGATAACGCATTCAAAAGAGCCGCCGATGGCAGCATTATTCCACAAAATGACATAGGACAGTATATGTTTACAGTATTATGCTTAGGTTTGAAGCGTCATCGGCTGATTTACCACTTGGAAAACTTAAACAGTTTGATTGTGGACCTAAAAAAGGAGATCGCAGATTTCAAAACATCTACGGCAGACCGGCAATTACTCAAAAAAAAATTATCAGAGATTGCAATGGAATTCGTTGATTATTATCAGGAATTTAGATTAACGCTTAAAACGTAAACAGCGTTACAAGGAGAAGTCGTGCAAAAACCGGTATACAATTATCTTGCTCAATATTATAATGACGCGTCCCTTGTGGATCGTCTTATTACCAACTCATTTATCCGGGTAAATGAGTTGCCAGAAACACAGAACACTCTTTTAAATGAATATCTTATTCCGGCAAATTCGCCTGAAGAACAAATCCTTCGAGGTTTTATAGAAGTCATACGGGAAACAGAAGCGCGCTTTGATTTCGAACAACTAATTGAAATGTTCGAGTTCGTGGTATCGCCGTCCGAAAAGATTGTGAACGGCGCAATTTATACACCTCACTATATCAGATCCTACATTGTTGAATTATGTGTGCGTCCGGCACAGGTTAATAAACATAGTTATAAATTGGCCGATATTGCCTGTGGTTGCGGTGGTTTTTTACTTACTGCCGCTCTTAAAATCCGAACAATTACTGGATGGTCCTTTTACGATATTTATCGTGACCATATTTATGGCGTAGATATTATGCCTTTCAGTATTACTCGGAGCAAATTATTACTTACACTTTGCGCGATTTTTTATGGAGAGGATCGGCCGGTTTTCGATTTCAATCTATTTAATGGCGACTCACTTATTTTCGACTGGCGACATCAGTTAGGATTTCCTGATTTCGTAGGTTTCCATTGTATAGTAGGGAACCCGCCGTACGTTGCATCCCGGAACATGAACGAAACTTCGTTGGAAAACTTGAAAAACTGGCGTGTAGCAAGTACCGGTCATCCAGATTTGTATATCCCATTTTTCCAGATCGGCTTAGAAAACCTGACCAATGACGGTATCCTAGGCCTAATTACGGTTAACACTTTCATAAAAAGTATCAATGGCAGAGCGTTGCGACAATACTTCGCTGACAATCTGATCAGCTTGGATATTATTAATTTTGGAGGTGAACAAGTTTTTAAAGACAGAAATACCTATACATGCATTTGCTTTCTGCAGCGACATAATCCGGGTGTTCGGTATTTAAGGTGTGAAAGTCGGAACATTGAACAGTTGGATGTACAAGATTTTGTCCATTTCCCTTATGAGTCATTAAATCATTCTGACGGCTGGAATCTGGTCAATTCACAGGACATCAACCAACTGATCATGACTATCGAAGCCGTAGGCCTTCCTTTTAAAGACCTTTATGAAACCAAAAACGGTATAGCAACTCTAAAAAACTTTGTTTATAAATTTACACCTGTTTATGAAGATGAGCTTTATTATCACTTAACCACAGAACTTGGCACCTTTGAAATTGAGAAATCAATCTGCCGCGATATTGTCAATGCTAATAAATTAAAAACCGAGCATGACCTTATTCAAAGAATTGAGAAAATTATTTTCCCATATACAATCAAAGAAAATAAGGTATCAATTATTGATGAGCAAGAAATGGAATTTAAGTATCCGGGCACCTATCATTATCTTAAACAATACAAATCTTTACTAGCAGGTCGTGATAAAGGAAAGAAGGATTATGAAACCTGGTATGCATACGGAAGAAGGCAATCAATGGATATTAGAGGATACAAACTCTTCTTCCCTCATATTTGTGAAAGGCCAAGGTTCGTTATCTCTCAAAACACCGACTTGCTTTTTTACAACGGTATTGCCGTGGTTTCTGAAAGCTTACAAAAGTTAACCTTATTAAAGCGTTTACTGGAAAGTGATTTATTCTACTTCTATATAAAAAACACAACAAAAGATTATGCATCGGGGTACATATCACTGAGTCGTAATTACCTTAAGAATTTTGGAATCTATCAATTCAATGAAGCTGAAACTAAAGAGTTCTTAGCAACTGAGAGACCAGAGGAATATCTACTTGAAAAATATCTAATTGAGAAACTAATTTAGCGAGTAGAAGTCAAACTGGTTGCCAGTTTTGTTATTCAAAATCGCCGAATGCAAACCAAATACACCAGCTGGAATCATTAGAGATGTCTACGAAATGGAAAAATACTAAGAGAACTGAAAATCAAGGGTTGATTTTTGTCAGCCAGGTTATCAACTTTCACAATTGTATTCTAAATAATGTAGACGGCTCAAAGGACATTGGATTAGACGGATACTTAGAGTTTATTGAAAAAGAGGCTGCTACAGGACTTTGCATTGGTATTCAGGTCAAGTCGGGCAACTCATACCAGACTAATGACAAATCATGTGCATTGATAAAAGCAGACAAGGCGCATTTCGAGTATTGGGGAAGCCATTCTTTACCTGTGGCAGGTTTGATCTATATCCCTGAAGACAACAAAGCCTATTGGATTGATATAACTGAACATCTTTCAATTAATAGGCATCTGATTGAGAACGGTCCTTTTAATATAAAGGTAGACAAGACTTTTGAATTTAATGGTGTAAGTTTCCCCAAATTCTATAAACACTTTTCAGGACATAAATCGACTTTTAATAAAGATTGGAACTTTGGCAGAGCATTAAAAGGATTAGCAAGTTTTAAACCAAAGCATGAACGTATCGATTCATTGAAATCACTTTTCTATTTTCATCGTGATTTGAAAGAAAGTTGGTACTATATCACTCAACAACTACGAGTTGAGGCAGATAGTGAGATTCAGTCTTTATTGATTTGGCAAATGCGCTACCTGATTAGTCATGGCGATATATTTTGGCACAAGCACAATATTCTTTCGGAAGAAGTTAGAAAGTTTGGCAGGGTTTCTATCACACAAACTTATGGTCTGACAGAAATTGAAAAATTATTAAGCCATATTGATGAAAATGGCATATCAAGAGGAAGTATGGGACAAAACATTTACCCTCTATTAGATTTAATTCAACAAAAGTATGAACATCTGAAAAAGGTCATTCTAAGCAAACATGTCAGCGAAGATATTAGATTTTGGGCCGCTGTTATTGTTATCAATAACTTTCAATACGTAGATGTAGAAAGAGCTATCAATTTTGCAGAAAGTATGATATCCAACTTTCCAAATTCTGAAAACAAAGAAAGATTTAAACTGATTAAGGAAACCCTTCAAGACTTTGGTTACATTGACTTCCAAGGGTAGGTTCCAGTTACCATAACTTTCGGCATCTGGTGGAATGAAAAAGGCTATTGGGTAGGAATTCTGATTAACTTCAGTAAATAAGCGAGCCTGACAGATAACGCAACTGTTGCATTATGTGAAGCCACTAGATATTACCAATAAATCAAGTTTAATAATGAAGGACTTAATTCTAATCTCCTCCAATTTGGTCCTCCTTATTCGTAAAAGGTACTTGATTAGAATTTTGTGTAAATGCACGCAAATGTTATCTTCACGATCGTTTAAACCAGATTTATCTTTTCTAAAATATCGCTTAACAAGGCTAAATCCTACACTAAAACCAGATATTTCACTCTTTTGATCTACTTCAGTAAAAAAGGCTCTCCTTTTATATAAGAGAGCCTTTTTTGGTTTGACAATTCTCCCCTTAGGTTGATTTACCAAGCGAAGCTTACTTTTGCTTTTCTCTTTAAATTACTCTTAGAATGATACTTCAACCCTTTTTCTCAAATTATACCACTCCATATAGCGTTCGGGAATAAACTTAGAAATTGACCGTCTAAGTGCAAAATCGTAACACAAAGTCAAACCATTTTTATTGATGTAATCCAAAAGTACATCTTTCTTAATTTTCAAAATAAAGCCCTCTGAAGTAGCTTTATACCTTCTTCTGCCTGTACCTGAAGTATAAGCGTTTTGCCAGCGGAATGCTTCTAATGGATAATTCCCTTTTCCCATTAAAACTTCAAGTAGATTAGCCTCTTTAATATTTAACTCATTTAATAGATCAGCCAAAATAAAAGCATTTGCAAGATCAGACTCGCCTCTGAATTTATTATAAGAAATTTCCAAAAGAGGCTGGATTCCTTTTATTGGAAAACTTGTAGAAGGTATTGACAAAGTTGAAATCTCATAAGCATATAAATTTTCTTCTTTAATTACGGGCTCAAGCTTATTTAACCTACTGTCAAGAATTATTTCATCAAATTCCTTTTTCTTTAAATAGGCATAAATTTCAAAATAACTGGTAAAATGGTTTTCAGTATAGCTGTCACCAGGTCTTTGGCTACCATATTCAAATAATGTAATATAATCATTTTCTCTATGAACAAATGAAGCCTTAAGCGTATCGAAATCGCTGAAATTGATAAAGTCAGTTTCTGATATGCGCTCCGGCAACCAATTTATGTAATCTGGTCTGTGCCTAACTTTATACAATAATTTTGAAGGATCATAAAGCCTAAACTCTTTTTTAATGTTAAAAATAAAATCAGGCTCAAAACACGCCCGTTTTATTTTAGATTTGAAAATTTGGTTAATACTGCTTTGAATCTCGTCATAATAAGGAGAGTTAATTTCAATGGCGTCGAAGTTGGTGTTAATATTATACCTCCTATGCACCTGTCCTTCTTGCTCATGGGAGTAATCATCCAGACCTTTATTTACTAGATCGGTATAAACATCATCTTGAATATCTGAGTCATCTGCTTCATTTTTATAAATCTCGCTTAGCAATGATGCCTGATATTCTGAAAAAATAAAGTTTTTCCCTTTTTTATTATTTGTAAGAAGCCTGTCATACCAAATTGGGACTTCAGTATTTAGCTTCTGTAAAAGTGTTTTTTCAACTTGACTTAAAAAGCCCGTACTATAATTATCAATACGTAACAGTATTTCTTTTAATGATTCAAGTATATTAAAGTGAGATCTACTCAAAATCTTGATCAGGTCGTTTTTATATGATAACAGATTTTCAGGCATTATTAATGAAAGAGAATTAAAGAGCACTAAACTATGTTCGACTTTATTGTCGCTACCATTTACTATTCCATATTCAATAACCTTATCTAAATATTGAGTATTTTCAACTACTAAATCAAAAAGGGATTGTAAGGCTTGTTCCCTTATTTTCACGACAGGATAATCGAAGAGATTCACTAAATGCCTGATGATAATTTCTGAAAAGCCCAGATTCTCCTGATGTTCAGAAATGAATTCGTACTCGTTCTTTTTTAATGGCAAGCCCGTTGCCAGCTCTTTGTTATACAGAAAGTTAGCCCCATAGTAAGCTCTTATGGCTTTATCATTATCAAAATATTGTTTGTACTTAAGCAAACTATCCAATCCAGAAATGAAACTATCATCGTAGTTCCCTTTCTGTAATAAGTAGCTCTTCAGCAAAAACTTCTTTCCGACAATTGGATCATTTAAAATAAAGGCCTCAATAACATCACTGCTAGGATCGAGTTGAGAATCCTTCTTCTGAAAAAAAAGATTATCTCCTGCATCAACTAAAGAAAGCAATAACTCTTTTGCTTCCTTGGGGCTGAAAGGGAAAAGCCTGGTTGCTATAAGCAACATTACAGAAGAAGTTATTTTCCCTGACGTCCACTTATTCACAAACTTCATCAAATTCTCAAACTCAAGAATAGATATTTCCTTTACAAGTCTATATAACTCTTCTTCTGAAACAACTTGAGAGAAAACATGATCCCGATGCTCATTAATGAACTGTAAAATATTCTCGATCCATTTGTCAAGAATAAACTCCTTTTCAAGGAAGGTATTTAAGGCATCATTGGGGAATAAAAGATTGGCTTTGGCTATAAAATTGTTAAACCCCTCTTCCAGCTCTGATGCTTTTAAAAATCCTTCAGCGTTAACTTTTATCACCTCATTTTTAAATTCAATAAAATACCTGATTAATCGGTAAGCATTAGTGCTATCAGCGGAAAATGATGGGTCTAGATAAGTCTTATAAAACTTCTCAAAAATAGGTTTAGAGCGGTAATATTCATTCCTAAAAGTTTGATTTCTCCTGTTTTTTAAGCCTACTGTAAAACTTTCATTAAGAACCTTTTCAAATTCAGCATAACTATCTTCAAACAACCTTATCAAAGTATCTACATCCGGTTTTGAATGACTTATGCTAAATTTTTCACCTTGTGGCAGCTTCTTTTTCGGGGTAGCTGTTTCTGTCTTTTGCTTACCAGGGGAAGGCAAACCATATTGGCTGTATTCTTTGCCATATTTAAATAGTAATTCTGAGAACCTATCTAACTCATTTTGCGCCTCAAGCTCAACAATTGCGTTATACTTAACTTCATCCAATAAAACATGTATAAATGCCTCTTCGTTTAATTCAATTGCCCTTTCAAGAAGTGTTGCAGCAAGTGTCAAGAAAAAGTTTTCTCGTGTTCCTCCTGATTCCCATCTTGGCAAAGTTTTAATTAGGCTAAGAAACATGCGGAGATTTGAGGCCGACGAGCTCTTTATTAGTGGTTCTACCACAATATCGATTGCCTCAGCTCGCCCCAAATTACTTTCTTCCTTTTCTAAAAGCATAAAGGCTAGTTCTGGACTGTGTTTTGCTGTAAAGGCGATAAGCTCTGATAAGCAGATATGGTGCATTCTTGCGTTACCTGCATCAGCCAACTGATTTTGGATGTCAAAAACTTCTTTTAACCTAGGCAGTGTTCCTTCAGGATCTACTTCATGCATCATCTCTAAGGGAGTTAAAATATATGAAGCCTGATAATCTTTACGATGGGCAACCCCAAAGGCTATTTCAATTAATTGGTTGTAAATCCTTTCGAAATCCTCACGAAAGCCACAAGAGCCGTAGATTTCTGCAACATTGCCTAGGTTAGATAACAAAGTTGCTGTTTCTTCCTCTTGTCGAACCTGTGTCTCTGCATGTTGAAGAAGACGGTAAACTAAGTCGGTTAAATTTTGGTGTTTACTTTTGTGTACCGCCCCAGCTATGCCAAGTGCAACTTTATAACCTCTATAACCATCTTCACCTTCTTCCAACTTAAACCAGTGTTGCACAATCTCCTCTACACTTTGATCAGACGAAGTTTCAACGATATAGGTGAAAATCTTTTTGAATATCTTGTCAATACTACTTGCGATATAATAATCATCATTTGAATAATCAAACAAGCCTGGGCTTACCTTTTTGAGCCCCTTATGTCTTCTAACATATAATTCATTTAAAGACTGTTTGATCCGAATAATCCTTTCCGATTCAGCTATCTTTTGGTGCCTATTCAAATACCACAGCTCTGAAAAACCTAAAATTGACCCATAGAAATTCTTAGCTGGACTTGGCAGCGTAGATACTCTTAACTGAAGAACTGGTATTGATTCCGACTGATATATCCAAACAGGCTTGAGTAATTCAAAAAATTCTACCACATCTCTGCGAAACCCATAGGGCACATTATCTTTATTAACTACTTCCTTATGTAAATTTGGTAAAGGCACCGGTCTCTCTCCAAAAAACTCCTTTATCTCATCATCGGTTAAATAATCAGAGCTAAAGCAGATTAGCTCAAGGAATACCTTATCTGTAAGTTTATTCAGATCTACTTTTTTCAGTGTTCGAATAGCAGAGGCTTTTTCAACAGGCATTAACAGTTTTGAGAGAGAGATTTGAATTTTAACACCTAATTTATCCCCTCCTTCATAAGCTTTCGATAGAGCCAACAGGTGTTTAAACAACTTATTTTCATACAAGTAATCAATTATCTTAATTTTTATTTTCAGGTTAATTTTGGCGTTTTCTTTCTTTTTATAGGGTTCTTCTATATAGTTCACCTGATGGTCCTTTGACTTTACCCATTTGATCTTATCAATGTCTTCAAACAGTAATCTAATATCATCGCAGGCAAGCGCTTTAGCCTGGTAAATTCTGGTAAGGCTTTCGGAATTTGCATTATTTAGTTTCTTAGCAAATCCCTGTTTTAGAACCTGGTGCGGTAGTTGGTTTCCAGTCTTCGAGTAATACTCGCTCAAGAAATACGCAAAGTATTCTTTACTTGTAAGAATAAAATCCCCATCCCAAATTGCTCTAATACTATTACTTATTAATCCAGCTCTAAGGAAAAGTGACGGAAAATCAATCTCTGAATTCTCTATGTTCCAGCTTAACCGTCCTACTTGGGCTTTAATAAACCCTATCCTAATAAACTCTTCTAAGGAAATGAGTTCGACACAGGCATTCAAAGCTATTGCGATGTTATCTTTGATTTCCTGTAAGGATCTGAAATTTGCCCATGCGGTTTTGACCCATTCTAAAGAAGTAGCTTCAATTATTTTTTGGAAAGCTCCAATTTCAAATAAATGCCGAAAGTAGTTTCGATATGCATCATCTGAAAAGGGAGCATTTTCGTAAAATGCTACAAGAGCTTTATTAAATTCTCCTTTTAAGTCTAAAGTTTTAGAAATGATAAATTCTCTAAAACTATTATGGAATATAGAATAACTTCTTCCATCTGCCTGTCTTAATAAGTGGGAGTAATCATTAATAATTTGCTGGATATCCGAAATGTTAACATCTAACCCGGAAAGCCTTAGGATTTCAGCAATGGTATCAATAGAACTATTTTCTTTTCTGTAGGCTAATACTGCCAATGTCCATTTTATTGTTTCATTCTTTTCTATTTTTTTGAATAGGTATTCATGATACAGGTTTATTCGGCCATCTGTAAGGCCTGGTAGACTCTTTAAAATCTCTTCGTAGCGACCTGTTCTAGTATGTATCAGCAACTCTGAAATGTAATGCAGATAAAGAGGAATACCATTAGAAACTTTTTCAATATGATCAAGAACATCATCCTTAACTAGAATTCCTTTGTTGGATAAGTATTGATGTATCTCTTGCTGGGTAAACTGAGGAACCTTTATGTACCTCCTGGAGTCACTTTCGACTTCTAACTCAACAGATTGCGAAAGCACAGACTTATATTGAGCGCTTAATAAAAAGAAAACTCCTTCAGGCAATTTCCCTTTAATTTGATTTAATAAGGAATTTTCATTGAACTCTAAATCCCTATGTACATGATCTAATCCGTCGATAAGAAAAATAATTTTTTTATCTAGCTGTCCCAACCTATCAATATACAAAGACAGTTTTTCCTCATATTTGTCGGAATACCTGTTAGGTAAATCAACATCCGGAAAATTATTCTCAATAGCAACACATAAGGACTTTACAAAATAGTTAGCTTTATGTCTTAACTCCCCGAAATCATTTTGGGCATCCGGAATGAAACAATAGTAGGCAAGGGTAATATCAGGGTTCTCTTCTTTAAACTTAGTTAAGGCCGTTGATTTACCAATTCCTGGCAAACCCTCTACGAAAATATAGCCTCCATTTAATTCTTTTATAGCCCTTGAAAGCCTAGAAAGTAAGTCAAGATTTGGAACGTAATACTTTTCATCAACAACTCTAAAATAATGGGATAGCTTGTCTTCAAATCTATCAGCTAAACCAAGTTGTGCAATTACTTTATCCTTAGTGATTACTTCACCGGTTATACTCCATTTTACAATATTGTCGAGTAGACTTTCCAGCAACCTCTCTTCTATCCCAAGTTTTTCGAGTTTAAATTTTATTGCATTTTGAATTTGATCAGTCGGCTCTTGGCTAAACTTAAACTCCAGCTTTTCTTAAGAAGTCATCAAATGAATTTATATCAAGGTTGCACTCTATTCTTATCTTTTCTAAAGTGTCTTTATACTGCTGGTAATTGGGAAGCGAGTCATGCCTTCCTGTAGTTTGTTTTAACGGCTCAATAATGTTACTTCTTACATCAGCCAAACTGAAGTTAAGGCCTTCACTAGGTCGCTTTTGGGTACTCTCCTTTTTAGTTGTGAACAGAATTATCGAAAAATCATTACTGTTAGACCTAACACTTAAGTATCCTTCAGATAGTTGCCTAAAGATAGATTTTTTAGGGGGAAGGGCAGTTAAAAGGTTATGAAGTGTATAAGAGTTTTCTCCATATCCTGACCATTTTACCTGATAGTATTGAATAGCATTGTTTCGATAAACTATTATATCGTCAATATGATTTCCTTTATCATAGTTCTCTAATCTAATATGCGTGATATCTGTATTGAAAAATAAGGCCTCTATTATCTTCAATGCAGCCACATTATTTTGATAGTAAAAACCCGCCTGAGATGCTGATCCTTCCATATTAATATCTTTACTTTAATGTCCAATAAAAATTCAAAGCAAAGCTATCTAAATAATGTTATCTTCTATAATTCTTACTTAAAAGTACGTTTACAAAACTCCTTTTTTAAAAGCAAAAGCTACTCATCCCAACCTATAAATTCTTTTCTAAAGCCGCAAAATCAATGTGGATAAAGTTCGATATTTCACTCCTTTGGTCTACAATAGTTTAAAAGCCACTTCGGAAATCCGGGGTGGCTTTTTTGTTTTTGACCAAAGCCCCGGTATTCTTGCCTTAACCAGCGGGGTACCAATTTTCCTTAGCTCCTTTACTAATGATCTTAAAGGGTGCGTTGGGCTTTAATTGAAATGAAATAAAAAGTCAACTTGCTTTAGAAAACCCGGTTTCCTGACATAGATTTGTATACCTATGAAAAATATTAAACTGATATACCTGCTGCTGGTTGTTTTTGCCGGCTTTAGTTCCTGCAACCCAGATGACGATACCGTTGAACCTGAGCCGTTGGCAACTGCCCAGTTTACCCAGGATAAACAAATAACGGAAGCTTACGAAATGATAAGCTTTACGAACACGTCAGTAAACGCCACGCGTTACGAATGGGATTTTGGCAAAGGAATAACCTCCACGCAGGAAAGTCCGCAGATTACTTTTTATGACCATGGAACCTACACCGTGAAACTTACGGCTTATAATAGCGCCAATAAACCATCTGTGGCTTACGGAACTTTTATAGTGGGGAGAAAGTACATCACGAAGATTGTAGTTGAACGGATTGACACAGTTTCGCAGGGCGGTTACCCCTGGGATCCTCAGGATGGGCCCGATTTGTACCTAAGAATAGCGCCTTCAGATAGCCCAAACTGGATTTATTCTCCGGTTCAATACAATGTGGACAAAGGGGCATTTCCGGTAAGCTGGGACTTTTCGCCAAGCGTACTAATAAACCCGACCGCAACCTGGACCTTTGAGGTTTACGATGAAGATCTGCCTTATCCGCGTGAATTTTCGCAATATGTGATGGGCGCACGCATTCAGACTCACTCTGCTACGTATGTCACAAAAACGGATGCTGGCACCAAAGGGTATATATCTTACGAAGAAATAGATGGTAAAATGAAAATATATTTTGAGGTAAAGTAATTGCCTTAAAAAAAATGAACAGGGTCAAAACCACTTCGATCATTTCGAAGTGGTTTTGACCTATTACCTGGCTTTTCAGATTGGCATTGACTTGAAATATATAATTGGCAATTTGTAAAGGAATGATTAGCGGTTGGTCTGTAAAGTAAAAGCAGGAAATTCTGCTAAAGGTTTTTTTATCGTGCTACTTAATAAGGAATAATAGTTGACTTCAACTAACAATTTTAAAGGCAGCCTTAAAAACAGTTCAGTAAAGCAATTCATCCAAAAAATTACGCCATTCGTTTAAGGAGAAATAACCATTTAAACTTAAAACGAAGATTATGAAAAAGATACATTTGATCATAGCCGCGCTTTTCACTTTCATGGTAATGGAAACAACCTCGGTGCAAGCCCAGGGAAAAGACGACGATAACCCGAAACAGGAAAAAAAGGGAATGAGTAAAAAAGGTAAAGGCGCCATAATTGGTGGCGTTGGCGGTGCAGTAGGCGGAGCCGTAATAGGAGGCAAAAAAGGCGCCGTAATTGGGGGTGCAGCCGGTACAGCCGGTGGCGCTGCGGTAGGCCGGAAAAAGGATAAGAAAAAAGATCCGGAACGTTACGAAGAGTACTCCGATAAAAACAAAAAAGATTAAGGCTACAACTTTCATGTCTCCTCCTATAAATGGTAAGGCTGGAGGTTAAAAAAGTAAAAACAAAACTGAAAGGCTCAGCTCTATTATATAAGAGTTGAGCCCTTCGTTCTTTAAAAGAAAAGAGTTCTTTGTATCTGTGTATATTAAGAGGAAGTAGACTATTAGCTAAAACGAAATAGGAATAAATTAAAAATGGTATGGTTTTACTTTTAAAAACCGAAACTGTAAAGATTTCCGCAAAAGCTCCTGACTTATACCGCCAGTTTTTTTTCGTGAACTAACTTCCTGACTTGGTAAAGGTTAAGACTGCTTTCAATCCATGTGTTAAGAAAAGATTAGTTAGCCCCTTGACAAATGGATTTCCAATGCTGTATCTTTGTGCAACAATTCAGCCGGACGGGTTAGTTGAGAGAGAGATTTGAGGGGCTGAAAAAAGAATAAAAAAAGTTTAACCGATTTTGAACTCCGGTTCAGAAAGTTTGGTTATCTCAAAGCGCGCTGCATACAGCGTTTATTTTCCGGGGCGGTTTAGGATGATACGAATAGTGTATCGCTGCTTAAACTTTAGTTCTTAGCTTCGGAAAAACAGCTGAAAATTTTCTTCTGGAATTTCTTGCAGGAAAGAAAAGTTCTGCTGACCTTTGCCCTCCCTTACCGGACGGGTTTGAGGAAAGAAAAAGATTGACATATTGCTAAAGGTTTTAGGCTGGTTTTAACTTCTTATATAAAGGAGATCTTAAAACGGCCAGCTAAAAAAACTTCTAAAATATTTTCACGAATAGTTTGGTAGTTAAAAATAAAAGTAAGACCTTTGCACACCGAAAAACACGGAGCTGAAAAAGTAAAGAAGTTTAGTAGGAATAAGAGATAATAACTTCACCGGTTGGGTTGAGGGTTGGAAGATAAAAAGAGTGATGATGAATAGGCTGTTTGCTTAGTAGCGATACGGTAAGCAGCCCGATTACAGGACAGAAGGTCTTGTAAAAAGTTCTTTGAATGATTGGAATAAGAAAAGACAAACCGCAAAGTGCAAATGCATTTTATAGTTTACTATAAGGTGCAGGGTTCTTTGTTGAAAAAAGAGCGCAAGCGATCAAGCAACTACATAGGTTAGTTTCCGAACTAACTGATAATTAAATTTATACAATGGAGAGTTTGATCCTGGCTCAGGATGAACGCTAGCGGCAGGCCTAATACATGCAAGTCGAACGGGGTGGTTCAGCAATGGATCATTCAGTGGCGCACGGGTGCGTAACGCGTATGCAACCTACCTTAAACTGGGGGATAGCCTTCCGAAAGGGAGATTAATACCGCATAATACTATTTGATGGCATCTGAAGATAGTTAAAGATTTATTGGTTTAAGATGGGCATGCGTGCCATTAGCTAGTTGGCGAGGTAACGGCTCACCAAGGCTACGATGGCTAGGGGTTCTGAGAGGATGATCCCCCACACTGGTACTGAGATACGGACCAGACTCCTACGGGAGGCAGCAGTAGGGAATATTGGGCAATGGACGCAAGTCTGACCCAGCCATGCCGCGTGCAGGATGAAGGCCTTCTGGGTTGTAAACTGCTTTTATCTGGGAAGAAAACGCCCCTGCGGGGGAAACTGACGGTACCAGATGAATAAGCACCGGCTAACTCCGTGCCAGCAGCCGCGGTAATACGGAGGGTGCAAGCGTTGTCCGGATTTATTGGGTTTAAAGGGTGCGTAGGCGGCCCGTTAAGTCCGTGGTGAAAGCCTCCAGCTCAACTGGAGAACTGCCATGGATACTGGCGGGCTTGAGTACAGACGAGGTTGGCGGAATTGATTGTGTAGCGGTGAAATGCATAGATACAATCAAGAACTCCGATTGCGTAGGCAGCTAACTAGGCTGTAACTGACGCTGAGGCACGAAAGCGTGGGGAGCGAACAGGATTAGATACCCTGGTAGTCCACGCCGTAAACGATGATTACTCGATGTTGGCGATAAACTGTCAGCGTCTTAGCGAAAGCGTTAAGTAATCCACCTGGGGAGTACGCCCGCAAGGGTGAAACTCAAAGGAATTGACGGGGGCCCGCACAAGCGGTGGAGCATGTGGTTTAATTCGATGATACGCGAGGAACCTTACCTAGGCTAGAATGCGCGTGACCGGTCCAGAGATGGACCTTTCCTTCGGGACACAAAGCAAGGTGCTGCATGGCCGTCGTCAGCTCGTGCCGTGAGGTGTTGGGTTAAGTCCCGCAACGAGCGCAACCCCTATCTTTAGTTGCCAGCACATTATGGTGGGGACTCTAAAGAGACTGCCTGCGCAAGCAGTGAGGAAGGTGGGGATGACGTCAGGTCATCATGGCCCTTACGCCTAGGGCTACACACGTGCTACAATGGGCGGTACAGCGGGTTGCTACTTGGTGACAAGATGCCAATCTCCTAAAGCCGCTCTCAGTTCGGATCGAAGTCTGCAACTCGACTTCGTGAAGCTGGAATCGCTAGTAATCGCGTATCAGCAATGACGCGGTGAATACGTTCCCGGGCCTTGTACACACCGCCCGTCAAGCCATGGAAGTCAGGGAGACCTGAAGACAGTGACCGTCAAAGGAGCTGTTTAGGGTAAAACTGGTAACTGGGGCTAAGTCGTAACAAGGTAGCCGTACCGGAAGGTGCGGCTGGATCACCTCCTTTCTGGAGCTGATCGCTTTGTAAGACGCCTTTAGAAGGCAACATCATTTAAGATACGTCTTATAAAAAGTTGTCAGGTTTGTTTTTTCTTATCCACTTATTCAAAAGTTATTTCATGTTTTCAGCGTGCCTCAGGGCATAACGAATGCGGGCTTGTAGCTCAGGTGGTTAGAGCGCTACACTGATAATGTAGAGGTCCGTGGTTCGAGTCCACGCAGGCCCACCAGCCAGGCTAAAGCCAGGCAATTAGAAATTAAAAATTAAAAATTAGGAATGATCAATAATTTCTAATTCATAATTTCTAATTCCTAATTAAAAAGGGGGATTAGCTCAGCTGGCTAGAGCGCCTGCTTTGCACGCAGGAGGTCAACGGTTCGACTCCGTTATTCTCCACTGATTACATACTAGTGATTAGTCTTTAATGATTAGTGATTAGTAAAAAAGATTACCCAGGCTAAAACAGCAGGTTTTAGCTTCTAAACGTAAGGATTTTCATTTAACTCCCGGCTTCTTCTACATAGGAAAGGCGGTACAGTAAAGAAGAGTAATTACGATAAAGTTCTTTGACATATTGGCAAGAGAGAATAATACTAGAGTATTGAACATAAGTTTAATAGTAACCGAGTTCACAATGCAGCAATACTGAGCAATCAGTAAAACTATAAAGTGAACGAAGAATAATATTTTAAGAAAGTTACAAAGGGCGTATGGGGGATGCCTAGGGTCTTGAAGGCGATGAAAGACGTGATAAGCTGCGATAAGCTGCGGGGATTGGCACATACGAGGTGATCCGCAGATTTCTGAATGGGGCAACCCGGCTACTTGAAGAGTAGTCACCCTTAGGGGAGCGAACCCGGAGAACTGAAACATCTAAGTACCCGGAGGAAGAGAAAATAATAATGATTTCCTGAGTAGTGGCGAGCGAAAGGGAAAGAGCCCAAACCAGTGCTGTTACGGCAGCCCTGGGGTTGTAGGACCACGATGTGAGACCAAAAATTGAAGCTAAATTACCTGGAAAGGTAAACCATAGAGGGTGATAGTCCCGTCAGCGAAAGCTTTTTGGCTCTAGTGGTATCCTGAGTAGGGCGGGACCAGAGAAATCCCGTTTGAATCTGCCGGTACCATCCGGTAAGGCTAAATACTTTCAAGACACCGATAGTGAACCAGTACCGTGAGGGAAAGGTGAAAAGAACCTTGAATAAAGGAGTGAAATAGAACCTGAAACCATACGCTTACAAGCGGTCGGAGGATCTTCGTGATCTGACGGCGTGCCTTTTGCATAATGAGCCTACGAGTTACTCCTCTCTGGCAAGGTTAAGGGTCTTAAGGCCCGGAGCCGCAGCGAAAGCGAGTCTGAACAGGGCGCATAGTCAGAGGGGGTAGACGCGAAACTTTGTGATCTACCCTTGACCAGGTTGAAGGTGCGGTAACACGCACTGGAGGACCGAACCAGTTTCCGTTGAAAAGGATTTGGATGAGTTGAGGGTAGGGGTGAAAGGCCAATCAAACTGAGAAATAGCTCGTACTCCCCGAAATGTTTTTAGGAACAGCGTCGTGGTTGAGTCTGTTAGAGGTAGAGCTACCAATAGGACTAGGGGGTGTCAAAGCCTACCGAATCCTGATGAACTCCGAATGCTAATAGATATACACGGCAGTGAGGCGTTGGGTGCTAAGGTCCAATGCCGAGAGGGAAAGAACCCAGACCATCAGCTAAGGTCCCTAAATTTATGCTAAGTTGAACAAAGGAGGTCCAGTTGCTTTGACAGCCAGGATGTTGGCTTGGAAGCAGCCATTCATTTAAAGAGTGCGTAACAGCTCACTGGTCGAGCGACAGGGCATCGATAATAATCGGGCATCAAGCATAATACCGAAGCTATGGATTGTAGTAATACAGTGGTAGGGGAGCATTCTCTGCTGCAGTGAAGGTGTCTGGTAATGGATGCTGGAGCGCAGAGAAAAGCAAATGTAGGCATAAGTAACGATAATGCGGGTGAGAAACCCGCACGCCGTAAGACTAAGGTTTCCTGAACAACGCTAATCGGTTCAGGGTTAGTCGGGTCCTAAGACAAAGCCGAAGGGCTAAGCCGATGGACAACAGGTTAATATTCCTGTACCAGCTTTATTGAGTGATGTGGTGACGGAGTAGTGAAAGGACTGCGAACTGACGGAATAGTTCGTTGAAGGCCGTAGGTATTGGTTTTGTAGGCAAATCCGCAGAACTAGCTGAAAGCTGATAGTACTCCAAGCCTTCGGGCAAGGAGATAATGTCCCTAATCAGACTTCCAAGAAAACCCGCTAAGCGTTTACAATAAAGCTGCCCGTACCGTAAACCGACACAGGTAGTCGAGGAGAGCATCCTAAGGCGCTCGAGTGAATCACGGCCAAGGAACTCGGCAAAATGGCCCTGTAACTTCGGGAGAAGGGGCGCTTCCTCTAGCAATAGAGAAGCCGCAGTGAAAAGGCCCAGGCGACTGTTTAACAAAAACACATGACTTTGCGAAATCGAAAGATGAAGTATAAGGTCTGACACCTGCCCGGTGCTGGAAGGTTAAGAGGGGGGGTTAGCCGCAAGGCGAAGCTCTGAATCGAAGCCCCAGTAAACGGCGGCCGTAACTATAACGGTCCTAAGGTAGCGAAATTCCTTGTCGGGTAAGTTCCGACCTGCACGAATGGTGTAACGATCTGGGCGCTGTCTCAGCCGTGAGCTCGGTGAAATTGTAGTCTCGGTGAAGATGCCGAGTACCCGCAACGGGACGGAAAGACCCCGTGCACCTTTACTATAGCTTAACATTGACTCTGGATAACTCATGTGTAGGATAGGTGGGAGTCTATGAAGCGGTGTCGCCAGGCATCGTGGAGACAACGTTGAAATACCACCCTTGAGTTATTTGGAGCCTAATCTGGAAACGGAGACATTGTTTGGTGGGTAGTTTGACTGGGGTGGTCGCCTCCAAAAGAGTAACGGAGGCTTTCAAAGGTACCCTCAGCACGCTTGGTAACCGTGCGCAGAGTGCAATAGCAAAAGGGTGCTTGACTGTGAGGCCTACAAGCCGAGCAGGGTCGAAAGACGGATATAGTGATCCGGTGGTTCCGCATGGAAGGGCCATCGCTCAAAGGATAAAAGGTACGCCGGGGATAACAGGCTGATCTCCCCCAAGAGCTCATATCGACGGGGAGGTTTGGCACCTCGATGTCGGCTCGTCACGTCCTGGGGCTGGAGAAGGTCCCAAGGGTTCGGCTGTTCGCCGATTAAAGTGGCACGCGAGCTGGGTTCAGAACGTCGTGAGACAGTTCGGTCCCTATCTGTTGTGGGCGTAAGAAGTTTGAGAGGACCTGACCTTAGTACGAGAGGACCGGGTTGGACAAGCCGCTGGTGCACCTGTTGTATCGCCAGATGCAGCGCAGGGTAGCTACGCTTGGATGAGATAAGCGCTGAAAGCATCTAAGTGCGAAACTCACCTCAAGATGAGACTTCTTTTAAGGGTCGTTATAGATGATGACGTTGATAGGAAGCAGGTGTAAAGGCAGAAATGTCACAGCCGAGCTTTACTAATTACCCGTTCGCTTTCTTAAACTTAAATGTTCTCTAACCATTTATTATCCCCTCTTGCCAATCAATGTCAAATCCTTTCTTTTAGGCTTTAGACTTAAGACACAAGACTTAAGGCAAACTGAAAAGAAAGAATAACAACTTTAATGATATCTTCCTCAAATACGCTGAGGACGTGAGCTACAGCAGGTAGCAAACGAACAGCAATGGTGGTTATAGCGCGGGTGTTCACCTCTTCCCATTCCGAACAGAGAAGTTAAGCCCCGTAGCGCCAATGGTACTGCCGTCAAAGGTGGGAGAGTAGGTAGCCGCCAACCCCATTTTCTAAACCCCGCACTTTAAATAGTGCGGGGTTTTTTGCTTTTAAATAATTAAAGCTTTTCAATAACAATCCCGCTGCAATCTTCCGAAACTTTTAGGTAAGAATAAGAATGATCGAAAAATCAGAGGTTAATTTTCAGGTGGGAAATGATATTCTAATTATTCAGGATTAACAGGTTTGAAATGGCTTTATATTCCCTACAGAAGATCCTATTATAAATCAGCCAGAATATCTCATTATGAGGTAGATTACAATTAAAGCTGAAATATCTGACTACAAATAGTACATTTAATTTACCTAATAAAAAGCAAGGATTAAGGTTTCATATTCTTCCATTCCCTAAACGCAAATAGCTAATAAAATTATTCGATAATTAGAGGTATAGGAATTAAGGCCATATTGATGAAAGGGACTTTAGCTATACAACTTCGTCCATCTTTTCAATTTACCAATAAGTTTCTTAATAATTTTGGAGCTTTTTAGGTTGAAAGACTAAGCGCTTAAGCATCGAAAAACCGCTCCATCGGATGAATAAGTAAGAGTTAAATTATAAAAAGGGTCCATTTAAGCCATTTCTAATAACTCTTAAAATTAGAATGGTGACAAATAAAGATTTTGACCGAAAGGAGCATTAATGATAAGAATTACTAAAAGCTATATCAAAAATAGTTGTCATGTTGAGCGTTAGCGAAACAACTTGTTGGCTTTTGGCAATACTCTTCGTTCTGGCTTTTTTACTAGCCGCCGATAAGGTCCTTCGCTAGCGCTCAGGATGACAGGTGTATTTTTGAGATAACTTCTAATCAATTCAGTTAGAATAAAATTCTTTAGGTGAGTACCACCTTAGCAAATACTTAAAAAGTAAAACCCTGGAATTAGAACTTCCAATTACTGAAAAAGAATTAAAACCTGTTTATAATAATTTTGATTGCGGTTAGGTCCGTTTTAAAGGAATTCTGATTCTAACGGAAAATAATTAAATAAAACAAAGAATAGAAACCGGAAAAATCATAAAAAATAAATTCTCAATTTTGAATTATTTTTTTCAAATCAGAATTATAAAGCCCAAAAGGTAGGAAAATCTTAAAGTAAAATAATAGGATTTAATCTATAATTTTAATAAGAATAAAATTTCTTTGAAATCCCGGAAAATAAGATTTCTTTTTTGTTAAAAATTTCTAAATCGTTATGAGGGAGTTTATTTACTACCATTTTAATTATTCTAAGGTAATTCTTAAAGTTTCCAATTAAATTAAAATCAATTAAAAATAATTACATTTAAGATAAAAAAAATTTGGATATTTGGAAGCATGATAAATATCTGAGCCCCTTAGGCATATAGAAATGACCATCAACTTTTAATTCATTATTCCCTACCGTTTACATGAATAAAATTCTACTTTTTGTTTTTTTCTTCTGCTTAATAACAACTGAGGCTTTAAGTCAGGTAAAACCAGTTTTAGGAACAACCTCTAATTTTACGGTATTAGCCGGAAGCAATATTAGCAATTCAGGGAATACAGTTATTTACGACAATATTGGTATCTGGCCGGGCGCCGGTTTAACCGGTTTCCCGCCGGGCGTGGTAATAGGCGCTCAACATATAAATAATCCAACTGCCCAGGCTGCGCAAACCGATCTAACAACCGCCTATAACCAGATTACAGCCCAGCCACAAACCGCAAATCTTACCGGCCAGGATCTAGGCGGCAAAACGCTATTGCCGGGAGTATACAAACTGAATGGTAATGCTAATCTTGATGCTACGTTAGGCGCTTTGACATTAGATGGTGGTGGGAATGCCAATTCCGTTTTTATCTTTCAAATTTCTGGCAACTTAACTACCTCTCCCAATGCAGTAGTAAGCATGCGCCAGGCTGCCAGGTCTCCCAATATATTCTGGCAGGTAGGCGGATCAGTTTTTATTGGAGCAGGAACTAACTTTAATGGGTCGATCCTGGCTAACCAAAACATAACTTTCGGTAACGGAGCTATATTGCAGGGCAGGTTAATGTCAAGAACAGGAATTGTGGAATTAAACAATAACCAATTAACGATTCCTCCTCCCCGCTTTAATTCTGATATCTCCATTGTAAAAACTGTAAGCCCTGGCCCATACTATGTGGGGCATCAAATACGGTATACTATAGCAGTAAAAAACCTGGGCCCGAATAATGAAACCAATTTACTGGTTAGAGATTTATTGCCGGCTGGTTTAACGTTTGTAAATTATCAAACAACCAATAATATCCCATACAATGCTAATTCAGGGTACTGGTCTTTGGATAAGCTGGCGAATGGCAACTCTGATACGCTGGTTATAAACGCAATCATTACAACCCCGAACCAGATCACCAATACCGCTTCGGTAGCTGGCGACGGAATTGATAATAATCCGACCAATAATATCTCCAACGTAAATTTATGCGCAAGCCCGGTTAAGCCTGGCAATATTACCGGCCCAGCGGTGGTGTGTATCGGTACCACTAATTCTACCTATTCTATACCTGCAGTGCCAGGCGCTACAGGCTATACCTGGAGTGTGCCTACCGGATGGACGGTTATTTCCGGTCAGAATACCAATTCAATTACCCTGGCACCAGGAACAGATACAACGTTTGCAATAATTTCGGTAACGGCATTAAATATTTGCGGCGAAAGCTTATCAAGTACCAGAAAGATCATCCCGTCACCTTTACCTCCAACCAGCTTACCACCTATTGCCGGTAACCCGATTCCGTGCGTGAATACAACCGGGAACGTATATAGTATTCCGGCACAAACCGGAGTTAAGAATTATACCTGGGTAGTACCTTCCGGCTGGATCATAACTGCCGGACAGGGTACTAACAGCATTACGGTAACTGCCGGAACTACGGGAGGAATTATAAGCGTAAATGCTTCTAATGATTGCGGTGTAAGTCCGGTAAGAACTTTGAATGTGAGCCCATCACCGCTTTCACCTATTACCCCGGGGCCAATCACGCCTTCCCAAGCTGGAAGTCCTTGCGCCGGCCAAACGAATCTGATCTATACAATTTCCAGTATTCCTAATGCATCAAATTATACCTGGACTGTACCTGCCGGCTGGACTATAGTATCGGGTCAGGGAACAACCACAATTACGGTAACTGCTGGAAGTGTATTAGGGCAGGTTAGTGTATCGGCATCGAATGGCTGTGGCAGTAGTCCTTCAAGCACTTTAACTGTAGTTCCGGTAACTAGCCCGCCAGCCCAGCCTGGTCCGATAACGGGCGAAACAGTGCCATGTATAAACCAGGGGAATTTAACATATTCGGTTCCTCCGCAAAATGGAGCATCTACATATACCTGGATTGTACCAGCTGGCTGGACCATTATTGCGGGTCAAGGAAAACCAACTATAACGGTAAGCGCCGGAACCTCTGCAGGAACAATAAGTGTGACTTCCACGAATGGTTGTGGATCCAGTACTACGGGTACGTTATTAGTAACCCCAGCTACCAATGTTCCGCCATCGCCATCTTCCATAATCAGCAGTGCCAGCGGAAGCCCATGTGCCGGTCAGACTAATTTAACTTATTCTTTGGTGCCAGTAAGCGGTGCATCCTCTTATAACTGGACTGTGCCAACCGGTTGGACCATTACTGGTGGCCAGGGAACGCCGACCATAACAGTTACTGCCGGTTCTACCGCAGGCTTAATAACGGGAGTTGCAACCAATGGGTGCGGTAATAGCATTGCCACTACCTTAGCGCTAACTCCAACCGCTACACCGCCACCTACGCCAGGCACCATAGCCGGGAATATGATTCCATGCGTTGGCAGCACTTCCAATACCTATAATATTCCAATAGTAACTGGTGCTACCAATTATACCTGGGCCGTACCGGCAGGTTGGGTTATTACCTCCGGCCAGGGAACTACAACTATAACGGTAACTGCCGGATCAACCAACGGTAATATTTCAGTTACCGCTTCTAACGGTTGCGGTAGCGGAAGTGCCAGCCTCATGCCAGTTGCTCCGGCCACAATAGTGCCGCCTGTTCCGGGCCCGATAAGAGGTACTACCGATATTTGTGTTAGCCAAACGAAGGTATCTTACAGCATTTCCGCCGTTTCTGGAGCATCGGGTTACGTCTGGACTGTACCAGCCGGGTGGTTGATTACGTACGGCCAGGGAACTGACAGCATTACCGTTACAACAGGAACAACTCCAGGTAATATTTCGGTAGTAGCTACCAATGGTTGCGGATCAGGCGCTGCATCTACCCTGACCCTGACCCCAACATCGAACCCTCCGGTTGCCCCGGGTACTATCACCGGAAACCTGGTTCCATGTACAGGACAATCTAACGTTATATATACTATTCCTGCCGTTACAGGAGCATCCGGATATAACTGGACCGTTCCATCAGGCTGGGTAATTACGGCAGGCCAGGGAACCAATACTATTACCGTAACTACCAGCACCAATGCCGGCAGTGTTTCAGTAAGTGCATTAAACGGCTGCGGAGCAGGGGCTGCCAGTACTATTGCAGTTAATCCATCGTCAACGGCGGCGCCCAGACCTGGTGCTATTACCGGCTTGCAGGTTCCATGTATCGGCCAGACTTCAGTAACTTATACTATTGCCGCAGTAGCTGGTGCTTCTGTTTATAACTGGTCAGTTCCGGCAGGTTGGGTAATTTCCAGCGGCCAGGGCACAACCACACTTGAAGTAATTGCAGGAAGCGTAGCCGGCAACATTCTGGTAACGGCCGCCAACGGCTGCGGAACCGGAGTAGCCAGTACGTTGGCCGTGACCCCGGTATTTACGCCTCCTGTTGCCCCGGCAGCTATTATTGGTAACAGCGTGCCATGTTCAGCGGGAGGAAGCTTAACGTATTCGGTGCCGGTTATGCCAAATGTTTCTGCGTACGATTGGGTAGTACCTGCCGGCTGGAACATTACGGCAGGTCAGGGTACCAATACCATTACCGTAACAGCCGGAAGCGCTGCCGGCATTATTTCGGTAACGGCCACGAATGGCTGCGGTACCGGCCCGGCAACCAGCCTGAATGTAATGGTTTCAACCATTACCCCGCCAACGCCTGGCCCGATTTCAGCGCCTTTCAGTGGCAGCCCATGCTCCGGACAGGCAAACCTGGTTTATTCCATTGGTGCGGTTACCGGAGCATCTGCTTATAACTGGACTGTGCCGGCCGGTTGGGTAATTACCAGTGGGCAGGGAACAACCTCTATTGAAGTTACAGCCGGCAATACCGCCGGAACTGTTTCGGTGGCAGCAACCAATGGTTGTGGAACCGGCGGTGTAAGTACCCTGGCAACTACGCCAACAACCACCCCGCCAATTTCTTCCGGTACCATAACCGGTACATTGGTTCCCTGCAGTGGCAATAGTGCCACCCGGTATACCACAACTTCGGTTACGGGGGTAACCAGCTATATGTGGACCGTGCCTGCCGGCTGGGTAATTACTTCAGGTCAGGGTACGTTATCTATTGTAGCCACACCGGATCTAACCGCCGGCAATATTACGGTAACCGCTTCGAATGGCTGCGGCGCCGGTAGTGCCAGCACATTAGCGGTAACGCCAACTACCCTTTTGCCGGTTTTAGCCGGACCAATTACCGGGAATACAAATATCTGTTCCGGCGAAACCGGTCTGCAATATACTGTAACCCCGGGAACAGGCGCCTCCAGCTACAATTGGACCTTACCAGCCGGATGGATCGTTGTTTCCGGGCAAGGCACTCCAAATATTCATGTAAAAGCAGGACCGGGCAGTGGCGATATTTCGGTGGTGGCTGAGAACGATTGCGGGCTTAGTGCTTCGGTAACGTTGCCGGTAACCGTAAAGCCTTCCTTAAAACTGAACGGAAATATTAAGAACGAAGGCTCGGTTTGTTCCGGTTTGCGCTATTCCGTTGAGCCAAATGCTGACGCTTCTTCCTACGAATGGACGCTGCCTGCCGGCTGGAAAATAACCAACGGCGCAGGTACTCATGCCATAGAAGTTACTGCGGTTTCTGATACCGGTACGGTAAGGGTGATTGCCCGGAACGGCGGTTGTGCCAGCCAGGAACTTAGAATAAAGGCTAATGCCGGAACCGCCCTGGAACCGGTTGTGCCAAATGCTTTCTCACCGAATCAGGATAGAGTAAACGATGCCTGGGTAATCAAGAACCTGGAAAATTATCCCGATAACGAAGTGTCGGTAATTAACCGGTGGGGAAATGAAGTTTACAAACAAAAGAATTACCGCAACAATTGGGATGGCCAGAATCTAAGTCCCGGAACCTATTACTATGTAGTGCGGGTGAAATTGTGCAACAACCTGGAAAAAACCTATAAAGGGTTTGTAATGATCATTCGCTAAGGAGTAGAAAACGGTATTAAGAACGGCTAAAAAATGCGTAAGTTAGTTTTAATTTTAGGGATCTGGGTTTTAGGAGGGGTTGCTTATGCGCAGCAGCACGCCCAATACACCCAGTATATTTTTAACGGCCTGATCGTGAATCCGGCGTATGCGGGCAGCAAAGATATCTGGAACGTGAATGCCATTTACCGCGACCAGTGGGCCGGCCTCGAAGGTTCGCCAACCACCCAGACCTTCAGTACCGATGGCAGCATTAAACAGGGCAAAATAGGCTTGGGTTTTCAGGCCATTAACGATGAAATAGGCGTAGACGGCCAGCTAAGTGTGTTAGCAAATGCTGCCGTGCGGTTAAACGTAAGCGAAACCGGAAAATTACGTTTTGGCCTGGCCGGCGGCGCTACGCAATACACCCGCGACTGGACCAAAGTACGCACCACCGATCTGAACGACCCGGCTAATCCGAATGTGCGGGTTACGGCCATTGCCCCAACCGTAAAAGCCGGCGTCTATTTTCACACCGAACGGTTCTATGCCGGGCTTTCGGGCGCTAATTTAGTGCCGGTGCAAAACGATTTTGTAATTACCCCAACCCGCCATTATTTCTTAACTTCCGGTTATGTTTTCGATCTGGGCGAACAGGTTAAATTCAAGCCAAGTTTTCTGGTAAAAGAAGATTTTAAAGGACCAACCAATGTAGATCTGAACGGTTTTATTTTATTTGCCGAACGGCTCTGGCTGGGAGCTTCGTACCGCACCGGGGTTAACCTTTTACGCAAACCAACCACCAATCAGCAGTTAGAGCTATCCAGTGCCTGGGCCGGCATTGCCGAAATCTACCTCACCCCGAAACTGAAACTTGGTTATGCCTACGATTTTACCCTGAACGGCCTCAACGATTATGCCAGCCACGAAATTTCAATTGGTTTTTATTTCCTGAAAAAAGAAGAGACCTTTATGCTTTCGCCGCGCTATTTTTAATGGCTCCTTTGCAAATGCACTAAATGAAATTAAGATTACTTTTTTTAGCTTTTTCTATACCGTTTTTTGTAAGCTTTGCCCAGGCTCAGGCCGACCGTAAAACCGCCGACCGGCTTTACGATGAAATGGCTTTTGCCGAAGCTACTGAAACGTATAAAAAGCTGCTCGATAAAAAAGAACCCAACCTGGAAATTGTGCAGCGCATTGCGCACGGTTACCGCCTCATGAACATCAGCAAAGAAGCTGAATTCTGGTATGCCCAGGTTTTAGCTTTCCCCGGAGCCGCCAGTCTGAATTTGTATTTCTTAGCCGAAGCGGCCCGCCGGAACGGTAATTATGCCAAAGCCAAACAACTTTACCTGCAGTACGGCAGCCAGATAAAAACCGAAGCCGCCCGGTCTAAAAAGCTGGCTGAAGCATGCGACGTAGCGCAGCAATGGGCCAGCAATCCACAACCCATTGAGCTTAAAAAAGAACCCTTCAATTCCGAAAATTCCGATTTTAGCCCCACCTTTTTTAAGAACGGGCTGGTATTTACTTCTGACCGGGGAGCCCTTAAAGCCAAAGGCAGCGAACCGGAATTATATGCCTGGACCGGCAAACCCTACCTGCAGCTTTTTTCTATGCAGAAAGAAGCCGGCAAAACCTGGGGCCCGCCTACCGCTATGCCGGATATCCTGAATACCGAATTCCATAACGCCACGGCCAGTTTTTCCAGAGATGGGAATACCATTTTCTTTACCCGCACCAACAAAGAGCGCTACAAAAAAGCCAAAACCAATACCGACCCTACCAGCTGGACCTCCCATACCAATAAAAGCAAAATGGTAAGCCGGGTAGAGATCTTTATCTCCGAATTTAAAAACGGCGCCTGGTCTGTTCCGCAACCGTTTCAGCACAACAAGCCCCGCGAATATTCGGTAGGGCACCCGGCACTTTCTGCCGATGGCCAGCTCTTATATTTTGCTTCTGATATGCCGGGTTCACTGGGCGATACGGACCTGTTCTATTGCGAAAAGCAGCGCGACGGCAAATGGGGCAAACCGGTAAACTGTGGTCCGGCCATTAACACTACCGGCAAAGAATGCTTTCCAACCTTAACGGCTGAAGGTGCGCTCTATTTTTCTTCGGATGGGCATATGGGCATGGGCGGGCTGGATCTTTTATCCGCAAAAGGCGCTAAGGCAACCTGGAGCGAAATAACCAACCTGCAGGCCCCATTAAATACCGGCGGCGACGATTTCGGGATCATTTTTGGGGAGGATGGCGAAACCGGTTACCTGTCTTCAAACCGGGACAGCAACAATGGTACCGATAATATCTATTCGTTTAAACCTTACCGCGTACCCTGTAATTTGCAGGGTGTGGTTTATGAGCAGGGTGTAGCCAGGGCCGCCAAACAACTTGGTAAACCGCTAAGCCAGGTAAAAGTAAAGCTTTACCGCCCGAACGACACTACCGCCCAGGTTGCTTATTCCAATGCGGAAGGTAAATTCTCCTTCCCGATTGAGACCGGCATTAAATACACCATCAAAGGCATAAAAGAAGGCTACCTTACCAAATCGGCAGAAATTACGCCCGATTGTAAAACCGTGCTGGACATGATCAAACTGCAAATGGCGTTGAATAAGAACGTGGTAAATAATTCTTATATAGTAGAGAACATATACTACGATCTGGATAAAAGCGACATCCGTCCGGATGCGGCATTGGAGCTAAACAAACTGGCCGTAATGCTCAAAGATAACCCGAAAGTGAAAATAGAATTAAGCTCCCACACCGACAGCCGGCAGGGAAACAGTTACAACCAAATGCTTTCGCAATTGCGGGCCGAATCTGCCGTGAAGTATATTATAGCGCAGGGCATCGATCCCAACCGGATCAAAGCGAAAGGTTACGGCGAAACCCGGTTGCTGAACCGCTGCGGGAATAACGTAAAATGCTCCGAAAAAGAACACCAGCTTAACCGACGCACCGAATTCCGGATTCTCCGGTAGTTTTCAGGCCGGAAATGGTAGCGGGTTTTTGAGTGCCAGAGAAGATCCGGAAAGTCTTCAATCTTATCTGGCGCAAGTGTTAAGCGATAGCGTCACTTGTGACCTTTTATTTCAGAAAGTCTTCAGACTTTCGTGAATGCTAATAAAGGATTTTTAAAAATTTTGATAGTATTTACGCAAGTCTGGAGACTTGCTTTTGTTGGTTAGTCACAAGTGACGCTGACGCTTAACACTTGCGCCAGCAAACGATAGCAGTTACCAGCTTACTCTCCGAAATTGATCTCTGTATTATCCCCAATGTTCAGGCTATGGCTCAGGCCTTTTAAGCTCGAATCGTTGCCGATAATGGAGCTATGGAGTACAGAGTTGCGCAGTTCGCTGTATTCGCCGATGATGGAGTTCTGCAGAATGGTATAGTCCAGAATAGTATTAGCGCCAATGGCTACATTCGGCCCGATAATGCAGTTGGAAATGGTGCAGTCTTTTCCAATGCTAACCGGCGGAATAATAATCGTATTTGGAATTCCCGGGTAAGCAACCTGCTGGAATTCGGGGCGGTTTAAGAGGGCGGCATTTGTTTGCAGCACCGATTCTTTGCGGCCGCAATCGTACCACTGGTCTACCTGGCAGGTGCTGATCTTTTCGCCGTTCTTAACCAGGTGCATGAGCGCATCGGTCAGGTGGAATTCGTTTTGCGAACGGATGTTTTCCTTTAAAATATACTCCAGGCTCTGGGCTAATTTTTCCGGGTTAACCAGTTTGTACAGGCCCACCAGAGCAAAATTAGATTTCGGAATTCTTGGCTTTTCTACCAGCTTGGTTATAAAATCGTCGTCGTCTACTTCCGTTACTCCAAATAAAGAAGGTTGTTCTACCTGTTTCACACACAGCACAGAGTGCGGCGAATCGATGATCTTTTTCAGATCAACTTCCACAATGGCATCGCCCAGCATTATTATAATGGCATCTTCGTGGCGGAACCGGTCGCGGGCTATCCACAGCGCATGCCCAATGCCTTCGCGCGGTTCCTGCACTACAAATTCTGCCCGCAGTTCCGGATATTTTTTCTTTACGTAGGCTTCTATTTTACCGCCCAGGTAGCCAATTATAAACACAAAATCCTGAATACCGGCATCGCGTAGTTTTTCGATAATATGGCCCAGGATGGTATTGCCGGCTACCGGAATTAACGATTTGGGTTGCGTATGGGTGTGCGGGCGCAGCTTGGAACCAATGCCGGCTACCGGAATTACAGCTTTCATGCGGACAGCGTTTAACGCAATGTACTGATTTTAAAACAGAAGTTAAAACGGTTGCCGCGTAATTTAACAAAGCCATAATTTTACAATTCAGGAGCGATTTACTTTTTCAGCCTCAAAACATACCGTTTTAAAAGTCCTGTGGTTGGTTTGCGTAAACTGTAAAGGCATAAATACGTACGCTAAGCGCGGACTGTCAGAAAGGCGCTTTCAGGAATTTCTGAGTTAGATGCGCCGTGGTTTCTTTATATTGCAAATTCAAAATATTTAACCTTAAAAATCCCTTTAAAACCTATGAAACGATTGTTGTTTTATTTCTTTGGCCTGGTAGTATTGTTATCGCAGACCAGCTGCGGCTATAACGAAATGGTGCAGAAAGACGAAAATGTGGCCGGGAAATGGGCCAACGTTCAGAATGCCTACCAGCGCCGCGCTGACCTGGTACCTAACCTGGTAAATACGGTAAAGGGTGCTGCTAATTTCGAAAAAGAAACCCTTACCCAGGTTATTGAAGCCCGCGCCAAAGCTACCAGCATGCAGATCAGCCCCGATAACCTGACCCCGGAAAATATTCAGAAATTTCAGGAAGCCCAGGGCCAGTTAAGCGGAGCTTTATCGCGCCTTATGGTTACCGTAGAAAGATACCCGGAACTGAAAGCCAACCAGAACTTTTTAGAATTACAGGCGCAGTTGGAAGGCACCGAAAACCGGATATCCGTAGAACGCATGAAGTACAACGAAGCCGTGCAGGATTACAACACCTACATCCGTTCGTTCCCGCGTAACTTCATTGCCGGCTGGTTCGATTTCGACCGTAAAACGCCTTTCGCCGCCGATCCTGCCGCCCAAAGAGCCCCGAACGTACAATTCTAATTTTTAGTGATTAGTGATTAATGAATAGTGATTAGTTATCCTTCGGAAATAAAAAAGTCTAAGGTAGAAACGCTAGAGTTTTGCACCTAAAAACTCCAAAGCTCATTTTCCGAAAAAGAAACTCATCTGAATTTTACTAATCACTAATCACTAAACCCTAATCACTAAAAAAATGCGCGACATTATTACCGAAGAAAACGAAAAAGAGATTACCGATGCCATTGGCCAGGCCGAAGCCAATACGTCCGGAGAGATCCGGGTGCACATCGAAAACCATTGCCCGCACAACCCTTTGGACCGGGCCGTAGAAGTTTTTGCGGCCCTGCACATGCACCAGACCAAACTGCGCAACGGCGTATTATTTTACGTAGCCTTAAAAAGCCACAAATTTGCCGTGCTGGGCGATGCCGGAATAAACGCCGCGGTGCCCGATAATTTCTGGGACGAAATAAAAACCAATGTGCTGGCAGCCTTCAAGAACGGCGATTATACCGCCGGCCTGGTTAGAGGAATTCTGATGGCAGGCGAACAGCTGCGCACTTTTTTTCCGCACGATCCTGCCACCGATACCAACGAACTGCACAACGATATTTCCTTCGGCAAAGACAAACATGATGATGAAAATAAAGAGGCGAAGCCCCTTTAAAGGCGGTTCATTTTTGCCGCCGGTTTACCAATTGCTTTATGAAAAAGTATTTTCTTTTTTTCTTTTTTTCGTTCCTGGCCCTTTTTGCTTTTGCGCAGGACGAAACCGATATTCCGCCGCGGCCTAATCCGCCCCGGCTGGTGAACGATCTGGCCAATATGCTGCGGCCGGAAGAAGTGCAGGCCCTGGAACAAAAACTGGTTAACTACAACGACACCACTTCTACCCAGATTGCCATTGTAACCGTTACTTCTTTAGGGCCTTACGAAGTAGCAGATTTTGCTTACCGGCTCGGCGAAACCTGGGGCGTAGGCGGAAAAGGCAAGAACAACGGTATTTTAGTACTGGTATCGAAGAACGAACGGAAAGTAAATATTTCTACCGGTTATGGCCTGGAACACGTAGTGCCCGATGCCTACGCCAAACGCATTATTGAACAGATCATTAAGCCAGCTTTTAAACGCAACGATTTCTACGGGGGCTTTAATTCAGCTACCGACCAGATCATTTTATTAGCCAGTGGAGAGTACAAAGCCGAACCAAAAGACTTGGGAGAAGGGGGCAGTTCGCCGGTGCTTTTCTGGGTTATTATTGGCGTGCTGATCTTATTTATTCTGGCCCAGATGTTTGGCGGCGGAAAAGGCGGCCGGCGCGGCGGTGGCGGCATGCGCACCCTTATGAATCCGTATGGCGGCTTTGGTACCTTCGGCGATTTCTCTTCCGGCCGCGGACCTTTTGGCGGCGGCGGAAGCTGGGGCGGCGGAGGTGGCGGTGGCGGCTTCGGCGGTTTTGGCGGCGGAAGCTTTGGCGGCGGCGGTGCCAGCGGCGACTGGTAAAATCCTGTTTGGCTTCAAATAAAAACAGAACACCTGTAACGTAAAAGTTGCAGGTGTTTTTGTTTCAGGTAGTTACCAAAGTGCCAGGCAGCATAAAGTTGGCAAAAATTTTTAGGGAAGCCGCCGGAACAGGAAGTAAGCAGGTAAATTTTAAAAAGGCAGCGTGCGTAAAGTAAAAATATTCCGCTAAAGAAAAGCCCGGGTTTAGGTTAAAGATAACTGGGGGCATATCTTCCAACTGAACGGAAAGCGGAAATAAATAATAATACTTTCTACCCGAACTGTTCCACCCTTAACCCTATTCAAATGAAGAAGAACCTTCTCCAAACTGTAGCCTTGAGTTTATGTCTGAGCCTGCTTTTATCCTGCTCAAAATCTACCGATAAAACCGATAAGGAAGCTAATACCACCGAAACGGAAACGAACCCGCAGCTGGCGGAGGGGCAAAGTACCACCAAAAGCCGGGATGAACTCTTAAGCATGGGCGAACACCTGGTAATTACTTCTGTCTGCGACGACTGTCATTCGCCTAAAAAATATACCAACGGCATGCCCGAACCTATTCAGGATAAGCGCTTATCTGGCCACCCTGCCAATAAAAAACTCAAACCTTACGACCAGGCCACAATTAAAGCCGGTTATGTTTTAGGAAACGAAGATTTTACTGCCTGGATCGGACCATGGGGGACTTCTTTTGCGGCCAATCTTACGCCCGATAAAGAAACCGGCATTGGAAACTGGAAGGAAGAGAATTTTTTCCGGGCAATGCGCGAAGGCAAATACCACGGCCTGGAAGATTCGCGGATGCTGTTGCCGCCAATGCCCTGGCCGAATTTTGCTAAATTTACCGACGATGAATTACGGGCTATCTTTACGTATCTGCAATCGCTTCCGGCGGTAAAAAATGCCGTGCCGGCCCCAATTCCGCCAAAAGGCGCCTGAGTTTTTAAGCCGAAAAGGCTACCGTTTTGAAAAGGCCTGTGAATTTCACGGGCTTTTTTTGTTTTAATGAATTCTAAAAAAAAAACACCAAATTCCGGACCGGGTAGAGACAAGGCATTGCCTTGTCTCTACGTTATCTGATTCCTACGTTATCTGATTCCTACGTTATCTGATTCCTACGTTATCTGATTCCTACGTTATCTGATTCCTACGTTATCTGATTCCTACGTTATCTGATTCCTACGTTATCTGATTCCTACGTTATCCGGTTTTCTTTACGGCACTGCCTTTTCATTTAAAATGCGGTATCAGGCTTGGCAGATAACCTGCCAATTTCTAATTCGTAATTTCTAATTTTTAATTAATGCTTACCTTTGGAAATGGCACGTAAAAAACTATTCCTGCTCGATGCCATGGCCCTTATTTACCGGGCGCATTTTGCCTTTAGTAAAAACCCGCGCATTAATTCCAAAGGCATGAATACCGGGGCCGCCCTGGGTTTTACCAATACCTTATTTGAAGTTCTATCGAAAGAAAAACCCACCCACATTGGCGTAGCCATCGATGGCCCGGAAAAAACCTTCCGGCACGATAATTTTACCGAATACAAAGCCAACCGGCAGGCCATGCCCGAAGATATTGGCATTGCCATTCCGTACGTGAAAAAAATAGTGGAAGCCTTTAATATTCCTCTGCTGATTTTGCCCGGTTACGAAGCCGACGACGTAATTGGTACGCTTTCGCTGCAAAGCCGAAAAAGCCGATTTTGACGTGTACATGATGAGCCCCGATAAAGATTTTTGCCAGCTGGTAACCGACCACGTGTATCTGTACAAACCGGCTTTTCTGGGCAATGGCGTCGATATTCTGGATGTAAAAAAAGTGCTGGAGAAATGGGAAATCAGCAACGTAAAGCAGGTAATTGATATTCTGGGTTTGCAGGGCGATGCCGTAGATAATATTCCGGGCATTCCGGGCATTGGCGAAAAAACGGCTAAATCCTTAATTCAGAAATACGGCTCCGTAGAAAACCTAATTGCCAACGCCGCACGAACTGAAAGGCAAGCAGCAGGAAAATATTATTAAATTTGCCGAGCAAGGTTTACTATCGAAAGAACTGGCCACCATTCATTTAGATGTGCCCGTTGATTTCGACGAAGAAGCCATTTGAATATACCGGGCCCGAACGTAGAAAAACTAAAGGCTTTGTTCGAAGAACTGGAATTCCGGCAACTTGGCCCAGCGGATTTTGGGCACTAACCTAGCGGCTCCGGCCAAAGCGCCCGCCAAAGCTACCCGCACCTTGGTAAAAGGCAAAAAATCCGATCAGCAAACTTCTCTTTTCGAGCAAACTAGACGAATCTGGTAGCCGATGCCCCCGAAGCTGGCGCAGCTTTGCCCACCGGCCGAAAAAGAATATCAACAATACGCCGCCACGATTACCACCTAATTAATACCCCGGAACTGCGGGCCAGCCTGATCAGTTACCTGCAAGCAACAAAAAGAAATTTCCTTCGATACCGAAACCGACAGCATCGATGCCATTACGGCCGCCTGATTGGCATGTCGTTTTGTTATATTCCCGGCGAAGCTTATTACGTAGCCGTACCGCTGAAGATGCAGAGGAAGCGCAACCAAGTTGTAGACGAATTCCGGGAGATTCTGGAAAATCGCAACATTACCAAAGATCGGGCAGAATATTAAATACGATATTCTGATGCTGAAATCGCTACGGCATTGAAGTAAAAGGCCAGATATTCGATACCATGCTGGCGCATTATTTACTGGAGCCGGATATGCGCCACAACATGGATTTGCTTTCGGAAACTTACCTGAACTACACGCCCGATTTCTATTACCGAACTGATTGGCAAAAAAGGCAAAAAGCAAATTACCATGGCCGATTTGACGCCCGGAAGAAATGTACGAATATGCCTGCGAAGATGCCGATGTAACCCTAAAACTGAAAACATTACTTTGAGCCGCTGCTGGAGAAAAATGACCTTATGAAACTGTTTAACGAAGTAGAAAACCCGCTGATACCGGTACTGGCCGGTATCGAAAAAGAAGGCATCACCATTGATGCCAACGCCATGGCCGAATCTTCGAAAGAACTGGCGGGCTATATTGCTGAATTGGAACAGCGCATTTTTGATATTGCCGGCACGAGTTTAACATTGGCTCGCCCAAACAACTCGGCGAAATATTGTTTGATAAACTGGGCATTGCAGGACAAAACCAAAAAAACCAAAACCGGCCAGCACGCCACCGGCGAAGAAATATTATCGAAGCTGGCCGCACAAACACGAAATTGCCCAACTAATTCTGGATCACCGGCAGCTTACCAAACTAAAATCTACTTACATCGATGCGCTGCCGCAATTGATTTGCGAACTCGGATGGCCGGGTGCATACGTCTTTTAACCAGGCCGTAGCCGCTACCGGGCGTTTAAGTTCTACCAACCCCAACCTGCAGAATATTCCGATCCGCACCGAAAAAGGCCGCGAAATCACGAAAAGCTTTTGTGCCCCGCGATAAAAACCATTTGCTTATTTCGGCCGATTATTCCCAGATTGAGTTGCGCATTATGGCCGATTTCAGCGGCGATGCTACCATGAAAGAAGCTTTTCAGAAGGGCTTGGATATTCACGCCTCTACGGCGGCCAAAGTGTTCCACGTGCCCCTAGACCAGGTAGACAGCGATATGCGCCGCAAAGCCAAAACCATTAACTTCGGTATTATTTACGGTATTTCGGCTTTTGGCCTGTCCGAGCGTCTAAATATTCCGCGCCGCGAAGCCGCCGATATTATTGAAGCTTATTTCCAGGAATTTCCGGCCGTAAAAGAATACATGGACGAAGCCATAAACAAAGCCCGCGAGCAGGAATACGTAGAAACCGTTGCTGGGCCGCCGCCGCTACCTGCGCGATATTAATTCGCAGAACGCCAATATTCGGGGTTACGCCGAACGCAACGCCATTAATGCGCCCATCCAGGGTACCGCCGCCGATATTATTAAAATTGCCATGATTAACATTCATGACTGGCTGAAACAGGAAAAGCTGGAAACCCGCATGATCTTGCAGGTACACGACGAATTGCTGTTTGATGCGCCCTAAAGAAGAAATAGATTACGTTAAACCCAAAATTGAAGAGCTCATGAAAAATGCCCTGCCGCTAAGCGTACCCATGGAAATTGGCCTGGGTACCGGCAAAAACTGGCTCGAAGCGCATTAGAAACGCTAGGGTTTTAGCCCAGAAAAGTACGGCCATAAAAAAAGCGAAGGTGTTGGCCTTCGCTTTTTTTTACGACATGTTCTTTCCTTAAAAAGAAGTATAGGTTTTTGTATTGTACGTATAGCCCTGAGGGGTATAGTAGTTGGATTGCACCACCAACGTGTTCGCATCTAAATTCTGAATATAAAGCTGCTGCTGCATGCCGGACGCATTAAGCGTAATGGTACTGTAGCCGTTAAAATAGTAGTTCATGAAAGTTGTTTGCGGGTCGGAAGGGCTGCATTTGGTGGCACCTTCATCCATTTTTAACTGGCCGTTACCTTCAAACCGGATAAAATTATCTTTTTCGCAGGCCTGGTAACTTGCAAACACATCAGTCGGCTGCCAGCCGCCAATCTGCTCCGTTTCAGCCGTTAAACGCCAGTTCCGGTTCACAAGCAGTTCGGCCCGGGAGGGAACATATTTTTCGTAAGTAACTACATACATAAGGCCGTTAACGGTTTGTCTTAGCACCATTTCATCTTCTGAAAGTTGCACAATATTGAATTCGCCGGTCAGGCCAGGCTGGGTAAGGTCATTAACGGCAATGGTAATGTTAGCGCTGTTGGAAAGCGACCAGCCGCCATTTTTGGTTTGCGGGTTGCTGTTGCAGAAATTCAGGCCATCGGTAATGGTAAGGCTGTTGCCGGTTGCACTGAACTGGTAAATATCGTCTTTCTGACAGCCCGGCAAATTAGAATAAAGGTTCTTATAGATAAAGGTGTTAACGGCGGCCTGGCCAAAGCTGGAAAGTTTCCATCTGGATCCGGTTAAAAGTTCGGTGGTCAGTTGCATGGCGGCAGGGTCCGAAGATCCGGTGGTAAGTTCTGTCAGGACAGTGTCTTGTTTTGGGGTAACAACTTCGTCGTCGTCTTTGCCGCAGGAGCCTAAAACCAGGGGAGCTGCCAGGGCCAGTAAGAATAAATAATTTTTCATAAAAAGGATTTAATAGAATTCAATGGTAAAAATAACAAAAGGAAGTTGCTATTACCCAAGGTCTCTTCTTTTTATTTCAGAAATTATGGAAGTTGCCCGGCACCGGCTTTTTTATTGCCGGCAAAAAATAAATTCGCCAGGATAAAGTATAATAAATCCGAATTGGCCGGAAAATAAAAAAAAGCGAAGGTGCTGGCCTTCGCTTTTTTTATTTTTAAAGATCCCGGAGCTTATTCAGCCAGGAAGGTAGTTACCGTTTCGCGTTCGCCGTCAAATTTCCGGAGTACTAACTTGCTGCGGCTTAATTCTACGATCTGATCGTTAACCGGTAATGATTCTAATTCAACTTTTAGGTCTTTTTCTTCATTCACAAAAGACCAGGTTCCAATATCAACCACATCTGAAGCACCCTCTTCCCGGGTAGCACCTTCTGCGCGGAGGGCTTCGCCGTGCTCATCGAACCGGAACACATCGTCGCGGGCAGTAAGTGCCTGTGCTTCAAATAAGTCAATTGCCTCGCCGTTTTCAACCTGCACCGCAGATTCCATGATCCAGCTGTTAGAAGCAATAATTTCGGTGTTGCTGGCACTTGGCTCAACTGATCTTGCAACGTCATCATCGTCGTTGTCGCAGCCGGTAAAAGCAATCGTTGCGATGCCGGCCAGGAGGAATAGTAAATTTTTCATAAGTTTGTTGGTTAAGAGTTTGTAAATGTAATACTTGCTTATACGGTAATTAGGTTTAAGCAAGATTAACGTTTACCCGGAAATTTGTGCCGTTTACTCGAAAAAATGGCTATTTGAGTCTATTAACGATAGTTGATTTATCAGGAATAGGATAAAAACAAGAAAAGCGATGGATTTTCCATCGCTTTAATATATGATTAAACTAAGAATTTGTTGATCTTAAGGTTTTGGTCTTATTCACCTTTGAAAGTTGAGATCCTAACAGTGGTATTCCCTTAATCAGGAACCATATCGCTGGGCAACCAACCAGGTAAAAGTTAACTCCACTATTTCAGGCTCAGGCTTATTGGGCGATAAAGGTATTTGTAGCAACTATTTGGTCACCAAAAAAGTCTAAGGTAGATCTAACTACCATTTTTGAACTTGTTAATTCAATTATTTCGGCAGGAAGTGTGAAGTTACCTGAGGTTACAGCTAATTTGGTTTCATTATCTGTAAATACCCAGCTTCCCGCTTCTGTCTGAGGGTCTGACGGATCACATTTTGTAGCGCCTTCGTCTCTGGTATATTTATTATCAGTGGTGAATTTATAAGTATCATCCTTTTCACAAGCCAGTATGGTGCTATTCGTAGTTGTACCAGAAGAATCTGTAGTTACCTGAACCCGTTCTGATAGCATCCAGGTTTTTGAGGTTAATAACTCGGTTTTGGTTGGGGCTACATCATCGTCGTCTTTTCCGCAGGATGTGAAACCAACTGTAGCAGCAAGGGCTAATAATAGAAAATAATTTTTCATAAGCTGAAAGGATAAAAGTTAATATATTAGTTTTTAAATGTTTAGTTAAAGCTACTAAAGCTGGCAGCGGTTAACAAATAACCCTTTAAAATGTTATTAACAATTTATTAACATAAAAAAGCCACCTGCAGGCAGGTGGCTTTTTTTACTTAAAACAATACCGTTTTTAATTCGGGAACAGTACGGTACGGTATTTATTTATATTGGTGGTTGGTATTGTAGCACCGTATTTGGCGTTTATGGCTTTAATCATTTCGTTGGCAACCACGGCATAGCCGCGCGGGCTTGGGTGTACGCCATCTAATGAGAATAAATTACCCGAAATAAAGGCGGGCGAATAGTTTACCTGGTCTAAAGAAAAACCTCCCTGAATCGAATTAAAATAAGTATAAGCATCGAACACGGCAAGATTTTTAGCGGCTGCCTGGGCTTTAATAATATCGTTAAACGCTAATGTGGCTTCTTTTACCTTAGCTTGTTCTGTTTCGTCCAGCAGAAATGCGCTTGGCCACGGGTTTCCATTCATTAAACCAAATAATTGAGTTGTATCTAATTGAAACCCAATAATGAGGCCCGCTAAAACAAGATTAGCGTTATTAGGGCTCACTTGTTTGGCAATATCTCTCCAGGCTTTGCCACCGGGTCTTCCGATAAGCGATGCATAAGGGGCACCTGTAAGGGTAAATAAAATCTTGCCGTTACCGGCAGCATCTCTGATGTTGGCAGTAGAAAAGGCAATTCGCGTTGGGCCGGCTTCCGTTAAAGCTACCATACCTGGTACACCTGCCAGAGTAAGAGCGGTTTTAATGTTAGAACCAACTGTGGTAAAAAAAGGAACTGCAGATACATCCGGGATAGTAGCTACCAGGCCTTTAGAGCCATTTGCGGTTAACGCATTAATTACCTCGGTATAATTAGTGGTAAAAGTAGGGACATCGGTAATGGTTCCGGCATTTCCGCCTCTTGTAGCATAAAGCAATACATCATTGTTCCCCAGCCAGTTGGTAAAGAAAGTATGCGTAGTAGAAGCCTGAATGCGTTGTAAATAAGACTGGTTAGGATCTGTAGTTATTCTTTCGAAATAAGGGTTAAATCCCGCTGAAGTGCTTTTGCTATAATCCTGATTTTTTACATCGGCAACCCGGATATCAGGTACGCCTAAGTTATTTACAGGGTCTGTATATTTGGTGTATAAAGTTGGGTTTGATCCTCTGATTGCTAAATCAGTTGTTACATTTGAAGTAATTGGCAGTCCGGTTGAAGTAAAGCCGGTTAACGTTAAATAACCCGAGCCGTTGCGCTGGGATTCGGTAAATAAAGGCTGCACAAATTCACCTCCGCCAGCCTGCCGGAATTGGTCCGCCAGAATATTCGGATACGAATTTAGCTGGCCATCACGGTATAGACCACCATCCATGTAACCGGCAGTTAAAGAATTACCAACCGCAATATATTTCGAAAGATCAGCTTCGCCGGAAGTTCCAACGGGCGCCTCTATTTCCGGGTCGCAGCTGGTTAGTAAGGCAACGGCAGCAAAAGCCAGTAAACCCGATTTATAAAAAAACTTTTTCATGATTCTTTCAGGAATTAAAATTTGTAACTAAGCGCTAAACCCGGAATGTAAGCCACCGATTTATAAGTGCCGCCAATGCCGCCCGATAAGTTGGAAAGATCGGAACGCTCTTTTTTGTTGATGTAAAGGAATGAAGCATCTACCTGGAAGTTCTCCCCAAAACGGTAGCCTAAACCGGCAGAAAGTCCGCGGGCATCTGCATCCGGCGTTTCTGGGGTTAAATAACCGTCCTGCACCGGGGTTTGGTCATAATACCCGCCGGCCCGTAGAGCAAACGCTTCCGAAACCTGGTACTGGAAACCTAAACGGTAAATATAAGTGTCTTCGTAGTTACGCGCATTGGTGGTTTCGTTGCTGCCGTTTACGGGCTGGTCGTAGGTAAAGGTCAGGTTTTCGTAAGCGCTCCAGTTTACCCGCTGCACATCTACGGCCACGGTAAATTTATCGGTTGGCATAAACCCGATTCCCAGGGTAATGTTGCTTGGTAAAGGCAACGTCGCATCAAATTTGGCAGCCGGGAAGCGGGAAGCTACTCCGGAAGGAACGGTAAAATTAGCATCGCCGCCATCTACTTCCATTTCAACCTTAGAGCGGTAGTTTAAGCCCACCGAAAATTTCTCGGAAGGTTTGAAAAAGATACCCGCGTTAAAGCCCATGCCGTTGGCGCTGCCATCCAGTTCGGCCCGGCCATCCGCTTCGTCTTTATTCTGCAGCGGAATGCTTTTTTTCAGGTTAACGTTGCCGAAAGCATAAACAAAACCGGCGCCAATGCCTATCTGGTCGGTAATTTTATAACTAACGGTAGGTTGTACAAAAACAGCGGTAAGGGTCAGTTCATTTAAGCCATACCGGCCTATCCACTCATCGCCCCAATTCACGCTGCTGCCATAAGGCGTATAAATGCCAAGACCGAATTTTAGCGGGCTCTCTTCTTTGCCGTAAACGCCATAAACCGAAAACGGATTACCCAGCGGGTTATCGGTCATGGCGGTGGTATTTCCGGGAGCAGTTTCCAGGTAAGCAATTTTAGAGATAATGCCGCTTACGCCCACCTGAAAGCCATTTTCGCGTAGGTGGCTCATAGCCCCCGGGTTGAAAAAGATACTGGCTTCATCCATTGCCAGGCCAACTCCGGTATGGCCCATCCCGATATTTTTCTGTCCCTGCAGGTTAACCTGGTAACCGCCGGCGTGTGCCAATCCGGAGAGCATGGCGCATCCCAGAAAAGCCAATAATTTTAGTTTCATAATGTTTATTGGGGATTGATATAGTTACAGGCTAATGTATTAATTTTTTCTAAATAATGATAAAAGTCTTTAATAAAATATTATGCAAGCCTACCAATAAGGCCGGCTTTAATTAAAAGCGTTTTTGTTCCTGATAAATTAGCTTGCTGAAAGTCCGGAATTTTCGGATTGATACCCTTAATAAAGCATTTGCCAGCTACTTCCCAGCCAGAAATCCCTTTCCGGGAAAAAATAACAAGGCTTAATACATTAAAAGAATGATTTTTTAAAAGAAATTTTGCCTTTAGATAATCCTATTGAGCGGTTTTGTTAATTAGCGGTGCTTCTGTTTTAACAAAAATAATGCTTTTCCGGGAGGCAGGAAGTTAACGTAACCGCTTTTTTCAAAGCACTTTATGATTTCCCGCAGGCAACCGTTTATGCTATCTTTGTGTCTACTCCCTTGATTCTCAGAAGTAATCACAAACTTAAAGCATACTCCTTATTAAACCAGCTTCTATCTAATCCCAGCCTGTATGATTAAACAATTACGAACATTACTTTTAGTTTCTATTGCCTTAGCCTTTGCCCAAACGGGCTACGCGCAATACAACCCCAATTTGCAATTCAATGCCGGTAACCCCCGGGGGTTAAACACCACCTCCGATACAGCTACCATCGGCTGGCTGGCCATTACGGCCGGCGGCGAAACAACTAATGGCTGGAGCGCGGTGCAGGCCCTGCCTTTCGGGTTTTCGTTTTACGGCAGCGCTGTTACCAATTTTAAGGTAAGCCGGAACGGTTTGCTTACCTTTAATACCGGCACGGCCGTTTTACCAAATGCCAACGCCGATCTGCCAACTAACCTGTTGCCGGATAAAACCATTGCTTCTTTCTGGGATGCTTTTTCGGCCGCACCGCCATTGCCGCCTAACTCCCGCATTTACACCCGGGTTTTCGGAACGGCCGGCAGCCGCCAGCTTTGGGTAAAATGGACGAATTACGAAATTGGTAACCCGGTTTGTGCGTTCGCAAATTTTGCCTGCGTGCTGGAAGAAGGTACCAATAAAATTTACATGGTAGATATGAATTACAGCAGTGCTGCCAACGTAACGGCTACCATCGGTTTGCAGAATACCAGCTCCCAGGCCATCCAGTTCGGTTCCAGCACGTTTGGGTTTTTCAGCACCAACTCCGGCCCGGCCGTAGCCGATAACGATTATTACGAATTCACCCCGCAGATCACTTCCGATGCCGGTGTACTTTCCATAGACGCGCCTACCGTTCCTTTTGGTTCCGGTACTTCCAACGTGGTGGTAACGCTTAAGAACTTCAGCCAGTCTACGCTGAGCAATGTAACGGTAAAGTGGCGGGTAAATAATGTAACGCAGCCCGATTTTGTTTTTAACGGTTCCATTGCCGCCAACGCTACCTTAAGCAACGTAGTAATCGGTTCCTTTAATTTTGTGGATGGCGCTACTTACGTGATCGAAGCCGAAACCGATAACCCGAACAGCACTTCCGATATTAACCCGGCCAACGATAAAGCTACCAAATCGGTTTGCCCGATGCTTTTGGGCAATTACACCATTGGCGGCATTTCCGGGCGTTTCAATACCATAAACGAAGCGGTAAATATGCTGCAGTGCGCCGGGGTAGAAACAGCCGTAAGATTCACCTTGTCGCCGGGAGCCGGACCTTTCAACGAAACCATTTCCATTAACCCGATAAGCGGAGCCTCTGGTAAGAACACCATTACCTTCGACGGCGGCATTACCAACGAAAAAGTAACCAGCACCGGCGCCTATACTTTCCGCTTAAACGGCGCCGACCATATTATTCTCCAGAACCTGACCATTGAAAACCTGAGTCCTACCACCGGTAGCAGCGTATTGCTGGTAAGCCAGGCCGATAGCAACATTATCCGGAATAACTTTTTCCCGCTGAAGCCTTCTACCGGTACCGCTAACGCCTTTGTTGGAGTAGTAATCGGAACTACGGCATTTACCGGCACGCCTAATAACGGTAGCTTCAACCAGATCCTGAACAACGAATTCGACGGCGGTTTGGCCGGCGTTGTAATGCGGGCCAATGCTACGGGTCTCGATCAGCGGAACATTGTACGGAACAACGTTATTACCAATGCCAATTCGCAGGGTGTGTTAAGTGTGTACCAGAAAATGCCTTTTATTCAGCAGAATACCATTGTTTTCGCAACCGGTAATACGTCTTCTACCGGGGTGCAGTCCGAAAACAACGACAACTTTGAGATCTCCCGCAACTTTATCCGGAACTACGGCAGCCGCGGCATTTACATTACCAACGGCAACAATATTTCCGGCGGCGTTAACAGCCGGGCCAAAGTAGTGAACAATATGCTGATAAGTGCACAGGGCGGTTTCGGCGACGGAATTTCCTTTGGCTCCAATTCTTCTTTTGTAGACATTCACCACAACAGCGTGAGCGTAAACGGCGGCAGCGGCGACGGGATGTTCATTACCCAGGGAAGCTCCATTTCGGTAAAGAATAACTCCTTTGCTATTTTCGACCAGACCAGCACCTTTAACCGGGCTTTCTATGGCGGTACCAATGTTACATACGCCGCTTTCGACCACAACAATTTCTTTATTTCCGGTTCCGGGGCAGTAGTGCGGGTAAATAACCAGGATTTAGGGCAGGCCAACTTTATTGGCTTCGGCGGTTTCAATACCAATTCCCATTTCGGCGATCCGGGTTACTTAAGCCGTACTTCCGATCTGCACGCCATAACTACCCAGCTCGACAACAAAGGCGATAATGCCGTGGGCGTTATGATCGATATCGATGGCCAGGTTCGGCCGGCTTTACCCGGCGGTCAGGTGGATATCGGGGCCGATGAATTTATTATTTTCCCGACGGATATTGCCGTTACCGATATGATCGCGCCAAGCCAGAATGGTAGGGTTTTAACCTCAAAAAGTCTTTCTGCCACCCAGGATATTACCATTAGAGTTACCAATTCCGGCGGCTCCATTCTTACGAATATCCCGGTTTTCTATAAGATCAACGGCGTAGCTTCGGCGCAGGAACTGGTACCGGGCCCTTTAAACCCGGGAACTTCTACCACCTTTACCTTTGCTTCCAAAGCGAACCTGTCGGCTATTGGTACTTATAATATTGCCGCTTTCTCTGCCGTAACCAACGACAGCGACCGCAGCAACGATACCCTGGCCACGATCCAGATCAAACAGCTGAGCAATGCGCCGGTTACGTTCCCGGTAATGGAAGATTTTGAAGCTACGCCATCCTTAACCCTGGCCCGGACTTTTGTGGGCCTGCCCGGCGCCGAAAGATTCGATTATGAAACCAGCTCTGAACAGGGCCGCCTGCGAACTTTTGCCGGCACCGGCTTTGCTAAAAGCGGCCTGAAAGCCATCACCTTCGACCGTTTAGGAACCGGAACCGGCAGACCGATCAATTTCCTGATCGCTACCCTGAACCTGGCCGGCTTTACTACTACCGACGTAATGATGCTTGATTTTGCTTATGCTTTTCACAGCAATTTCGGCAACGACGATCCGAATAACCGGGTGTGGGTACGCGGTAACGATAATGCGGCCTGGGTTGAAGTGTATAACTTATTTGCCAACAAACTGGGTGCCGGAAATTACAAACCGGTTACTAATATAAACCTTTCGGCAGCGCTGGCGGCAGCGGGGCAAACCTATAGCAGCAGCACGCAGATCCGTTTCGGGCAATCAAGCACGGGCCGGGCAACCAGCAATACCTGCTGCGACGGTTTCAGCTTCGACGATATTGCCGTAAGAAAACTGCTGCAAACCGATCTGGGCGTTACCGCGCTGGTACAACCGGTAGCCAATGCCTGCGGCGACAGCATTCAATCGGTATCGGTTACGGTTAAAAACTTCGGGGTAGCATCAAGATCGAATATTCCGGTAGTAGTAAATGTTTCCGGGGCCGTTAATACCACGCTAACCGGCACCGTTCCGGGCCCGATCTCTACCGACCAATCGGTTACTTTCCAGTTAGGAACTTTGAATACATACACCGGCGGCACTTTCAATTTCAAGGCTTATACCAATATGGCTTTAGATGAAGACCGGAGAAACGACACACTTAAAACAACCTTATTCCTGAACAGCATTCCGGTTAAACCAATGGCTCTTACAGCCACAACCTGCGAAGGCGAACCCGCCAACCTGCAGGTAACCGGCACCGCCGACAGCTATAACTTTTATGCGAACAACACCACGAATGTAATTTTAGGTAATTCCGTATCGGGTAATTTTGTTACGCAACCTTTAACGGCCACTACTACCTTTTATGCTTCATCGGTTAATTCTACGCCGGCAGAAGTTGGTCCGAAAGATCAGAGCTTTGGCGTAGGCGGCAGCGTAAATCAGTTTGAGGCCGGTCTGGAATTTAACGTGTCCCGTGCCCTGATCCTGGATTCGGTATTCGTTTATCCGGCTTCGGCAGGAAATGTAAGGATCAACTTACTGAATGCGGCCGGAGTGGTAATTGCTACCAAAACCGTAGCCGTAACCACGCCAAACGTGAAGACCCCAATTCCGCTTGGTTTCCGGATCCCGGCTGGCAATAATTACAAACTGAATGCTACTGGTTCTACCGTAACGGCTTTATTCCGGAATACGAACAACGCTACATTCCCTTACCAGATCCCGCAGGCGCTTTCTATAATTGGCGGCACGTTTGGTACCGGTCCGTTCTACTACTTCTTCTACGACTGGCAGGTAACGGTGCTGGAGTGCGAAAGCCGCCGCGTGGCCGTAACCGCTGTTGTAAATCCGAAACCGGTAGTGAACCTGGGTGCCGATATCCGGAACTGCACGGGTAGTGCGGTAACGCTTAATGCCGGAAATGCCGGTTTAGGTTTTGCGTATCAGTGGTCTAACGGCGCTGCGGCGCAAACCATTTCCGCCGCAACTTCGGGTCAGTACTGGGTTAAAGTTACCAACCCGATAACCGGCTGCTTTAAGTTCGATACCATTAATGTTTTCATCGGCACGGCGCCGGTAGTTAACTTAGGGGCCGATGTGGTACAGTGCGGTGGCGTGGTAACGCTGAATGCCGGCAACGCCGGTAATAACTTCGATTATTCCTGGTCTAACGGTTCGGCTACCCAAACCATTGGCGTAACCGCTTCCGGCACGTATTCGGTAACCGTTACCAACCCGGCAACCGGCTGCAGCACCACCGATCAGATCCAGGTAACGATTAATGCAATACCAACAGTTTCTTTAGGAGCCGACAGAACCCAGTGTGGTGGCAGCGTAACCTTAGATGCCGGAAATACCGGATCTGGGTATAATTACCTCTGGAATACCGGTGCTACCACCCGCACCATTACAGCAGCTACTTCCGGGCAGTATTGGGCAAGAGTTACCAACCCGGCCGGAAACTGTTTCAGCGCCGATACCCTGAACGTAACCATCAACGCAATACCGGTTGTGAATGTAACCGCCAGCGGACCGATAACTTTCTGCCAGGGCGATAGCGTAACCTTAACTGCCAGCGGCGGCGGAACTTTCTTATGGTCTAACGGTGCGAACACGCAAGCCATAAAAGTAAAAGCGGCGGGCACCTATAGTGTAACGGTAACCAACGCGGCCAACTGTTCGGCAACTTCTACTGCCACTACAGTAACGGTAAATCCGAAACCAGTAGTAACCTTAGCAAATCAGAGCATCTGCGCGGGTCAGCCGGCTACTTTAACTGTTCCGGCCCAAACGGGCGTAACCTATTCCTGGTCATCGGGGCAAACGGGTAACAGCATAACGGTTTCGCCAACGGCCAATACCACTTACACGGTAACGGCTACGGGTGCCGGGGGCTGTGCCACCACAGGTCAGGCAACGGTAACCGTATCTGCGGCGCCAACAGTAAATGCAGGCCTCGATACAACCATCTGCAGCGGCGCTCCGGTTACGCTAACGGCTACCGGATCCGGAACGGTCTTTAACTGGTCGAACGGTATGTCTGGCAGCAGCATTACGGTTAGCCCTACCACAACTACCACTTATACTGTAACTGCTGGTCCGAATGCGAATAACTGTTCTGCTACCGATGCGGTAGTAGTAACCGTACTTCCAACCCCGGCGCTTCCGGTTATTTCGGCAGCAGGTTCTGTGCTCTCTTCCAGCGTAGCAACCGGCAACCAGTGGTACCTTAACGGAACGCTAATTCCGGGAGCAACGGGTCAGAATTACACGCCGGCTGCGGGAGGAAACTATACCGTTACGGCTACCATTGGTACCTGCTCCAGAACTTCGGCCGCCTTATTGTTCACCATGGTAGGTATTTCCGATGATCTGTTAGCTAATCAGCTTTCCATCTATCCGAACCCTACTTCCGGCAAATTTGAGGTAAAACTTACCGGAATGAATAAGCCGGCTACCTTATCGCTTTACAGCTTAACCGGCCAGTTATTAACCAAAGTTGAAGTAAAGCAAAGTCAGGGGAAAACGCTGGAACATACCTTCGATCTGACCAGTTATGCCCAGGGTATTTACCTGCTGAAACTGGAAACCGACGGCAAAGTAGCATTCCGGAAAATAGCCAGAGAATAGTTTGGTTTTAACCTTTAACAAAAAAATCCCGGTTGGTTTCAGCCGGGATTTTTTGTTTATCCGGATAATGGTTTTAAAAACGCTATGCTTTTCAGTATAAAAACTTAATCCATTCCGAAGTAAAATCCGTTAAGCGAAAGTTCAATTTTGGGAAGCAACATGTACGATGTAATGATAATTGGGGGTGGGCCGGCCGGTTTAAGCGCAGCCATGGTTTTAGGCAGATGCCGCCGCAAAGTAATAATTTTCGATACCGGCAAGCCCCGCAACCGCTGGTCGGAATCGATGAATGGTTTTATTACCCGCGACGGCATAAATCCCCGCGAATTTCTGGAAATAGCCCGCCAGGAACTTCCGGAATACGGCATAGAAGTACACAAGGTGGAAATCAAATGCATTGAACTGGATGACGACGGCTTCCGGGCAACCGATGAGCACGGTAAAACCTACCAGTCCAGAAAATTGCTGTTGGCTACCGGCTTAAAAGATAAAGTGCCCCAGATTCCCGGTATTGATGAGCTGTACGGCAAAAGCGTACACCATTGCCCGTATTGCGATGGCTGGGAAAGCCAGGATAAACCGCTGGCCGTTTACGGCAAATTCCGGCACGGTTTCGGGCTGGCGCTGGCTTTAAAAACCTGGAGCACCGATGTAATGCTTTTTACCGATGGCACCAATAAACTTACCGGTCCGCAGGTTTCGCAGCTGCAGCGCAATGGCATAAAAATAAACCTGAAAAAAATAAAAGAACTGAAAGGAAAAGACGGCCAATTGCAGGAAATTATTCTGGCCGACGACAGCGCCGAAAAGCGGGAAGCCATGTTTTTCAGCACCGGCACCGAACAACAAAGCAGCCTGGGTCAGATGCTGGGCTGCGAATTTACCAGCAAAGGCGTGGTAAAAACCCGTCGCCTGCAAACCACCAACATTAAAGGCCTCTTCGTAGCCGGCGATTCGGCCCGCGACGTGCAGTTGGTAATAGTGGCGGCCGCCGAAGGAACCAAAGCGGCCGTGGCTATAAATATGGAATTGCAGGAAGAAGAACGGCTGTAAAAACGGTAGGATTTTGGCCTGAAAAAGTGCCGCCTGATGAACAGATTATTTTAATTAAAAACCAGGGAATTTAAGATCTTATCCAGTTCTTTCTTGTTTTCTTTGGTCTGATAAGTCAGCGTGAAGGTAATGGCATAATTATCTTTTAAGAATGTGTAATGCTGCTGTTTAACCTTACGCCCATGGTGTTCGAATTTTAATTCCAGTACGGCAAGATCCTTACCACCAATATGAGTTAAATAGATCGGTTTTTTGATCCAGGTTTTCATAGCCGACCTAAGCGAAAAGACGCGGGTATTGTTCAGGTAGCCGCTGGGAGTTGCTCCCACAGAGCCGGTTATATCTTCGGCCGTTATCGCAAAATCCGGATTGGAACTTACCAGAGCGCCTTCTTTGAATTTCGAAACAACTAACAACCGGGTAGCAATTACTTCGGCTTCTTTGTATAACCGCTGCATGGTGGTATCGTTGCCGGCAACTGCCTGGTACCCGGCAATTTGAGCTTCTCTTCGTTGCTGTTCTGATTTTACGCTCCAGGCTGCCGGAATAGTTACCCGGAAACCAAAGGCATTATTCTGATACGTGAGGCCATTGAGCTGGCCCGGATCTGGGGTGCGTTTCGACGGTTGGGCAACCGCCGAAACGCTGCAAACTGCCAGTATTAAAAAGGAAAACAAATAATTAAGCAACATAAAGCGCTTTCACGTATCGGTTTAGGAAGGCAAAACTGCCTACTTTTCGCTTCCCGCCAGTTCAAATGTAACGCCATCTACCGTTTTGGTCTGGGTTTCGGTGGGGCGGTCTAAAATTATTTTAAGGCGTTTGCCGCTTTGCTCTATTTCCATTTCCAGGTTATTGGCGGTTTCGTCTAAAAATTTAGCTTCGAAAAGTTGGGTGGAATCCTGGGGGCCTACCAGTTTGTAGGTGTAGCGGTATTTGTCGAGCCCGGTAAGGTAGAGTTCGTAAACCAGGTCTTTGTTTTGCACCTGCGTGATGGTCTGCCTTTTTACCAGGTCGGTTTTTTCCAGGCCTTCGCAACTGCTCAGGCAGCACATGAAAATAAAAAGTAACAGAAAGCGGCCGGCGTTTTTCATAAGGAGATCTTTAAAGTGGTTTTGATATCGGGAAGTTACTTTTTTCCGGTTAATTAATACCGTTTAAAGGATAATAAAAATGCACCACTTTTTCGGAAGTAGCGCCGGTGGAGCGGTAAAAATCCAGAGCATAATCGTCCGCTTCGTCGGCTTGCACGAAAACTTCTTCCACGCCAATTTCTTTGCAGAAAGCGGTAAATTCGGCTATTAATTTTTTGCCAACGCCCTGCCGCTGAAATTCGGTTTTAACCGCTAGGTCGTAAATGTAAACCAGCGGCGCCGGGGAATAATATTGGTCCAGGGTGTAAGCCGTAAGGCCCCCAATAACCTTGCCTTCGGACATGGCTACAAAAACATAGAAACCGTTTTTGCCTAAAACCTGCTGCAAATGCTTCTGGTTGGGCATCCGGAAGTTCTTCATTTCAAAAACCGATTCGAAAACCCGGATAAGTTGAATGAATTTATCCAGGTCCCGGCTGCTTAACTGAGTGGTTATGATGTTCATGGTATTTGATTATCGGTTTGTTGCCGGGGCTTCGCTTTTCCGGGCAATAAAGATCAGGTGCGTATCTGTGGTGCCGTCTTTTTTCGGATAGCTTTTTCGGGTAAGGTTTACTACTTCAAACTGATTGCTTTTTAATTGATCCTGCACCCAGGCTTCCGGGTAATAATAAACATACATTTTATCCTGGGGGTTGCTCCCGGATTGGTAACCCGACCGCTCATAATCGCCTTCGATGGTACTGATATAAAAGATACCGCCTGGCTGAAGCAAAGCAGCGCAGTCTCTGATCAGTTTGGCGCAATCCGGCTGCGACAGGTAAGGCAGGCAAAAGCCGCACATAATACCATCGAAGTGCGTGGTAATAGTATCTATTTCGCGGCAGTCCATTACCCGGAAGTCCGCGGTTGGGTTATTCTTTTGGGCCAGCGCAATCATTTCGGGCGCCACATCAATCGCCTGGATTTTGAAGTCAGGCCGGCGTGCTAACAGGTACCGGGTAATATTGCCGGGACCGCAACCTATTTCGAAGATGCCGGCCCCGGGTTTTGGAATAAGTTCGCAGAACGTATCATAGGTATCGTTATACAGGTCCAGATACATGAAAATTTCCTGGTAAGTAGCTGCTACTTTGTTCCAGGTCTGGAAAGTGGTTTGATAACGGTCCATAGGAAAGGGTAATTCTGGATGTTAGCGGTTGGTTTAAATATTGAAGAGTTACATAAGTTGAATGAGGTATGGCTGAAGTATAGCTTATGTATTTGATTAGCAGAAGTAATTTATTTAACCTCTCTATATTTTATTCGCAACATTATAGGTTCCATGGTTTGAACGTCTTTCCATCGTGTTTCAATTGTGGCAGGAAGGTTATCTTCATTATAGGTATAAATCCATTGGGTACCACCTTCTAATAGAGTCATATTATTGAATGATAAATTTCTTTCAAAAACGGCTTCTGTGCCAAATTGGGGTAATAGTTCTATCTGAAAAACATAGTTTATACCAAAAGGGGGGCGTTGAAAATTATCGTATTGAAATAAACGATTATGTTCCGTAGAAACATTTGTTTGCGGATCAGTAAGCAATTGTTTAATCTTTATGATATTGCCGTTATCTGAATACTCATAGAAGCTATTTTCCTTTCCTGTTGCAGTAATACTTTTAATTTGCCCCTTAGGATTGTAGTTGTATGCTCTGGTGTTTAGAAGTTGTCCTTGTCTATAGGTCTCATCTTTAAGTATTTTGCCAGAGGGATCATAAAATATTTTAATATTATGATTGGCGCCCGGAAAGCTTTTATCTATAAAAGAAATGTTGCTTACCTTTTCATTTTCGTACTCAAATAAGTATTCAGAGTAATATCCAGTACTTGAGTTGGTGCCCGACCTTTTCGTTAATCTGTTATTAGCATCATATTCATAAGTTGCTACTAATTGATTTTTATAGTCATAGATTTCAGATACCAAGAATTTCTTTTCAGGAGTAACAATAGGGGTTTTCTCTTTGTAACAACCCATTAAGGAAAAAAGAAGGAGATAAAAGAATGATTTCGTTTTCATATTTATAGATTTTTAGTTTTTACTTCTGCGTACGGTTGGGCTAAAAAACGCTTCAGTGATTTTTAGCTTTTGTTGGCAGCCTTTAATTTTTCATTTTAAAGTAATTCTTGAGTCCGAATTCACCAAAAATTAATGATTCAATTTTGTCAAATTTTTCATCGCTCTCTCGTTTGCTTGGAAAATAGGTATCAAATTTAAAGCTGTTAAAATCGCTCCCGTTTTTAATTTCTACCACGTAAGTAGAGAATCCCTGGTGTAATGAAATCTCTAATTCTTTTTCTGGCGTTTTTATTCCAAATAACTGAAGTTCATCTAGCTTATTCTTAAACTCCTTGAAACCACTTTTTGGAGTAATATTTATTTTTGAATAATGGTTTTTCGATTTGTTGCCTCTGTATAAATTTCCATACTCTATGATAGTACCTTGAAATCCATCCACTGAATCTTCTGAAATCGTAATTACCCTATCAACTGAGGTGCTATTATTAATCCAAATTCTGAATGTAAATTCACTTGCATTTAATTTAATTGGAAATAGTCTGTCACCAGTAATCAAATAATTCTTAAATGGCATTACTGCTTCTCGTCCAGAAGAACAACCAGTCAGTATTACCAAAACCAATATTAACCACTTCATTTTTTTATTATTTTTGCCTGCCAACTACGAGATAAACAACATAACCTTTGTTTGTCCGCCACACGTTACCCGGATAAACAAAGGTTTAGACCAAATATAACAAAGTTCAGCGAATAAGAAAGAATAGGTAAAATCGCTTTGTTTCTTGTAACAGGATTATAAAACGGTAACCTTTAGCCCCTAAAAAGTAAAAGCGGTTAAATACCAGCCAAACCGGTTTCCGGTAATTTCTCAAACCACCGCATCCGGTAAGCATTCATGGCCGTATTCCCCAGCTTTTTAAGTAGCTGGTAGTTCGCAATAGCGCCAACCGGCGCGCCTATTACCGGCACCAGTTGCGCCATCTTGGCCAGATCTATGTAATCGCGGTATTCCTGCTGAAAGGTGCGCCAGTCGAAGTGGTTAATATCTGCAGGCAGGGCTTGTTTCTGAGTTTCCCAGTTTACTATTTTCTTGTAAACCTGCTGGCGCCGTTCCTGGCTGCTGAAGGCTAACTGGAAAATATAAAGCAGGTAAATGCGTTCGCGGTAATCGGAAGTGTCAAAGCTGTATTGGGCCGCAATTTCGTAGAGCAGCTTTAGTTTTAAACTTAAAAGTAAGGGGAAATCGGCCAGGCCCAGCAGAATGCCGCCGGCACCGGTTATGCCGCCTTCGGCAGCGCCCACGTGCTGGTAAATTTTAATGCGCTGCAAAACGGTAGCTTCGCGGGCTTCCAAAGTCAGTTCCTGCCCGGTAGCTTTGCGGGTAATAATATCGGCGCCAAATAAAACCGCCCGGATCATTTGCTTTAAGGTAGCGGTAATGGCGTTGTGTACCTTTTCGGGAATGTAAGAATTGAGCTTATCCTGCATCCGCTTGGAAAGCCGGTTCAGCACTGTGGGCCGGCGCTGCATTTCGAACTTCCAGTCCTCCATTTCGCGCCGGGCCATTTCGTCGTAAGCAGTTATCATTTTAGATTGTTCGATTGTTCGATGTTCGAATTTTCGATAAAAATTTAATGACCGTTAAACCAAAAAAAATCGAACATTCGAACAATCGAAAATTCGAACAATCGAACCGTTACCGGGTTACTTTTTCTTTTTCCGGCAGGGGCTGCAGTTCGCGGGCATCTATGCAGTAGCGGTGGCCTTCTACCAGAATGTGCATTACCAAATTTTCCACGGCAACCGGGTCGCCAAAGCCTACTTCGTCTAAATTGGTGTATTCTATGCGGCTGCCGTCTATAATGGTAACCACCCCCCGCCCGAAAGCTTCCAGGTAATTGCCTTCTTTAATCACCACGCCGGTTTCTTCGCCCAGGCCTACGCCAATATATTCGGGCCACTTGGCAACCGCCACGGCCAGGCGGCCAAAACGTCCGCGTTCGGTAAAGTGCGTATCGATGTACAGGTTCTGGATAATGCCCAGGGCGGTGCTGGTTTTAGTGCGGCCTTTTTCCAGCGAATAAGAACCGTAGCCTTCGTAGATCATGCGGTCGGAGAGGGCGGTGGCACCAGCGCTGGTACCGGCAATTACCAGTTCATCGGTTATGTAACGGTCGCGCATAATGTCTAACACTTCGGTGCCGCGCAAAAAATCGGCAATGCGCCGCTGGTCGCCGCCGGTAAAAAAGATCACGCTGGCTCTCCGGATCCGCTCCAGGTTTTCTGGCGTATCGGCGGCGTTGTCTTCGTCTATGTGCATGTAGTGCACGTGCCGCATGCCCAGATCTTTAAAAGCCTCTTTATAAGCCTGCCCCGATTCTTCCGGGCGGGTAGCCGCGGTGGTAATAACTTCAACGTAAGCGCCGGCTTTGCAGAATTCTGAATGAATAAGTTTTATCAGGCAATCGTCGTCGCCGCCGCCCAGGCAAATGAGGGTACCCTTTACTTTACTATTATCCATAAAAAATCAGGCTGCTATGCTTCTGGTAAATGTAAGGCTATTTCCTGCGGCTTACGTAACTTTTAATTTTAACGATTATTTACCAAAAAAGCTTTAAATCCGTATTCTTTTTTCCGGCCTTAAATTCCGGCATTATATGAAAACCCTGAAATTCAAAACCAATATTAACTGTAACAATTGCGTAGCAGCTGCCAAACCTTTTCTGGATAAGATCAAAAATGTACAGGGCTGGCACGTAGACATTACCGACCCGGAAAAAGTGCTGACCGTGGAAGGCCAGAACGTAGAGGCGGCCAATGTGGAAGAAATGGTGCAGCAGGCCGGTTATAAAGCCGAAGCTAAAAAAGGCTTGCTGGGTAAACTTTTCGGATGATAAGCACACTCCGGAAAACTGATAAATGCTATAGTTTTTCCGGCTTATATGCCCGACATTTGCCAGGATATTACTGGTTTTACCTGAAAGCTTGTTCCTATGGAAAACACTACCTTTAAAATACACCAGTTCGAAGATAAAGGGCTGGCCCATTATTCTTACGCCGTTTTAAGCGAAGGAGAAGTTGCCCTGATAGACCCGGCCCGCGATCCGCAGCCGTATTATGAGTTTGCCATGCTGCACGATGCCCGCATTGTGGCTGTTATAGAAACGCATCCGCACGCCGATTTTGTAAGCAGCCACCTGGAAATTGCTACCGATAAAGAAGCTGCCATTTATGCCAGCAAACTATTGGGTGCCAATTATAAACATACGGCTTTCGACGACGGCGATTCTTTTAAAATTGGCACCGTTACGCTGCACGCCATCAACACGCCCGGCCATTCGCCGGACAGCATTACCGTTTTGCTGAAAGACGAAACCCAGAAACCCGTAGTAGCCTTTACCGGCGACACCCTGTTTATTGGCGACGTAGGCCGCCCGGACCTGCGCGAAAGTGTAGGCAACCTTACTGCTAAACGCGACGACCTGGCCCGCCAGATGTACCGTTCTACCCGCGAAAAACTCATGAAGCTGCCCGACGATATGCTGGTGTACCCCAGCCACGGGGCCGGTTCTTTGTGCGGCAAAGGCCTGAGCAGCGCCAACGTTAGCACCATTGGCGCCGAAAAAATGAGCAACCCGGCCCTGCAGGAAATGACCGAAGACGCTTTTGTAACCTACCTCACCGCCGACCAGCCCTTTGTACCGAAATATTTTGGCTACGATGTTGACCTGAATAAGAACGGCGCCCCGGAATATAACCTGAGCGTAAATTCCGTGCCCCGCCTTACCCCGGATGCCGAACTGGAAAAAGATATCCTGGTGGTGGATACCCGCCCGCAGACCGATTTCCGGAAAGGCCATTTACCGGGAGCCATAAACCTGATGGACGGTCTAAAGTTTGAAACCTGGCTGGGCTCGGTGGTTGGCCCCGAAGAAAAATATTACCTGGTGGCTCCTTCCAATGAAGCCCTGGAAAAACTGATTGCCAAAACCGCTAAAATTGGTTACGAACAAAACATGGCCGGCGGCATAGCAGCCTCCACTTTTGGCGAAGAAACCTCTCCGGAAACCGCCTTAGCCGATTTTCAGCAGAACCCCGATAACTATACCATTGTAGACATCCGGAATACCGGCGAAGTAAAAACCCGCCAGATCTTCCCGAACGCCATTGCTATTCCCCTGCCTGAACTCCGCGAACGTACGAACGAAATTCCAACGGATAAACCGGTAATGGTGCATTGCGCCGGTGGTTACCGTTCCGCAGCCGGAGCCAGCATTATCCGCCTGGCAGTAGCAGACCAGCCGGTTTACGACCTGGGCGAAGCAATTACGAAGTATTAGTTTTTAAGCCAGAAACGGTAGCGTTTTGGCGTTAAAAAGTAAAAGCCGCAGCAGGAATGTTGCGGCTTTTACTTTTTAGGCGTTTTTGTAGTTGGAATTATACCTGGAAGTTATGGTTTCTGGCGGTTCCTGGCCAGTTCCTGGCGCAAGTGTTAAGCGTCAGCGTCACTTGTGCCTAACGAACAAAAGGAAGTCTCCAGACTTCCGTAAAACCTTACTCCAGAAGAATAACCGGCAGAATTGTTTCAGAACCGGCATACTGGCCGGCACTGCTGTAAATGTAATCTTCCGGTGCATAGCAAATTCCTGCCCGAACCGGATTCTGATGAATATAAGCAAGCTTTTGATCGATCAAGGCATTGCTATCTAATACTATGGGATGGTTTTCCTGTTGCCAGAACTGGTTGTGGGTATTATTTGAATTATGCTTTCCTTCGTCTTTGAAAAGCCAGAGCATCCAGTCTTTTCTGCTTTCCTGGCTATTGCTATTAATGGCTTCCATAATCGTATTGGCGGTAAACTTTTTAAGGTCCCGTAAAATGCCGGATAATTTTTTCCCTTCCGATGCTCTGGCAATTAAATGGACGTGGTTAGGCATGATGCAAAACGCATACAATTCTAATCCTTTATTTTCTTGGCAGTAGCGCAGGCTTTCAATTAAAATATCTTTGTATGCTGCACGGGTAAAAACGTCTACCCAGCGGACAACTGCAAAAGTTAAAAAGTAAAGCTTCTGGTCATCGTTTATTTTGTATTTCCGGCTCATGGCCGGTTATACGAAAGGTTTTGGTTCTTATGTTATGCTTGTCTGAAAAATCGGTTACGGAAGTCTGGAGACTTCCGGCTGTTCTTTAGTCACAAGTGACGCTGACGCTTAACACTTGCGCCAGAAACCGGCCAGCAACAACAGAAGCCTGCAAAATTAAAGTCAAACGCCGTGCTTTTCCAGCCGGAAACCATACCTTTTTCTACTTATCAAACTGATCCAATTCATTATTCATCCGGGCAAATACCTGCTTCCAGCTCATGCCGTACGGGTAGAAATTTGCCCGGTCTTTGGCTTCCCATTTGGCGCGCATTTCGGGCGTATCTATTTTATAATCCGGCCTTATTCTTTCGGTAATGTTGCGCAGGTCCTGGTGGAGTTCGGCGGTGGTGGGGCGGCCCCAGTACCAGTAACCGTTGTAGATCTTGTAAATTTTCAGGCCGGGCTCCAGCACAAATGTATGCGGAATCATGGGGTTATTCATTTCATCAGTATATTCCTGAATATCCAGATCCTTCATAATAACGCGTTGGGTATCGTGCAGGAAAGGCCAGTCGGCGCCCACGCCTAAACGCAGGTCGTTGCTTAAAATAAAACTATCGCAGGTAATGGTAACCAGGCGGGTAAAACCTACGGCGCATTGATGCGAAAAATGAACCAGCTCACGGAGCTGCATCCGGTCTTTAGGGCACCACACGCCCCTGCCGATCATAATAACCATAGGGTCGTGGCCCTGCAAAAAAGAGAGCTTGCGTTTAACGCCAGTGTGGTCGGGTAGTTCGTAATCCGGAAAAGTGCTTCCGGCGGTAATATCTGAGCGCATAATACTGGGTTTTATAGATGAAAAATACAAAAGCCGAACATTTTCTGGGTACCCGCATACTGCCTCCTTTCTGGATTTACCTGAAATTTTTATACGCAGCTGCGGGAAGTAAATAACTGTAAGAAAGGCAATTAGTTTGTTAACTGCGCTATAATTTAAGCGAGGCCGCCGGCAGCAGAAAAATTTCTGCCAAAACGGTAGTTTTTTTCGCCTAAAAAGTGCCGGCAATCCGTAGTATTTCTGAAATACCGTGCGCAGAAATAGCGGGAACTTAATACTTTTGCGCAGCAGGAAACTTTTAATTCGGAAATGTAAAAAAAATGCAGCACGCAAAACTGGCAGAAATTAAATACCTGATTGAGGAAGGCGAATTCTACACGCTCAAAGAAGTCCTCAAGGAACTGGAACCTGCCGAACTGGTGGAGCTGATTACCGAAGAAACCGAAGACGAAGAAAAGGAGCAGCTCATCATTTTCCGGTTGCTGCCCGTTAAGCTGGCCGCCCGCACCTTTGAGTACCTCGACTTTGAAACGCAGGAATATTTTATCAATGCCCTCAACAACGATAAAGTAGCCGCCATCCTGAACGAAATGTCGCCCGATGACCGGACGGCTTTGCTGGAATACCTGCCCAACACGGTGGTAAAAGAGCTCATCGTGTTGCTCAGCGAAGAAGAGCGCAAAGTTACCCTGGAGCTTTTAGGTTATCCCGAATACAGCGTTGGCCGCCTGGTAACTCCCGATTACATTGCCATAAAGGAAACCATGACGGTGGAGGAAGTACTGGATCACATCCGGGAATTCGGCCACGATTCGGAAACCATTTCGGTGTTGTACGTGGTAAACGAAAAGGGCATTTTATTAGACGATATCCGGCTGCGGGAAATAATTCTGGCACCCAAAGGCACAGTGGTGTCGGAACTCATGGACCGGAAATTCGTGGCCCTGCACGCCATGCAAGACCAGGAGGAAGCCGTAGAGATCTTCCGCCGCAACGACCGCACCGCCCTCCCGGTTTTAGACGAAGAAGGCCTGCTGTTCGGGATGGTTACCATAGACGATATGCTTTCCGTTAGGGAAGAAGAAGATACCGAAGATATTCAGAAACTGGGGGGTACCGAAGCCTTAGACGAACCCTACCTCACCATTCCGCTGCTGGATATGGTTAAAAAACGCGCCGGCTGGCTCGTAATTCTCTTATTAGGCGAAATGCTTACCGCTTCGGCGATGGGCTTTTTTGAAGACGAAATTGCCAAAGCGGTTGTGCTCACCTTATTTATTCCTTTAATTATTTCCAGCGGTGGCAATACCGGTTCGCAGGCTACAACGCTTATTATCCGGGCCATGGCCATTGGCGAAGTTTACTTATCTGACTGGTGGCGGGTAATGCGGCGGGAACTGATCTTAGGATTGATGCTGGGCGGAATTCTGGGCGTTATCGGTTTCCTGCGGATCATGGTCTGGGCCAAGTTTATGGATGCTTATGGGCCGCATTGGATCGGGGTGGCGTATACGGTGGGTTTCTCTTTGGTTGGGGTAGTTTTGTGGGGTTCTTTAGCGGGTTCCATGCTGCCTTTAATGCTTAAAAAATTGAAACTCGATCCGGCTACTTCTTCGGCCCCGTTTGTAGCTACCCTGGTGGATGTTACCGGACTAGTGATTTATTTCTCTTTCGCGTTTTTCTTTTTGAAAGGAACGTTGCTGTAGGGACAGGTCGCGACCTGTCCGCACGTTATCTGATCTGACCGCACGTTATCTGGCCACGCATATTTGAACACGATTTCGGGGATTTATTTGATGAACAGGATTTCGGATCGGGATATGGATGATGGCCAAAATTTTTTGGCAGAATAAGGGAAGGTGATTGCGGAAACCATAATTCGGGAAAAAATCCTGGCTATCCCTTAATCTTTAAAATCGTGTTCAGAAATACGTAATCGGGAATGCGTGCGGACAGGTCAAGCCCTGTTCCTACCTGTTAACCGGATAAATTAATTGCAGAAAATACTCCACCTATTCACTTCAATCAACAAAGTTACGGATTGCGTAAATTCTGTTATATTTGGGCATGAAACTGTTTCTTACCTTTGCATTCACCATTGCGTTTATAACTACGGCCAATTCCCAGACGCTGCAAAAATTTAGCCTGGGCATTCAGGGAGGGCTAAATTCACCTACTAATATTGCCATGCAAGGAGGAGATCCTTACAACTTTGAGCCCAACCGTACAGCCGATATTTCAAAAGGCGGTTTCCTGCAATACGAGCTGCCTAACGATCTTTATCTGAGAGGTAGTTTTAAAAAGGCCACGCTAAATTTAAAAAGTACCCACCGCTATTCTACTGGAATTGGGATTTTAAACGAAGGAAGTTTCACGGTAGGGCTTGACAATAAACAATACGAATTAAGTTTGGGCTACCGCCGGAACATTAAAAACGCGTTCAGTTTTACCGGAAGTTTAGGCGCCACATACCTTGATTTTAAAAGAGGAAGTATTGGTGGTATCCCGACCAGTATGCCTGCTACAGATTCTCTGAGAGGATATGAAACTATTTTAAGCACCGATCTGAAGAAGGAAAGGTCGCTTTTAATAAGTACGGCAATTGGCCTTGAATATAAAACCAGTCGCGAAAACGTTTTTTCCCTGGAACTTGCTTATTACAAAGGCTTTGCCACGGCCGCTAGTTATAATTTTACAGTTAATGCTTTTTCACCACCTGCACGGTATGAAAGTTCATTAAAAACCAAAGGCGATTATGCCGAAATCAGGCTTGGTTACCGGTTGCCATTACAGAATTTCACCAACCTTTATACGAATATCCGCAAACCTAAAATTAAAGCGGAAACGGAACCAGAGGCGGAATATTTAAAAGAATACCGGTTTAAAGGAACGTATTGGGGCCTGGAAACCGGCAAACAAACCACCTACTCTGACCAAACCCAGCAATGGCCGGGCCGGACCGATAAAATGCAACCTTCCTTCTGGTCTTCTTACTTAACTTACTACCAGGGTTACCAGTTTAAAAGCGGCTTTATTGCCGAAGGTGGCTTGCGATTAGGAACCGGTGGTCTTCAGGCTTCCGGCAGTCATATTTTCGGGATGGATTCGCAGTGGTCGTTCTTAATGATTACGGCGCCGGTTTCGGTAAAATATGCGGTGCCGTTATTACGCAATAAGATATATTTAATGCCAGAAGCAGGTTTATGGGCCAGTTATGGGATTAATTCAGAAATAAACTGGCGGGGCAGGCCAAACAGCAGCGGCCCTTACACCAATATTATAACGCACACCAGAAGTTTGGGCCAGAAATCCTTTAATGGTTACCACGCTGGTTTGAGCCTGAATGGCCGCTTTGGAAAGAATATAGAACTTGGTTTCGGGTACCAGTATGCTGATAGCTTCAATAAAGAACCCATTGCGGAAATCCGGACAACCTATGAATATAACGGCGTGCCGCAACCAGTTATCTTAACCACCACCCGACTGCGGAACGATATGGTTACTCTTTCCTTCCGCAAGTTTCTGAGAAAGTAATTCCCCGATTTTAAATATTTAACCGGACCCCGTAGGGACAGGGCTTGACCTGTCCGTACGCATTCCCGATCAAACATTTCTGAATACGAGAAGCAGAACACGATTTTAAAGATTAAAGAATAGCCAGGATTTCTTTTCTGAATAAAGGTTTTCTGCATAAAATTCTTACAATCACCTCCCCTTTTCTGCCCTGAAATTCTGGACATCTCTTGTATCCCGCTCCCAAATCCTGTTCTTTATATAAATCCCTGAAAATCGTGTTCAAATATGCGTGATCAGATAACGTGCGGACAGGTCAGATCAGGAATGCGTGCGGACAGGTCAAGCCCTGTCCCTACATATCCCATTCTTCTTAAAACCGTCCGCAACCGGATAAAAAATTGTCTGAAAACGTACAGCAACAATTTCGGTATCAGGCTTAAAACCACTTTTTCAGTCCAAAACCTTACCATTTCCAGCGTGGCATATTTCGTGTAAGTAAGCTAAACCCGTTCGCGAAGCGTTGCTTTTTCGGCCGGGTTTTTCTACCTTTTAACCTACCGTTTTTTTGCTGCTATGCTGAAGAATTATTTCAAAACTGCTTACCGCAATTTGCTGCGCCACAAGTTCTATTCGGCCATTACCATTCTGGGTTTGGCTACGGGTATTGCGTGCTTCCTGCTGATCTTTATGTTTATTCAGGATGAGGTGCGCTACGATAAATTCCATTCCAAAGCCGACCGCGTTTACCGCATGGTTGGCAAACTGGATTCCGAAGAAGGGCAGGGCGAAGAATCTTCCAGCAATCCGCCGCCGGTTGCGCAGGCTTTGAAAACCGATTACCCGCATTTAATTGAAGAAACAGTGCGCTTTTTTAATTTTCAGCAGCCTACTTTAACCTTAGAGTTAGGCGATAAAAAACTGAACGAAAAGCATTTGTTCTTCGCCGATTCTACGCTTTTCAAAGTATTTGATTTTCCGCTGGCCAAAGGCAATCCCGATAAAGCCCTGGCGGAACCCAACACGATCGTTCTCACCCAAAAGCTGGCAGAAAAATACTTTGGCAGCGAAGACCCGATGGGCAAAGTGCTGAAATTTGAAGGCCAGTTCGACCTGAAAGTTACCGGCGTAATGGCCGATATCAAGCACCCAACTCACATCCCGTTCGAAGGCTTGATCTCCATGCGGACCGCTTATTTAATGAATCCGCATCTGGACAAGAACTGGGTCTGGAACCCGGCCTGGACCTATATTTTATTCAAAGAAGGCGTAAGCCCGAAAGAACTGGAAGCGCAATTCCCGAATTTCATTAAAAAGTATTATCCGGAATTCGTGCAGCCGCAGATCACGCATTACCTGCAACCACTTCAGGACATTCACCTGCATTCGGACCTGGATTACGAAATGCAACCGAACGGCGACATCAACAACATTTTCATTTTTGGCGTGATCGGGATCTTTATCTTGGTTATTGCCTGCATTAATTTTATGAACCTGGCTACCGCCCGGGCCGCCGGACGCGCCAAAGAAGTGGGCATCCGGAAAGTTTCCGGGGCGCACCGTTCGCAGCTTATCGGGCAGTTTTTAGCGGAAGCGGTTTTGCTGAGTTTTATGGCGGTGTTGCTGGCGCTGGCAATGGTAGAAATTCTGCTGCCCCTCTTCAGCGAAATTTCGGGCAAAGAACTCGATTCCAATTTATTCTCCAACCCGGCTTTGCTTATCGGTTTGCTTTTAATTGGCTTGCTTACCGGCCTGGCTTCGGGCTTGTACCCAGCGTTTTTCCTGTCGAAGTTTGAGCCGGTAAAAGTGCTGAAAGGCAGCGCCGCCAAAGCCGGTTCCGGTAGTGCTACGCTACGCAAAAGTCTGGTGGTTTTGCAGTTCGCTATTTCGCTGGGCTTGATTGTGGGTACGTTTGTAATTAACCGGCAGTTAAAATATATGCGTTCCGTGGATCTGGGCTTTAAAAAAGAACAGGTTTTGATTTTGCCAACCCGTCCGCCGCTGGCGCCCAAAACCCAGGCCATTACCGACGAGCTGCTGCAGAACAAAAATATTATCAGTGTTACTTCCATGAATGAAATTCTGGGGGAAAGCCACAACACCCACGAATTTAACTACGAAGGCATGGAACCCGAAAAATGGATCTATTTCCCGGCCCTGATCATAAACGAAGATTTTGTGAAAACCATGAACCTGGAACTGGTGGCCGGCCGCGATTTCAGCAAAACGCATCAGCGCGACGATTCTTTAGGATTATTGATTAACGAAGCGATGGTAAAACACCTGGGTTGGGGAACGCCGGAAAATGCCATCGGCAAACGCTTCGATACGCCTTCCGGCTCTGAAAAAGTGATTGGCGTAGTGAAGGATTTCAACTTTGTTTCGGTAGCCAATACCATCGGCCCGTTCGTGCTGGATCTGCCGCACCGCAAACACTCTTTCTTCTGGAAGAAATACCTGGCGCTCCGCATTTCGCCGGAAAATTTTGAGCAAACTATGGCGCACGTAGAATCCGTTTGGGGTAAGTTTTCGCCGCAATTCCCGCTGGAATATTTCTTCCTGGATCAGCGTTTGGACCAGCAATACAAGAGTCAGGAAAATCTGGCAAAGCTGGTAGGTTATTTTTCGGTGCTGGCTATTTTTATTGCCTGTTTAGGTTTGTTTGCGCTGGCTTCTTTTACCGCCCAGCAACGCACCAAAGAGATCGGTATCCGGAAAGTAATGGGGGCTTCGGTGCGCAGCATTGTTTACCTGCTTACCAAAGATTTTGTAAAACTGGTTATGCTGTCGGCGTTGATTGCTTTCCCGGTGGCGTATTTTGGGATGCACCGCTGGCTTGAGAATTTTGCGTACCGGGTGCAGATCCCGATCTGGGTTTTTGTAATGGCCGGCATTTTAGGCTTGCTCATTGCGGTAATAACGGTAAGCTACCAGGCCATAAAAGTGGCGTATTCCAACCCGGTTAAAAGCCTGAAATGGGAGTAAATTAAGGGTACTTCTAAAAGATACAGACTAAACCTTTCGGGTTTGGAAAATGGGAAACTACAGGATTTGTTTAAAATCCTGTAGTTTTGTTTTTATGCAGCAGGAAACAAAACGGGTTTACAGGTACGGCTTTGGGTTATTGGCGCTGGCTGCCGGTTTCTTGCTGCTTGTATTGCTGCTTTATCCCTACCCGAAACTGGAAGCATTATTTGGCCAATTCAATGCCGAAAAGGAAACCCTTTACCCCTGGAATGATTTCGAAGGAAGCTATGGTTTCAGCCGGAATACCTATTGGCTGGCGTTAAGCGCATATTTCCTGATTTTCGTTGTAAGCCTGTTTTCGTATTTCCGGCTCCGGAAAGATTCTGCCAATTCATTCTTAAATTCGGTTAAAAGCATTATTGGTTTTTTCTGGAACAAACTCCTATCGGTCTGGCAGCAGACGCCTTTTTGGGAGAAAGTTATTGTAAGCATTTCCGGTATTTTACTGGTTTTGGTGCGGGTTTATTTTCTGGTTAACTCCCGTATTGGTCAGGATGAAGCGGCTTCTTTTATTTTCTTTATCAGCAAAGGTTTGGCGGGTATTATGTTTTACTACCCGCTGCCCAACAACCATATTTTTTACAACCTGCTTTGTTTGCCTTTTAGCTACATTTTTGCAGATCCATTTTGGGCGCTGGAGTTGCCTACTTTCATTTTGAGTATTGCAGGAAGTGCTATTATTTATTTAGCTTACCGCTCTGTTCTGCCTTTTCTGGTGGTGTTTTTTGCGGCGGCAATCTTTTATTTTTCGCAGTATGCCCTTTATTTTTCGGTACACGGCCGGGGGTATTTTTTGATGAGTATTTGTGCGGCGCTGGTAGGTTTGGCAGCGTTCAAAATTTACGAACGCAAAGAGAATCTTTACTGGCTGGTTTTTCTGGTTTGTTCCGTTATTGGGTTTTATACAATCCCCATTTTTTTATACCCGTTTGTTACCGTTTTTATTTTTTCGGCGCTGGCTTTCGGTTTTAAAAAAGACTGGCCCGCTCTCCGGAATTTAGTATTGATCAGCATTTTTGTAGGTCTGATCACTGCTTTACTTTACACCCCGGTTATTATGGGAAGCAAAGAGTTGCTTTTCTCAAACCGGTACGTGCAGGCCCGGCCATTCGACGCTTTTTATCAGGGTTTTCCATTCTTCTTTACTTATACCCAAGGGTCGGTAATTGGTCAGGAAACGTATGGCTTTTATTTCTGGTTGCTGGGTTTTTTGGGTATTTCCGGGTTGCTGCTTTTGAATTTCCGGTGGCCGGTATTATTAAAAAATGCCGCGCTAAAACCTGCCTTTTTATTCCTGATCTGGATCAATATGTTGCTACCCTGGATCTTTATTTTTATTCAGCGGGTGCGGCCCCCGGAGCGGGTATTGTTTTACAAAGGGTTCTTCGATCTGTTGGCAATTGGCGTGGTGCTTTACGTATTTGGTTTCTTTGTTTTCCGGAAATGGCCCAAATTGTTGATAGCCGGGTTCCTGCTTTTTATTGCCGGTTACAGTGCTTACCAGATCCACAAAACCCGGCGCAACGAAGAAATTGAAATTATGGCGGGGGACTTCGATACCCGGTTACAAACCATCCTGAGGAGTGGAGCAAAGGTTATTTACGCCAACGAAATTTACTACAGCGGCAACCTGCGTTACGAATTTTTTAAGCACGGTAAGTACGATCTGATTTTAAGCGAATTTCACTTTAACCCAATTCACAAATACGAAGTATTAATTCTTGATCAAAGCGGCCCGGCACCCGAAGCACTTTCGTTAGCCGATTACCAGCTTTTTTACCAGGATAAATTCGTGCGCATTTTCTTCTTAAAAAGTTTTCTGGAAAGCCCGGAAAGTAACGTGAAGATTAATTCACAAAGCAATGGTATGGAAAGTTTATGAACCGGAGTAAACTTCATTATGCTTTGGCAACCTGGGTCTGGCCTTTTTTATTATGGTTTTTTACCTGGCTGATCGGTGGGTTTCATTATGAGACTAACGATGACCTGCTGATGTCGTTTATTGTCCGCGGAATTGCCTTTGGGGAACCGGTTGGGGATCTATCGCTTTATTTTCACGGTTTCGGGCATCTTTTTGTAGCGCTTTACCGGCAATTCCCGGCAATTCCCTGGTACGGGTTGATTCTATACTTTTTGCTTTTTATTGCCACCCATTTAGCGTTCCGGGTTATTTACCGGCAGTTAAAACCGCGCTTCAGCTTTGCAGCAATTTCGGGAATTCTGATTTTGTTTTATCTGGCAAACTGGTACGAACACGCGTTTTGGTTTAATTACATGCGGGTTCCTATGCTACTTTCCGGCCTGGTTTTATTAAATGCTTTTCCTGCCGGAACTAATTCTGAAAAGCCAAGAACCAGAGTGCTAATCTGGTATGCTTTCTTATTTTTTCTGGCCTTATGCATTCGTCCGGGAGCCGCTTTGCTGGGAATAATGCTAGTGGCACCGGTTTTGGTTTTGGGGGCCTTTAAAAGCAGCAACTTTGGAGTTTTTACCGCGAAATTACTACCGTTTGCTATTGCCGGAATTGCCTTTCTGATCTTTCTGCAGATTTCCTCCGGGAAGGATGTAACCGGTTACCGGCAAACCGATACGCTGAAATCTGGGATATTGGATTACCAGTGGTGCTGCGGCCCAAAAGAAGAGCCAGAAAGCAAACTCATAATGGCCGGTTTAAGCCAATGGTTTGTGGCTGATCCTAAAGTTTGGACCGGTTATCTGGAACAGGAAAACATTTACCCGGACTGGCCTTATTTACTGAAAGAAGCATTTACCATAAAACTTCCACAAGCCATAAAAGCGTTGGTTTTCGACCAATTCCTGATCTTAAGTTTGATCTTCGGGTTGCTGTTTCTGTATTATCGGCAAAAGTCAGAAGCTGGTTTCTCTTTTATTATCTGGGTGCAGGTGTATTTCTGGCTGGCAATTTTCGGGATGGCCGTTTTCTTAAAAATGCCTCCCCGGGTTTTAACCCCGGCGCTGGGTTTCCTTTTTCTGGTTAACCTGAGTTTTATTTCTTTTGAAACCAACCTGTTTAAAAGCTTTCCGGTAATTCTTAAAGTATTGCTGGGTCTGTTGATAGGCCTCCAGATCTTCAAGGTGGCTAACCGGATGCAGTGGCAAAAGCAATTACAGGCAAATTCCGAAAGTTTTCTGGAAAACCTTCACTCTGGTTACCAAAATAAAATAATTGTTACGGCCAATATTGGCGGCGAACTTCGGGCTTTATCGCCTTTTCAAAATTATGATGTTGGCTTGAACCAGCTTTTTATGATAACCGGCTGGCAAACCTTAGACCCGCATTTTGAGAAGTATTGCCAAAAATTAACCAACCAGGAGAACGTAATTGCCGCGCTAAAGGTCTTGTGCCAAAAAGAAAATGCCGTCTGGATCATGCAGCCGGAATTCCGGGCTTTTCTGGAACAATACGGGGCGCATTTTTATAACGGTGGGCAGTCTTTTAAATCCCTTAGCGAAATCAAGCCAATTCCTAATAGTACTTTTAAGGTTTATTCCCGCTAAGCTGCTAAACGTTTTCGTTCCGGGTTCAATTATCCCTGGAGGCAGGAAGTTTCATTCTCGGGTTGCTGGTTCAAGTTTTCAAACTTGGACCTATAAATGATCTGAAGTTTGTAACTTCAGTGAGGCGCAGCCTCAACAGCAGGTGATCCCATCATGGGCATGCAGCAATTAATTATGCTCTTCCGGATCTATAGATCCGGGAGCCACCTGTTGCGGGTTTATTAACCCGCGTGAGCCACTTTAAAGCTATTATCCGGGGATCAATAGATCCCCTACAGGAGGTTTTCGGATAAAAATATCCGAAAAAGCCTTTTTATTTTAGAATGATACGACCCTGTCCTGAAGGGGAGAGTCCCAAAGGATGAACTACCTGGCTTTAACCAGATCGGGCCTTTACTTTTTCCTGCCTTTTCTATACCGTTTTCTATTGGCATAAATGCTGCTTCTTAGACCAAAAACCCGGTTTTAATCCCGGGTTTTTCCGTTCACCCAAAAAAACAGGGGTTTTACGAATATTTTCGTAGATAAATCAAACCTTTACGAAACTCTTCGTATAATTGTCTTACGAAACAATTCGTATATAAGAAGCCAAGCTGAATGTCAGACAAAAATACCCAACACAAACCCACCGAATCGGAGCTGGAAATATTGCAGATCCTGTGGGAGCACGGGCCCAATACCGTGCGGTTTGTAAACGACGAACTCTCCAAAGCCAAAGAAACCGGTTACACCACCACGCTCAAACTCATGCAGATCATGCACGAAAAAGGTTTGGTAAACCGCGACGAAGCTGCCCGTTCTCATATCTACAGCGCTGCCATCACCGAAACCGCTACGCAAAAACAACTCCTCGATCGCTTTTTAGATACGGCCTTCCGGGGCTCGGCTTTAAAGCTGGTAATGCAGGCCCTGGGCAATAAAAAAACCTCGGCCCAGGATCTTAAAGAAATTCGCAATTTATTAGATAAACTTAACGGAACCGGAAAATGAATAAAGTTGCAACATTTTTACCGCAGGAACTGATCCAGGCTCTTGGGCTGGACCCTTCTGCATTCCCTGTGGCAGGCCGCCCTGGTAGCCCTGGCGCTTTCAGCCTTGCTTATTCTGCTGAACCGACATTCGGCGCAGGTACGCTATTTTGTTTCGGTTACGGCCTTGTTTACGGTTTTGGCGCTGGCCGTTTTTACGTTCTTCAGTCTTTATAGCCAGCCGCAAAAAATAACGGCAACTACTGAAATAGCAGCTACGACTTTTCCGGCAGGAAATGCTACCGTTTTAGCAACTCCGGCTCCGGAAAGCAGTTGGTTTTCCAGCCTGCCTTTTATCAATTTCTTTGAAAGCTATTTTGAAAAGCATCTGCCGCTAATCGTAACGTTCTGGTTTATGGGTTTGCTGGTGATGGCGCTTAAAATGCTGGGCAGCCTGGCCTATGTGCAGCGCCTAAAAAATTACCAGACCAGAGCCCTTGGCCCAAAATGGCAGCAAAAATTAAACGAACTACAGAATAAACTTGAATTTTCTACGCCGGTTAAATTAATGGAATCGGTTCGGGTGAAAGTGCCGGTAGCTATCGGGTATTTAAAGCCGGTTATCTTAATGCCGATTGGAGCCGTGAACGGACTTTCCGAGAAACAGGTGGAAGCCATTCTGGCGCACGAACTGGCGCACATTTACCGCAACGATTATCTTTTTAACCTGGTGCAAACCGTGGTAGAAACCATCTTCTTTTACCACCCGGCTATGTGGTGGATAGGCGGTAATATCCGGGCCGAACGCGAAAACTGCTGCGACGATATTGCCCTGAACCTGTGCGGCGATTCGCTGGCATTTGCCGGCGCCCTGGCCGAACTGGAAGAAATGTCCTATGCCCCAAATCCGGCTTTGGCTATGGCTTATAACGGTAAAAGAGGCTCCCTTTTGGGCCGCATTACCCGCATGGTAAACCAACCCCGCCGCCGCCCAAGCTTTTCCGAAGGTTTTATAGCGGCCTGTTTTTTAATGGTAAGTATCAGCGCTATTTCCTTAAACGCCATGGCCCAGCTTACCCCCGATTTCGAAGAATTCCCTTATTATATTGGTAGTATTTCCGGCGGTAAAACCGAAACCAAAGCCGCGGTAAAACCTGCCGAAGTATGTGAGGACCCGGTAGCTTTGAATACCATAGCCTGGACGAATACCGAAACCGTTAAAAAGGAAAACCCGGCTCCTAAAGCTGCCGAAGTAAAGAGTATAAAAGATCTAATTTCCGATGATTACTCCCTGTCTGTTTCGGTAGCTCCCGATGGCGACGGCGAAGATATTATTATTGTGAAAGACCGGAAGGGCCGGATCGTGGAAATGTTTGTTAACGGCAAAAAAGTACGGAAGAAAGATATTCCGGAGTTTGAAAGAATAATTGAAGGCCGCGCCGGCAAAAGCAGCAAAAAAGATAAAAAAGAGTACGCTTCTAAAGCAGACCTGCGGGAGGCCCGCAAAGCATTGCAGGAGCCCGGCCGCCCGCAACCTGCCCCCCGCGTGTATGTTTACGGCCATTCAGCCCCGGCAGCCAACAGCTATTCCCGCAGTGGCGGCGCAACTTACATAGAAGTACCGGCACCGCCGGCGCCGCCTGCTCCAGGGGTTTATATTGCTCCCATGAAACCCATGAAGCCGATGAAACCGATGAAGCCAATGCGCCCGATGGCCCCCATGGCGCCCCGGTCCGACGATGATGCTACCGAATTCAAACAGTACGAAAAAGAGCTGAAAGAATACGAAAAGGAGTTGCAGGAATACGAAGCCACCAGCAGCAAAGAGTGGAAGGAATACGAAAAGGAAATGGAAGCCTTCAGCCGGGAAATGGCGGAGTACGGAAAAGAGATGGCCGAATACCACAGCAAAGCTTACGCCACGGGCCATAACAGCTATGCCCGGTCTTATTCCAGTCATAGCGCTGCGGCCGGCGGGGGCGGGGTGTTAAGTGAAGCGGAGATCAGCCGGATTCACCGGGATGCAGAAAGAGCCCGCGAAAGTGCCGCCCGCGCCAGAGAGCGGGCGGCCATAGACCGGGAGAAGGCAGCCGAAGAACGTGCAAAAGCCGCCGTAGAACGGGCCAAAGCCGCTGAAGTAAGAGCCAAAGCCGCCAAAGAGCGCAACGAACGCATGGAAAAGCTGAAAGCAGACCTGCGGAAAGATAACCTGATCGGGGAAAGTGATAAGAACTTCTCCTATAAGATAAGCAACGACGGCTTGTATATCAACAATAAAAAGCAGCCGCAGGAAATTTTCGAAAAATATAAAAAGCTGTACCACCCGGGTTTAAGCACCAGCAGTAATTACAACGAATACTACATTGTAACCGACGATAACGGCAACACGACCACGGTTATTAACGATTCTAATTCTTCCGGGAAGGCTGCCGCAAAGCCCGCTGAAAAAGCTCCTGAAAAAGCCGGCAAGCCCGCTGTTAAAAGTAAAGCAAAAACTAAAACTACCAAGCCCAAGGCGGCCGAAAGTAAAACCAAATAAAGGCAACCTGTTTTAGGTTGCTTTACTACCAGATTTTGAATTGAAGTTTGTTTTGTTTGAATGTTTGGGGAGGCGCTTTTAGCGCCTCTTTTTTTTTATTAATTGTTTAAGGCTGATTTTTCTTTCTTCAGAATTCAGGTAACTTGCTTTTGGTCCGGTAAAATACGCCTTAAATTATGTCTGGTAAGAATAAAAAGAAATTTGAAGTTTGTCAGAATTGCAGCTACCGTTTTGCCGGCGTAGATAATTATTGTCCTAATTGCGGGCAGGAAAACCACGACCTGAACATGCCTTTCGGCCACGTGGTGCTGGAAGTATTGGAGGGTACTTTTCACTTCGATACCAAAGTCTTCCGTACCCTGAAATTGCTGCTTTTTAAACCGGGTCGGCTTACGGGTGCTTTTATTGAAAATAAACGGGCGCCGTTTGTGCCGCCCATCAGGCTTTATGTTTTTATAAGCTTTATTTTCTTTTTAGTGCTGGCCGCCGATGTGCTCCACAAAGGCGAACAGGCAAATGCCGGCGATACCCAAAAAAGTGAAATAGAAGTTGCCAAAGGCGTTAAAATAACCACTCAGAAAGGCCCCATTGTTTTTAATACCGGCAGTTTAAGCAGCGAAGAAATAAAAACCTTGGCTACCGTCCCCAATGATAGTCTGGATAAAATGTTGCGCCAGGCTGACCTGGAACCTACTCCTTTTAAACGGGCCGCCCTGCGGAAAGCCAGCAAATTCTTATCTTCCGACATCGATACGCAAACGCATAAACTTTTCAAAATGCTGTCGGTGCTCATGTTTATTCTAATGCCGATGCTGGCCCTGATCATGAAAAGCGCTTACCTGCGGCGGAAGATCCATTACATCCAATTCCTGATCGTTTCGCTGCATTACCATTGTTTTGTTTTTATCCTGCTAACCATAGCGTTTTTACTGGAAGCCTGGCTGGGTTGGAATGGATTTATTGGTATAGCCCTGATAATCTGTTTTATATATCTGATACTGGAACTGCGCTACCTGTTTAAGCAGGGTTATTTGAAAACGTTTTTCAAATCGGTTTATATAACCGGCTTCTACGCCCTGAACCTGGCCCTTTTCATGATGCTGGCTTTGATCCTGAGCATTGCCTTAACCTGAAGAAACGAATAATAGAAAAGGCAGACCTTACCGGGCTGCCTTTTTTATTTGAGAAGGGTTGCACCAGTTACCTGCCAGCCAAAGCCTCCTTTTTTACTTCGCTCAGCTTTTTACCTTTACCGGAACCTCTTTGAAAATAATAATTTGGTAAGGCTTCACTTATAAAGCTTGCGGCATTGAACTGGCTGACTATTGCTAAAATATTACTGGTAGGGTTCTTATTAATGCCTATGGTATAGAGCCCGCCGCCCCAGTCTTCCACTATTTCAGTATTGGTAGCCAAAACTAACTGCACCAATTGGTTATGATCGGCCGGGTCATTTAAAGCTACGAACATTTCATTTGTGGTGCTTACCCATAGCATGTTGAACTGGTAGCCATCAAAAGTCGGAATGGCGTTTTTTACCAGGCTATTATTATTAAGTCCCGTAAGCATATTCTCAACCAATACACAGGTTGCGTTCGGCTTTAACTGGACCACGTACATCGTGTCAAGTGCTTCGGAAAGGGGCTTGTTTACAACTTCTTTGTAGATCTGGTAACCGGAAAGGATGCTGCGTTTCTGAGCCTGGGTTGCATTCCTTTCAAATACAACTAAAATGTTATCGGTCCAGATGCTGCCCAGGTTAACTACCCCGGTTTTGGTGCTGAACGAATAAGAGGTGCAAACCGGCTTCTTTAAATTAGTGCCTGCCATTTCCATGGAACCATCCTGGGCAGGTAATACATTTTCTTTCTGACAGGAAAGCAGAAATAAGATCAGCAGGCTGAGGTAAGTGAGGTAAATAAGTCGTTTCATAGTTCAAAGGGCTAAAAGGTGAGCTTACCCCATTTTACGGCGAAACGATTCGTTAAGGTTGAAAAAATCCTGAGTATTTTTAATTTATGTTATCTGTAATATATAGATATTCAGCTAATTAGGTTTAAGGGTTTAGCACTTAATTAACAAAGGTATGGTAATATGTCAAGTTTGCGTAGCCGTTTTTTCAGGTTTAAAGGTATCAGGGTTTCTTTGGCTGCAAACCGCCTGTTTCGGCGGCCACAAAAAAATCCGGTTCGGCGCTGGTTACGAAGGCCTGCTCATGAAAGAAGTTGGCCATTTCCAGCGCATTGCCCTGCGATTTTTTAGTAGCTGCCAGCAGAAAGGTAGTTTCGCCCAGTTCATCTACGATCTTCGTGTTGGTTTTAGCAGCCAGGGCTTTTAAGGCAGCGGCCTGCCCGCTTTTAATGTTCACCATGAATTCCGAAGTTAGACCGATCCAGGCATTTTCCCGGCCCAGGGCTTGCGGCGCGTTAAAAACAGGGTTGGCAAACAGTACTTCGGGTATTTGCTGCAGTTTAGCTAATAAAGGCATGGTCTGGGCGCAGGTAGTGCCACTCCGTAATTTCACGATCACAAAGGGAAACGCATCAGTGGTATTTTCGGCAGTAGCCGATTCGTATTCCGGGAACTGGCGCAGAATATTGGTCCGGGCTTCGGTAGAAGTACCCGGCTGAAACCCGGCAATTATAAAGTGTGGTTTTATTTTCAGGGTCAGTTTATCCTTATTATAATAATAGAAAGGGCTGGGGCAATCAGTAGCGCTGCCTTCCGGGCCGGCACTGGCCGGTTCTACTTCGGAGGCCGGAGGTGCAGCATCCTGTGGGGTTACAGTAGTTGCCGTCTGGGTTGTTTGTTCGGCCGGCCGGGTGCAGCCCGCTAGGGTAAACGTTAGCAGCATTGAAAAAAACAAAGCGTAGCGCATAGGTTTGGGTTTAGTTTTAAAACGGTACGGTTTTAAGCGAAAAAAGTAACAGTTTGCTTTAAATTGAACCGGTAAAAACCAGATTAGGAAAACGCTATGCTTTAAGCCTGAAAAAGTAAAAAGCCCGGCTTTCCCGGAAAAATGAGCTTCCGGTTTGCAGCTTTGGCTTGCTTCCAGTAGCTTCGGACAGAATTAACGCCACCTGCGCTCATGGAACCAATGTACTGGGAAAAACTGCTTTCCAAAAAACGCTTCGAAGCCCAAACCAAAAGCCACGAAACCGACGAATCGGTGCGCGGCGAATTTCAGCGCGATTACGACCGCATTGTTTTTTCGTCGGCTTTCCGGCGGCTGCAAAACAAAACCCAGGTAATGCCCATGCCCGAAAGCGATTTTGTGCACACCCGCCTTACCCATAGTTTGGAAGCCAGTTGCGTAGGCCGCAGTTTAGGCAGAATTGCGGGCAAAAGCATTGTAGAGCGCCATCCGGAACTTACCCAACTTAAAAATATTTCCGATACCGATTTTGGCGACGCCGTTGCCGCTGCCTGCCTGGCCCACGACATTGGGAACCCACCCTTCGGGCATTCCGGCGAAGATGCCATTTCTGCCTATTTCCAGAGTCCGGAAGCGGCTCCTTTTTTGCGCAATTTATCTGAAGCCGAAAAAGCCGACCTGCAGCGCTTTGAAGGCAACGCCGCCGGCTTCAGAATTCTTACGCATACGTACCCGGCCCAATGCGACATGGACGGCGGTTTGCGCTTAACGTATACCACGCTGGCCACCTTTACCAAATACCCCAAAGAAAGTGTGCCGCATTTCCCCGATTCTAAACGGTGCAGCGAAAAAAAGTACGGCGTTTTCCAGAGCGAAAAAATCCGCTTCAATACCATAGCCAACGAATTAGGCCTTATCCGGAAAAGCTCGGAATCCGGCGTATTCTTTAACCGCCATCCGCTGGCCTTTCTGGTTGAAGCTGCCGACGATATTTGCTACCGCATCGTGGATTTTGAAGACGGCTGCAAACTGGGATTAATTCCGGCGGCAGACGGCGTGGCATTGTTGCGGAAATTACGCATGGAACTGGACGGCAAAACCAGCAGCATTACCTTTACCGACTGGCGCGAAGAAATAGGCTACCTGCGGGCCCGCATCATTGGGGAACTGATTGAAGCCTGTGCGCAGATCTTTTTGCAGGAAGAAACCAATATTTTAGCCGGTACTTTTGATAAAGCGCTGATCGGCGAATTAAATTGCAAAGCTACCTTAGACGAAATAAAGAAGCTTTCCATTCAAAAGATCTATAAGAACCGGCCGGTTTTAGAAATTGAAGCCGCAGGTTTCGAAGTGCTGGGCGGTTTGCTGGATGTTTTTCTGCACGCCGTTTTCTTTCCGCAATCGCGGCGCAACCAGAAAATGCTGGATCTTATTCCCGACCAGTTCCTGGGCCTGAACCGCATTATGACCTCCTCCGACTACGAAAAGATCCTCAACATCACCGATTTTATTTCCGGCTTAACCGACCAGGCTGCTATTACGCTTTTCCGCAAAATTAAAGGGATTTCGCTGCCCAAGATGTATTAAAGGATCTATCTGAAAACGGTACTTAAAAGCATAAAAAAACCGCCGCCAGCTGAACCGGCGGTTTTTTGTGTGTATTCCGGGGGTTGTCCCCTGACAGCCCCAATATATGTTAATTACTGAAAGGCCTGTAGGGGGACAGGCCTTGGTAAAGGAATAGGGTTTGAATTATTTGGTATAAAACCATAAAAAAAACCGCCGGAAGTTAAACCGGCGGTTTTTTGCCTTAAAAAACTACCGTTTTTATTTGGAGTTCTTTACTTTATCGTTGGTGGTGCGGGCGCTTTCCAGGTGTTTTTCCAGCACCGGCAGGGTTTTGCTGGCAAAAGCTTTGACTTCGGCGTCGTAATCGTTGGCGTTAGCGGCTTCCCGGAAATGTTCGATGTCTTCTTCGTGATCTTCCACCATGTGGCTCATGTATTCCCGGTCGAATTCGGCGCCTTGCAGTTTGCTTAAGCGGTCCATGTGTTCCTGGTGCTCTTCGCCCATGGTAGTTGGTAGCGTAACGTTTTTAGCGGCCGCTAAGGCTTTCAGTTCGTTGTTAGCTTTGGTGTGGTCGGTAACCATCATCTGTCCGAAGGCTTTCACATCGGCGTTCATGGCATTTTTGGCGGCAATTTTACCCATTTCTACTTCCATCATGCCGCCGCTGGCTACTTTTACCATAAAACTGGCCTGGTCTTCTTTTTCATCCATACCAGGCTGGTCCATTTTTTCTTCGTTAGTTTCTTCGGCTACTTCTACCGGGTCTTCGGTTTTGGTTGTTCTTTCGCAGGCTACGCCCACCATTAATACAAATGCGATCATTCCGGTTGCAGTAAATTTTTTCATAATTTTCAGGTTATGGTTAGAAATAAATATTATTGTTTTCCTATGTACGGGAAGTTTGTTTATGCGTTGGGTAAAGCCCGAAAGGACGCCAAACCGGCCTTTGGTTAAAACAGCAGGTTTAAGTCCTTAAAGAGAGAATTCTTTGCTCACCTGTATACTGCTTTTTAAACTTGCTAATAAAAATCAAAACAGCTTTCCCTGAATTTCCTGCGGCAGCGGCTTGCACAGATAACTTAGGTCAATATGGCAGACCAATGCCAGTTGCTCAATTAAATACTGCACCAGCGGCGGAATATTTTCATCGCGGCTCTGGTGCACGAAAAAGTAAACCGTTTGCAAGCCTTCCTGAAACCAAACTTTAAGGCGCTTTACCCAGGCATCAATCCGGGTGTAATCGGAAGGGTGGAGGCGGTAGCCGTTAAAACGCACAAAAGCCGTGGAGGTAGTTAAGCGCATGTGCAGCACATCGCGGCGGCCGGCTACGTCCGTAAGTACCGTGCCAACGCGGCAGGCTTCCAGTAAGGCAAAAGCTTCGCGGGCAGCTTCAAAGTCAATAAACCAATCTGGATGGCGGAATTCAATGGCTAAAGGTAAAGCTTCGGGCAGGCTTAGAATGAACTTCTCTAAAATAGGTAGGCTTTTAGGCCCGAAAAGTGGCGGCAGTAATAAAAAGCTGACACCCAGGTTCTCTTTCATCTTTAAAACGGAATCGCAAAAAGCATTGGTCAGATCTTCAGCGCCTGTCAGTTGCTTTTCGTGGCTGATGATCTGCGGGAATTTGGGGCAGAATTTAAAATCCGGCCCTACGGCATCGGTCCATTTAGAAACTAAACTTTCGTCCGGAATGCGGTAATGCGTGGTGTTGAGCTCAATGGTATTGAATTGCTGACCGTAATATTTCAGGAAATCTTTCTCTTTGGCGGAAGCCGGATAATACGAACCCACCCACGCTTTATTCGTCCACTGCGGGGCGCCAATAAATACCGTGGGCAATTTTGTAGCGTCGCGGGCGTTGATATGAAGCTGGCGCAGGGTATCCGGATGGTCGGGCGGGAGCCGGAAGTCTACATTGCCGATATCGGGGAGGTAACCAAAATCCATAGATTGCTAAAAATAGAATCAAAAAGTATTAAAAATTTAGTTTTATAGCCCAACTCCGGAAAAAATAAAAAGTTTTTTTAGTTTTATTTTTGCTTTGTTCAGAACAAGTTGTGTTTTGTACAACTTGCCCCGAAATGTACGCCTCCGCAATGTATGGAAAGATTAAATTTGAATTATAACGTTTATAAACGCGCCGTTTAAAAGGGCGTATCCCCTGCCGGGCAAAGGGGGTTAAGCGTTTGTAGGGCTTTAAAATTAGTTTTTTAAAAAAACGTTCGTAGATTTGCGGTTCACCATTAAAGGAACACATGGATTTACGAAGACTAAATTATGTTTTCAGCTTTATCATCTTTCTCTTTTTTGCTTTAAATCTCTCAGCATTTGCCACCGGAGGCGGGAAATCCCAAACCGGAACTGCATCCTGGTACGGCTCCAAATATCACGGCCGTAAAAGCAGCAATGGCGAAACCTTCAATAAGAATAATCTCACTGCTGCACACCCTTCCCTGCCTTTCGGCACCGAAGTGAAAGTTACCAATCTAAGCAACAACCAATCGGTAGTAGTGCGCATTACAGACCGGGGCCCTTTCAAAGCCCGCCGCATCATTGACCTTTCCGAAGCAGCTGCCCGCAAGATCGACATGATCCGCAGCGGAACCGCTACCGTTAAAATGGAAGTACTTAACCGTCCGGCTTCTGAAGTACCTTCAGAAGTTGCCTTAGCTGACACGGTTGTAGCCGACGTTTATTTCGTGATCCAGGCTGGTTCTTTCTCCGACAAGAAAAATGCTGAGCTGCAATCTGCAAAGATCAAAGCTTTACAAGCCGACCTGCCGGTTACCTTAACGCAGGAAAACGTGAACGGCAAAACCATTCACCGGGTACTGGCCGGCCGCTTTACCGACCGCCAGGTAGCCGACCGCGTGAAAACGGAGCTGGAAAAAGCAGGAATGCCAACCCTGGTCCGCCAGGGAAATGGTTAGCGCCTTTCCACACCCTATTAAAAAGAGAAAAAGCTGAAAATTACTACTAAAGGGAACCTGCCGGCTATTCGTTGGCGGGTTTCTCTTTTTTCTTAGGTACCCGGTTTTTGCGGTGCTTTACCACTTTGGCCTTCACGTAATAGATTATCTCTTCGCTCATGTTCTTGGCCTGGTCGCCCACGCGTTCCAGTTTCCGGAAAATGGAAAGCAGGGCTAAGGTTGGCTCAATGTCTTTTTCCGGGTGCGCCCGGATATAGGCGGCAATTTTTGCTGGTGCATGAATGTTCAGATCGTCAAGCAGGTGGTCTTGTTTAAAAACTTCCCGGGCCAGTTTAGGCTTTTCAGTTTCCAGCGCTAATAATACTTTCCCCAGCATTTCCGTAGCGGCGCCAAACATTTCGGCCGTATTTAGGGCATCCAGCAATTCTTTATCGAAAGGCTTTTCAATTTGCAGGGTATAAAGCGCCACGCTTTCCAGGTTATCGGCAATGCGCTCCAGGCTGGAGGTTATTTTAAGCACGGCCAGCACGAATCGCAAATCTACCGCCACAGGGCTGTACAAAGCCAGCACGTTGGCGCATTTCCGGTCTAAAGAAAGTTCGTAAGAATTTATCTGTTTTTCGGTTATGATAATTTCGTGGGCCATGTCGCGGTCGTGGTGCAGCAACGCCGCCGTGCCTTTTTCGAGCTGCCCCAGCACCAGTTGTCCCATCTCCGAAAGTTCGGTCTTTAAATGCTGCAGTTCGTGGCCCAGGTAGTTCATGGTTTTTGGATTTGAAGATTTGGAAATTTGAAGATTTGAAGATTTGAAGATTAGAAAATTAGAAAATGTAGGAATGTGGAAATTAGAAAATGAAGCCTGACGTTTTTTGTCCCCCTTTGGAGGGGGTAGGGGGAGAATTTTCACGCTATTCGAGACTCTCCCCTTGAGGGGAGCCGGAGGGGTGTCTGCACGATTTGAGAATTGTCCGCAAATGTAAACACCCCTCTATGGGCTCCGCCCGCAAACTCAAACTCCCGTTTGGCTTGTCCTCAAGGGGAGAATCTTCAATGATACTCCCTGTCCTCCCCCTACCCCCTCCAAAGGGGGACTTCTTCGCGGTAACGGTAAAAACCGTAAATCACTTTTTTAGCCGGAAAGCATAGCATTTTTCCTCATAATTCCAGATCAAACAATCAACAATTAACAATCAGCAATTTAAAAATTCAACCAAACCGGCCGGTAATGTAGTTCTGGGTGCGTTCGTCTTTGGGTTTGGTGAACATTTTCCGGGTGTCGTCATATTCCACTAATTCGCCCAGGTAAAAGAATGCGGTTTTGTCGGAAATGCGGGCGGCCTGCTGCATGTTGTGCGTTACAATTACCAGGGTGTATTGCTTCTTCAGCTCGATCATCAGTTCTTCAATGCTGGCAGTAGAGATCGGATCTAAGGCGGAAGTTGGTTCGTCTAATAAAAGCACTTCGGGTTTTAAGGCAATGGAGCGGGCCAGGCACAAACGCTGCTGCTGCCCGCCGGAAAGGAAAGTGCCTTTGCGATGCAGGCTGTCTTTTACTTCGGTCCAGAGGGCGGCGCCTTTTAAGGCATCTTCTACAATATGCTCCAGTTCTTCTTTGCCTACCTTCAGGCCATTGAGCCTATAGCCGGCCGCCACGTTCTCAAAAATGCTCATGGTGGGGAAGGGGTTGGGGCGCTGGAAAACCATGCCAATGCTGCGCCGCACCGCGATCGGGTCCAGGTCGTAAACGTTCTGGCCGTTCAGCAGAATTTCGCCGTTGGCGGTAGCGCCGGGCGTTAGTTCGTGCATCCGGTTTACGCAGCGAATGAGCGTGGTCTTGCCGCAGCCGGAGGGTCCCATAACGGCCGTAACCTGGTGGCGCGCAATTTCCATGTTCACCCGCTTTAAAACAGGGGTTTCGCCGAAGGCTGCGCTGAAATCGGTTATTTTTAGAATTGGGTTTTCCATCGTCGCGACAGCCGTTTTGCCAGTAAGTTTAAAGTGAGTACACCAATTAGTAAGACCAGAGCCGCGCCCCAGGCCAGTTCGTGCCAGGCTTCGTAGGGGCTGGCCGCATAATTAAAAATAAGCAAAGGCAGCGAATTAACCGGTTTCAACGGATTCAGGGTAATGAACTGGTTCCCGAAAGCCGTAAAAAGCAACGGTGCCGTTTCGCCGGCAATGCGGGAAACGCCCAGCATAATGCCCGTAATAATGCCGCTGAAGCCGGCCGGCACCACTACCCGTAGCATGGTTTTGTAATACGGAACGCCCAGCGCCAGCGATGCTTCTTTCAGCCCGGACGGTACCAGTTTAATAGCTTCCTCCGTAGACCTCACGATCATGGGCAGCATCATAAAAGAAAGGGCAATACTGCCCGATAGCGCCGAAAAAGTGCCCAGCGGTTTTACCAGCCAGAGATAGGCAATAATGCCCAATACAATGGAAGGAACACCCTGCAACACTTCGGCCGCCGTCCGGATATAATTCGTGCTGCGTTTGCCTTGGTTTTCGGCCAGATAAACGCCTGCCAGAACACCCAAAGGCGTGGCAATTAGTACGGCTAGAAAAACCAATAGCAGCGTTCCAACCAGCGCATCGGCAATGCCGCCGCCGGATTCGCCGACGGGTTTGGCAATTTGCGTAAAGAAATCCCAGCTCAGGGCGCTGAAGCCTTTTTGGAGAATGTAAAATACAATGAAGAACAGCGGAATGCAGCAGGCGCCGGCCAGTAAAATGACCAGTCCCTGGAAAATGCCGTTTTTGATCTTACGACTTTTTATGCCCTTATCCATACCGTTTGCTTAAGCGTTTCCGCGGGTAATGAGCCATTTGCCGGCCATGTTAATAAGCCAGGTTATGAGTAATAAAACCAACGCTACTTCTATTAATGCGGCAATATTCAGTTCGGTGGTAGCTTCGTTAAATTCATTGGCAATTAAACTGGCCATGGTATTGGCCGGGCTGAAAATGCCTTTCGGCACGTAGTTGGAATTCCCGATCACCATCGTAACGGCCATGGTTTCGCCCAGAGCCCGGCCAAGCGCCAGCAGCACGCCCGCAAAAATGCCGGATTTGGTATAAGGAATAATTACATGGCGGATCACTTCGAAGCGGGTGGCTCCCAAGGCGTAAGCGGCTTCCCGCAGATCGCGGGGCACCAGCAGCATTACTTCCCGGGCCATGGCTGCCGCGTACGGAATGATCATGATGGCCAGCACCAGCGAAGCCGTAAAAACGCCGACGCCCCAGGGCATAACACCCAGACTTAACTGCCAGCTGCGTACCAGCGGCACCAGCACGAATAAACCCCACAAACCATAAACTACGCTGGGGATTCCCGCCAAAAGATCTACCAACTGGCGCAGAATGTTCGATAAAATTCCCGCCGGGTAATATTCGCCTAAAAATAAAGCCACTGCCAACGCAAAAGGTAACGCAATGAGTAAAGCCAGGAAAGAAGTGAGCAGGGTGCCGGCCAGAAACGGCCATACGCTGAAATCGCTGGTAACCACGTTCCATTCGGTGCGCCACAAAAAGGCCGGTCCGAACTCCACAATGGCCGGCCAGGAACTGTAGACCAAGGTAACGAAAAGCAAACCCAGCAGCACGATCAGGAACCAGGCCGCGCCGCGCAGCATGCCCCGGAAGCTCCGTTCTTTGCGGTACAGGCCCGAAGGAACAGTCAGGATGCTAGGGTCTTTTTCAGTGGTTGCCGGCATATTTTTCTGGTTTAAAACGGTAGCCTTTCGGGCTTAAAAAGTAATTACAGGTGTTTGGCAGCGACTTGCTCTGCTACTTTTTTTCCATTGTAAGTTAAGCTGTTCAAAAGCGTTTCGGTTTGTTTTACTGCCGCCGGGGCTAAGGCGGCATAACCCATTTCGGTGGCGTGCTTCTGGCCTTCGTGGGTCATCCACCAGAACAATTCATATAAATGCCGCGCTTTATTTTCCGACATTTTGCCGTGGCTCAGATCCTGATAGGTTATTAGCCAGGTAAAGCTGGTGAGCGGGTAACTACCGCTGGCTTGCGAATTGGTAAGGGAGATCCGGGTATCGGCGGGCAGGGTAACCTGGGCGGCGTTGGAAGCAGCGGTAAGATCGGGCCGGATAAATTCGCCTTTGGCGTTTTGCAAAGTAGCCATGGTCAGTTTGTTTTCCGAAGCATATAATAACTCCACGTAACCGATGCTGCCGGGGATCTGCGAAATGGTACCGGCCACGCCGGGGTTTCCTTTCGCCCCCAAGCCGCTCAGCCACCGCACTGATTTTTCGGCGCCTACTTTTTCTTTCCAGCGCGGACTTACTTTGCTTAAATAATCGGTGAAAATGTAGGTGGTGCCGCTGCCGTCGGACCGGTGAACGGGTAAAATAAAAGCGTCGGGCAGATTTATGCCGGGGTTAAGTGCTTTAAGTTTCGGATCGTTCCAACGGGCGATTTCGCCCAGAAAAATGCCGGCCAGGGTTTCGGGGTTTAATTTTACTTCGGGGTTGCCTTCTAAATTATATGTTACTACTACCGCGCCTAAACAAATGGGCAAATGGATGATGGTAGCGGGAGCCTTTTTCAGGTCTTTGTCTTTCATGAAGGCATCGGTGGCGCCGAAATCTACGGTCTGGTTTAAGAGCTGCTTGATGCCGCCGCCGGAGCCAATGGCCTGGTAATTTACCCGTACATTCTTTTCGCGGGCGTAAAGGGCAAACATTTTAGAATAAAGCGGATACGGAAAGGTGGCGCCGGCACCCAGGATTTCAGCATCGTTGCGGGTTGGTACGGCGGCCTGATCTGCTCCTGAGCCGCAACCGGAAAGGCACAACCAAAGGAAAAACAGCGCCCGAAAGGATTGCGATTTCATACCGGAAAAGATTAGGGAGATACTACCGGTTTAACTTAATTTAAAGGGAAAGGTTTTTATTGGCAGGTTAACAAATTGTTACGTTTCTTCCGGATAAATGCCTTTAAACGGAATGCGCGTAATTGCTTATCTTTGGCCATGAACCGACTGCTTTGGGCTTTATGCATTTTTTTAACCCTTTTCGGCTGCAAAAAGAAAATGACTGCGGCCGACCAAAAAAAGCTCCGGCACGAACTGGAAGCAGCGGTTCCTAAGAATAACGTGCGCCAGTTTCTAACCGAATACGGAAAGGAAAATCCGGAAACCGAAGTGCTGATCACCACCAGCCTGGGCCACATAAAAGTGAAGCTTTACGAAGACACACCCCTGCACCGCGCCAACTTTATCCGGCTGGTAAAAGGCGGCTACTACGACAATACCGCTTTCTACCGCATCTTAAGAGGCTTCATGATCCAGGGCGGGCACGCCAACGAACTGGAAAATACGCCTGACTTATACACCGTACCCGCCGAAATAAAACGCCACCATTTTCATAAGAAAGGAGCTTTAGCCATGGCACGTTACGACGATAACGTGAATCCGAAAAAAGAATCTTCGGCCCATAATTTCTACCTGGTGCAGGGCGTAAAAATGAACCTGGAGGTACTGGAAGAGATCGCCGAAACCCATAAATTAACTTTAACGCCGGAGCAGAAAAAAATCTACCAGGAAATTGGCGGCGCTCCTTCTCTGGACGAACAATACACCGTTTTCGGGGAAGTAACCGATGGCCTGGAAGTGCTGGATAAAATTGCCAATTACCCCGTAAATACCGAAGACAGGCCGATAAAACCGATTCTGGTGACCATGAAAGTGCTGGATTAGACACAAGATTTAAAACATAAGACAAAGGACTTTTTTCGCAGAAAAGAATAGTGTTCTTATTGCACAAACAGCACATTAGCACCTATTCCCCGGCCTGTCCCCTGACAGGACGGAAACTACTACCGTCCTGTCAGGGGACAGGCCGGGGCTGGAGGTTGTGGAGGCTAAAAAGTGCTTTAAGAAAGCTTGATTAAAGAAGTCCCCCTTTGGAGTCAGGGCCGTTTTATTCTATAATAAAAATGCTTTTTTGGATATTTTTATCCGAAAACCACCTGTAGCGGATTTATCAATCCGCGTGTTTGAACTTTAAAACGGCACACTGGGGTCAATAGACCCCATTCAGGTAACTTCAGGATTTATAAATCCTGAAGAGCAATCTTTCTTTGTAGAATGAAACGACCCTGCCTCCTCCAGAGGGGAACAATCGGAAAACTGAATTCAAATACAAATAGCACATTAGCACCTTAAAAAATTAGCACATTAAATAAATGAACAACAGAATAACCGAACTTTTCAAAATAGAATTACCCATTATACAGGCAGGCATGATCTGGTGCAGCGGCTGGGAACTGGCCAGCGCGGTGAGCAATGCTGGTGGGCTGGGGCTGATCGGAGCCGGTTCCATGTACCCGGACGTGTTACGCACCCACATTCAGAAATGCAAACAGGCTACTTCTAAACCTTTTGGCGTAAACGTGCCGCTGCTTTATCCCGATATTGAAAAGCACATGCAGGTAATTCTGGAAGAAAAAGTACCCATCGTTTTCACTTCGGCCGGAAACCCTAAAACCTGGACCAAAACTTTGAAAGATGCCGGGATAACGGTAGTACACGTGGTAAGTAACGTAAAATTTGCCCTGAAATGCGAAGAAGCCGGGGTAGATGCGATTGTTGCCGAAGGCTTTGAAGCCGGCGGGCACAACGGCCGCGAAGAAACTACTACTTTCTGCTTGATTCCGCTGGTGCGGGCGGCCGTAAAATTGCCGTTGATCGCCGCCGGCGGCATTGGAACCGGACGCGGAATTTTCGGGGCGCTGGCGTTGGGAGCGGATGGCGTGCAGGTAGGCAGCCGTTTTGTAGCCAGCGAAGAATCTTCGGCGCACCCGCATTTTAAAAACAAAGTAGTGGAGGCCAAAGAAGGCGATACTGAACTTTCTCTGAAGCAATTAACGCCGGTACGTCTGCTTAAAAATAAATTCTACCACGATGTAAAAGCAGCAGAAACCCGCGGCGCTACCGCCGAAGAAATGGCGCAGCTTTTAGGTTCCCGGCGCTCTAAAAAAGGAATGTTCGAAGGCGACCTGGAGGAAGGGGAACTGGAGATCGGGCAGATTGCGGCGGCGGTGCATAAGATCCAGCCGGCCGGGGAAATTGTGCGCGAAATGTGGCAGGAGTTTTTAACCGCGAAGCAGGATTTTTGTAAGGTGCCGTTTTAGCGTGAAATATGCTGTTGCCGTATAGTTCGTATTGATAACAAAAAGTTTATTTGTGTGGTAAAATTGTGCAGAAGTTGTTGTAATTTAACCGGCTCTAAATAAGGGATTTAAATTGCATTAAACATTAATATCGGCTTTATGAAAAATACCTTAAGTACCCTGATCCTGGTTTTCGTGGCTATGGTTTGCATGAGTACTACAGGTTGTTGGGGCAGAGAGCATGATGTGTGCGAAGATGCGCCCCGATGTGAAAGCACCGAACTGGGCCTGCTAAAGCTTGGGCAAGCCGATACTGCGGCTATTCCTTTTCAGGGTAATGAAACGGTTACGTTTGTTAATCCGCAGGGCTTTCAGGCGGTGTATAAAGCCCAGGGGTATAAAACCGATACCGACGAAAGATTAGTTATAACGGAAGAAATTTGCTATAGATGCCAGGAATATTACCTGAAAGAACAGCGGTCGCTCACTTTTTCGGGGCAGAACCTGAATTTCGGGTTTTCTTATCACCTGGTTAAAAATGTGCCGGAAAACGCCCAGGGAATTGTTATTCCAGATCCCAATAACAGTGGCAACGTTTTGAAAATAACGGTAGGGCAGGTGACTTTTGCGGTTCCATTGGGTGCGGCTCCCATAGAAATTAATGCCGTAAAGCAATTCAAGCTGCATAATTCGCTTAAACTTGGTTCGAAAACCTATTCTCAGGTTTATGAGGTCTTTATGCTTCCTTCCGACTATAGCAATGCTGGCTATACCCTGCCAAAACAAATATTCTATACCCAGCCAGGTGGTTTGGTAGGCTATACCCTTACCAACAATGAGCAATGGGTAAAACAATAAAACCGCTTTTTAAAACGCGCAGTTTAATTGTACTGTTAAGTATTCTTTTTACTGCCTGCAATAATGATCGTTGTGAGGAAGAATATGTATTGATTCCATTGCCGGAAGAGTATAAAAACTGGTTTAAGGATGTTGATGCAACCGGTAGCTCCGTTTATAAAAAAGCCAGAGCCAGTTCCGGTTTAGAAGAGTCTATCGGATTTGGTAGATCAAATAATACTGAGATAATAAAAGGACCTCCTTATAAACCCTGCTATTATCCCTCCGGCCAGGTTATTGGGGTTGGGTATAGGTCCAGTTTGTATAACAACACTATTGGGATTTCTCTTGTACAGCAGCATGAGGGCGAAGCCCCGGTATTGCGCCTGCAAGTTGAGGAGCGGTCAACCGAAATTATTGACCGGATAAATATGCAGTTCCGGCTTAAAAGCTTTAAATTGGATCCAATTACCGTAGCCAGGTACCGGTTTTCGCAGGCATCCACCGAAAATATTCAAACCAATGATTTTCCGGAGGTCGTTACGGTAGATAGTGTAGTGGTAAATGGTAAGGTTTATAACCAGGTTTACAAAATCACGAATCCATACATGCAAAACAACGGAACGCCATTCAGCTTAACGGAATTTTACATCGATAAAAATTTCGGCCTGATTCAGTACGTTCAGAAAGATGGGGTTATCTGGCAGATCATTTAGCGGGCTTTAAAATTTCAGCCGCCGGAGCCGGGTTGTTGTGTCCTGTCGATTTTCGCCCCGGTAACCACCGTAAAAAAGCCCCGCAGCAATTACGGGGCTTTTCAGAAAACGGTAGCTTTTCCGGCTAAAAAACCAAGCGGTTTAAGCTTAAAGCTAATCAGTTATTATCGCGGAAATTAATGAGCAGGTCCAGCATCTGCACCATTTCCTCTTTATTATCGGCCGAACGGCTTTCCAGCAGGCGGCCGTTATGGTAAACCGTTACGATAGGGGCTTGTTTATTAAGAATAAAATTCTTGGCAACCGGGTTATTGTCGGCGTTAATGCGCAGAAATACAATGGAATCGTAGCGGCCTTCATTCGAAAGTTGTTCGAAGACCGGAATAAGTTTATTGCAGGGTTCTCCGCATTCGTCGGTATGATACTTCAGGATCACACACGGGTTTTTGGCGGTCTCCACCAGTAAGTCAATATCGGTAGTTTGCGTAACAGACATTTGTACAGTTAAAAAAGTAGTTGGAAGTTCGTTTTTTTTATCCGGAAAAGATCCGGCATTATCGCAGAGCAGTTTGGCAATTGAAAAGAAAAATGGTCAGGTTAGCGGTTTTAAATTATTTGTTCATGGCACTGCCGGTATCTGCCGGCAAGAATTTCGGTTTTAACGGGTAGTAGCCAGGCAGTAAATTAAAATTTAAATTGCTCACTCAATAAACCATTTAAGAATCTGGCCTGGAGAGAAAACAACCTAAATTGAAATTATATCTGCCGTGTACGTATAAATCCGAAATCCGGCCCAGATAAAACAAATAAAATCCGGAATTGTTTATTAATGCGGCCGGAAAGCTTAACATTATTGCCGTACTTATACTGAAGATGTGGGTAAAGATTGCTAAATGGCAGCCAGGTGATTGATCTGCATCTTTAAAAGCGGCATTGGGCCGGCAGGATGGTGCTGAGATAGCAAATTTTTTAAAAAATAAGCAACAAGTTAAAACCGCCGCAGCATTTTCCGGAATTCCTTTTCTGAATTAACCGAACCGCATTTTATCATTTCGCCGTTTTTATAGAGCGCTACAAAAGGTACGGCGCGCTGCTTTACCAGATTTTCGGCAATTGAGCCGGGCTCCGCCTCCATAAAACCAAAACCAATATTCCGGAAAGGTTCTTCCGCTGAGATCTCATTAAAAACCGGCAGCAGTTCCTCACAACCCGCGCAGGCTTCTTCCAAAAAATACGTGATCACCGCCGCATCCGTGGCTTGAAAAAAAGCTGTTAATTCGTCTTCGGTCAGGATAAAATTCATGGGCTGGTTACGTAGATCTGGTGAAGTAAAGCTAACAAAAAAGCCCCGCAATGTTGCAGGGCTTTTCAGGGTTAAAACGCTATGGTTTTCAGCGGAAAAACCAATAATTATTTTTTGCCGGTGTGGGCCTGAATAATGGTGCGCAGCCATTTCAGCATGGCAAAGATCATTAAGGCCGCCAGCAACGCACCGGCGCAGTTAACCAAAAAGAAGTATTGTTTTTCGTCGTAAAGATCCCAGAGGCTGGCCAGCACCCCGGAAAGCTTGTTGCCAATAGAAGTAGAAAGAAACCAGCCGCCCATCATCAAAGCCGTTAAGCGCGGCGGGCTCAGCTTGGAAACCAGCGAAAGACCCATCGGGCTCAGGCAAAGTTCCCCCACCGTAATAACAGCATAAGAACCAACCAGCCACATGGCCGAGCTTTTTTCCAGTCCGTTGTTGGCCGCAAAAACGGCGCCCACCATTACCAGCGTAGAAGCGGCCGTAATAAGTAAACCCAAACCAATTTTTGCCGGGGTAGATGGCTCCGATTTCCGGCGGCGCAGGAACGCAAAAAACGCTACCACTACCGGTGTTAAAAGTACCACAAAGAAGGGGTTTATACTCTGAAATAATTCCGGCGAAATAAGCGGACGGTCTTCGCCTTCGGCCGGCCATTGTTCTTTGGGCAGGTTGTTCAGGTAAGGGTCTACGCCGTCTTTGGTCACCACTTTGCCGTCGGCATCGGTGGTGGTGCGAAAGTTCTGATCGTAAGCCTCCACGGTGCGAGGCGACGTATTGACGTACTGCACCATGCCCAGCGCCTGGGCCGGTTTTTCCAGGGCATCCGGCAGGTTCCGGTTGGTATAATATTGCGCCCAGGTGGTTAAAGCGGTACCGTTCTGTTTAAAGATGGCCCAGAAAATAATTACTACCCCAAAAATTGCCAGCATGGCCGCAATCGGTTTTTTATCGGCAACCGATGCTTTGGCCCACAGAGAAACGTAGAAGAAAACAATTGGCAGTGAACCAAACAGGAAGGCATCAGTAGAATCGGAGCCGAAAATGCTGCCCGGGATCAGGAACCAGGCCCCGATACCCGTTAATAAGGCCGGCAGAATTACAATGGCAAAAATTCTTCCAATAGACATATCGTTGGCTTCTACCGGCTTCAGCACATCTACGTGTTTGTAATGTTTATTGCCCAGCCAGAAAATTACAACGCCCAGGAACATACCCACGCCGGCCGCGGCAAAAGCATAGCCCCAGCCAAAGGTGTTCCGCATGTAAGAGGCTACGAACGGCGCGGCAAAAGCCCCGATGTTAATGCCCATATAAAAGATATTATAGCCCGAATCTTTCTGATCGGCGTATTTCTCTTCGGTATACAGGTTGCCTAAAAGCGTAGAGATATTTGGTTTAAAAAAGCCGTTACCAATAATTACCAAACCCAGCGCCGAATACATGGCCAGGTCGCCTTTTACGGCCAGCAAACAATAACCGGCACCCATTAAAATACCGCCAAACGAAATGGCTTTGCGGTAACCCATAATTCTGTCGGCCATTAAACCACCCAGGAAAGGCGTTAAATAAACCAGGGCAATAAAGGTTCCGAAGATATCTGAAGCTTCGGCTTTGGGTAAGGCCAGGCCGCCCTTCTGGGCATCTATCATGTACAGAAAGAAGATTGCCAGCATTAAATAAAACCCGAAGCGTTCCCACATTTCGGAGAAGAACAGGTAATAAAGGCCTTTGGGATGTTTGGATTCTTTAGCGGTTTGGGTTGTAGCCATGAATGTGTTAAACGTTTGAAACGCTTAAAATACAGGTTTCTGCCCGAAGCGCCAAATGGCTGGAAAAATGGTAGGGTTTTGAGCCGAAAAAGTGGTTCCGGTTTTGGCCGCCGCAGGTTTAAGGTCAGGAAAATTATTCGGCTGACTTTTTAAAACGCGATGCCAGATTTACCGACAAACCTAAATGAATGCTCAGGTCTTCCGCATTCGGAATATCGTGGATAGACGAAACGGCCTGGAGCTGAAGTTTAACGTACTTCCAGCCGCCGCGAATGGTTAAACCCGGCTCAAACGCAAAGAAGGTTTGTTTTTCTTTAACCGGCTGGTGGATACTATTGGCGTTAGCAGGGTAGTCTAAAATAAGGGGGACATTGTAATGCACCCAGGCAATTTTAGGCGAAAAAGCCAGGTCAAAATAATCGGAGCTAAAACCAATAGCCGGCTGAAGAAAAGGCTTTATGAAATACAATGGCGGCGCATAGTACTGTCTCTGATTTACAACTTTAGCAAACCCGGCCCCACCATAAATTTCGGCAACCATCTGGCGCTCGATCACTTTAAAAAAGCCGCCGGCCGCCTCTGCCAGGTACCCATAATCATCTTCTCCTCCCTGCAAATAGGTTCCGTTGGCAATTAGCCCGGTATTTTTTCCAACGGCATAAGCCACCTGCACATCCGGTCCGGAAAGATATTCGGTGCCCGTTAATCCGCCGCTTATCCGGACTTCATGCTTTTCTTTTAAAAGCGGCACATTGTGCGCGTTGGAAGCATAATAAATGGGGCTGCAGGCGGTAAAAATAAAAACCATTGCCCCAATTAGCCCAAAGATCAGAACAGTAGTTATGCGCATGGTTTAGAAGTCAGTTGGTATACCTGGAACCCCATAAAGATAATCCTGCCATAGCTCCCGGCAAAACCAGGTTTCTGAATTGTAAGACTCCGCCTGGGATTATATTCTATGGCTTAAGCTTTGATTATCAGTCAGTAGTATGGCATGCTGTAAGACTTTTGTTTCGATTTATGAAACGATTGTTAGCTAAGGAAAAGCATATTTGCCTTTTTCTGTAAGCCGTATTTACCGAAGCGTTTGATCTGCAGTTTTGAGCCCGTTAAATGGAAGCTGGCGGCTTAAAGAAATGATTTTATGGTAAATTTTCAGATGAATAGCAGCAAACTGGCCCCAATGCCGAACCCGGTCAGGAAGCCGGCATAAACCTGCGCCGGGGTATGCGCCTGCAATGCCAGCCGGGCCGACATAACCGCGCCGCTAACCAGAATATATCCTAAGATCAGGTATAAGGTAGCATTATCAGGCAGCAGCGTATGCAGGAAAACCAAAATGCCCAGCGCCCCGCCAATTCCTACGCTGTGCGCACTGATCTTCCAGAAAAATGAAACCACATACGTTGCAAAAACCGAAAGCGTAATAAGCAGCATGATTAAATAGAACAGGTTGCCAAACAGGTCTTCTTTCTGCATCAGATAGGTGGTACTGGCATAGCAGAAAGTGGTAAGCAGAAAGGGAAAGCGGCGTTGCAGGCGGTCGTGCAATTCCATGCTTTTTACCAGGCCCGCCCTTACCATGGAATAAGTTGCCAATGCCGGAATAATAAAGGTTAAAAAGAAAATGGCCGTAAGCACGATCCAGCGGCTTTCTTTCGGGAACGTGATCAGCGATTCGGGCAGCACATACAGGATCAGCCCAAACAGATAGGTTGGCATGAGCAGCGGATGAAAAAATACCGAAAGGAACCGGGCTAACGTTAAATTCACGAAGGGAAAAACCAGCTAAGAAGCTCAAAAATACGCATTAACCGGCACACAAAAAAGTCAGGACCAGTTCCGGTATTTTGGGTGGTTCATACATGGTAACGCAATTTAAAGGAAGGAGGCAGGAGGAATCAATTTCAGAAATGGTGACCTCTTGAATGCTGGCGAAATTGCGGGTTGGTTTCAGGTAATTACGTTTGTCCCGGCTATCCTGCCAGCCGTTGGTAGTTGCGCAACCGCCGGATTTTTCAATAAAAGCAGCAGTTGAAAATTTTAATCCGCAATTTCGGTAACCAGGTTTATAGAGGTGCTCATGGTTGGGTAAACCGTCCAGGTATTCTGGCTGCCGAATTTATAATAATGCGTGGCCCCGGGTATGGGCATGGCTAAAGGCAGGCCAAAATATTTACCCGCTTTCGAATGACCTACCCATTCCAGGCTTACCAGTACCTTTTCGTTAAAAACCCAGTTATAGGGCTCCAGGTCTAAGGCGGCCCAGCCTTTCCGGTGCTTCACCAGGGTCCAGAACACATTTTCCTTCAGCAGGCTTTCTCCGGGTTCCCCGTTAACCAGGCGGTTTACCTGTACCCGGAAAACAACAGTATCGAAGGTGTTGTAAGCCACAAACAGATTCAGTTGCTTTAGAAAATGCGGCTTGCCTTTCAGGTTGACCGGTTTCCCGATCGCGGCTCCCAGGTTCTGAAAAGGCTGGCTGGAAATTGCCAGGTTGGTCTTGATAACCGTATTTTCGCGGCGGCTCCCAAACGTTTTTCTTCTGATCCTGGTTGGCCTTACTTCAACCGTTGCCAATTGGGTGGGCGCCGGGGTTAGGGCAATGCTTAGTTTTTCAGGGGTTTTACCTACCATTTTGGTAAGCGGCAGGTTTAAGGTTCGGTATCCAATATAACTTATCCGCACTGAATCGGTGGGCTTTGGTGGAGCCGTAAGCAACAGCCGGAAAGTACCATCCGGACCGGAAACAGTGCCGGTTGCAGTACCCGGAATGCCAATGCTTACATAAGGCAAGGCCTGCTGGTGCTCCCCGGTAATGGTGCCGTGTAACCAGGTTTGCTGCGCCTGTACCAAATAGGCAGCCAAACAGAAAAAAGCGGACAGCATAAATCGTTTCATATGGCCTTTATATTTAGTTTTCGTTTCCAGCCGTTTATAGCCCGGGTAATGAAAATGCTGCCAATAACCGTAGGCCCCACCCAAACCAGCCAGCCCGGCGAAATATGCACGCTGGTTACCAGGAAAGCCGTAAGGGTAGCAATGTAAGCGCCGCCCATCATACCAATGTGTTTCAGCAGCCAGGTTTTATTTCCTGCTTTAAACAGGTCGGGCTTTCTTAAAGTAATCAGGTCGCCGGAGCAGCTTATTAACAGCACCAAACCGAAAACTGCCAGTACCGGAACGAAGAACCGTTGCACCACCACCATTTGCCAAGCCGGAAAACCGATCATAAACAAAGCGGTAATGAACCCGGCTATTGGCGGAAGCTTATCCTGTAAGTTGAGCTGGTGGGTTTGGCGCAGCCGGAAATAAAAGAGTGCCCGCTTGCCGGTATAGGTTAGATAAAGCGCAAAAATGCCAATAGCCAGTAGAAACGGATTGAACTTCAGCGAAGCCATAACAATTGCCGAAACGCCTACCCCATACATAGCCAGTTCAAAAAGGCGGCCGGAGCGGTTATGGTTTTTACGGCCTTTGGCCGCGAAGATGGCCACCAGTCCGCTGCCCAGAGCCAGGGTGCCGAAAAGAATGTGAAGGAATAAAATTGCTTTGTACATGACCGTGAAATTTTTCTTCAAATTTACGGCAGGGGCAAAGCGGCAGCAAGCTAAAAGGGGCGGAAAGCAAGCTTCGGGGGCGAAAAACAAGGCTTTGGGACGAACTGCAAACTGCTTAGCCGTGCAGCAAACTTTTTATTTCGGGCACCATTTTCCGGGAAACCGGAATGAGCGAACCGGTGTAGTTAAGTTCCAGTTTCAGGCCTTGGGCATTGCCGGAAAAATTGCGGACCTGCTCCAGGTTTACCAGGTAGGCCCGGTGGCACCGGACCAGTTTGGGCGCGGCAGCAACAGCTTCTTCTATGCGGGTTAAGGTGCTCCGGATGAGGCTTTTCTTAGGCAGGCCGTTTTCCACGAAGTGCAATTCCACGTAATTATCGGCGGTGGCAGCAAACAGAAAATCGGAGCGGGCAATGGTAACCTGCTCATTCGCATTTTCGGAAATAAAAGTAAATGCTGCAGGCGTTTTCGGGTTTGGTATTTCAACCGGAATTTTTACTTCAGCAGCAATTGGCTGAGTAGCAGAAGCAGGCGATTCATGCAATTCCGAATTCATTTCCTGCGCCAGCTTTAAGTTGTATTGCAGTAACCGGTTATGCCGGAACAACACAATAACTGCAACCGGAATAATGCCAACTGCCAGCGTAATTGCTTCAAAATAAAGTAAATAGGTGAAGTTAAAAGGCCGCTGAAAGATCAGGAAAGTGTAAAGCGTATTGCAGAAGCCAACTACCAGAAAATTAAATAACGTAACGGCAATTTCCCGCTTTACGGTCCAGCGGGCAGCATTAAAGAAGCCGGGAAACAATACGGGCAGCAGCCAGGCATTTATACCAACGCACAAAAAAGTAATAATTCCGTAACCGGCAATTTTCAGAAACTTATCTGTGCCGGCCGGAATTTTATGCAAACCAAATGGCTGAAAAAATAACAGGAATACGGCAACAAATAAACCAATAAAAATTCCGGCTTTAACGGTGCTAAGCCGGGCCTGCGTTGGAAAGGGCTGGTTTAGAATGGAAAGCATAACAGTTTTTTACCCCGGAAAGATACCGTTTTTAAATAAAAAATAGCTGGCCGGTTTTAAAGCCGTGGCTTAGCAGTTTGCCAGGTTAAACCAGACTTCTTATCAGGTTGCTGAATACCGCAGGCAAACAGGTTATTTCCGGTATGGGGTTAGCAGCCGCGCTATCGGATCTATAATTAGAAGTTCTTAATTTTCAGAATGTAAGCTACCACTTTTTTCTGCGGTTTGCCTGTTGTTTTCCGTTACTGACCCTGATAAATTACCGATCGGCAACATAAAAAATTTGAATCCGGAACCCGAAAGATCTTCGTTATACCTATCTGGTAATATTTCGTAAAATATTAACAATCAGTTTGTTTTACCTGCACGCTAACCCGTGGTTTTCTTTGGGGCCGGGCTTGTTTTTCTATAAATTTACTATGAGGTACGAATTTGCGCATAAAATTACCGGCGACTGGAGCTTTGAAGAATTGGAGCTGATACACAATGCCCAGGCTTTTGTTGGTAGTCCGATTATTGGTGATCCGGTAATTGAGATCGGACGATTTTTAGCGAAAACTACGGGTGTAAAGTATGTATTGATCGGCCGGTTTATCCAGCCCGGAAACGACAGGGTGCAAACCATTTGTTTCTTCAATAAAGATCAGCAACTGAATAATTTCTCTTATAGCCTGAAAAATACGCCTTGCTATGGCGTGTACCAGCAACATGTTTGTTACTACCCTTACGGCGTGCAGGAAGAATTTCCGGAAGATTCCGACCTGGTGGTTATGGGGGTAAATAGTTACCTGGGTTCCGTTTTAAAAGATTATTCGGGCAATTCCATCGGGCTGGTAGTGCTTCTGAACGACCAGACCATTGAAAACCCGGGCATGATCGATTATTTGCTAAATATTGTATCGCCGGCCCTGGAGAAGGAACTGGCGGAAAAGTTTGCTGCTTAATTGTCGCTTCGTAAATAAATGAGTTTTCCCCTCCTGACCCTGATCCGGCTTTTATCCAGATCTTTTAAATCCATATTTGCTGATAAACGCATCAAATTCTTCCTGAAAGGGTTTAACCTTTTGATGTTCCTCCTGGGTTTTAATATAATTCCGTACTTTATCTAACCTTGATTCAGAAACAGATGCTGCGAAATAATCATTTTGCCATTCAAATTTGCCATCACAAAGTTGCTGTTGATCGATCCAAAAGGAAGATTCTCCTTTCAAAAGATTCATGATCTTGCTTATGCTTTGGTCAGTTCCTAAAGAAACCAGGCAATGGCAATGTTCTGCATAGCCATTTATAAAATCGATAAAAATATCCTTCTCTTTTGCGTATTCTTTTATGTGCTGCCAAACCTTAAACCGGATCTCTTTGGTAGCTAGCAATGGTTCGCGGTTCTTCGTGCTCCAAACAAAATGAATGTAAACTTTTACAAAAGGCATAAGCTTTCATTTAAAGTAAAAGTATACCTTGTTGCTGAGATTTGGTTAGGCTAAAGCCATATTCTGCAAATAAAATACCCCCGGCTAAAGCCGAGGGCAATTCAAAATCAGATAAATTTTATCTTATAATCTCCTGAAAGACTTGAATTGCCCCTGCCTTCAGGCAGGGGATAATAAAATGACAAAAAATGGCTTTAGCCTAATTAATTACAATTCCTTCCGCAACCGCGCCACCGGAATATTCAGCTGCTCCCGGTATTTGGCAACCGTTCTGCGGGCAATATTATAGCCTTTCTCATTCAGCATCTTCTCAATCTTCTCATCGGAAAGTGGTTTTTTCTTGTTTTCCTTATCGATGATCTCTTTCAGAATTTGCTTTACTTCGCGGGAGCTGGCGTCTTCGCCGGAATCGGTGGCGATGCCTTCGGAGAAGAAATATTTAAGCGGATAAATGCCGAATTCGGTCTGCACGCATTTGCTGTTGGCCACGCGGGAAACGGTAGAAATATCCATGCCTATTTCTTCGGCAATGTCTTTCAGGATCATGGGCCGGAGCTTGCTTTCGTCGCCTTCCAGGAAGAAATCGTGCTGGTATTTCATAATGGCTTCCATGGTGCGCAAAAGCGTGTTCTGGCGCTGCTTTATGGCATCTATAAACCACTTGGCGGCATCGAGTTTTTGCTTTACAAAGGTTACCGTTTCTTTTAGCTTTTTGTCTGTTTTGGCGCTCTTGTCGTAAGCATCAAACATTTCGGCGTACGACGCGGCTGATGCGCAGATCGGGCGCGTTGCGGGAATTCAGGGTCAGGTTTAAGTTGCCGTTATCGTTGGTCAGAATAAAATCCGGAATGATATATTGGGCTCGGCCGGAAGTTGCGCCGGAGCCGCCCGGTTTGGGGTTCAGCTTTAGAATTACGTTTATGGCTTCCTTCAGATCATCTTCGTCAATGTTCAGCTTGCTCTCAATTTTAGCGTAATGCTTTTTGGTGAACTCTTCGTAAAAATCGCGGATGATGTTGTTCGGCAATTTCGGTAGCTTCGTCCTGTTCGCGGCGCTCCAGTTGCAACAGCAAACATTCCTGCAGGTCGCGGGCAGCAATCCCGGCCGGGTCGAACTTCTGAATTAAATGCAGCACCTGCTCAATTTCGGCTTCCGATGCTTCTATGTTTTGCGAAAAAGCCAGGTCGTTGGCAATGGCAGCCAGGTCGCGGCGGATGTAACCATCCGTATCGATGGATGCCGATAAGCTGCATGCCAATTGCTGCTGTTTTTCGTCGAGGTTCAGGAAACCAAGCTGGTCCATCAGCGCATCGGTTAAGGTAGAAGTACCGGCCAGCGGCATTTCGCGGTCTTCTTCCTGTCGCCGCGGTATCGCCCTGCATTTTGTAGCCGGCAATGTCGTCGTCGTGTAAGTAATCGTCGAGGTCCAGGTCGTTGTTTTCTTCGGCCCGCACTTCTTCTTCCTGGCGCAGGTCTTCGGTGGCTTCGGAGGTTACTTCGCCGTCAAAATCTCTTCCAGACCTTCGTTTTCGTCGAAATCGGCATCATCGTCGTTCAGCAGGTCTTCGTCGTCGGTGCGTTCGGGTTCGTCGTCTTCGCCTTCTTCCAGCGCCGGATTCATCTCCATTTCTTCCTTGATCCGGGTTTCCAGTTCGGCCGTAGGAATCTGCAACAGCTTGATAAACTGGATCTGCTGCGGAGAAAGCTTCTGGGAAAGTAATTGTTTAAGGTCGAGTCGCTGCATAATAATCGGGCCAAAAAAGCGGCTTAGCTGTTCAAATTTAGGTTATTTTTACTCCCGTTTGAAATAAAAGGTTAAATAAATGGCTGCGAATACGCAGCTAATTAGAAATTAAAAATTAATAATTAGAAATGCTTCTTTTAGCGAAGATACCAGAGGAATCGGAATAAAGGTACATTATCGGAAAGTCCCCCTTTGGAGGGGGTAGGGGAGGACAGGAGGATTAGTGAAGATTCTCCCCTTGAGGACAACCTGAAACGGGAGTTTCAGAGTTGCGAGCGGAGCTCATAGAGGGGTGTATTCGTTATTGAAAATTGATAGCGTAAAAACACCCCTCCAGCTCCCCTTAAGGGGAGAGTATCTAATAACGTAAAAATCCTCCCCCTAACCCCCTCCAAAGGGGGACTTTAGGAAACTTGCTTCCTGCTGAATTTAACTATACTGCTTTCTGATACTTGTGTTATTTTTTTAATTCTAAGAAATTCATTTCTAATTTCTAATTTTGAATTTCTAATTTAACGAGATATGTCACGGACGAAAGTAAAAAAACTGCTGGCTGCTACCGAATTGGTAGGCCAGGAAGTACTGGTAAAAGGCTGGGTGCGCACCAAGCGCGGAAATAAATTTGTAAGCTTTATTGCCGTTAACGACGGCTCTACCATAAATAATATTCAGGTAGTAGCCGATGCCGAAAAATTTCCGGAAGAAAGCCTGAAAGAAGTAACCACCGGCGCCTGCATTTCTATTACCGGTAAACTAGTAGAAAGCCAGGGCAAAGGCCAAACGGTAGAGATTCAGGCCGAAAAAGTTGAAGTGCTTGGCGACGCCGACGCAGAAACCTATCCGCTGCAGAAAAAAGGCCACTCGCTGGAATTCCTGCGCGAAATTGCGCACTTGCGCCCACGCACCAATACCTTTGGCGCGGTTCTGCGGATGCGCCACGCCATGGCCTTTGCCGTACATAAATTCTTTAACGACCGCGGTTTTTTTTACGTGCATACGCCCATTATTACCGGTTCCGATGCCGAAGGCGCCGGGCAGATGTTCCGGGTAACTACTTTAGATCCGATCAACCCGCCGAAAACTGAAACCGGCGAAGTTGATTACAGCGAAGATTTCTTTGGCAAGAGCACCAACTTAACCGTTTCCGGGCAGCTGGAAGGCGAAGTGGCCGCTATGGCTTTGGGGCAGATTTATACCTTTGGGCCAACGTTCCGGGCCGAAAATTCCAACACCACGCGCCACCTGGCCGAGTTCTGGATGATCGAGCCGGAAATGGCTTTCAACGACCTGACCGACAACATGGATCTGGCCGAAGATTTCCTGCAATACCTGGTAAGCTACGCCCTGGAAAACTGCAAAGACGATCTGCAGTTCCTGAACGACATGTACGACAAAGAGCTGCTGAACCGCCTGAACTTTGTGGTAAACAATAAATTTGAACGCCTAACCTACACCGAAGCCGTAGAAATTCTAAAGAACTGCCAAAAAAGCCAAATTCGAATATCCGGTAGACTGGGGCACCGACTTGCAAAGCGAACACGAACGCTACCTGGTAGAAAAGCACTTTAACAAACCGGTTATTCTGATCAATTATCCCAAGGACATTAAAGCGTTTTACATGAAGCAGAACGAAGATGGCAAAACCGTTCGCGCCATGGACGTGTTATTCCCGGGCATCGGCGAAATTATTGGCGGTTCGCAGCGGGAAGAAAACCTACGACAAACTGGTGAAACGCGTGCAGGAAATGGGCATTCACGAAGAGGAGATCTGGTGGTACCTGGAACTGCGCAAATTCGGTACCGCGCCGCACGCGGGCTTTGGTCTGGGCTTTGAGCGGTTGATGCTGTTTGTAACCGGTATGGGCAATATCCGAGATGTAATTCCTTTCCCACGTTTCCCGAAAAATGCGGAGTTTTAAGCTTCTTTAACTCTTTCCTAATTCAGGGTGGAGCTTTACTAATATTTATTGTAAATCCCGGGTAGGTTTTTTAACTTATCCGGGATTTTTATTTAAAGCTGAACCGTTATGGGAAATTTAAAGAAAGCAAAAGCTTTAATTTGGGGATTGGCAGTTTTGTTTGTTATAGGGTGTAACAAAGAGGAAGAAAATATCCCGAAGGAAGAAGATTGGAGCCAATATAAATGCCTGGTTGCAGAATTAGGAGGCCACCCCTTTATTTATGATGCCGCCGGAAAATTGATTAAGATCAGGCATATACCACCAACCTGGGAGCCATGGGATACAAGTCACCAGGAGATGACTTATAACGCGTTCGGGAATATTAAAGATAAAAAGTTTTTCAACGGGAAAGGCGAAGTTGTTGAGCAAAATATTTATACTTATAATAGTAACAACTTGCCGGATACGCTTTTTCTTGTGAAGAAGGGGATTAAATCGGCGTATAAAAAATACGAATATAATGCTGCCGGAAAGCTAAGTAAAATAAGTTATTTCGAAACTGGCGATCCGGATGCCACTAGTTATTCAGATATTACGTATCCGGCGTCCGATCAAAGCATGGAGCAAAATTATTATCGTTTGAGTACCGGTTGGTTTACAGGGCCTACCACCGTAAACCACTACGATAATAAAAACCATCCTTTCTCTCAACTTGGGTTCTATGGTGTTGGGTGGTATTCAGAAGATTTCCTGATCTCAAAACATAATATAGTATCCTCAGTTAAGAATGGCACTAAAAAGGAGTGGCACTATACTTACAATGCGCAGGGGTATCCTACCTATCAAAGTCTTATTGAGCCGCGAACGTCATCATTTCCTTCTCCCTATGGTTCTCTCGGGGGGCTCGGGGGAGGGGAAGGTTATTCGGTTAGTTACAACTGCCAGTAAAAAAAACGCTATGCCAAAAGCCGGAAAAACTGCTGCAGTTCTTCCGGCTTTTTTTTGTTTCCTGAATTCAGAGGAGAAAATATTTAAAGAACCTGCAACAATTACAGTAGGGCAGAAGTCAGGTAAGTAGAAAAACATTTGAAACTTTGGATTTCCTATAACTACCTTTCTATATGCGAAAGTTGACTAAACTCACCTATATTGCTTTTTTGTTGAACGCTCTGTTGCTAATTTCCTGCGGTAAAGAGGATCTTGTAGGTCCAGATAAAGATTTTAGTAAAGCAAGCAATCAGCAATGTAATCTTATGGAAATAAGAAACACCAATGGCTCCAGTGTTTTTGCATATACTGCAACGTACAATAATAACGGTAGAATTATCCGGGTTGATGCTAAAAACGACGGAGTATTAGATTTGTATCGCGTGGTAGAATATAACGCTGCAGGTAAAATATCTAAAGTAACCAGTTTAAATAAAAACAACGCAGCTAACAATTCCGAAACTTACGAATATAATTCCGCGGGGCTGCTTCGCAAAAGTAGCTATTTCAACATCAACCCTATTGCTCCCCCAGGTAGCCCGCTTATTATGAACCGGTATTATATTTATGAATACAATTCCGATAATAAACCTACCAAACTCAGCCATTTCAATTCCCAAAACAACTTAGTTGCTTATTCCGATTATACTTACCCATCCGGAACAACAGTTCAGGTTGAATATTTCGCAGAAAACTCAGGTTTCCTTACTTCTGCCGGTGTTGCAGAATATACTTTCGATAATGAAAAAAGTCCTGGTTTATTATGGGGAGTACTCTATGGCCAGGAAAGTAATCACTTCGAAAGTTTCCCTAATAATGTCCTTTCAATAAAATACCCCGTTTCCGGAGCTGTTACCCATATTGTTAATACTTACGAATATAACAGCGAAGGCTTTCCAACCAAAGTTACCTCAACTGAAAATGGTAAAGCCCGTAGTATTGTCACCACATTTATTTATAACTGCCAGTAGATAAAACGCTAAGCCAAAAGCCGGAAAAACTGCTGCAGTTCTTCCGGCTTTTTTGTTTGTAACATATTTTGCAAAACCCGGTTAAATTTCTAACTTAACCCGAATTTGTCTTTAAACAGGAGCTCTATGAAACTGATGAAAAAACTTAATGCAGCTGTTCTGAGTTTAGCCCTTCTCCTGGCCGTTAGCTGCGGGAAAGAAACCAAACACGAAGACCCGGCACCGGAAGTGATAACCCAACAACCGCAACCGCAGGTACAAAACCCGGTACAGAAAACCTGCCGGTTAGTTGGGCAGAGCCAAGGGTCCTATATTAATTACGTGAACGATGCTTCCGGAAAAGTAATTCGTATTAATGCCAGTTCTCCTTTTCCTCCTGATTATGGGTTTTACCAGGAACTGATCTACAATGCTGATGGCAACATTGAGGAGGTTAAAAGCTACACCGGTAATAATGTATTGACAGGGTACCATACGTATACTTACAATGCCAACCGCCTTCCGGAAACTGTAAGCAACTACGAAGTTTTTACCAACGGCACCATTTACCGGGGCTACACCCAGTTTGAATATAATGCCGGTATGCAGCTTATAAAAAAGAGCATGTTCGGGCCGGGGCAAACGGTTTCTTCAAGTTATTCCCTTTATACGTACCCCGCCCCGGATCAAAGTAAAGAAGAAGACTATTATGCCGATGCCTCCGGCAATATTCGCCTGGTAACTACCACCATCATGCACTACGATAATAAAAGGAGCCCGTACACCCTGCTGAATTTCATGAACGAACGGATGCTGGTTTCGAAGCATAACGATATTGCTACTTTCCAAACCAACCATAACAACAACACCACGAATAATTACACCAGCACCTACGAATACAACGAAGAAGATTACCCGGTTAAACGAACCATTACCACCCAGGGCTCCAATTTTCCATCTACCATGACCTGGGCCTATGTTTGCCAGTAAAAAAACGCTATGCCAAAAGCCGGAAAAACTGCTGCAGTTCTTCCGGCTTTTTGGTTTTCAACGGAGCTCCCCATTTTGAAAGGCATACCGGTTTCTATCCCTCCAATATCCGCACCAGATCATTGTTTATATAATATACTTCGCGGCCATCTTTCTGCGGACTTACAATGCCGTATTCTGTCAGTTCGCCCATATATTTAGTAAGGGTTACTTTGCTCCCTACGCCAGTAATTTCCTTTATGATCTTTGCTTTAATATAGGGTTGGGTAAACAAGGCTTCGTTTATTTCTTTGGTATACCATTTCAGGTTTTGTTTTCCATGGGCTAAAGTGGCTTGCATTTGAATGAGTATTTCTTCTATAAGCCGGGTAGTGTGCTTAGCGGTTTGTTCTACTCCGGTAAGCATATATATGATCCAGTCTTTCCAGTTTTGGCGCTGCGTAACGGTTGCTAAATAATGGTAATAATCGTCTTTGGTAGCAATTATGTAATTACTTAAGTAGAGTACGGGGTAAACCAATAAATTCTGGTTTACCAGGTAAAGCAAATTCAATATCCGGCCGGTGCGGCCGTTGCCATCGGTAAACGGATGAATGGCTTCGAACTGATAATGCGCGATAACCATTTTAAGTAAGGCATCGGTTGGGTCCTCATTGAGGTAAGTTATCAGGTTTCCCAGCTTATTTTCAACAATTCCCTTCCCGCGGGGCGGCGTGTAAATAATTTCTCCGGCCCGAAGCTCACTTTGTCCGCGTTTTATTATAACCTGCGATTGCGGCGGCCTTAATCGCTGGCGGGTATTTTTTACCTGCTGATAAATTTTTATGATCGCTTCTTCCTCAATTTTTTTGGTTTCGGCTATATGTTCATAACCTGCCCAAAGCGCTTCCCGGTAACGAAGTACTTCTTTCGTGTTGGGGCTGGCATTTTCTTCTTTTACTGCATCAGAAACGGCTTTGTACAGTTCATCTTCAGTAGTAAAAATATTCTCAATAGCGGAGGAGCTTTTTGCTTCCCGCAAAGCAATTGTGTTTACCAGCATTTGCGGATTTGGCAACCGGAGCATATTCCCGTTTAATGCGGCTAAAGCGCTTTTAGCATTTCCCCATTTTAACAATACCTCTTTATCTATCACTTCTTCGGGAGGGGGGAGTAAGGGTAATTCATTATAAGGGTTATTCCGGTCGAATCGGCTTAGGTTCATTTTTAGCAGGTTTTCTGTACTTATCATAAAAATAGGTACAATCTTTTAATATCCTGCTATAAAGGTACATTTTCGGGTAATTTTCTGAACCTATACCGAGAATAAGTATAATACGAACCCAATATGGAAACTTGGGTATAGATAAGGCTTTAACACCAATTGCAAATCCCAGCCAGGTTCTGTATCTTGTTGGGATTTTTATTTAAAGAAAGATTGGTAGTGGCGTTAGTGAAAAAACTAAAGACATTGATTTTAGGGTTGGCAGCTTTGCTGGCATTTAGTTGCGGAGGAGACATAGACTGGCCGAAACCGGCAATCAAGGGCTGTCAGCTAAGCCAGATCGATCAATTGCAGGAGTTCGGAACGAGGCTTGAATATAATTCCGCCGGGAAAATTTCAAAATGGATGAATACCGTACAGGGAAACGTATATCAGTTTTTCACGGTAGATTACAATACCTCCGGCCTGCCAATCAGAACCACCCATGATAACGGATTTTATGAAACTTATGAATATGATCAGGCAGGTTTGTTGATCAGAAAAACCTTTTTTGGGCAAAGAAACCAGACCGATCCGATAGGCTTAAGTTATTACTATACGTTCGAATACAACAGCGACAAAAAGGTGTCGAAGAGGTCTTTGTTTGATGCTTATCAGGGCATTAGGCTTGAGGCAGTTGAAAATTACTTTTACCCCGCAGCCAATACTGCCCGGATAGAAGGATATGGTATGGCTAACAACATTGCAAGCTTAGCTTACATCCATGAATTTACTTTTGATAATCATATAGGATTAGAGCTTTTAACCGGAGCGTTAGACGCTCCTCTTGGCCATATGTCTGATAATAATATCCTGACTCAAAAGTCTACTTATTTACCTGATTCTACCGTTTATAATACGGAGCACATTTACCAGTATAATGCAAACGGTTATCCAACCATAAGAAGAACTTTAGAAAGCGGTGGGTTTGGGGGAAATAATTCAGCAACTTATTTTTATTCCTATCATTGTCACTAACCAGCATTATTTAACACCAATTGTAAATCCCGGCCGGAATTTTTATCTTGTCGGGATTTTTTGTCTGAAAACGCTATGAATTTTTTGAAAAAAGTAAATGCAGTATTGATGGGGCTGGCGGTATTGCTGGCTTTGGGGTGCGGGAAAGATAATCCGAAGCCGGATAATAATCAGCCGGAGCCACAGGATAATTTTAAAAGCTGCAGGCTTATTACTTTCGATACCGGAACTGCCCAATATAGCTTCGCCTATAACAGCCAGGGCAAAATAAGCCAGGTTTTAAGTACTCATGGCGATGTTGAAACTTATGAGTACAACGCTTTAGGGAAGGTTTCCAGATTTTTGGTATTACGGTCAGGTATCGACACTACAACTATTAACACCTATGAATATAATGCCGACTCGCTGGTAAGTAAATCCACTACCAAGGCGCGGCCCGGTTCTTCCGGTCCGTTCACAACCTTATCCATTCAAAGCTTTCTGTATGATTCGCAGAAAAAAATTGTTGGTATGAATTATCATGATGTAAACCAGCCTGCTGTAATTAAATCAAAATACAGTTACACGCATTTATCGAACGGTGATGTGCAGATACAAGTCTATGACCTGGATCCGGTTACAAACTCGTGGGAATATAAGAGTGAGATTATGTATACCTTCGATAATCATAAGTTACCACGGGGCGATAATGATATTTTCAAATCGATTTTCCCGCATAATAAGCTTTCCCTTACAGTTACTCCTTTTACCAATGGCGTTCCGGGGCCAACCACTTTCGAATCTGTAAGCCATACCTATAATGCTGTAGGATATCCAACTCAAAGTATTTCTACTATTGCCGGCCAGCCTGCCCGAATATGGAAATATACCTACACCTGCCAGTAAAACAGCATGGAACTGATGAAAAAAATAAACGTCTTGGTTTTAGGCCTGGCTATTTTGATGACTGTTAGTTGCGGGAAAGAAAAAGAGGTTCAGCCGCAAAATAACCCTGGAAGTGTAACAACCTCAAAAGCTTGTCTGCCGGTTAAATATGAATTTAACGAAGTTTACGGGCCTGCCGTGTGGGAATTTGAATACAATGCCAACAGCCAGGTTTCCGGCGCTACCTACCGGAAAGTAAACGGTTCCGGCGGCATGAAAGATGTGATCTTCTATAGCAAAACCGGCAAAATTACCATGATCAAACGCTATATCATGCCGGCTAAAGAACTATCTGATATGAGCCGGTTTTTGTATAACGCGGATTCCTTAGTAGGCAAAGAGATCTGGTACAAACTTGCTACCCCCGGCGATTCTGCTTCGCTGGTTCCCGCTTCGGAGCAGAACTTTGTATACGATACTGCTAAACGGCTGGTAAGGGTTAACCATTCGCCTTACCAATCATCGTTAATTAACAGCTATAATCTTTATAATTACTCGCAGCAGAATTCTTTTACCCATGAGCAATATGGCGGCAATCCAATAATGATCAGTTGGCGCGATGTGATCCATTTTATTCCTAACAGCAAAGCGCCAGGCAGCGATCTGGTTTATTTTAATTTGCCGCCACTAAATATCAGGCCCAGCGGCATAATAAAATTTGGGCTTTTACCCGCAACCTTAGAAGAAACGCAGTTTTTTCAAGGCGCACAGGTAGCGCAAAAAACCTTTAGTTACAGTTATGTTTATAATGCAGAAGGTTATCCCACGGAACAAACTATCTCTTTTCCGGGCCAGCAACCTATGACCAATTACTGGACCTACAACTGTCAGTAAATCACTATGGAATTTTTGAAAAAAGTAAATGCGCTGGTTTTAGGGTTGGCGGTTCTACTGGTCGTTAGCTGCGGGAAGAATGATCCGGAACCGGTTGACCCGGCGGATAACACAAATTCCAGATTTTCATTGATCAGTTATTCTTTCTTTGAAGGCCAGGATTTTGTAGCCGAATACATGTATAACCCAAAGAAACAAATAGCCCGGATCGATTACCGGGCCGGGAATGCCGTTTTGTATTATGAAACCATCGACTACAACGCTAACGGGCAGGCCATCAGAAAAGATATTCACGCCCAGTTTGACCATTATTTAACGTATGAATATTACCCGGATGGTTCGCTATCTAAGATCAGGAATTTTCTTTCCACTTCAGCCACCCAACCGGCCAGCCTTACCGATATCAGGGAATTTACTTACTATAACGACAAGCGTTTAAAACAGGAAAAAACTTTTTTTGGCCAGGATCTTACCGCCCCGGTTTCATTTACCGAACTTACTTACCCAACAGATTCTACCGCTGTACTAAAAACCCATGATCCTAATACCGGAGACCCGGCCTTAAATTATTTATTACATACCCGGGAAGTAAAATTCGATAAGCAAAATAACCCGGCCCAATTGCTTGGGGTGATCGATAATACCGGAGACTTTAACCTGGGATTTAAACATAATATTACCTACTCTAAACAAACCTTTGCCAATAATACCGTCGGCACCATTTATACCCGGCGCTACACGTATAATGCCGAAGGCTATCCCGTTTCGGTTACGCATCAGGGCCCTAATGCCACCACTACAGAAACCTTTGTCTATAGCTGGCTATAAGATCTTAGTTAAGAATCCTGGGAAGGTATAATTTAATTGCGGCCTTTCTGTAAAAGCTACCTTTAATTTTTTAAATGGAGGTCCGCGGTCTGTAGAGACAAGGCATTGCCTTGTCTCTACGCATTCCTGATCTGGAATTCTGGTAACAAATTTTGTAAATCCTAACAAGATTCTCTATTTTGTTGGGATTTTTGTTTTTGAAAATGGTATGGAAATGTTGAAAAAAGTAAATGCTTTGATTTTAGGGTTGGCAACTCTGCTGGCTTTGGGTTGTGGTGGCGATGAACCGGAACCTCAACCAGATAATACGGTAGTGCCACCACAAACACAGGTTTTTAAGAATTGCAGATTAAAGAAATCAATAGGTGTAGGAAGCGGCACAACTGAATTCTTTTATAATAATCAAGGGCAATTAATTCTTGCAAAAAATGGCAATAGCCCAGGAATCTCATATGATTATAATAATCTTGGGAAAATTTCAAGAGCTAATAACCTTGCGGTAAATAATGTGCCCTATAGTTTTCAGGATTATGAATATAATACTGACTCCTTGTTGGTAAAAATTACTTATTCGCGGCAGACAAATGTACCAGGCCAATTTGAAGCTTTTGGCTCTAATACCTTTACATATGATGCCAACAAACGGGTAGTAAGCACTGAAAATTACGATTTAAGTAAGCCAGGAGTAGTGCAAACGCGCTCAGATTTTACTTATTCGGCAGCAAATAAGGTAAAAAGGTCGAATTATAAACTGAATATATATACTAACATTATGGAGTTAGATTCTGAATTTGAAATAACCTATGACAATCAGAAAACTCCTAATCACGGCTATGAGTTATCAAATACCATAATGAAGCATAATCAAATATCCATGACAGGCGTTAATTATCAGAATGGTGTAGTTTTTCAACAAGTTTCATCAACCACATCTTATACTTTTAATGCCTCCGGTTACCCAATTGAAAGCATTCGTTCTGAAGTCGGAAAAAGCAATACTGTAACTTCTTATGAATATGAATGTCAATAAAAAAAGCTATCGAATTCAGATTAAAAATCAAGCCATAATTTAGTTGCTCTGCTTTCTACAACCGCAAAAAAATCCCCACCACCTCATTAAATTCCTTCACTTTCTCATTCTGCGGATAATGCCCGCACCTATCAAAAATGTGCAGCTCCGCATTCGGGATCTGCGAAGCGCCGGCCCGGGCTACCTGGGAGGTAGTGAGCGGATGCAGGAAACGGTTAGGAATAAAGCCATCGTTTTCGCCGAAGGCTACCAGAACCGGTAAATCCAGCTGCGGCAGAAAATCGAAGATCGGTTCGGCCAGCATGTGGGCCATGGAAAGCTGCAGGCCCGTCTGGCGGTCGGCTTTTACTTTGGTAGCCAGGGCTCCGGTATTTTTAGCCCAGCTTTTTGTTTGTTGCAGGCCGGCTTTCAGCATTACTTTTTCGGCATCCGTAAAAACTTCAAAACCGGCCGGGGCCACCAAAATCAGCTTTTCGATCATGGCCGGCATGCGTAAAGTTAAAATAATGCCTATCTGCCCGCCCATGGAATGGCCGGCCAGAATAAGGTTTTTAATTTTAAGCTCCTGCAGAAACTTCAGTACAAATTCGCCAAAATCGAACATCTTAAAAGAGAAGCCCGGTACTTCGGTACGGCCGTGGCCGGGAAGGTCTAAGGCAATGCAGCGGTATTTGTGTTTCAGGGCATTTATGGTATTGGTCCAGATAAAGGCAGAATCGCCTAAGCCGTGCAGGAACAAAATAACCGGGGCATCCTTCGGACCTTCGTCCAGGTAAGCAGCTTCGGTTTGGTTTGGCAGGGAAATGAAATGATAAGAGGGGAGTTTCAAAAAATCGGGCATTAGTAAAAAAAACAGCGCCCTGACCCATACGGGTAAAGGCGCTGTAAAGTTATGAATACGGCGGCTTTAAGCAAGCCGGCGTTGTAGCGTTACTTATTTTTTGTCGCGGTCTTTCAGCCAGGTAGCAACGGCCGGAGCCAGCTCTTTCTGCGAACGGGAACCAACAAATACCCCAATGTGGCCGCCCTTGAACTTGTACAGGGTGGTGTCTTTGGTGCCTACCAGATCGTTTAACGGCGTAGTAGCAGCTGGCGGTACCAGGTTGTCTTCTTCGGCGTAAATGTTCAGCAACGGCATGGTAATGTTCTTCAGGTTAACGGTGTGCTCACCAATTTCCAAAGTGCCTTCTACCAGCTTGTTCTGCTGATACAGGTCCTTCATGAATTGGCGGTAGCATTCGCCGGCCTGATTCGGGCTGTCGTCTATCCATTTTTCCATGCGCAGGAAGTTCAGGATCTTTTCCGGATCGTCCATCATGTTAATGGTAGAGATAAATTTGCCGGTTTTGCTCATCGGGCGCAGCTGCGCGAAACCTGAATTCAGGAATTCGCCCGGTACGTTGCCGTAAGAGTCCACAATTTTATCAATATCCATGTCTTTGGCCCAGCGGAACAGCAAACCATCGTTGGTAGAGAAATCTATTGGCGTAACCAGCGTTATCAGGTTCTTAACCTTCTCCGGGTAAATAGCCGAATAAATGGTGCTCAACGTACCACCCTGGCAGATGCCCATCAGGTTGATCTTGTTTACACCGCTTTCTTCAGAAATAAAATCTACCGCCTCGTTCATATACCCGTTCACATAGTCGTCCATGGTCAGGTATTTGTCGGCTTCGGTAGGGTAGCCCCAGTCTATCATGTACAGGTCCAGGCCCAGGTCCAGCAGGTTTTTAATGTAGCTGCGGTCCGGCTGAATATCCATCATGTCCTGGCGGTTAACCAGCGCGTAGGTAATTAAAACCGGGGTTTTAATGGTTGCGGCCTTGGAACGGGTGTAGCGGAAAAGCTGCACTTTGTCCTGCTTCCAAACCAGTTCTTTGGGTGTGGTTGCAACCTCTACGGCTTCAATATTCTGGAGGGTTTCGTAGCCTTTGGCCAGTTTGGCGGCCATGTCAGCGTATTCGCGCACGGCATTGGTTGGGTTTACCTTTATCATGATCTTTTAAGCTGAATTAATTGCAACAGAAATTATTTTTTAGCGGAAGCGGTTTTGGCAGTTTTTTCGCTGTTTGAAGTACCGTTTTCCATAGACTTCTGCATTTCCTTAACGGTTTTCTGCAGGTTGCGCAGTTCTTTGCGCAGGTCGTAGTTGGTGCGGTAAACTTCTTCCATGGCAGATTTCAAAACTACCGGAAACGGCTCCAACATGCCTTCCATCTGCTCTTCAAAACCTTTCTTCAGGTCCAGGCCCAGGCCGATCAGTTCGCCCTGTAAACGGGAGAATTCTTCGGTGCTGAACAGGTTGATAAAGATCTTTTCGTTAATGCTGGCCCATTCGCCGTAGAATTCCTGGAAGTTGCTGTACTCTTTGTTTTCTTCGGTACGGTTTTTCAGCACGTTCATTACTTCGGTCCAGGCGGTAGAAGCGTTGGTGTAGATCAGGAACTGCATTTCGTTCTGCTTCACGTTGTAGTTCACCAGTTTTTCCTGCATTTCGAACATCTTATCCAGTTGCTCCTGCTCTTTGCCCGGGGCAGAGATGCGGAAGAACGGCAGCATGCCCTGGCGGAAATTGTTGAACATGGTTTTGTTCATTTCCGACACGTAACTGGTGCCAAACGGCATCATGCCTTCCATCAGGTCGCGCTCTTTGCCGAACATGTTCAGCATAGAATCGCCCATCTGGCGGGAGTTGCCATACATGGTAGATATAGCTTTGGAAGTCTGTTCGAACAGCTGGGTCAGGTTGCCGGTTGGGTTGAAGCCGAACATCTGATCGATAAGGCCTTTGTAGGCAGCCGGATCGAACATTTTTTTCATGGCATCCATATCAAAACCGCCGCCTTTTGGCATGTTCTGGAAAAATGGCTTCCACATTTCGTACATTTTGGCGTAGGTCTGGGTGCCTTTCAGCAGATCATCGAACGCTTCTTTGGCCGTGGTTGGGTTCATGAATTTCGGCATATCGGCCATGGCTTTGTTCAGGCCGCTGAAGATATTATTACCGCCAAACATGTTGTTAAAGCCGCCCATAAAGTTATTAGGCATGTTCTGGGCGCCGGCCCACGGGTTAAAAGCGTTGGTCTGGCCTTTCATCATATTTTCGGTGAAAGAGCGGGTAGTTTCCATCCACTTTTGCATCGCATCGTTCTGCATGTTCATCCAGTTCTGGAAGAAATCAGCAGGGTTTGTAGTTTCAGAAGTAGTTTCGGAAGCAGTAGTTTTGCCGTTGGCCGTAACGTTGCCGGTCTGGTTAACCAGGTTGTTTAGTAACCCTTTTTGTTTTTCCAGCCACTCTTTGTACAGGTCGCTGCCTTTTTCCATCATTTCGCCGCCGATCATTGTCTTTTGCAGCTTTTCATTCATTTCCACCATGTTCTTGGTCATTTTGTTCTGAACATCCATCCAGGTGTTGAATAAAGTATTAGGGTTTTCCATTGGTGATTTTTATTAAACTTATTGGCAAAAAGTATTTGATTTTTTTATAACTATAAAGTATTCAGTTATATAGTGCCGCAAAGGTACGCAAAAACTTCGGCATAAAATTTCAAAAATTACTTATTTACAAAAATTTAACCCCTGTTTACCACTTTTAAGCCTCAATTCTGATAATAATTGTTTAAAATAGCTTCCGGAACAAATTATTTTGTTTTAAGTATCTGAATTATAACCCCAAACCTAACCCCCTGAAATATGAATCCAGCACAAGCAGCCACCAGTGTAAAAGTAGAAACCGGCGCCGTTTACACCCACGAATTTTCGTTTACCCAGGAAGAAGTAAACCGCTTTGCCGAAATTACCGGCGACCGCAACCCGATCCATACCGATGCTGATTATGCGGCCGGCACCATGTTCAAAAAACCGATCATGCACGGCTTTCTGGGCGGCGCTATTTTTTCCAAGGTTTTCGGTACGCTTTTTCCCGGCGAAGGCACCATCTATTTAAAGCAGAGCATGGCTTTTGTGAAACCGATGTTCGTGGATATGAAATACGTGGCTACGTTTACCGTGAAGGAAGTGATTGGCGAAAAACACCGCGCCCAGATAGATACCATTATCTCCGAAAAAGAAACCGGCGAAGCCACCATTAAAGGCGAAGCCACGGTTATGAACCTGAAAGCGATAAATTAAAGGTTTGGTCTTTTAGAAGGCTAACACGATTTGCGGATCCCGGCGAAGTTTAATAACTTGGCCGGGATTTTTGTTTTTAGCCCGGAACGGTAATGGAATTAGTGAAAAAAGTAAAGGTGGTAGTTTTAGGGTTGGTGGTTTTGCTGGCAATTGGTTGCGGGAAAGAGGATGATACCGTTAAAGTGAAGGAACCGGAAGTAGTTTCGCCAAAATGCCAGCTTACCGAATGGCAGATTCATGATGGCGGCGGCTCCATTTATAAATTCGCTTATAATTACGATGGGCAGGGCAACCTTATAAAAAAAGATGAATTCTGGATCAATGCGTCCTTAGGAACCAATGCGCTAAGGGGGCATATCGATTTTGAATATAATGCCGATAACCAAGTTTCTAAAATGAGCTGGTTTTTTTACAATGATCTCTGGGAGTATTATACTTACCAGTATAACGCCGCCGGAAAAGTAGAAAGACAAAATAACTTCACCAACCGGACTGCTTCGGGACCTGTTTTAGCCAACTGGTACATTTACGATTACGATGCGAACCAAAAGCTCATTAAGCAAAGCCTGTTTGGCGCTGGAAGCACAACGCCATCTCAATACTGGGAATTTACCTACCCGGCGGCAAATAAAGTAATTTCTAAATGGTTTGAAGTTCCTCCTTCCGGACCAAAATTAAGTGGTACAGAAGAATATACCTTCGATAACCAGCCGCGGGCGCCAAGATTCGGGAAAATGCTGCAACTGGAAGATATGCTTTCGGAGCATAATCTGGTCCTCAAAACGGCAAATTACGGCAGTCAAACCAATACCTGGAATTATCTTTACCGCTATAATTCGGATGGTTTCCCGGTTTCTAAAAGAACCTCCAGTAGTGGAAGACCAGCAGTGTTGGAAGATAGCATCACATATATCTGCCAATAAAAAAACAGTACAGATTAAAATGAAAAAAGTAAACGCCATATTTTTAGGATTAGCAATGTTGCTTACCGTTGGCTGCGGCAAAGACGACGATACCAGCCCGGTTACGCCAGTCAATACAGATCCGGCGCCGGAAAATTTTACCAGCTGCCAGCTTACAAGATCTAAAGACGACACCCTCACCAGCATTTATTCTTACAACGCTCAGGGAAAAATACAGCAAAAATCTTATGCCTACGGGAAAGAGGTTTTTGAGTATAACACCATAGGTAAAGTATGGAAAAAGTTCCGGCTGAACTCCCGGTTAGACACTACCAGCATAGAGATCTTTGAATATAATAACGACTCCCTTCCCGTTAAAATTACTACGCGCAACGGATTGTCTACCCCCGGAAACATACAGGTGTGGGGTATCTACAGCCTTGCCTATGATTCTCAGAAACGGTTAGCTACCAGGTCTTCGCACGATGTGAACCAGCCGGCCATTATTATTAACCGGGTAGATTACACGTATCCGGCCGCTAACAAGATCTCCATAGTAACCTGGGAGTTAAACCGGAATACCAATACCATGCAGTTGTTCAGCGAAGCCGAATTAACCCACGATAATAATAAAACGCCTTTCGGGAAAGACTCTCCTTTTACTTATCTGACAGCGAATAACGAGCTTTCTTTTGCCATTAAATTCCATATTCCGTTTGTTTATAGCCACGCCAGAACCTCAACTTATACTTTTAACAGTGCCGGCTACCCAACAGAAAGTATTACCGTAACCGATGGGGTGTATACAAATGTTTCGAAGTACACCTACAACTGCCAGTAAAACGCTATGGAATTGCTTAAAAAACTGAATGCGGTATTGGCAGGGTTGTTAGTTTTGCTGGCCTTTGGCTGCGGCGGGACCGAAGAAGATCCAACCCCTGATCCGGTTAGCGTTCCGGCGGCAACGGCGCGCCACTGCCGGGTAACCGAAAGCAGTTCGCATGTGTACGGGTACGAATATGCCTATACCTACAATGCCGCCGGCCAGGTAATTAAAGCCGTAAGAACTTCGCCGCTTACCTACCTGAGCAACTACGACCTGGTGGAATACAATACGCTGGGGCTAGTAGATAAAATAACCAGAAAGAAGGCTGACCATACGCTTTCAGAATACCGGATCTACGAATACACCCCTGATCTTTTAGTTCAGAAGGAAACCAAATACGCGCTGGCAAACCCCGCAGATTCTACTTCTGCTGCGCCTTTTACGTTTAACGAATATACCTACGATGCCCAGCGGCGGCTAACCCGGATAACATATTTTGCTGCAAACCAACCAGCAACGCCAAGCGGTTTTACTGCTTTTACGTTCCGCCCGGACGGCAGCCTGCTGGAAGAACAGTACAACAACGACCTGATCACTGTTTCGGTATCGCGGGAATATCAGTTCACAAACAGCAAAGCACCGGCAGAGAAGGTTGCTTATTTTGATCTCTGGGATAGCCTGCAACCGCCCAGCGCCGGCATTCTTTTTAATAAGGTTCCGGCCTCCATTACCCAGACCCATTACAACAGCACCGGCACTGTGGTACAGCAAAATACCTTTCAGTACAATTACACTTTTAATGCCGATGGTTACCCGCTGGTACAGTCTATGGGCACGCCGGGGCAACAGCCATTAATTAACTCCTGGACTTACAATTGCCAGTAAAAAACGCTATCTGTTCCGATGAAAAAAGTAAACGCACTATTTTTAGGGTTGACAATTTTGCTGGCCGCTGCCTGCGGCAAAGAAGACAAACCAGATGATCCGGCGCCGGATATTTCCAACCCAGCCCAGCCGGTATGTTTGCTAACCCAACTATATTCGCAGAATAGCAATGGCACCAGAAACAATATTTCCGAAAATTTTTACGACAGCAACCGCCGCCTGACCCGCCAGAATTATTATTCCAATGATTACCTTTTATACGAATATGATGCATCCGGCCTAACCGTTACCAGTAAAACGTTCCGGAAAACCGACAGCACGCTTACCAGTTATGCGGTAACCGAATACCACGCCAGCGGCCTGCTCAAAAAACGGACTACTTATGGCAAAACCGGGGCTTCGACGACCATTGCCGAAACCGGCAGTACCTTTTACGATTATAATGCCGGCGGCGAACTGCTGAAGAAAAGCTTGTATTTGCCTGCCAATAAGAACCACGCAACCTGGATAACGAATTATACGCATTTGCCAAACGGTGTTCTGAAGGAGGAAGTTTACAAAAACAGCAACAATAACATGGTGCTGGATTATACTTCTATCTGGACTTTCGATAATAAAAAAGCACCAGCCACTTCGGAATTCTATAAGAACGGGTTTAATAAAGCGAACAATGTAATTCACAACGTAGACCGGTTTGCCGGTTCCACCGATTCTATTGTTTACAACTATTCTTACCAGTATAATGCCGAGGGCTATCCTACGCAACTAACCGCGGTAGTTACAGGCGCCAATGGCTCTGCCAATTCCTACACCCAGCTTTATGACCATGATTGCCGGTAAAACGGTATCAATTTGAAGGAAAAAACCGGCATTGGTTTTTACTGCTGCACCACCTGCGGCACCTGCGATTTTTTAAACCGGGGGCTGGGCTCTTTGGTTTGCTTCAGGTCGGTTACGTTGTGGTTCTCGAAGGTGAAGTGCACGTTTTGCATAATTGCGGCTTGCGTGCTTATGCGGGCGGTGGCGTTAATTTTATAATGCATTTTGGGCGGCCCGAAAAACATGCGGGTCATCATTTTTATAGCTTCACCCGGACCTAAACTAAACGGAAATTTCAGGTTGCTTTGGTTTAGTGGAATGGTATAGGTCCGTTTTATGGTGCCGCACATATCTACGCCGTTTTCCAGGTTTATCTGGTAATGGGTATTGCTTATCTGGAGGTCTTTTACGTTGGCATTTTGCACCAATACATCGCCGTTAAATTTCAGGCCGCCGCGGCCAATTCCCCCAAACTTCGATTTCTGTAAAATGGTAACCGGGCTGTAAGGCATGGGAATTTGAGGGTGGAACTGAATGGGTATTTTTTGGGGCGCCAGGTTGCCCACGGAGCCGGTAATCGTAATCGGAATGGAAAGCTGCAGGCTGTCTTCCAGCTGGTGGTGGTTTATATGGCGTTCCCAGGCGGCATAATCTACGGCCAGGTAAAGCCAGGCGCCGGTAGTGCCGTTAGCCGGCAGCACGTATGGTTTCCCGTTTTTCAATTCCGCAAAAGAATCCTTGTTGTGCACTACATCCAGGTCCAGATGCTGGATGTTTAAAGCTACCGGCAGCGGGTTGTGTACCTGCAGGTGTATTTTAACCCAGGCCGAATCGTAATGAATGGTAAACGCCAGCGAATCTATTTTACTGATGGAAGGCATCAGGTTTTTGTTGCCGCCGCTGCCGGTTTCCAGTTCGCCGGACGTTTGCAGGGCAATAGGAGTGCGTTCCAGCAAGCCATTCTCCGAAGAAACCAGGGCCGAACCGGAAAACTGGTAGTGCCAGTCCTGGGTGCCCTGCAGCAACCGTCGCACCAGCAAATTAACATCATCGGCCGAAAGGTTGAGCGGGATCTCAATTTCGGAAATTCCTTTGCCTACGGAAATTGATTTAGCCGACCGGCCGGTTAGTTCCAGATCTTTGCCTACCAGCACCTTATAGTTTAAGTCATCCAGTTCCAGGCCGGCCAGCTGGTTGTTCTGCGCCTCCAACCGCAATAATAAGTGGGCGCCTTTGGTTGGGTCCAGTTCTTTTAACTTCAGGCCCGCCACCTGCAGGCCGCCGCTTGCGGGCACGGGTGCCTGTATGGTCTTTTTAATGGAAAGGCGCTGCCGCGGGTTATTTTTCAGGTCATAGATCAGGTCTAGCTTTATTTCCAGCGGAATCTCTTCCTGGCCTTTAACCTGGGCCATCATTTGCCGGTACCGGTCGTTGTTCATGGCCAGTTGCAGCAGCAATTCCTGCGTGCCTTCTTTTGGTAAGGTCTTTTCATAATTCCGGCTGCCCTGGGCAATGGTTTTGCCCTGGTACCGCACGGTGTACCGGGCACTGTCTATGTATAAAGGCAATGGGCCGGGGTTGTAAACCAGTAAGCCGGCTTCCAGGAACGTGTTCTTTTCTTTCCGGACCAGGCGCAGGTTTTTAATCTGTTTAACCGAAGGCAAAGCCAGTTCGCCGCCGCCGCTGCCCAATGCGCTGGCATCCAGGGTGCCATCTTTACTGATGCTCACTTTAAATTTTTCGAAAAGCGGTTGTTTGCTGCTGGCAATAGCAGAGGCTTTGGCCTGGTAATGCCACTGTTTTTTGCCGCTTAGTTTTTTCCGGATAAGGGCTACCATTTCGGCGGTTTCCAGATTTAAAGGTACCTGTATGGTGTATTCGCCTTCTTTCAGGATAAAAGTTGAATCTACCCGGCCATCTATAAAAGTGCCGTCCGCAAACCGGACCTCATAGGCCAGATCCTGGATCTTCAGATCGGGTAAATTGGTGTTGCCGGTATTTAGCTGCAACAGAAACGTGTAACCCGCTTTAGGCGAAAAACTTTTTACCATTAAGGTATCTATTTTAAAAGCCGGGGCTTTGGGAATGGCCGTGGTAACCGTGCGGTTTATGGTAATGGTTTGCGGCTGCATAAACGGCAGATCTACATAAACGGCCATGGCTACCTCCAGGTCCAGGCTATCAGCGCCCTGCTGCCGGAGCAGGTGCTCCCGGTATTTTTCAGTGTTCAGGTACAGCCGGAAATTCAAAACCCGGTCGCCGAATGGGGCGAATTTTTTGCCAATTACCTGCCCGCCCCAGCCAAGTTTTTCGCCGGTGTTTCGGATAATGTAATTTACGCTGTCTATCCGGAAGGGTAACGGGGCATAATTCTGTACCAATAACCCGGCCTTGACCAAAGCCGTGTCACGGGCCATTTCTGCGCGTAAGTATTTAACTTCCTTTACCTGCGGCAACAGCTTTTCCCGGTTCAGGTACAACACCCATGCCGTTATTCCAAGAAGTAAGAGCAGGCCGCCGGCTATAAAGGCGCCTTTTTTAATAGCAGGAGATGGCACTACAACAGGTTTATTAAAGAGTTTGCAGCAAATTTATATTTAACGGAAGCAACCGGAAAAAGCTGTTATAATTTGAGAGAAAGTCAAAAATCTGAGTTGCCGCTTTTCGGGGTCCGGAACCAGGAAAATTAACTTCTGACTTCTGCCAAAACCGGCCGGCCGGAATAATTAAAATCAAGTGCAACAGGCTGGCCGTTTTTGTAGTCTTTAGGCCAGCAATAGTAAATGGCCGGCCTAACCAGAGAAGGTTTATTTGGGTTTGAAACTCCTGATAATTGCCGGCATAATTTTTTAGATCCATTCCTTTTGAAAGCTTTTTTTATTTTTCTTTTGGTCCTGATGGGGCAGAACCTGCAGGCGCAACTTTTAAAAGAGGTACCTTTTTCCTTTCAGCCGGTTCTTCATTACGGCATTAAGGGCGGCGTTAACATTTCTTCAATTTCCGAAATAGCCACCAACGACCCTTTTATCGGGTTTCATACCGGCGTATTCGGTGCGTACCAGGTCAGTGAAAATTCTGGTTTCGGGGCGGAGATCAATTATTCACGCCAAGGCGTTTCGGGCAATTTCCTGGATATCAGCCTGAGCTATTTAAACATTCCGGTAATGATCAATTTGTACGATGGGCCTGCCACCTTCCAGCTGGGCGCGTACGGTGCCAGGTTGCTTAAAGCCGATTCAAGAGTGGGCCTGGAAAAACAGAAGATTAACCAAATGCTGGAAAAAAACGATTTCGGGCTGGTAGTCGGGCTTACTTATTGCCCCATGGGTGTTACCTTTGTGGGCGCCCGGTTCAATCTGGGGCTGATGAATATTAACGACCACCTGACCACTTCAGACCAGGTAAACCTTCGTAATCGGAACGCCCAGATCCAGGTAGGATACAAATTTTAACCTGACTCGTTTGAAAGCATTTTTAACGGTTCTGTTGGTAGGGCTTTTCTGCCTGCCGGCAGCCCGGGCCCAGGTAGTTGCCTCTACCCCGGATGCGACTTATGCACCTTTCCGGCCCCAACGAACTGCCGGCCTGAAGCTGGGAGTAAACATTGCCAACGTTACCAACCTGGCCGAATCGGATATTTTTATTGGCTACCACGGCGGATTTTTTGGTTACGTGCAAATCTCGGAGCTTTTGGGAGCAGGCGGGGAGCTTAATTATTCGCACCAGGGCGTAACCGCCAGCAACATCGATCTGGCCCTTAATTATCTGAGCATTCCGGTTATGGCCAACTTTTATTTCGATCCGGTTACGTTTCAGGCGGGCGGTTACGGGGCATTCCTGTTCAGCGCGCAGGGCCGGAACGGCACGCAAACCGCCGATATTTCCAATTATTTTCAGGATAACGATTACGGCCTGCTTTTCGGGTTGCTTTTCGATACGCCGGGCCGGACCTTTTTTTGCGGCCGCGTAAACTGGGGGCTTATGAATATCAACAACGGCCTGACCAAACCCAAAAATGTGGAGCTTTTTAACCGGAATATTCAGGTAAGTTTCGGGTATAAGTTTGGCGGCTGAAAAGCAAAAGTAAAACGCTAGGGTTTTAACCTGAAAAAGTCAATTTGCCCAACCCGGCTTATTCTTCTATTTTTGGAATTGCGAACTTAACCCCGAAGATCATGTACGAATGCCTTTTATATACCGTAGAGAACGGAATTGCCACCATCACGCTTAACCGGCCCGATGTATTTAACGCCTTTAACGATAAACAAAGCTACGAACTGCAGGATGCCCTGAAACAGGTAACCCGCGATGCCAACGTGCGGGTAGTAATTTTAACCGGCGCCGGCAAAGCCTTTTGCTCCGGCCAGGACCTGAAAGCCATTGCCAGTGCCGATAAACGCGACCTTTCCGAAAGCCTGGAAAAACGCTACAACCCCATTATCCGGGCCATGCGCAACCTGCCAAAACCCATTATTTGTAAACTGAACGGCGTAGCTGCCGGCGCGGGTTGTTCCCTGGCCTTAGCATCGGATCTGATCGTAGCTTCTACCGAAGCCAGCTTAATTGAAGTTTTTGTAAATGTAGGTTTGGTTTTGGATTCGGGTTCGTCTTATTTCCTGCCGCGCATTGTAGGCTCCATGAAAGCCTTTGAATTAAGTACCCTGGGCTCTAAAGTTAAAGCTGAAGAAGCTCTGCAACTGGGTATGGTTAATAAAGTAGTTGCCCCGGAAGAACTGGATGCCGCCGTTAACGAACTGGCCCAGCGCTATGCCGCCGCCCCAACCAAAGCCATTGGTTTGATGAAGAAAATGCTGAATAAATCCTTCAATTCTTCTTTAGACGAAATGCTGGATTATGAAGCCCATTGCCAGAAAATTGCCGGCAACTCCAAAGATTATAAAGAAGGCGTAACCGCTTTCAACGAAAAACGCAAACCGGCCTTCACCGGGGAGTAATTTCTGATTTGAAGATTTGGAAATTTGGAGATTTGGAAATGATCTCCGCAAAGCTTTCATGAGTTTTTAAGCCCAAAACCATAGCGTTTTATTTGATGAATTCACAATGAAAACGCTATCGGTTCAGGTAAAAAAGTAAAAGAAAAGCACCTTATTTAAGGTGCTTTTCTTTTTTAGAAAGTAATTTTTTGAGTTAACATTATTACGTCATTCTGAGCCTGTCGAAGAAACTTATGCGTACTGCTATGGAATTTAGAGCGACTGAGCGATAAATTCCTTAAAAAGTTACTTTCGTTCGAGTTCGGTATGCGATAATTCCCTCGGCTTCGCTCAAGATAACAGCTTATAAAAACGCTAGGTTTTAGAGATCAGAAAGTGTTTCCTGAAATATGGCTTTATAAGTTCCCTCGACTAACGCTCGGGATGACGCGATATTTATGTTAGGTAAATCAATCAACAATCAACAATTAAAAAACATATCCTACCTGAAAATTCAGGTTTAAAGAAGGGGCGCCGGCAATTGTAGAATTTTTATCCGGCGTAACTTTTACCGGTCCGATAACCCGTTCTTCGGTGCGGCCTTTGCTGATCTGCGCTTTGGCATATTTGGCCCGGAACCCAGCCCCGAAAAATGGTTCTATGCTCAGGTGTTTGCCCAGAATAAACTGGTAACCCACCTGGTAATGGAAACTTATCACGTGTTGATACATTCTTCCTATCACTTCGTTTTCTACGGTGCGTAACAGGTCCGGGTGGTAGGCAATAAAGCGGTACATATACACCGGCCCGTAGTTAAAGCCTTCCGGAATGTCGCGGGTTTTAGAGGAATAATTGCGCTGGGTCATGCGCACCACAATGCCGGCTACATCCGATATAGCATACTCTTCTTCGTCTATGAACGTGCTGTAAAAATCGTTTAAAGTATTGCGGTCTTTTTCGTTGGCGCCCACAAAACTTTTATAAATAAAACCTAACCCTATTTCGTTGCTCTGGTCGTCGTGCTTAATGTTTTCGTAAGAAGCATAATATTCCCCAAACTGGAGGGGCCGCACTTTTATAACGCCCCGGTTAGGCCCCGTTAGGTCATCGTGCTGCGCTTTCAGAACGACCGGCGAAATCGTAAAAATCAGGAGTAAAAAGCTGCAAAGCAGGAGCTGGTAACAGGTGGCTTTCATAAATCAGACGCTTAATAAATTAATAAGTGAACAGATCAGATGTTGGCTTCATACGGGAGAATGCCAGGGCTGGCAACAGATAAAAATAAAAAAAATCCGTTCCAGGTTTAGAAACGGATTCTGATAAAATTAAGCTGCGAAATTAATACGGGTTTTAAATAAAATAACCTGAAATTTAGCGTAAGGTAATAAGCCTGGTTTTGCCGTTAATGGTAACCGATGCTACTTTGTCGCAGGCTTCCGTGCCGTTAGGGTCGTAATTTAGCAGCATGCTTTGCTGGCGGGCGTTGGTAATGGTTATAGTTCCCGCAACAAAATTACGGGCACAGCCTACCTGAAATACTTTCTTTAAGGGTTGGCCGATGGTTGCGGTAAAAGCTACTCCCCGGCGGTTCGTGCCCTGGGCCGTTCCTGTTACCAGGTATTCATCGTCGGTTAGCATTTGGGTGCCCTGGCCCGCAGTGCGCTCTACTTCGCGCAGGGCGTTCCAGTCGCGGGAAGTACCATTCTGGAAAACAATGCTGGCATTTTTAACTTCGACCTGGTATTTTAAATTACTGCCCGGTTCGTTGGTTAGAATAGTAGCCACGCGGGTACCGGCATGCTGATTATCGTTCACAAAATAATTATTGAGGGTGGTAGTTACCGAAGAACCGGTAGTACGCCACGGACCATTAAAAACGGAGATTATCTGGCCACGGCGGTATTTGCCGTCCCGGCACAGGCAATTTGTAGTGCCAAAATCTATGGTGAGGGTTTTGGTAGCGGCATCCCAGGTGCGGGTAGCACAATTGGCCAGGTTGCCGCTTTTGCTGGAATTTGAGGTTTGCAGATCCGGATCGGCCGCTTCGGCGTCTACAAAGTTCTGCACAGATTCCATTTCTGTTTCCAGCCGGGCATTATCTTCCGCCGAAACCACCATTTCTTCCGGGCTTACTTCGGTATCTTTTTTACAGGCGGTAAAAACCAGCAAACCGGCAGTAACCAGCATGCTCCATTTAGGTAAACTTAACTTTTTCATGTGGTCAGATCTTTCGGATTTAATATTATTTTAATAAATATACGGCTTTGATGGTTCTGATACGCAAGGGTTTAACCGGAACTGAAATATTTTTTTAGAACCGGAACTTTTTTGTAAAAACCTGAACCAAAATAAACCCGCCGTTTTGAATTCCGTTTGAGGAGAAAACGCAGATTTTTAAATTTATATCAATAATTCATATTTTAAAACCCTGAAACTATGAAGAAAATTACGTTTGGTAGTTTGTTTGCTTTGGCGGTCTGTTTTGGCTTTGGCTGCGACAATAAAGGTGGCGGCAGTGATAATTATAGTACTTCTACCGAAGAAATTGGCAGCGGCGAAGGCGATGAGATTGCCGGCACCGATAACGATGCCGCCCAAGCCGCCGACAGCGCCGAAATGACCACGGGAGCGCCGGCAACTTTTGTGTATGTTTCGGATTCTAATTTTGTTGCTAAAGCAACTAGTGGCGGGATATTAGAAGTTCAGTTAGGGCAGGCAGCAACTACTAAAGGCAGTAGCGCAGAGGTAAAGAAATTTGGAAAAAAAATGGTGGAAGACCATTCAAAAGCCAATGCTGAACTGAAAGAGATTGCCCGTAAAAAAGGCTGGCCCGCAGAGCAGCGAATGGCGGTTGAAGAAAAGACAGACTATAACCGGATCTCAGGCCTGAGCGGTAATGATTTCGATCGGGAATATATGTCCAAAATGGTTTCCGATCATGAAAAAACTATAGCTATGTTTGAGCAGGCAACTCAGAAAGCCACCGATCCGGACCTGAAAGCCTTTGCCAGCAAAACCCTGCCAAACCTTCGCATGCACCTGGATATGGCCCGGGAAAATAATAACAAGCTACAAGGCATGTAAGGCATTCAGGAGAAAGACATTCCGGCATTGGAACAAAAAGGAAAACTTTAAGGCTTTTTTTGTTTTAGAGCCTTACCTTTAAATCATACCTGATTAAACTACGTTGGTACCTGAGGTTAAACCCGACAACCCCTGTCATTAAATATTCAAACGATGAAGAAACCCCTTATTCTGGTATTTTTTGCTGCGGCAGGTTTAAGCCTGGCCGCTTGTGAATCGCAGCGCACCACCGGTGCCGGCGAAACCACCACAACCACCGAACGGGTAACCACCGATACTCCAACCGGTACTGCCACCCCGGCAACTGCTTCTCCTGAAACCAATACCGGCCAAACCGATACCGGTGAGCTTTCTGCGGAGGCAGCCGCTTCCGGTACGTTTGTTTCAGATGCCGATTTTGCCGCCAAAGCCGCCGAAAGCGGTATGGCGGAAGTGAAATTCGGTAACCTGGCCGACCGCAAAGCGGTTCGCCCGGAGGTAAAGCAGTTCGGGATACAAATGGCACAGGATCATACCCGGGCTAATAGCCTGCTTATCCGTTTGGCCCAGCGCCGCAAGTGGCCTACCCCGGAAGATATGGACGTGGAACACCAACAGGCTTACAGCCGCCTGGCTACAGTAATGAGCGATGAGTTTGACCAGGCCTACATTGCACAAATGGTAAAGGATCATGAATTGGCGGTTGCCATGTTCCAGCAGGCTTCTGCCCAGGCTACCGATCCCGAACTTAAAGCCTTTGCAGCCAATACATTGCCGGCTCTTAAAATGCATTTAGGCATGGCCCGCGATCTGCAGAAAAAAATAGAAGCATCGCGGTAGTTTTTGGAGCTGAAAGGATAGCGTTTTTATTAAAAAAGCCGTTTCGGAAGTCTCCGCAACGGCTTTTACTTTTTTAACTCAAAATCATAGCGTTTTTTGCAAATTATTGTCATCCTGAGCACAATTTAGCGCGTTAGCACGAAGCTTTTGACCGTAGCTCTGAAGGTCTTAGTTGATATCAACAGAACCGTTTCTATTATGATGCGAAAATTTATTCCGCTAATACTAAACAGGATAGAAAACGGTATAGCAAAAGTCCCCCTCCAAAGGGGGACTTTTCTTCGCAGCCTTTTTTGCTATTTTGCAGCCTCTTTCTCCCGGTAAATACTCGTAGCCAATTCTTCTTTTATAAACCGCGGCGTATAGCCTTTTTTAACTTTGGCAACTTCTTCCGGTGTGCCTTGGGCTACCACCGTTCCGCCCGCATCGCCGCCTTCCGGACCGATATCAATAATATGGTCGGCTACTTTTATCAGATCCAGGTTGTGCTCAATAATGAGAACGGTATTGCCTTTATCTACCAGTTTCTGAATCACTTCACTTAAATGCTGAATATCCTGAAAGTGCAAACCGGTGGTAGGTTCATCCAGAATATAAAAAGTTTGGCCGGTATCTTTTTTCGAAAGTTCGGTGGCCAGTTTTACCCGCTGCGCTTCGCCACCCGATAAGGTAGTTGCCTGCTGGCCCAAGGTAATGTAGCCCAAACCAACTTCGTTTAGTACTTTTACCTTGCGCAGAATTCGGGGTTGGTTTTCGAAAAACTCTACGGCTTTTTCTACCGTCATTTCCAGCACATCGGTAATCGATTTGCCTTTGAAGCGTACTTCCAGGGTTTCGCGGTTGTAGCGTTTGCCTTTGCAGGTTTCGCAGGGCACGTATACGTCCGGCATAAAATTCATTTCGATGGTGCGCATACCGGCACCTTCGCAGATTTCGCAGCGGCCGCCTTTTACGTTAAACGAAAATCGTCCGGCCGGTATACCCTCTGATTTTCGCTTCCGGTAATTGCGCGTACAAAGTCCGGATTTCGGTGAACATACCGGTATAGGTAGCCGGGTTGGAACGCGGCGTACGGCCAATCGGCGACTGGTCTACTTCAATTACTTTATCGATGTGTTCCAGGCCTTCAATTTCTTTGTACGGCAGCGGGTCGCGTTTGGCGTTGAAGAAAAATGCTGGTTCAGGATCGGGTAAAGCGTATCGTGAATAAGCGTGGATTTTCCGCTGCCCGAAACGCCGGTTACCGCAATGAATTTTCCCAGCGGAAACGCTACCGTTACGTTCTTTAAATTGTTGCCGGTGGCGCCGAAAAGTTTCAGTTCTTTGCCGTTGCCTTCGCGTTTGGTCTTGTGCTACTTCAATGCCTTTTCTGTCCGCTTAAATATTGCGCAGTTAAGCTGCCGGATTTCATCATTTCTTCCGGGGTTCCGGCGGCTACAATTTGCCCACCGTGCATGCCGGCGCCCGGACCAATATCCAGCACGTAATCCGCGTGCAGGATCATGTCTTTGTCGTGCTCCACCACAATTACCGAGTTGCCAATATCGCGCAGGTTTTGCAGGGCCGTGATCAGTTTTTCGTTGTCGCGCTGGTGCAACCCGATGCTGGGTTCATCCATAATATAAAGCACGCCTACCAGCTGCGTTCCGATCTGGGTAGCCAACCGGATGCGCTGCTTTCGCCGCCGGAAAGGGTACGAACCGAGCGGTGCAAACTCAGGTAATCCAAGCCAACATCCAGCAGGAAACCAATGCGTTTGCGGATCTCTTTCAGTAGTTCGCGGGCAATTACGTTCTGGCGTTCATTCAAGCGGTCTTCCAGATTATTCGAACCAGGCGGCCAGTTGATCAATGGTTATAACTGCGAAAGTTCGCCAATATTTTTCTGGTCGATTTTGATGTGCAGCGATTCTTTTTTCAGGCGCAAGCCGTTGCATTCGGGGCAAGTCACTGGTTGTGGGTAAATTCTTTTATCCAGTTCGCGGATAGTCTCCGAATCGGATTCCATTTGCTTGCGCAGGAAATTCATGATGCCTTCGAACTCTACTGCGTAGCTGTGCCTTTCTTGGCTTTTACTTCCAGTTCTTCGTTTACACCGTACAGCAACATTTTGTAAGCTTCCTGCCGGCAGATCCTGTATGGGCGTGGACATATTTAGCTTTGAATTCCTTCAGTAGCGCTTGTATCTGGTTGAAAATCCAGATGTCGCGGAACTCGCCGAGCGGGGCAATGCCGCCGCGGCTGATGCTTAGCTTTTGTCCGGAATAATGGATTCTTCGGTAATTTCCTGAATTTCGCCCAGGCCGTTACAGTTCGGGCAGGCGCCGTACGGGGAGTTAAAGGAAAAAGTATTCGGGGCCGGATCGTCGTAGGCAATGCCGGTTTCCGGGTCCATTAAATGCCGGGAGAAGAACTGCGTTTCATTTGTTTCGGCGTTCAGAATAGAGATGGTGCCTTTGCCGTGCGTAAGCGCATTTTGTACCGAACTGGAAATCCGGTAACGGTCTTCGGCGTTCACCACAATTTTATCGATCACGATCTCGATGTCGTGAATTTTGTAGCGGTCTACCTGCATTTTCGGAACCAGTTCCAGCAGTTCGCCGTCTACGCGCACCCGCACAAAACCCATTTTCCGGATCTGCTCGAACAATTCGCGGTAATGGCCTTTCCGGCCTTTTACCACCGGCGCCAGAATAATCAGCTTTTTGCCGTTCAAAGTTTTCCAGGATGTGCTTCACGATCTGCTCGTCGCTTTGCCGGATCATTTTTTTGCCGGTTACGTAGCTGAACGCTTCGCCGGTACGGGCAAAAAGCAAGCGCATAAAATCGTAAATTTCGGTAATGGTGCCCACGGTAGAGCGCGGGTTGCGGCTGGTGGTTTTCTGCTCGATGGAAATTACCGGGCTCAGCCCTTCGATTTTATCTACGTTGGGCCGTTCCATACCACCCAGAAAAGAGCGGGCATAGGCCGAAAAGGTTTCCATGTAGCGGCGCTGCCCTTCGGCGTAAATGGTATCGAAAGCCAGCGACGATTTGCCGCTGCCGCTGATGCCCGTAAACACCACCAGCTTGTTGCGCGGAATGGTTAAGGATATATTTTTAAGGTTGTGCTCCCGGGCACCGTAAACTTCAATAAAAGGCACGTCCAGGCCCGTAGCTTCAACCGGATCAAGCTTTTTAGTAGCCATTTATCAGGTCTGAATTAATCTGCAAAGGTACGAAGAAAGGCGCAGATTTGCAGATGGTTTAGGTAAGTTCTGATAACTGGTTTGATGGGGTTTGGGTTGTGAGAAGGTGGGAGTTTTTTGTGGGGGAAGGGTAGCGTTTTGGGAAAGCTCTACTCATTCGCTTTAGGTTTCTTGTAATATTTAATTCCTCTCCAAATAAATAAAGCTAACACAAATACTCCTAAGAATAAAGCTAGGTAAACCGGCGGTATAAGGAGGATTAAAAGTATTAATAGTTTTATAACTAAAATTATCCAAATTATTAAGGAAAGTATTAGTAAAAGAAACACAATTACAGCTGCTATATTCTTGTAAGAAGTTAAAATATTCCTAATTGTAAAATAAAGTCCAAGATTGACAATTGTAAAAAAACCAACAGCAATAAGTAAAGGAATAGGGACTTTATTTTGTGTCTTTCCGGCTAAAACTTGAGGTAGCTGATTTTGTTTAAAATCAGAGAAATTTGATTTTGACTTTAATTTACTTCCTTTTGAAGCGACAATTGAAGGGTAGAAATTTTTAGTTCCATTGCTAGGTGAAGGCAGGTTTATAGAAAGGTTAGGTAAAAAAGAACTGACTTTTTTCCTTGAAAGTCCTACCGTTTTCTGTTCACAAGAAAAGCCTTTGTTAATTAATTCCGGCGCTGTAAATCCCGAATCTGAAATTTGTGCATAAAATGTGGTTTCACTGATAGGAGTATGAAACGGAAAAGAAGGTTTGGTACTTTTACACCCTGAAAGGAGGATGAATATTACAGTAATTAATAATAGGTATGAAGCTCTATTGCAAAATCTCATAAAGTAAACTTATGAAATTTTACCTGAACTCCGGAACATAACCTGTTTTTATTCCGGTCTCACCAACTCTTCCTCAATCACCAACCGCTTCACCGTCAATTCATCAATTTGCAGTTTCCGGATACGGGCCTGGTTAATTCCCATACGAGCAATTACCATACTGCCAATTGCCAACGCGCCAACGGCTAAAGCTCCAACGGCCATCGCGCCGGCCGCAAATGCCCCTGCTGAAAATGCGCCGATGGCTACTGCTTTTATGCTGCCTTTTCCGGCCGTGAAATTCTGATCTGTTTTGGTGAGGTTTTTCATAGGTATAATTTCTGGGTTAGAAAGCTATAACAAATGAATTGATGGATTGTTGAAAGAAAAATTACGCCGCCTTTACATCCCGAACGTGCAGAATTTCGGTGTTTTTTACCGGCCGGACCTGATTTGCTTTTACAGTTTCAACTGCAATAGTAGAACCATCCAAAGCCAGGAATTCCACTTCGTACACTTCGCCGTTTTTGTAGATCATAACCACAACGCCAACGTCGTCTTTGCGCAAAGCGGTACCGGCAATATCTTCGGTTAAAACCACTCTTTCGAATTCTTTGATCATAACTTTGGGGCTGGATATGCAGTTGCTAATTTAGGAAAACTCTCACCATTCTCAATTATCCAAACGGTGAAGGTTAAATTCGTTTTGGTTTTGCCAATTGGCCGGGCCGGTTACGATATATTTTATGCCCCACTCCGTTTGCTGAATTTTAGTTACTGGATTGTTTCTGGCTTGGGTAATAAGCAAATCTCTAAATTCTTGAATATTCTCCAGTGTAAAGCCTTTTGAAGCAAAAAAGATAGCTTTCCCTCTGCCATCGGGATGACTTAGGTTTAGCAGGTATTGTTTGATTTTGGAATCGTCAATAATGGCTGCGCCTATGTTCGGGATTTGATTTTCCATTTGGTCAGAATCTTTTCCTTCCTAATTATAAATCCGAAAATGCAGCTTATAACTTTTGCTCATACTTAACAAACCCAAATACTTCGATTTCCTTTTGTTCCTGATTTACTTTATAAACAATTACATAGCCTTTAAAAACCAAATCCCTAATTTCTTCTTTATCGAAAAAGATCGATTTCCGGTGCTTAAATGGCATAGAAGGTAGCTCCCGGAGTTTTTCAAGTAGGTCGTTTTTGAATTTTTGGGCTGCCGATGGTTTGTCTTTGGCAATAAAATCTACCTGAGTGTTCAGTTTATCTCTGAAACCCTCGGTAATTTTAAGCTTCATATTTCCGGATGGTATTTTCCAATTCTTCGTCCAGTTGCTCTAAATCTATAAAGGTAGCTTCTCCTTTTTCTAATTTCTGAAGCTCACTTTTTAGCTCAGATTGGGCGGTTAAGAAATCGGCGTCTTCCTCAATTACTTCTACCTCATCTTTGCTGAATTTGCCAAGAAACCACATCAGGTATTTGTAGGTCTTTTCATTTACCCGCAGTCGGATCGTTTGCATATTTTTTATTCTTATCTTTTCAATATTAACGGCTGTTTGAAACAGATGTTATTTAGGGATATAGTCAAAGATAAGCATTACTCAGCTAACCAGCTTCTTTAACCTCTCAATCTCCTCTTTTCTTAACTCCCGCCATTCCCCAACCTGCAAATCTCCTAACTCTACATTCACGATTCGCACCCGCTTCAATTCCAAAACTTTATACCCCAGCTTATAGCACATCCTCCTGATCTGCCTGTTCAAGCCCTGCGTGAGGATAATATTAAACGTAAACTCATCCAGCTGTTTTACCTGCGCCGGACGGGTTTTCTTCCCCATTATTTCCACCCCGGCAGCTAAGGCGGAAACAGCTTCTTCAGTCAAAGCTTTATCCACCCGAACCACATATTCCTTTTCCTGTTTTTGTTCGCTGTGCAGGATCTTGTCGAAAATGGAGCCATCGTTGGTAAGCAGCAGCAGGCCTTCCGAGTCTTTGTCGAGGCGGCCGATGGGATAAACGCGTTCCGGAAAGTTCAGGGACTGGAGAAGGTTGTCGGGGATTTCCGGGTTCAGGGTGGTTTCGATGCCGCGGGGTTTGTAGTAAGCCAGGTAATGGAGTTGCTGCGCTTCCTTCAGAATTTTGCCGTCTAAGGTTACTTCGTCTTCGGACTGCAACGGCTGGTTTAGCTGCGCGGGCTGGCCATTAACCAACAAGCGTTTCGCTAAAATAATGGCGGTTGCTTCTTTGTTGGAAAGGCGCAGTTTCTGGACCAGGAAATATTTAGCGGAAGCGTTTAAAGGTCTCATACTGGGAGTTGCAAAGCTAAGGCAATTATGGTTTTTAATACGTGCTTTTGGCTGCCAATTATAAATCCGTATAAAGCATTTTCCTGAGAACGTACTTTTTGAGGCTGAAACGCTATCGTTTTACAAAAATTTTTACTCTGATAATCAGTAGGTTATTAATATTTTAACAATAGCGGGTAGCCTTTTTCTGAAATCTTCCGTTACCTTTGCAAACCGAATGAACGTTCAATTGGTAAAATAATGAGTCAGGAAGAAATTATTGCGGAGAAGAAAAAGGCCATTTTTGAAAGCACCCTGGAACTGGTGCGCGAAAACGGTTTTCACGGAACGCCGATGAGTTTGGTTGCTAAAAAAGCAGGCGTGGCGGCCGGTACCATTTACCATTATTTCGAAAGCAAAGACGCGCTGATCATTGCGCTGCATGGGTATTTACGCAGCCAGATGTTTAAGGTAATGGTTGAAAGCGACGATGCCCAGCAGGATTACCAAACCCGGTTCTTCGCCTTCTGGAAAAAACACTATCAGTTTTACGTCCAAAACCCCAATGCGCTATACTTTATTGAGCAATTCGTGAATTCGCCTTATTACGAACGCTGCCCCGAAAAAGAAAACGACCGTTGCCAGAACATCATTTCCAACTTCGTAAAAACCGGGATCGATAACAGGGTTCTGAAACAAATGAATCTGAAACTGATGAGTATTATGGTACACAGCAGCGTGGTAACTACGGCCAAAATTCACCTGGCCAAAAAAGTGGAGATCGGGGAAACGGAACTGGAACAGGTAGCGCAACTGGTTTGGGATGGCATTAGAAACCATTAGATTTTTTTGCAGTTAAACCCTGGCGGTTTGATAAAGAAGGATTTGAATTACGCAAACAAGAAAAGGTCCCCCTTCGGAGGGGGTAGGGGGAGGACAGGAGAATTATTGACGATTCTCCCCTCAAGGGGAGAGTTATCGGAAACCGTAAAAAATCCTGCCCTACCCCTCCAAAAAGGAACAGTATAAACTATAGCATAACAAACTTATTTATTCTGAATAGCTGAATATGAGAGTATTATTACGAATATTTTTCCTGCTAACCGGGGCTTTTATACCTCTGAAATTAGCCGCACAGGGAAATCAAAACCAACCTGCGACCGGTGCGCTCACGCTGGAACAATGCGTTGCCTATGCGCTGCAAAACCGGCCGTCGGTGCAGCAGGCTCACATCGATGAACAGATCACGGAACGCGAAATAAAAGCAAGATTAGCTGACTGGTATCCCCAGATTTCGGCGAACGGAAACGTGCAGCATTACCTGAAAATGCCGGTTACTATTTTCCCGAATGAGAATGGTGTTTTGGTGCCGCGTACCATCGGTACGGCCAACAATTCCAGCCTTTCACTGCTTGCCGACCAAACCATTTTCAGCAATGAAGTGGTTACGGCAACCCGCGGCGCGCGCTACGTGCGGCTGCAAAGCGATCAGAACACCATTAATGAAAAGATCAACACCATTGTGCGGGTAAGCCAGGCGTTTTACGACGTACTTTTAACCCAGGAACAGCTCAAAATTCTGGATCAGGACATTATCCGGCAGGAAAAACAATTGAAAGATGCCCGCGCACAATACGAACAGGGCCTGGTTGATAAAACCGATTACATGCGGGCCGAAATTTCGCTGGGAAATGTGCGCAGCCGGCGGAAACGCACGCAGGAAGAAATTAAACCCAAATATGCTTTCCTGAAAGAACTGATCGGGTATCCGGCGGAAAGTAATTTCCAAATCGCCTTCGAACCCATAAAAATGGAACAGTACATGCTCACCGATACGCTGCAAAATGTAGCCTACGCCAACCGCATAGAATTCCAGCAATTGCAAACCCAAAAGCAGATTCAGGAACTGACCGTAAATTATTATAAATGGGGTTTTCTGCCGAGCCTGTCGGGTTTTGCCAATTACAATATGGTTTACCAGAACAACGAATTTCAACAGCTTTATCAGCAATCGTACCCCAATTCCCTGATCGGTTTGCGCGTATCGGTTCCGTTGTTTGAAGGCACCCGCCGCATTCAGAATTTACGCCGCGCGCAGCTCCAGCAAAAACGCCTCGACCTCGATATTCTGAACACCCAAAACCGCATTAATACCGAATACGAAGACGCGCTGGCTACTTACAAAAGCGACCTGAACGAGTTAGAAACAGTTCGGCGCAACGTGGCCATTGCCGAAGATGTGTACCGCATTATCAAGCTGCAATACGACGAAGGCATTAAACCTTACCTCGATCTGATCTTAGCCGAAGCAGAGATCCGGGTTACCCAATTAAATTATCTGAATACGCTTTACCGGGTGCTGGTAAGTAAACTGGAAGTGGAACGTGCCTCCGGAACCATAAATGTTAGTGCCTACGAACAGAAATAACCTGACAAATGAAGATAAATTATAACGCTTTAGCCGCTGCTATTCTAACCACCGTGTTGCTGTCCGGTTGCGGTAAAAAAGACGCGCAGCAAGGCCAGAACCCCATGAACGCACCCGTTCCGGTAAATGCCTATACGGTTTCTGAAGAACGCGTAGTTGGAACTGATACCTACCCTGGAACGGTAGTGCCGCTACAGGAGGTAGAATTGCGGGCCCAGGTTACCGGTTATATCACGCAAATTTTTGTGCAGGACGGTCAGAAAGTAACCAAAGGCCAGAAACTTTACGAAATTGACCGTACCCGCTACCAGGCCAGCTACAACCAGGCGCAAGCAAGCTTAAGAAGCTCGCAGGCAAATCTTGAAAAGGTTCGTCAGGATCTGGAACGCTACGAAAACCTGGCCAAACAAGACGCCATTGCCCGCCAGCGCGTAGATTACGCCCGCGCTGATCTGCAAACCGCGCAAGCCCAGGTTGCGGCCGCTAAAGCCGGGCTTTCCAGTGCCGCCAACGAATTAAGTTATTCCTTAATTACGGCGCCCATGAGTGGAACGGTAGGTATTTCGCAGGTAAAAGTCGGGGCGCAGGTTTCGCCGGGAACCACGTTGCTAAATACCATTTCTGCCGAAGATCCGATAGCCGTAGATATTGTAATTAATGAAAAGGAAATCCCGCGCTTCACCCGTTTGCAAAACCAAACTTCGGCTGCAGATTCCACTTTCACCATTCAGTTTTCCGATAATTCGGTTTACAAATTCCCCGGAAAAATTCAGGCGATAGACCGCGCCGTAAACCGCCAGACCGGAACCATTACCGTGCGGGTAAGTTTCCCGAACCCGGAACGCGCCTTAATTGCCGGCATGAGCGTGGTTTTACGGGTGCGGAATTCAGATATAGGTGACCAATTGGTTATCCCGGAAAAAGCCATCACAGAGCAAATGGGTGAATACTACGCCTACAAAATTCAGGGCGATTCAGTAGTGCAGCAGAAAATTACCTTAGGTTCGAAAGCGGAAGGAAAGATCGTAGTGCGGGAAGGGTTAAAAGAAAGCGATAAAATAGTAGTGGAAGGCACGCAGAAACTTCGTCCGAATGCGAAAATCACTTTAGGCCAGCCGCAACCGCAAAACCCGCAAGCCGGGAAGTAAATGGTTTGGTTTTCAAGAACCCGAAAGTTAAAAGCAAATGGAAGTTACGAGGCAAATAGCAAAGCATTTCAGGGAAGTGCATTTTGGCGGAAACTGGACGTGCTCTAATCTAAAGGATAATCTGGTGGGTGTAACCTGGCAACAAGCTACTACCCAGGTTTACGGGTTAAACACCATCGCGACGCTGGTTTTTCATTGCAATTATTATGTGAGCGCGGTGCTGAAAGTTTTAAAAGGAGAGCCGCTCAACGCCAAAGACGAATTAAGTTTTGCGCACCCGCCCATTCATTCGCCGGAAGATTGGGAGAACTTGCTGCAAAAGACCTGGACAGAAGCCGAACAATTTGCCAGTTTATTAGAAAAGTTACCGGAAGAAAAACTTTGGGAAACATTCACGGATGAAAAATACGGGATTTACTACCGAAACCTTCACGGCATAATAGAACATACGCATTACCATTTAGGTCAGATCGCGCTTATAAAGAAGATCATTCAGAAGCAAACTAATGTAGGTAGACTTGAAACAGCTGCAGATAATTCCTGAAATGTGATCGGTCTTAAGCCCGGAAAAACGCTAGGATTTCAGGCCTAAAAAGTGCCAATACAAATTTGAATTGTCCCTGGCTTTAGCCAGGGGATTAAAAGAAGCTACAAAGAACAAATGATATCAGAAGTATTTATAAGAAGGCCGGTTACCGCCATTGTTATCTCGCTGGTGATTGTGATCTGGTGGGTACGCTGGCCATTTTAAATTTGCCGGTTAGCCAATACCCGAATATTACGCCGCCGGTGGTTATCTATAACCGGTAACTATACCGGGGCCGATGCCCAAACGGTAGAGCAAACCGTGGCTACGCCCGTGGAAACGCAGGTAAACGGTACGCCCGGCATGACTTATCTTATCATCCAACAGTACCAGCACCGGGCAAATGTCGATGAACGTGAACTTTGAGGTAGGCACCGATATTGATATTGCTACTCTGGATGTGCAGAACCGGGTAAGTATTGCCGAACCGCGTTTGCCGGAAGAAGTGCGCCGTTTGGGTTTAACGGTCCGGAAGCGGAACCCGACCATTATGATGGTGGTAACTTTTTATTCGCCCAATGGCACCCACGATATTAAATTCCTGGATAACTACACCAACATTTACATCCGCGATGCTATTTTACGGGTACCGGGCGTAGGCGATATTAATACCGTAGGCGAAGAATTTAGTATGCGGATCTGGCTGCAGCCCGATAAACTGTCGCAGTTGGGCAGTAGCGCCCACCGAAGTTGCGGCGGCTTTGCGGGAGCAAAACGTGCAGGTAGCAGCCGGTTCGGTGGGCGGCGCGCCGCAATATTCTACCCAGGCTTTTGAATACCCGCTTACGGTAAACGGCAAACTTAACCGGCCAGGAAGCAATTCGAGAATATTATTGTGCGTACCCGGCCCGAAGATGGCTCTATGTTTACCTGCGCGATGTTGCCCGGCTGGAATTAGGCAGTTTTGGCTACACCCGCCAAGCTTTTGTGAACGGCAAGCCGGCTACCTTTTTATTGGTGTACCAGTCGCCGGGCAGTAATGCGCTTGGATACCGCCGATGGTGTTTATGCAGCTCTGGACCAATCTGAAGAAAACCTTTCCCGCCGATATGGATTATAAAGTTTCTTTCGAGTCGGTTTCGGTGGTGGAAGTTTCTATTGAAGAAGTGATTAAAACCTTGGCTAGAAGCTTTGATTCTGGTAATTCTTGTGGTGTTTTTGTTCCTGCAAAACTGGCGGGCCACGCTCATTCCTATTCTGGCCATTCCGGTTTCCATTATCGGTACCTTTATCTTCTTTATTCCGCTAGGCTTCACCATTAACACGCTTACTTTATTCGGTTTTGTGCTGGCCATTGGTATTGTGGTAGATGATGCCATTGTGGTAGTAGAAGCCGTGCAGCATTACATCGACCACGAAGGACTTTCGGCCAAAGAAGCTACCCGCAAAGCCATGAAAGATATTACCGCGCCGGTTATTGCCATTGCTTTAATTTTGGCGGCGGTATTTATTCCGGTAGGTTTTATTCCGGGTATTGTAGGGCGTTTGTACCAGCAGTTTGCCATTACCATTGCCATTTCGGTACTTATTTCGGCTTTTGTGGCGCTTACCTTAACCCCGGCTTTGTGCTCGCTCATGCTGAAGCCGATGAAGCTCGATGAAAACTCGAGAGGCATAAACAAATTTTTTTATAAATTTAACCAATGGTTTGCCCGCACTACCAATGCTTATTCCATTGGCGTACGCCGAAGCATTAAAGCAGCTCCTCTGGTGCTCATTTTGCTGGTCTGTATTTATGCCGGTACCTTCGGTTTATTCCAGACAAACCAACCGGTTTTATTCCGACGGAAGACGAAGGCCGTTTGTTTGTATCCTTTGAATTACCGCAGGCTGCTTCCAGTACCCGGACCAGTGCAGTTCTAAAGCAAATTTCGGAAGATTTACGGACCACGCCGGGCGTTAATAATTATTCGGCCATTGCGGGTCTAAACGTTTTTAACTTTTCCATTAAATCTAACAGCGGTACTATTTTCGTGCAGCTGAAGCCCTGGGAAGAACGGAAAGAAGCAGCCGCAGCAGCTGGAGGGTATTATCGGCAGCTTTGCAGCAGAAATTTGCCACGATTAAAGATGCCAATATTGTGGTGGTGCCGCCGCCGGCTATTCCGGGTCTGGGGCAAACGGGCGGTTTTAGTTTTATGCTGCAGCAACGCGAAAGTACCGACGATATTAAAGCTTTTGAAGGCGTGGTAAAGAATTTCTTAGCCGAAGTGCGGAAACGGCCCGAAATTACCGGGGCTTTCTCTTTCTTTACGGCCAGTACGCCGGGTTACCAGTTAGAAGTAGACCGCGAAAAAGTAAAGAAACTGGGCGTTTCGTTTATCGGATGTTTTCTCGACCATGAGCACGTATATGGGCTAGCCAGTACATCAACGATTTTACCATGTACGGCCGGAATTTCCGGGTAGTAGCGCAGGCCGATACCGCTTTCCGCGACGATATTCAGGATCTGAAGCAATATTATGTAATAAACCGCCAGGGCGAACAGGTGCCGTTAAGTGCGTTGGTATCGCACAAAGTAACCGAAAATGCACCGGTTATTTCGCACTTTAATTTGTTCCGAGTCACCGAAATAAACGGTAACGCGGCGCCGGGCTACAGTTCCGGACAGGCCATTGCAGGCGCTGGAAGAAGTAGCCGCCGCAAGTACTGCCGGCCGGTTACGGCTACGAATTCTCCGGCCTAAGCCGCGAAGAACTTATCCTCGGGCAACAGCACCATTTATATTTTTGCTTTATCCATCTTACCCTGGTATTTTTGTTGCTGGCGGCTCTTTACGAAAGCTGGTCGGTGCCGTTTTCGGTATTACTGGCTGTGCCGCTGGGGGCTTTCGGGGCTATTGTAGCCTTAATGTTTTTGCCGAAGCTTTCGAATAACATTTACGCGCAAATTGGTTTGATTACGCTGATTGGTCTGGCCGCGAAAAATGCTATTCTGATCGTGGAATTTGCCAAAGAACGGGTAGACCACGGCATGGAATTATTGGCCGCCACCATCGAAGCCGTAAAACTGCGTCTGCGCCCGATTATTATGACTTCGCTGGCCTTTATTCTGGGCGTGTTGCCGCTGGCTTTCTCCGGTGGCGCCGGCGCCGTAGCCCGCCAAACCATTGGCTGGACGGTGGTGGGCGGTATGCTGTCGGCTACGTTCCTGGCCATTTTTGTGGTGCCGGTATTGTTTATGGTAATTACGCGCTTTGCCTACGGAAAAAGAAACTGGCAGAAATGCAGAACCGTATTCCAAAAGTAGATTACGACCACGACGGCGAAGGTTTTGCGCATTAAAAATATTTCCAAGCTTTAACTATTACTCTCACACCAAAAGAAAACCTCTGGCTGTTTCGGCCAGAGGTTTTTAGTTTTTAGGGTGAAAAGGATAGCGTTTTACAAAGTGTTGGAGTTCATCCGCTATTCAATCTTACCTAATTTAACGCCAACGGAAAGTTGAATAACCCGGTTGGTAAGTGGGCCCAAACCCTCAGCTTTTCGAATACTTTTGATCCAGGAATCGTTTGTTAAGTCTGTAATGCCCATATTGTAACGACCTGATAGATTGAATCTTTTTAAAAAATCTACTCCTAACCCAAAGCATAAACTAATATCCGGCGATTTATAGGATTTCTTCACATCTTCATCAATTTTAACATTATTTGGAGAATCTGTTCCTTTTAGACGGCCTGAAAGTAAAATTCCAAGTTGGGGCCCGGCTTGCAGGAAAAATTTATTGCCTACGTAAATTTTAGCTATTACCGGAATATTCAAATAATTAAGAGAAGTGGTGGTTTGGCCGCCGCGAAACGCTAGATGAAAACCTTGTCCTGAATATATTACTTCAGGCTGCAAGGCAAAAGTTTCTGTAAATCGAAAATCACCAAATAAGCCAAAATGAGGTGCCGTTCTAAAATCAGGCCCTATATTTATAGTCCCGCTCAAAATTGCCATGTTAACACCACCTTTAACTCCGAACCCTGCTTTTTGGGAAAAGCAGGTAAAGCTTGCGAAAATCAGGAATAAGAAAATGAAAATGCTTTTGGCCATGGTTTGGTATAACATAAGTGTGCAGCCAAGCTAATAACTACTGGCTTTAAATCCTTACCACCTGGAATTTAATTCTTCCGGCAATACTGTGCTTTCATTTTTCCGGCTTCAGCGTTACCAAGTTTTTGCGCATTTTCCCAGTCAGAGCAGGCGCCGTTGCGGTCCTGTAAGTTGTATTTGGCAGCACCGCGGTTATACAAAGCATCCGCAAAATTCGGGTGTAATTCCAGGGCTTTGTTGTAATCGGTTAGGGCGCCCCGGTAGTCTTTTAAATGGTATTTGGCCAGACCACGGTTATTGTAGGCTTTGGCGTAATTCGGTTTGAGGACAATGGCAATTTCGTAATCGGCAATAGCGGCCTGGTAATGGTTGCGGTTGAAATAAAGCAGGCCGCGTTCCAGGTAGGCTTCGGCATATTTTGGGTTTAACAAGATAGCATGACCGTAATCTTCCATGGCAGCGGCATAATTGTTCAACCCTTCATGGGCGTGCGCCCGGTTATAAAAAGTTATAGCCTGATTTGGCTTTAGGGAGATGCTGGAATTATAAGCTTTCAGGGCACCGGCAAAATCACCGGCCTGGTATTTGGCATTTCCCCGGTTAAAGTATTCTTCGGCCGATTGGCCCAGCGTTGAAAAAGAAATTACCAGAAGAGTCAGAAAGGAAAGTAAGAATTGCTTCATAATTAAACCAACAGGCATTTACCTCCGAAAATACGGTTTTTTACGATAAAAACATAGCGTTTTCGGACCAGAAGCACGCCTTTTGCGGCGATTTAAGTAAATTCGGACTTTCATTGAAGAAACGAATTTTACAGGATTATGAATATTGAACGTTTACGGGAATTCTGCCTGGCCCTGCCGGCCGTTACCGAAGATATAAAATGGGGCCACGACCTGTGCTTTTCAGTAGGGGCCAAAATGTTTAGCGTAACCGGTATTGAGCCGCCATTTACCGCATCTTTTAAAGTTACCCCCGAAGAGTTTCCTGAGCTTACCTCCCGGCCTGGAATTGTGCCGGCGCCTTACATGGCCCGCAACAACTGGGTGCTGGTAGAAGAACCGGAAACATTATCTGAGAAGGAGTGGGAGCAGTACGTGCGGCAATCGTATGAGCTGGTGAAAAGCAAACTCCCGAAGAAATTGCAGAAAGAACTGAAGCTGGTTTAGTAATACCAATAAAGTAGCCCAGGGAAATTCCCTCTGAAGGCAGGGTCGTTTCATTCTGGCTGACTCTCCCCTTTAGGGGAGCCGGAGGGGTGTTTACACCTGCAGATTTTATCGAATAACGTGTTAACACCCCTATAATTCCCTCAAGGGGATAATCAAATCCCAGAATGAAACGCCCCTGCCTCTGAAGGGGGAATTATTCGCTATAAAGTTAAAAAGACTCAAACAAAAAGCCTCCAATAGTTTTGGAGGCTTTTTTGATACCGTTTTTGAATATGTCCTGCTACCAGATACCAACAATTAAAAGTTTGGCGATAGCAGATATTTGTTGTAGAAATCGTCGATCACTTTTACGGCATCTGTCCGGCGTATCTACAATACTTACCAGGTTCAGATCTTCCGGGCTGATGTTGCTTTCGTCGGTGAGCATAATGTCATGGATCCAATCGAAAAGTCCCTGCCAGTACCGGCGACCTACCAGAATGATCGGGAAGCGGCCAATTTTCTTGGTCTGGATCAGGGTGATGGCTTCGAATAATTCATCCAAAGTTCCGAAACCGCCCGGCATTACAATAAAGCCCTGCGCATATTTCACGAACATAACTTTGCGCACAAAGAAATAATCGAAGTTAATCAGCTTGTCGGAATCTATGTAAATGTTATTGAACTGCTCGAAAGGCAGCTCAATGTTCAGTCCTACCGATTTTCCGCCTTCAGAATGGGCGCCTTTATTACCGGCTTCCATAATGCCCGGGCCGCCGCCCGTAATTACGCCGTAACCGTGACGTACCAGTTTTGCCGCAATTTCTTCGGCCATCTGGTAATACGGGTTATCGGCTTTGGTGCGGGCCGATCCAAAAATAGAAACGCAGGGGCCTATTTTGGAAAGTTTCTCAAAGCCTTCCACAAATTCCGACATTACTTTAAAGATCTGCCAGGAGTCGGCAATTTTAATTTCGTTCCAGTCTTTGTCTACAAAGGCCTGCCGGATGCGGATATCTTCTTCCGTGGTATTAGGATGCGAACCTGTAAGGTCACTTACCGTAGCGGCTTTATTGTCGTTGATATCCGGTTGAATAATGGTTTTGCCGCTGCCTACATTGGCGGCTTCGTCGTGCAGCTTGGTTTTGCTGGTTTTTCTGAGTTTGGTCATAATAGAAAATCAAATTCGAACGCGTTATCCGGAAAACGTATTGCTGGGGTTGCAAATAGGCCGGTCCGGGCGCAAAGAAAAAATTATTTCGGTTAAATATTTTTTGCGAAAGCGCAAACTGTGCAAGTTAAAGGAATTATGGTTCGGCGCCAAAAATTAAATTTCGGTAGGAATGTTATTGTTACGAAGAAACTTCTAAATAGATTAGTGCTAAGGCTTTTGGGAAGCCGAAATTTTTTTAAATTTTTCAGGGCCGGTTTTTCGCCTGGGCAGGAATTAAAAGCACGCGCTTTTTTTATATAAAGCACCGCCTGCAGAACAAATAAGGATTTTGATACCAGGGAAATAAAAAAAACCTGCTCCATTTCCGGAGCAGGCCTTTTCATTGTTAGGGTAGTTTAAATTATTGTTGGGCTACTTTCAGAACGGTTGTTTTGTTGTTAGCTACCAGGCTCAGTAAGTAGAAACCTGAGTTTAATTTAGGTAGATTCTTCAGGGTTAAGTTGTTTACCGGAGCGTTTTCGTTTACGGCCTGGCGATAAACTTCTTTACCATCAATTGTTCTGATAATAACTTCGCCTTTAGAAATGCCAGTGTTCAGTTTCAGGTTTAAGCTTTCGTTGAACGGGTTAGGATAAGCAACGGCTGATAATTCAGCACCTTTGTTGCCGGCAATCGTTACAATGGCAGAGTATTCGAAAGTGCCATCCAGGTCTACCTGGCGCAGACGGTAGTATGCAGTAGCGTTGGTCTGAACAGTACGGTCAGTGAAGCTGTAAGTGATCTTCTGGTTGCTGCTGCCGGCTGCTTTAACGGAACCGATAGTTTCGAAATCTTTACCGTTAACTGATCTTTCTACTACAAACACTTCTGAATTTTTTTCTGAGGCAGTTGCCCAGTTCAGTTGCGAGCCGGAACCAGTTGCTTTACCGTTGAAGTAGATCATAGAAACCGGCAGGGTAGACATTTGGTCGGTAATGGCCCAGGTAGAGAAGTGGTTAGTGCTTACTGTAATGCTGCGTTCGTTGCCATTCGCTGCAATGGTTTGCATGGTATCTACGGCAGTCCAATCAAAATCGGAGGTCTCTTTGCGCCAAGCCTGTGCCTGGTTTGTTGGGAAAGTCAGGTTATTTGTTTCGGAAGTTAACCAGGTTAAGGTAAGCGTTACTGCAGTGTTGGTGTTCGGGTTAGACGGAGAGATCGTCCAGTAACGGTTAATGCTACGCTGGGTATTGTTGTAAGGGTTTGCAACAGACTGACCCGTTATGCGGGTTGCCACTACTGAGCCCCAGTTGCCGCCACCGGTGTTGGTAAAACCTATACCAATGTTACCGAAGTTATCAGTAATAACGCCAGATACTGTGCGGGTCTTAACCAGTCTGCCAATAAAGCTATGGTTATTGTCTTCGCCGGAAACAGAGCCGTTAAGCGTTAATACGTTAGAAGGATCTATGGTTTTTAAGTTACTGCCGGTAAAGTTCAGGCTAGACGTAATGGTAGTGTTTCCTTGTAAGATCTTCTCACCGCTACCGGCAATGGTCAGGTTGTGGTAAGTAAGGGCCGGTAAAAACTGTTCGCCGGAAGCAGCGGCAAAAGTGATGTTACCACCGGTTTGGGAGAAACCACCCTGGTTAGAAAATACTCCGGTTAAGGTTACGTTGCCATCGGTTTGGTTAAACGTACCGCTATTTACAAACAGGCCGGATACGTTAAGCGCCGCGCCAGTCTGAACTCTGAAAGTTACGCCGGCTTGTACAGTTAAGTTATTGCAGGTTGCAGCACTGTTTACCGTTGGAAAGCCGCTGTTAATAATAACGTTGGTAGTTGCCGTAGGAATCTGGTTGTTACCCCAGTTCGAAGCTACGTTCCATAAGCCGGTACCGCCGTTCCAGGTTACATAAGGCGTAAAGGCAGTAGTTGTGGAAGCGGAGCCATCCGGATTTACCACCGTTAAGTTTCCAATAGTAGCGGCAGAAGGAACAGTTACCGTGATCAGTTCATTTGAAACAACGGAAAAAGTAGTTGCAGCTAAACTTCCGAACCGAACCTCAGTAGTTCCGGTAAAATTAGATCCGTGGATAGAGATAGTGCTACCAATGGCAGCGGTTACATCAAAGCTTGAAATGATAGGGGCAGCATTTACGCCAAAGATATAGGCGGCCGACGATGCTACCGCGGGTGCTGCCGGAAGGATTCCCATTACACCACTTAAACAAACAACGCTCATGGTTATGGCATTGAACTGACGAATATTAAGTAGAAAATTTTTCATAAGATTTACAGTTATGATGAATGTTTAATTTTTAGTTTTTTTTAGATGAAATTTTAATTTGCTGTTTGAGCTTTTTAATTAGCCCAGGGCGGTGAAGTAGAATTTTTGGGTAATCTGAAATTTCCTTTCTGCCAGGCAATTAATTTTTAATAATTGTTAAATTATTTTTTTGTCTTAAAGTGATTAGAAGCTTTTAACTGGTAATCGTTATATTGATCTGGTTCCGGTGCTCTTTAAAGGGTTAATATTGAGATCTGAAATATATCAGCTAAATATTTTGTATTATATCGTTAAAAAATTTAATAAGGCTTTTTAACCTATCCTTTTGGTGTGCTGCCTTATTTACCAGAGTAGCGATCTTTTCTTAAAGAGTAGTTAAAGTTAATTTAATTTAAACTACTTCTATTTATTTGATATTCAGTGGTTTATTTCTGATTTGGTTAAATTAAGCTTGTCGTATTTTCCTCTTTTTTAAACCTGGCCTTTAAAGACCGCTTTGGTTTTCTCTTTGGGAACTGTACAAATATAGGAGATTGTTTTTTGTATTTTACAAATGCACTACTACATATTGATGTAGGTATGTGAAAATTTTTTTTTCCGGAAATATACAATATTTAAAAAATGGTTCCTGATTTCAACAACGTTATAATTATATTTTTAGAAATGAAATAGTGTAATGGTCTGATAATGCGGCTTTTAGTTGTTAGGAAGGGCTTTGGCCAGGAGTTTTTTAACAATAAAGACTACCGTTTTAAAAGCGGCAAACCGAAGAAAAGGCAGAAGCAAAATTTTTGAAAAAGAAGGGTTTCCGTAGAATAATTTAATCCTGCGCCAGAAGTTTGGGAGCTAAAATGGCCGTTTGTGCAATTCAGGAAAAAGGAAGAGGTAAAAAAAGGCGTTTACAATTTTGTAGTATTCTAAGTTTATTACTGGATTTTTTATTAGGGTGCTATTTGGTACCCTAAAAATAAAGAAGGTCCCGAAGCCTGGCAGCCAGATAACCGTGAGGGAAAAGAAATTAATAAACAGTTGCCGCCAGGTTAAAGCCTGCCGGCAGGTTTCTTTAATCCGTTTAAGTTGCGGGAATAGGAGGGCCTCTGGCGTATTATTTATTTAGAGCGAATAGCAATAACCGGATCCAGGTTAGAGGCCAGTACAGCCGGAATTATACCCGAAAGCAAACCAATTACGACCGATACAGTAAGGCCTACGGTAATGTTTTTAATGCTCAGTACGATCTCCAGCGAATCCTGTGGGATCAGGGTAAGCGCCAGTACCAGCAGAATGCCGATACCGCCGCCAATCAAACTCAGGAAGATAGCTTCAAATAAAAACTGGAACAGGATAAAGAAGTTCTTAGCTCCCAACGATTTCTGAATGCCGATTATATTGGTGCGCTCCTTTACCGATACGAACATGATGTTGGCAATTCCAAAACCTCCTACCAGGATCGAAAACCCGCCAATGATCCAGCCAGCCATTCCAATTACCTTGAACAAGCCGGTAATGGCATCGGCCAGCAATTCAGAACGGTTCAGGGCAAAGTTGTCGTCGTCGCGGGGTTTGAGGCTGCGCAGGCTGCGCATGGTGCCGCGTATTTCGTATTCCAGGTTTTGCATGCCCGGGTCAGATTCCAGGCCTTTTACGGCAATGGCCGGCTCTATGCCGTTGGGGCCGGTAGGGTAGATCCGCATAAAAGCCCCGTACGGGATAATAATGTTTTTGTCGGAGCCGGGTATGCCCATCATGTTTTCGCCCTGGCGTTCCATTAAACCAATTACCTTAAACCGCACCCCTTTCAGTTTCAGATCCTGCCCCAAAGCATGCTGGCCAATAAAAAGCTTGTCGGCAATATCAGCTCCTATAATAGCAACGTTGCGGCCGCTTTCTGCTTCCTGGGGCGTAAAATACCGGCCTTCGCTAATGGGTACTTCCGAAACTTTTTCGAATTCATAGGAAACGCCCTGGGCCATAATATCGGGAATGCTGTTGCCGCGGTTTTTTAACGTTACGCCGCCTTTCGACCAGAAAATCGCTACGCCGCCATCGTTCTTCAATCTTTTCTCCAGCATTTTGAATTCGCGCAGGTTGGCTTCCGGGCGCTTAAAATATTTCCACCACGGGTAATTTCCTTCAAAACTCCAGGGCCATTTCTGTACATAAATAACTTCTTTACCTACAAAGCTCATGCTGCTGCGGATGCTGCGCTCCAGCGAATCTACAATTGTAAAAACCGAGATAATGGCAAAAATGCCGATAGTAACGCCCAATAACGATAAAATGGTGCGTAACGGGTTAGCCCGCAGGGCCTGAACAGCAAACCGGAAACTTTCCAGCACCAATCGCAGGTAGATCATTTGAAGGGCTTTTAACTAAATTGCCTAAAAGTAAGAATTATCCGGCCAAAACGCGTAAATTTGCAGGCTGATTACGAAAATTAAAAATTAGAAATTATGAATTAGAAATTAAATTATTAGTTTCTGGTTGTCAAAGCGGCTCTTTTAAAAGATGCTAATGCAAATTTGCCTCTTTAAAAACAATGCGCTAATTTCTAATTTCTAATTCGTAATTTCTAATTAAACCTTTTAATACCGTAATATTAAATGAAATTATCAGAATTTAAATTTGACCTGCCGGAAGGCCTGCTGGCGTTACACCCGGCCAAACACCGCGACGAATCCCGCATGATGGTTTTAAACCGCGCTGCCGGTACCATCGAACACCGCATATTTAAAGACATTCTTGAATACTTTGACGAAGGCGATGTAATGGTGATCAACGATACCAAAGTGTTTCCGGCCCGGATGTATGGCAACAAAGAAAAGACCGGCGCTAAAATTGAAGTTTTCCTGCTTCGCGAACTTAACAAAGACATTCACCTTTGGGATGTATTGGTAGATCCGGCCCGGAAAATCCGCGTGGGCAACAAACTTTATTTTGGCGACAGCGACCTGGTAGCCGAAGTAATCGACAACACCACTTCCCGCGGCCGTACCATTAAATTCCTTTTTGATGGCACCGACGAAGAGTTTTACAAAACCATTCACGACCTGGGCGAAACCCCGCTGCCGAAATACATTAAGCGCGAAGCCGAACCAGATGATAAAGAGCGTTACCAGACGGTTTATGCCAAAAATACCGGTGCGGTAGCAGCGCCAACGGCCGGTCTGCACTTTACCCGCGAAGTATTAAAACGCCTGGAAGTAAAAGGTGTAGATGTGGCTCCGGTTACCCTGCACGTTGGTTTAGGCACTTTCCGCCCGGTAGATGTGGAAGATCTGACCAAGCATAAAATGGATTCGGAGCAATTTATTGTGCCGGAAGAAACCTCCGATATGGTAAACAAGGCGCTGGATAATAAAAAGCGGGTTTGTGCCATTGGTACCACCACTATGCGCGCCATGGAATCTTCGGTTTCGGCCAACAACCGCCTGAAACCCAACGACGGCTGGACCGACCGTTTCATTTTTCCGCCATACGAATTCAAAATTGCCAATGCGCTGATAACCAACTTCCACATGCCGGAATCTACGTTACTGATGATGGCAGCAGCTTTTGGCGGTTACGAACTGGTTATGAAAGCTTACCAGGAAGCCATTAAAGAGAAATACAAATTCTTCAGCTACGGCGACGTTATGCTGATCCTGTAATTCCCGAAAAACGGTATCGTTTTAAGGTAAAAAAGCCTGCTTCTGTTAAAGAGGCAGGTTTTTTTTATTGGGTTTTGGAATAGGATGTTCAGGGATCAGGATTTAGTATTACTTATTAATTTCCCTTCCAGATCATAATGCCTCACACTTTTTAATGTGCCATCTTGGTTAAATATTTTTTGTTCCTTTACTTTAACCAGTTTTTTAAGTACAGCAGGTTTGGCTTCTTTATGGTCGACCACTTTAACCCACTCATCCTGGATTAAGATACCAGATTCATTGTAAAATTTATCATGGTAGAAATAATACTCCTTCCCCAGAATAACCTCCTTTTGATACACGGTTTCACAACCTAAAGCTAATTCATGCCCTTGATGCCGGCTGAAAATTTTCTGGGTGATAATATTTCCAAGGCTATCAAATACGCTTTCCGTCCGAAGTTGAATGAGCTTTTTATCTAAAAGATCATTTGCAAACCCACCTATTAAATCTTCGTGCCATTCTCCAATCTCAACGTAATTAAATTGGTTTTCTCCGGAGATTGGAATTACACGTACGGTTCCTTTTCTTAATCTGGTTGGGTGTTCATTATTGTAATTTATGAACGCATCCTTACCATTCTTTAGCTTTTCTCCATCTTCATTTGTTAAATACCTTTCATACTCGCTGGAATATTGGTTTTTCGCAAGCCGTCCATAGTTAGAAGATACCCTACAAGAAGAAATAATTAAAAAAACAGGAAGTAAATAACAGGCCACATTCATTATTGGAAATATTTTTTTGTTAGTTAAATCCGCCATTACTTTTAAGTTATCTCTTAAAATAATCTTCAAAACTCGTCTTCTTTTTTATATCCTTCATAATAATAGGACTGCTCTATTCCCTTGAAAATAATTTCTCTGTTATCTATTTCGTTAGTTAGGTTGGCATGTAGCAGGGTCCTTAGTTCCAGATCATTAACCGGGCTTCTTTCCATGGCTTGTAAGTAAAGGGTTTTGTCTACAAACTGCCAGTTTACCACTTTTTTAAGCCTTGCTTTCAGTAGCATATCCAGCCAGATCCGCATGGTCCGGCCATTGCCTTCCATAAACGGATGGGCAATATTCATTTCTACATATTTGGCAATGATCTCTTCAAAACTGTTTTCCGGCATTAATTCTATTTTCGCCAGAATTTCATTCAGATACAAGGCGTTTGCAAATCTTAAACCACCTTTAGAGATGTTTTTTGTCCGGATTTGCCCCGCGAAATCATATAAACCCTGAAACAGATAATTATGGATTTGTTGCAAGCCATTGGTGGTACCCAATTCAATTTTTTCAACATCGCCTGATTCAAATAAGCGAAAAGCATTTTCTAAACTTTTTTTATCTATGTTTTTCATAAGAATTCAGAAATTGATCTTAAAGCTTCTGCCTTTCTTTTTACAAAAATTAGCTTAATAACTGTTTACTCCAGTAAAGATAGCGGCATTTTAAGGTTTAAAAAGTTAAATCAACTTCTATGTTTGCTGGTTATGTGCCCAACTATGCGGCGGCAAAGTTGCCATGTAGGTGTGGTTACTTGCAAAAATTCCTGTTTTTATTGCCGGTTTTCTAAAATCCACCCGTCTCTATAACGATACGGAACTTGATCTTTCCCAAAAAAGATGTTTACATTTTTGAATTTAATGTTTTCTGAGCGCTTCTTTTGCTCTTCTTCGGGTATCCAACTACTAACTGCTATAAAAGGATATTCTGTTTTAGCGGGATAGAACATGTACTGCTCATCGTAAATTGGGTCATAAGTATTGAATGCCCGTTTATATCCCTCCGCAAGGCTGCTAAGAAATTCAAGTGAGAGAAAGAATTCATTTCCTTCTAACCTAACCCTTGACAATTTATCATTTTCTCCATTTACAACTATCCTTTCAATTCGGGGGTTATTTGGCTTAAGAAAATATATCGGGTCATTTTTATGGTCAACATCAGTTTCATAGACTTTCCCAAGCCAATTAATTACGTCTTCTAATGTACTACTCTCACAAACTTTTATTAATTCTTTTACCCAATTTATATCTGAATTCATAATTATCTATTTCAAGTAACTAATGGCTAAACGTGACACCCGCGTTTACTCAACTCCTGTCAGTCGAATAACCGTATCCTTCCCAAATATAACAAAACAAATGAGAGTCCCTTAAAAAACGCTATCCTTTCCACCCCATAAACTCAAATCTTATCCTCTAAAAACCATTTCCAAAATCCGCTATCTTTGCCTTATGTCCGAAATTTCAGAAACGGTTATAATTGTGGCGGGCGGTTCCGGTTCGCGGATGCAAAGTGTCTTGCCGAAGCAGTTTATTTTGCTGGCCGGCGAACCCATTCTCATGCACACAATCCGGCGGTTTTATGCTTACAACCCGGCCATAGAAACGGTAGTGGTTTTACCCGAAAAAGAGATACCGTTCTGGCAGCAGCAATGCGAAAAGCTTCAGTTTCAAATCCCGCATCTAGTGGTTTCGGGTGGTGCCAGCCGGTTCCAGTCGGTTAAAAACGGGTTGGCGGCAGTTGAAGGAAATGGCGTAATTGCGGTACACGATGGGGTTCGTCCGTTTGTGCCGCAAAACGTTATTGCCGAAGCTTTTAAAACCGCCCGGGAAAAAGGTAATGCCATTGTTGCCGTGGCGTTAAAAGACTCGATCAGAAAAGTAACCGCAAACGGGAATATAGCCTTAGACCGGTCAGAGTTCCGGTTAATTCAAACGCCCCAATGTTTTCCGTATGAACTTCTGAAAAAAGCGTACGAACTGCCCGAAGAAACCACGTTTACCGATGATGCCAGCGTAGTAGAAAAGCTGGGCGGAAAAATAAACCTCACGGAAGGAAGCTACGAAAACATTAAAATTACCACCCCGGAAGATCTGCTGTGGGCCGAAGTAGTGCTGAAGAATAAAACAGTTAACGAAAGTCGGGAAGCGTAAAATTTGAATTTACTTTTTATCTGCAGCCGGAACCTGTGGCGGAGCCCAACCGCCGAAGCCATTTACAAAAACCATGGCTTTGTGCAGGCGCGTTCGGCTGGAACAGCAAACAGCGCCCGGATAAAAGTTACGGCAAAACTCCTTAATTGGGCTCATGTGGTTTTTGTGATGGAAAAGAAACACAAGCAGCAATTGCAGCAGCGTTTCCCGGAAATTTATTCTCAGAAACAAATAATTGTGCTCCATATTCCCGATGAATTTCAGTTTATGGACGAAGAACTCATCCAAATGATAAGCAACAGCGTAGAACCTTTTCTGCCGGAATTTTAAAAATTCTGACAATATTAACCGCTATCAAAAACCAAAAAACTATGATACCAGCCAAAGGTTATGCCGCCCAGAATGCTACCACGCCGCTCGGGCCCTTTAGTTTTGAGCGCCGCGAAGTAGGAGAGCACGATGTGCTGATCGATATTCTGTTCTGTGGGGTTTGCCATTCCGATATTCACCAGGTACGCAACGAATGGGGCGGCTCCCGCTACCCCATGGTGCCGGGCCACGAAATTGTAGGCCGGATAAGCAAAGTGGGCAGCAAGATTACCAAATTCAAAACCGGCGATCTGGCCGGTGTGGGCTGCTTTGTAGATTCCTGCCGCATTTGCCAAAGTTGTTCCGAAGGCCTGGAACAATACTGCGAAGTGCACAACGTAGCCACGTATAACGGGCTGGAACTCGATAATAAAACCCCAACGTATGGCGGCTATTCCAGCCAGATTGTGGTAGATGAAAAATACACCCTGAAAGTTTCGGAAAAGTTGGATTTAAAACGGGTAGCGCCTTTGCTTTGTGCCGGTATTACTACCTATTCGCCGCTTATGCAGTGGAAAGTAGGCAAAGGTCATAAAGTTGCCATTGTAGGTTTAGGCGGTTTGGGTCACATGGGCGTAAAGCTGGCCGCTTCCTTGGGCGCTGATGTAACGGTGTTAAGTACCTCGCCAGGCAAAGAGCAGGATGCCCGGGACCTGGGCGCGCATAATTTTGCCGTAACCCGCGACGAAGCCCAGGTTAAAGAACTCCGCAATGCTTTCGATTTTATTATCGATACGGTTTCGGCGCCGCACGATTTTAATATGTATCTGAATTTGCTACGCCGCGATGGAACCATGATTTTACTGGGTGCGCCGCCGGAACCAAGCGCTGTTGCCGCTTTTAACTTAATTGCCAGACGTAAACGCCTGGTTGGTTCTATGATTGGCGGCATAAAAGAAACCCAGGAAATGCTCGATTACTGCGCCGAACACAACATTATGTGCGATGTGGAAGTTATTCCGATCCAGAAAATAAACGAGGCTTACGAACGTACTCTGAAAAGCGATGTGAGGTACCGGTTTGTAATTGATATGGCAAGTCTGACTTAGTGATTAATGATTAGTGATTAGTTTTTAAACTGGCGGAAACGCTATGCTTTTAACAAGGAAAAGTCAGGTTGTAAGGTCTGGCTTTTTTCTTTTTTTGTTTCATCTGTTTTATTCCCTCATCCCGTCTGTCCCGAAGCATTTTGGGAAGTGTAAGCCGAGGGAATTTATAAGGCTGCATTTCTGAGTTTTTTAGGTTAAAACCATACCGTTTTTTCGTCATCTCGACGTCAGGAGAGATCTCATCAGGTTGGTAGCAAGTGGGCTCTTGGGTTTTTTACTTGAAAAGGATACCGTTTTCAAATCAACTTTTAACCCTTAACTTATAACTTTTAGTTTTCAAAAAAGCTTCCTCCCTCAAGCCTCGTGGCTTCGTTTCTGCGTTCGCGTCTCACCCTTTCCTGGCCTTAACGGCCTGCCTGCGGCACCGGAAAGTGCGGAGGCCGCGCACGCAGAAACCCCGAAAGCTTTCGGGGCAGGCTTCAATCTTTCCTTTGTAGCTGGCTTTTATCTGCTTTAGTACTCAAATAACGTGATTTTCAGGCGACGCTGCGCTGGCGAAATGCGTATGAAAGTAGTTGGTAAATTAATAATCCTGTTTATCCTTAAATCTTAGAAATCGTGTTCAGACAAATTCTGCACATCCTTTAATTCTGAAAATTCTGATTCAGACAAAACAATTCAGCAATTCAACCATTAAGCAATGCAACAATTCAGTACGGCGCACTTTCCAGGAAAACCCGGTTTTCGTTTACGGTTTCCGGCGAAATAATTTCCAGTCTGGGCTCAGGTTTAGATAAATTGAGTAAATATCCCGGCATGCTGGTAAGGTTGTGCAGGTCGTGGGTAATGCAGAGCACCGTTTTTTGTTTCTCCATAATCCAATCGCTTAACAGGCGGAATACCTTTTTTTTGTGGTATACATCGAGCTGCTGGGTGGGTTCGTCCAGGAGGCAAACGGCGGCATCCTGCAGCATGAGCTGGGCCAGCCAGACAAGTTGCTGTTCGCCGCCGCTCAGGTCGGGAAAGTTGCGGTCTGCCAGGTGATCGATCTGGAGTTTTTGCAGGAGATGGGTTACCGCATCATAATCTTGCTGGTCGTAATTTTCCAGGAATTTCTTTTTACGGAATGCGCCCATTACTACCAGGTCTTTTACTTTTACCGGAAAGGTTACAACATTTTTTTGGGGTAAGTGCGCCAATAAACCGGTGCCGGCCGGGTTGGCTAATTGTTTCAGATCGTGGCCGGCCAGGCTAATTTTGCCGGTATAAGGAAGCTGGTGGGTCAGGGTTTTAAAGAGCGTACTTTTGCCGCACCCGTTATGCCCGATTATGGCCACAAAAGCGGCCTGCTGCACCGAAAAAAAAAGGTTGCGGAGCAGAACACGCTGTTCATAACCCGCAACCAGATCCTGTATTTCTAAAATCAATTGGTTTAAATTAGAAATTCAAAATTAGAAATTAGAAATGAATCGTTTCCCAGAAACAATTTTTAATTTCTAATTCATAATTTCTAATTAAAGTTTAGTATTCGTCTTCGTTGAACATAAAGTCTTCTTTGGTCGGGTAATCCGGCCAGATCTCTTCAATATTTTCGTACGGCTGGCCGTCATCTTCCAAAGCCTGCAGGTTCTCCACTACTTCCATCGGGGCGCCGGAGCGGATAGAGTAGTCGATCAGCTCGTCTTTCGTTGCCGGCCAGGGCGCATCTTCCAGGTAGGAGGCTAATTCCAATGTCCAATACATAGTAATCTGATTTAAATGAAATGTCGATTTTTAAAATGGTTTGCAAAAATAAAATTTTCCGGCTAAAAAACAAGGCTTCTGAAGCCGGCAGAGCGTCAGGGTAATTTTAAAAATTCCAACGGAGAAACCTTTTAAAAAGTTGAGCTTCCGTGGAAAAAATAAGGCGTATTTACGGTTTGTTGAAGAAATAATGCAGGCCTATCTGCAAGCCTCCCAAAACGTTGTAGCGCAGGGTATAGGTATCCAGATCGGTAGGGCGGGCTACCCGTTCTTTATCCAGAATATTGGTAAAGCCATAGTTTAAGCGAATGTTGGCGCTCAGGTAAAGCTGGTCAGAAAAATCGTGTTCTACGCCAAAACCTAACAGCAAAGAAGGGTCTTTGGTATTGAATTTATCGGCGCCGGCTTTTTGCTTATCGGTATCGGTATGCGCCTGTGAGTAAGTGCCAGCCTTTATGGTCTGGCCGTCGTTTGGCATATTAGGGTTTGATACCATTACATCTTCGCTAAAGGTATTCATTTCTTCGCCGCGCAGTAAAAAAGAGATCTGCGGGCCAAAGTGGATGTTAAAACGGGTAGTGCCGGTGCCGGAAAGTTTAAACAAAATAGGAACGGCAAAATAGGTAAGGTCTATTTCTTTTTTGCCAACCACTTTGCGGTCGGCATTCACCAGATCGTACTTGGCTCCCTGTTTAGACACCAGGCCTTCCACCTGCACAGAATGCTTATCGTTGAATTTATAACCTAACACCAATCCGCCGGCCGGGCCAAAGGTAGGCTGATGTTCGTGGTGTTCATTATTGCTAAGCTCGTTGTCTATAAAAATCCAGGTGTTGTTTATAGCGGCGGCGGCTCCAATGTAAGGCCCCAAACCTTCGGATTGCGCTATTGCCATAAATGGAAGACATCCGAATGCAAACGTTAAAAGTGGTAGTAGTTTTTTCATAGTATGGCTATTAAGAATTTTACATTAATTTCCTAGGTTACTACCTTAAACCAAAATAGTTTTATTTTATGCCGGTTTTTTATCGAAATAACTTTCTTTTAAGGCTAAAAGCCCGGAGCATAAAAAAAAGCACGCCGGCCTGACGTGCTTTTTAAAATGCGTTATGCGGTTTTTAAAGGCTGAACCGGTAGTGCAAACCGATCTGGAAACCGCCGGTCACGTTATTGCGGGAATCGTAGTAACCCCGGCTTTCGGCGGCAGTAACGCGGGCCTCGCTCCGGATATCCTTAAAACCATAGTAAAACCGAATGTTAGCGCTTAAATACAGGTTGCTTACAATGTCGGCCTCCAGGCCTAAACCAAGGGCAGCGCCAATATCGGTTTTGTTGAAATCTTCTTTTGAAGCGCGGGTTTCGGAAAAACCGGCTTTGTAAATAGCGAAATCTGCTACCGGGCCCGGGTGGGCTTTTTCGTCATCGGCCGAAATATCTACGCTGGTAATGTTAGCTTTTAAAAGGGCATCTTCGGTAAAGGTATTGGTTTCGGTACCTTCGCTCAGGAAGTTGAATTGCGGCCCGAAATGGAAATTAAAACGCACCTTTTCGCCGGCGGTGAATTTATACAGAACCGGTACCGACGTGTATTTGGTGGCAATAACCTTTTCGCCTACTACTTTTTTGTTTTCGCTGGAAAGGATCGATTCGCGGCCCATAATATCATATTCCGCCCCCATATTAGATTTAAATATCTCTATCTGAAAGCTGGAACTAGGGTTTAGTTTATAGCCTAATACCACGCCGAAGGGCGCCGAATTCCAGGTAGTGCGGGCATCGTAATTCTGGTCGTCCATCAGTTTCTGATCTAAAAGCCAGGTGGTGTTGTAGCCGGTTACCAGCCCGATATGGGGGACGGTTTGGGCATTGGCTTGCATAAGGCCGGCACTTAAAAACAAGGCGGCTGTGAGCGCTTTCAATTTCATATAAATGGTATCCTTACGGGTGAAAAAAGTAATATTAACTATTCGGAAACGGTATTTTCTGCATTGCCGGTGGCCGGCTGGCTGGCCGGGGCAGCTTCGCCCTGCGCAGTAAGCCGGGTTTTCAGGAAATCGATCAGTTCGGTCTTGGTGGTAATTTTCCGGGTAAAGTTGCGGATCTTGCCCTGCAGCATGGTCCGGAACGTTTCATTATTCGGGGTGTTGCTCAGCTTGCCCAGGTTGGTTTCCAGCACTTCCACTTCCTGCTTATCGTATTTAATAAAATCGCGCAGGGCATTAATGCGGGCGTGCGTTTGGTCGGCCGGGGTGTTCTTATCGGCGGGCAGAGGCTTTTTGCGCATGAAATGCTCCAGGCTGCTGAGTTCAAAAACCTTATCGCAGGCAATCATAAAGCGTTCCCAGGCAAAATCAGATTCTGCGCCTTTGGCCGGACCTACTTTTTTCCAGGCGGCCTGCAATTCTTTGGCTTTGGCAGTAGCTTCCTGCATGTTCTGCAGGTTTATCGAGTTGTTCGGCTTCTACTACCAATTCCTTTTTGCGGGCCAGGTTAGTTTCCATGAACTTCTCTTTGCTTTCGGCCTTGGTTTCGGTAATGCGTTGCAAAGCCGCTCAAAGAAATGGTTATTGGCCGCCCGGAATTTGGTCCAGAGTTCGTTGGTGGTTTTGCGCGGCAGGTTGCCGCCTACTTCTTTCCACTGGTTCTGCAGGTCTTTCAGTTTCTTGGTAGTGCCTTCAAAATCTTCGGAATTCTTGAGGTTTTCTGCATCGCTGATCAGCGCCTTATACTTATCAAAAGTACGGTTGATCATGGCTTGCTTGTCTTCGAAAAACTCTTTTTTGCGGTTAAAAAAGTGCTCTACGGCCGTGCGGAAACGCTCTTCTATTTCTTCGTTTAAAGCCTTTTCTACCGGACCGGTTTTTATCCAGTTGGCGCGCAGTTCTTTCAGGCGTTCGGTGGTTTCTTTCCAGTCGATGCTTTCCTGCAAGCCTTCGGCTTCGGTGATCATGGCAATTTTGGTGCTCAGGTTTTTATCGCGGTTGCGGCTGATGGCGGCTTTTATTTCATCTTCGGCGGCTACCAGTTTTTTGTGGAGGGCCTCAAAATCGCCGATGGCATCGTACTTCCCGATCTGTTCTTTCAGGTGCAGCACTTTCATCAGGAACGAACCTTTGTTTTCCGATTCTTCAATTTTTTTGATCAGGCCTTTACTTTTTCCCGGAACTGGGTAAACCGGAACGCAAAATATTGCAACGATTCTTCTTCCACTTCTTTTACCTCGCCCACTTTTCTTTCCGGATAATCCATGAAAGCTTTGAGCCACACCTGGTTGTCCCGGACGTAGCCGATCTTTTCGCTTCTTCCAATAGATCGTTGTTTTCCATTTACTGGATAGCTAAATAGTTTAGAATAAAATTTTACAAGATTATTAATTTCCGGTTATTTTCATAACCAATTCACTATTATAATTTCCGATATTTGCCTTTGAACCGGGTTTCCGGATAATTTACAGCCGGTTTTTCATACGGAAGCTACTATATTTGGATTTACCGCCGGGAAAAAGCGCTGAAAAAACGTGCAAAATTTTACAGGCCTGACTTTTTCAGCCGGAAATGATAGCGTTTTTAAATGATTAATGGTTAATGAATAATGATTAATAAACCGGCATTTTTACTTTTTTAGCCCGAAACCATAGCGTTTTTAAACGCAAATGCCAAGAAAGTCCCCCTTTGGAGGGGGTAGGGGGAGGACAGGGTATATTGAAGATTCTCCCCTGGCGGGGAAAGTATCAGATAAAGTAAAATTTCCCTAGTTCCATCCAAAGGGGGCAGCAGTAACTTAAAACCGAACAACGAAAATCGACAAACGAACAACAAAAATATGAGCAACGAAACCATTATTTTCTCGATGGCCGGGGTAAGTAAAATTTACCCGCCGCAGAAACAAGTACTAAAAAATATTTACCTTTCCTTTTTTTACGGCGCCAAAATTGGCGTGCTGGGTCTGAACGGTTCGGGTAAATCCAGCTTTGCTGAAAATTATTGCCGGCGTAGACAAGCAGTTCCAGGGCGAAGTAGCTTTTTCGCCGGGTTACTGGGTGGGTTACCTGGAGCAGGAACCGCAGCTGGACCCGACCAAAACCGTAAAAGAAATTGTTGAAGAAGGCGTAGCCGAAGTGGTGGCCTTGCTGAAAGAATTCGACGAAATAAACGAAGCCTTTGGCGACCCGAATGCCGACTTACGATAAACTGTTAACCCGCCAGGGCGAAGTGCAGGAAAAACTGGATCAGCATAACGCCTGGGAACTGGATAATAAACTGGAGCGGGCCATGGATGCCTTGCGTACGCCGCCTGGCGAAGCCATCGTGGGAAATTTATCCGGTGGTGAAAAACGCCGCGTGGCTCTTTGCCGCTTGTTGCTGCAGGAACCGGATGTATTGTTACTGGATGAGCCTACCAACCACCTGGATGCCGAATGCGTGTTGTGGCTGGAGCAACATTTGCAGCAATACAAAGGAACCGTAATTGCCGTAACCCACGACCGGTATTTCCTGGATAATGTAGCCGGCTGGATTCTGGAACTGGACCGTGGCGAAGGTATTCCGTGGAAAGGCAATTATTCCAGCTGGCTGGAGCAGAAAGCCACCCGCTTAGCGAAAGAAGAAAAGACAGGAAAGCAAGCGCCAGAAAACCTTACAGCGCGAACTGGAATGGGCCCGCATGTGCGCCGAAAGCCCGCCAGGCCAAATCGAAAGCCCGTTTAGGCAACTACGAGAAAATGGTGAGCGAAGACGCGAAGGAAAAAGAACAAAAACTGGAGTTATTTATTCCGGACGGTCCGCGTTTGGGTAACGCAGGTAATTGAAGCGGAAAATCTGACCAAAGCTTTCGGCGATAAATTGTTATTTGAAAACCTAACTTTCATCTTGCCGCCGGCGGGTATTGTAGGTATTATCGGGCCGAACGGTGCGGGTAAATCTACCTTGTTCCGGTTAATTACCGGCCGCGAAAAACCAGATGCCGGAACCATTACGGTTGGCCCAACTGTAGAAATTGCTTACGTAGATCAGCAGCACGAAAGCCTTGATCCGAATAAATCGGTTTTTGAAACCATTTCCGGCGGTACCGAAAACATGATGCTGGCCGGCCGGCCAGTTTAACTCCCGCGCCTACGTAAGTAAATTTAACTTTACCGGCGGCGACCAGGAGAAAAAAGTAGGCGTATTATCCGGTGGGGAGCGCAACCGCGTGCATCTGGCCATGACTTTAAAGCAAGGCGCCAACTTATTATTACTGGATGAGCCTACCAACGACCTGGACGTAAATGCGATCCGGGCGCTGGAAGATGCCCTGGAAAATTTTGCCGGTTGCGCCGTCGTTATTTCCCACGACCGTTGGTTCCTGGATAGGATTGCCACGCACATTCTGGCCTTTGAAGGCGAAGTCGCAGGTAGTTTGGTTTGAAGGTAACTTCTCGGATTACGAAGAAGCCAAAAAGAAACGCCTCGGCGATGTAGAACCGAAACGCATCCGGTATAAGAAACTGGTTTAGTTTTTTAGGTAGAAACGATAGCGTTTTGATATATAAAAAAGGCAGCCGGCAGGCTGCCTTTTTTGTTATCTTTATTTTAATTACCAAATGGGTGGCTTTATCTAACGATAATGAAATTTAAAATTTTCTGTCTGGCTATAAGCGTTTCGCTACTTATCCAAAGTTGTAGTATAACTTCTTATCCATTACTGCATTCAACTTCCAATTCTTGCCAGAATTCCGAACCACTCTCCAGCTATTCCAATCTACAACCAGAAAATATAACTGTCTTTCAAGCTAATGCTAAATTAGTGCCAGAAGATTATTATAAAATCCAGCCCGCAATCAAAGAAGACATAATAACTAATGCTTCCTTAATAATTGCTGAACCTCCACGAGAACAAAAAACAGTCAAGAGCTTTAATAAAACCCAGGTAGATAAAGTTGCAGAAAATGCTTTTGAAAATAAACTTCAATTAGGAAGTAGAGCTAAGCGGTTGAAGAAAAACTTTGTTAGTTCAGAAAACCTACCTCTAGGAAGAAAACATGCATTGTTTTTTGTTGGTTTAAGCCTGGTGTTGATATTATTAATACTTTATGGCCCAAACGTATTAGTTACAATCGGTATTATAATTGGCATAATTCTGGGAGCTGTTTTGGCAATCCTTTTGCTTCTTTTTTTACTATTTGCATCGGGAATTTTTGGTAAGATGAGTGGGTAATACTAAGCCAAATTGCTGTTTGCAGTTTTCCGCAGAATAACTGCAAACTTTAAATGGAAGTCTCCGACTCTCCTGCTCTTCAACTACTTACTTTAAAATCTGATTAGCCTTTTCATTATCCGGCGAACCACGTAAGTTACAGATATGGTAAAAGTAAAAAGTTTCTGTCTGATTTTAGGTGTAATATTCCTGTTAGAAGGGTGTAGCCGGCCCCCTTATGCTTTGCTGCCAGCCACGACCGGAAATGCTAAGGCTGCTGGGGCAGGGTTTAAACAAGAAAATCCACACCAAAGCAGCCTGTTCGCATCTCATTCTGCTTCCGAACCAGTAACAGATTTTCATCCTGGATCTCTCCCTAAAAGCCAGGCGGTATCCTTTGAGCAGATTTCTTCCGGAAGTACCAGAACCGGGCAGATCCAGTTGCCCGGGGCGCATGAAGACAAGCTCTTTGAGCTAACAAAACCCTTTCCTGAAAAACAATATAGCAACGGTACTATTAATGCCCTGAAAAATGAAAGCTCACCCGGAAAAGCTCTTTCTCAGGCAAATTTCAAACAGCTCAAGAAGTTGCAGACTGGTTTCTCAAAACCGCTTACAGGTAAAGGATATTTTATTTTTATATTATTTGGCTTATTTGTTTTGCTGGGTTTTCTCCTCCTCAGTAATTTAAGCACTCTGGCAGTTATCGGCCTGTTGCTTGGTGGAATTTTGGCTGCTCTCTTGCTTTTTTTTATAGTGTTGACAAGTGGCGGGTTTGGAAAAATAGGCGGTTAATAAAGGTCTTTTTTATCAGATAGCATCACTAAAACTTACCTAAAAGGCAGGCCTCCGGCTGCCTTTTAGGTTGAAAATGAACTATCTGATTTATCATTAATACTTTAATTATAGCTTATAGGCTTTTAATACTTTTTCAAAGTTTTTCGATTTGATAAAACTCAGCTTTTTCTTATTTACCTGAATAACTTCTAAAAAGCCCAATTCAACCAACATTTTAAGATCAGCTCGGGCGGTGAAATTGGAAATATTAAAACGGCTTTCAATTTCTTTTGAATTTAAAACCCGGTCTGGATCATCATTTGCAATTTTAAGGATTTGAGCCATTCTGTCATTTACATTCGGAATCTTCATGAATTTTGCTGCCTGGAAAACTTCCTGCTGCTTCCGGTTGATATATTGTTTAAGCGCTTCATACGCCTTTTCCATCGTTTTTATATGGTAGGTAATGAAGTAGCTTAAATCATTTTCATCTATTTCGGTGTACAGGAAGGCCTTTTCATATTGGGTTTTGGTATCTTTTATAATTCTGGATATCGATAAATATTCGGTCATCCAATAGCCTTTTTTAAGCATGTACCAGTAAAATAGAGCCCTGGCCGTTCTGCCGTTTCCATCGGAAAATGGATGGATCCAGCCGATCACAAAGTGAATAATGCACGCTTTAATTATAGGGTGAATAAAATTCTCTGACTCGTGGTTAAAAAAGAAACATAGGTCTTTAATTAAACCTTCCAGTTCACGTTGGGGTGGAGGCGTATGTACAATTTCACTGTCCAAATGATTGACGACTTGTACTTCATCATCACTTCTGAATTGCCCTTCATCTTCTGGATCTTCTAACGTTTTGCTGGCGATTAATTTGTGGATGTAAAGAATCTTTTCCGGCGTTATGTCTTCATTCTTATGCTGCACAATATGCTTCATGGTTATGAAATTGTTCATAATCATTTGTTCAGATTTATTTCTGGGCTTTTGCTGCTGCTGAATCATTTCCTTCGCCTTTTTCCTGGTGGTGTTAGCACCTTCCATCTGGCTGCTGGAAATAGCTTCTTCCATACTAGAGCTTATTATAAATTTGGTTTTATCAGTTTCCGCAATTCCAATATTACTTCCCAACGTGCCACCAATATGCATGTCAAATTGGTGCAAGGCGTGCTGCATAAAGTCTGTAATTACAAAACTGAAGGTATGTCTGCCAAATGTGATTCTGGTAGTTTTAATAAAGCGATGAAGCTTCACGGCCTGCCAAAGTTCTTCCGGAGTAAAGTCTTTATTTTTAGATTTATATTTTATTTTATCCCAATACAGATAGTTATCCTGAATATTCTTTATGGTTCCATCCATTTGAAGCTTTACCATCAGGGATAAAGTGCTGTCAGTTTGTTTAGTTTTTGGAGCCTGCTCAATCATTATATTCACGTTTGAACAAGTTTAAGTAAAAATTGCGAGATTATCCGATAATCTCGCAATTTTTACCAATTTATTGGATTAGTATCTTAGTAAAAAACGCTAGCATTTTGAGCAGAAAAAGTAAAAGGCAGCCTTTCGACTACCTTTTGATTTATTTTAAGTTTTTCTTACTTAAAATCCTTCCGGGTAAAATCGAACCAGCTCAGGCAGCTGAAGGCGGCAAATACCAGCAGGCTTTGCCAGATCTCTTCGGTGAAGAATTTCAGGTTAGCCAGCTCGGCACCCATCGTGCTGAAGGTGGGGTAGGCAAACGGGAAATAATGCACGTTTTCCCACCGCAACAGGACCATACAGAAAAGGGTGCCGGCAATGCCCGTACCTATTGCTACAGCAAAGCTCTTCCACTTCAGGCTGATAAAATGCTGAATGCTGAAAATTCCCAGGGCAGCCAGCGTAAATTTCAGGTAAATAACCAAGGCCGGAACTGCCCAGTTAAAGTTGTAGAAACCCAGGGCCGGGTTGATAACCGAAAGCAGATAAACGGAGGCATGCATGGCGGCAAACATAAAAACGATGCTTCCCAGGAATACGGCTAAAATGAAAAGGTATTTGCTCCAGAAAACCGACGTCTTGCTTACCGGCATAGCCAGCACCTGTTTCCAGGTATTGTTCTGATGCTCCACCGAATAAAATAATGCATTAAGTAGGGTGATGTACATAGGCAGAAACATGATGTTCCAGGGCATGAGAATGTTGCGGAGGTAAACCGGCCAGGGGTCTTGTCCGGGGCTGATGAGTTCGTTGCCTTTAAAGTAGAAAATGGCAAAATCGAGCAGTAAAATAAACAGCGGTGCGGCGGCGGCCAGCCAGAAAATAAAGGTGTTTTTAACCTTCAGGCGTTCGGCGGATAAAGAAGCGGTGAATACAGACATATTAGTTGGTTTTTTGGGTGGTCATTTCTAAGAACATTTGCTCCAGGTCGTGCTGGCGGGAATTTAAATGGTACACTTCCAGGTCGTGCTGCATCAGCAGTTTATTTACCCGGCCGGCTTCCTGCGGTCCCTTTACTTTAATGTTGATGGAGCCATTTACCTTGCCCAGAATTTCCACCGCAGATTCGCGCAAAAGTTCAGCTGCTTTTTCATTATTGCTGGTAATAATTTCGCAGGTTGGGGCGCTGCGTTTCTCCAGCTGCTGCATGGTGCCCTGAAAAAGCAATTCCCCTTTATTAATAATGGCCAGGTGGGTACACATTTTCTGCACTTCGGCCAGCAAATGGCTAGATACAAATATGGTTTTGCCGTGGTCCTTCGCCAGCGACCGGATCAGTTCCCGGATGGCAATGATCCCGTTCGGATCCAGCCCGTTGGACGGCTCATCCAGCACCAGCAGATCGGGATTTGACAGCAGCGCCTGGGCAATTCCCAGCCGCTGGCACATGCCCAGGGAGTAATCTTTGGTCTTTCTTTTGGCGTCTTTTTCCAGCTCAACCAGTTCCAGTACTTCGTGAATCCGTTTATCAGGAATAGCAGAAATGCGGGCGGTAATCCGGAGGTTGTCGTACCCGGAAAGGTGGCGGTATAAGGAAGGATTTTCAATAAGCGCGCCGGTTCGTTTCAGAATTCCGATCCGGTCGTGGCTGATATCTTTTCCAAACAAAAAGGCCTTGTTCGGCGGGGTTTTTATAAGGCCCAGTAAGATCCGGATGCTGGTGGTTTTTCCGGCTCCGTTCGGCCCCAGAAATCCGAACACCGATCCTTTTGGTACGGCCAGGCTCAGGTTTTTCAGCACCCGTTGCGCTCCAAAGTAATGGTTCAGGTCGTAGGTGGCAATAATATTTTCCATAGTTTTATTTTTTTAAAAGTGTCTAGCCAAGGTCTTTTGGTCTGTTTTTGACTCTCCCCTTGAGGGGAGCCGGAGGGGTGTTTTTTTATTTCTTCCGAAGTCCGAAGGACACCCCTATGAGCTACGCTCGCAAGCTCAAACTCTCGTTTGGCTTGTCCTCAAGGGGAGAATTTCGAATAAAACCGGTTTTGGGCTGGTTTCTGAAACAAAGGAGAAGAATTCTGAAATAGCAAGAAAAAGCAATAGACCTGCAGCCGTAATTCGTCGACCAACCCGAAAATTATACCGGCAAAGCCAAAAGTCTAGAAGCAGGCGCCGGTTGGCAGACAAAATTTGCCGGTTGGCCGATAATTGAGCAGTTATTCGGTTTAAGCACCTAATTTTACGGCATGACCAAATACATCTGGGCGCTGCTCCATTTAATAGCGTGGCTTGTAATTCTGGGTTTTATAACCTTTTCTTATAGCGTTTTAGTGCCCGATAAATGGCATCTGGCGCTACATTTGTTTTTCAATGCTATTGCCTTTGTGGCCGTATTTTACTTTCACAGCAAGTTCTCTATTACCAGGCTGCTCCGGAAAAACAAGTACTGGCTTTTTGCCTTGACTGTAGTGCTGACCATCGGTTTATTTTCCTTGGTAAAGCCGTTTTACTCAGAATTTATAAACAACCTCTTTGACATAAAATTTACTAAAAAAGGTCTCAGTAGTTACAATGATAAGGTCCTTTCAAATGCCATAATCGTATTTTTCATGCTGCTGGTTAGTACGGCTTTCCAGTTTGCCGAAGATTGGTTCAAGAACGAAGCGATCCGGAGAAACCTGGAAAATCAGAAGCTGAAGGCCGAACTGGCATTTTTGAAATCGCAGGTCAATCCGCATTTTTTGTTCAACGTGCTGAACAGCCTCTATGCTTTATCGATCAAAAAGTCGGATAAAGCACCGGAAGTTATTTTAAAGCTATCGGGAATGATGCGGTATTTGCTGGAGGAGAATAATAACTTTGTGCCTTTAACCAAAGAGGTCGATTTTGTTTCGAATTACCTGGAGCTGCAAAAGCTGCGGCTGGAAAACAATGTGCCGGTTGCTTTCGAAACCGAAGGCGAAATTACCGGAAAAGAAATTGCTCCGCTCATCCTGATCCCGCTGGTAGAAAATGCGTTCAAGCACGGCGCTTTAGACGATCCGGAAGCCGGGATTCACGTTTACCTGGCGGCTCCGGATAAACAACTCCGGTTTTCGGTTTTTAACAAGATCAGTAACGGGGAGAAAGACCAGAGCAGCGGCATAGGCCTGAAGAATGTAGAGCGCCGCCTGAATTTACTGTATCCAAACAAACATAGTCTCCGGTTTTCCGAAAACGAAGGCTGGTACAAAGCTGAATTAGAGATCGAGCTGCCATGATAAACTGTCTGATTGTTGACGATGAACCGCTGGCCCGGGAAGTGCTGGAAACCTACGTAAAAGCTGTTCCTTTTTTGCATTTGGTAAAAACCTGTACCAATGCATTGGAGGCAATTGAAGCGCTGCAGACCAACAAAATAGATCTGATCTTCCTGGATATTCAGATGCCCCGGCTTACCGGAATTCAGTTTTTAAATACCATAAAAGATCCGCCCAAAGTAATTTTTACCACCGCTTACAGCAATTATGCGCTGGATTCTTACAACTACCACGCGGTAGATTATTTGTTAAAACCGTTTTCGTTTGAGCGTTTCCTGCAGGCCGTAAATAAACTGAAGCCGGAGCAGGCTGAGGCTGGTTTACCGGTAAAAACGGAACGGACGGAAAAACAAGAATTCCTGTTCATTAAATCGGAATACAAGATAATTAAGGTCAGCCTGAAGGATATTCTGTACGTGGAAGGCCTCAAAGATTACATTTCCGTTTACACCGAAAACCAGCGGATTCTATCGCTGCAAAGTCTGCGCAAAATGGAGGAAAGTTTACCGGCTTCGGACTTTATCCGGGTTCATAAATCGTACATCGTACCCATTGCGCGCATCGAAAGCATTGAACGAAACCGCATCCTGATAAACCAGAAATACATCCCGATAGGCGATACGTACCGGCCGCAATTTTACCAGAAACTGAAGATCGACCTTTCCTGAAAGTGGCAGGTTGCTCCGGAATAGCATTTCTTATCAAAAAACGCTACTGTTTAGGGGATAAAAAGTCAAAAGGGCAGTTGAAAGCTGCTCCCGCTGTTTGTAGTCTTCCGCAGGACGACTGCAAACTTTAAATGAAAAAGGAAGTATTCAGCTTCCCTAGGCTACCACGAATTTTCCGGGAATGCTTATCAGAGGGGAGTAGCGCCGTCGGAGACGGCTTGATTCATAAATACTTTGCAGTCCGCCTGCGGAAGACTACAAAGAGCAGGGGTTTTTAGGGTGTGCCAGCTTATAGAAATGTACTCAATCACCTTCTTCTAACTGAAAGATAACCTCTACGGGCACTTCAAAAACTTTTGCCAGTTTCAGGGCCAGCAAAGTAGAAGGCACGAACTTCCCGGATTCGATGGAATGGATGGTTTGCCGCGATACGCCCAACTTTTCGGCTAATTCCGATTGCCCGATATTTTTAATTGCCCGCTGCACTTTTACATTGTTTGTCATCGGGGTTAGTTGTTTTTCAAAAGTATAAAAAGGACAAATACAATTGAAACCAAAACCGTGTAGATCAGAAAGAATTTCGGGTTCTTCCGGATATTTTCTTCGGCGCCCAAATCATTGTAAGCCCAGGCAGGATTAAGGTATAAACCCAGATTGAAAATGATCTGGTAGCCAATTAGAGGAAAACCCATTAATAAGAGCATTAGGGAAAAATCATTATCACTTGCTGTCTGTACTTCCTGTGTATTAGCTCTGAAAGGGGCAAAAATGAGGATCAGGCCAAAAGAGTGAAATAAGGCCAGTGCCCGTAATGCGGTATAGCGGATCTTCTGAACCCGTTCATCGTCTATCCTTTCCTTGCTAAACGTTATGAAGACCAGGCCAATGCAAAATAACCATAAAAAAGTTGTGATTGGCGTATTAGCTAATTTTGCCGAAGCCAAAAACTCCGTTCCAAACCCTTCATTAATAATTAGTAATATAAGCGCAATTGAAGAAATACCGAAGCCAACAAATTTGCCCCAATAGCCGCTAAGTGGGAATAATGTAAAGTAATTCATAGTATTATTTTGTAAAGTTTGTTTTGCAAATGTATAGTTTACTTTACAAATGACAAATATTATTTACTGTTTTTGCTATTTTATTTTTCGCTGCTTGCTGTCAACATCAGGGGGACTGTAAACTTTCAATAAAAAAGGAAATCTCTGACTTGCTTGCATTCCAGGAGTTTTAATCAGAAAGTTTAGCGTGTAGCAGCGGCGTCGGAAACAGCTTATTCCATTTTTACTTTGCAGAACTCCTGCGGAAGACTACAAAGAGCAATTAGGAGCAGGCGTTTTACATGAATTAAGCGTAATTTTGCAATCCCAGGATTATGCTTTCAACTTCCCCAAACTTCTTCCAAACCAAACGCAGCCTTTCCGAAATTAAAGCGGAACTGTTGCCGGCATTTTTCAACGTTTGGGCAAAAGGAGCTGCTGCGGAAGAATTGGTGCTGGCCGATCTGAATGCCGGAAACGGAACTGAAGCTAAGGGTGAAAAAGCACCAGCATTAACAATTCAGGAAGCTTTTCAGTTAGCCGAAAACGGTACCGAAAACGACCTGAAAACCCTGAAACTTTTCCTGAACGATCCGGCAAAAACCAACCTGGAAAAGCTAAAGCAAAGCCTGTTTATTCCGGAAGAAAATGACCCGCAAATCCCAGAAGGTATTTATTTTCTGGACAACCCGGAAACGCAGGAAACGCTATCGGATTTGCTTCCAAAAGTGCCCGGGCTAATTGCCGCCGATCCGTTCAGTTCCGGTCTGGCACAGCATTTTATTTTAAAAACGCTCTCAGTTAAAGTAGCTGACCTGTTCCTGCTTTTCGATTACAAGAAACTGGAAAAGACTTTTTTGGCTGAAACTCCTATCGTTTTTATCAGCCAGTTATTCGGGGAAGATCTGCCGGAAATTAAAGCGAAATTTTTATCGGAAAAAAGCCCGAAGCGACGCGAACAATTCTTACTGGAACAACTGGCAGAAACGTTTAAAATCCGGGAATTCTTTTCGCTTTTGTTTAGAATAAATGCCCCAGGAAAAGGTGGTGGCACAACTTATTTATTGCTGGCAAACAGCGCGAAGGGAACTTATTTAAAAGCAAAAGAATGGCTGCAAACTTTTTCGGAAATGCAGGAAGACAACGTGCCGTTATTTGGCGTAAATCTGCATTACCAGCCCGCCGCCATTCCGGGGTTTTCCAGTTTTCTGAACAAGTTTAGTTTAGCGAATTTAACCAACGAACTTTCCACTCTCAAAAGCCAGTTCCACTACCAGACCATTGAGCAGATCTACGAAACGCACAGCCCCGGCACTCCCTACGTGCGGCAAAATTACCTGGCTGCTTTTCAGGTTTTACAGAAATCCGAGAAAGTAAATTTGGTAGATGCCTCCAATAAAAAAATGCTCAAAGTTACGCCCGATGCGGTAGTGTTTTACCGCCTGCATTCGGCCGGCAAAGCAGCTAGAAAGTAAGGGCCAAAAAAGAATTGTTTCTAGCCTTTAGAAGCAATTCCTTATAGAAGCGATCCGGTAAATTACCCCATTAGCATGATCCCTGCTCCCCAAGGCCTGTCCCCCGACAGGCCTTACCTGCTGTGAATTGGGGGCTGTCAGGGGACAGCCTCTGGAGAAGTGGATTGCCCCCGAAGAAAAGGGCAGCCCCCGGAGAACCCGGAGAATAAAATGGCTAAAGCGTTAATTCGCGGTACGCGGAAAATTTATTTCTTGCCTTTATAAGCGATCCGGTAAATTACGCCATTCGCATCGTCAGACATCAGCACGGAGCCGTCTTTGAGCTGCGCCAACCCGCAGGGACGGCCAAATTGCGCGGTATTGTTTTCGGTTAAAAAACCGCTGATAAAATCTTCTATTTTAGCTGGTTTGCCGTTCTCAAAACGCACCCGAACCACTTTGTAACCTTTCGGATCTTTGCGGTTCCAGGAGCCGTGCATGGTAGCCAGGGCATCGCCGCTAAAATCTTTGGGGAACTGATTACCGGTGTAGAAAAGCAGGCTCATGGGGGCGGCGTGGGCATCGTAAAGCAAAACCGGGTTCGTAGATTTGGCGGCGTATTGTTCGTGCGTCATGCCTTTGGGATCGTGGTGCATTTCGAATTTGCCGTTGGCGTAAACATAAGGCCAGCCATAATCCGCGCCATCGGTTAGTTTGTTTAGTTCTTCGGGTTGCTCTTCGTCGCCAAGCCAGTCAATGCCGTGGTCGAAGCCGTAAAGCTCTTTGGTTTGCGGGTGCCAGTCGAAGCCGATGGTGTTACGCAGGCCCTTGGCATAAATGCGGCGGCCGGTTCCGTCTAATTTGGCCTGCACCATGGTTGCACTTTCCGGGCTGGTTTCGTTGCAGGCGTTGCAGGTACTTCCCACCGAAACGTAGAGGTTATTGTCGGGCCCTACGGCCAGGGTCCGGTTGCCGTGCTGTCCGCCGTCCGGCAGGTCTTTCATGATCTGTTTGAGCGCTCCCACCGTGCCGTCTTTGTTGATGTCAGCGGAATAGGCTTCATTTACGGCAATCAGGTACATTTTATTTTGGTGAATGGCAATGCCGTGCAGCTGGTCTTTGGTAACCACTACTTTTTTTACTTCGGCTTTGCCATCGTTGTTTTTATCCTGGAGCATGGTTAAGGTGCCGGCTTCGCGGCTGGTAACGTAAACCGTGCCGTCGGCGCCCACAGCCATCATGCGCGGCTTGCCCAGGTTTTCGGCGTATTTGGTAATGGTAAAACCGGCCGGTGATTTCAGCTGCTTCAGATTCTGATCGGTAGCTTGGAGTTGCTTGGGCCGGAAAATATTGCCCTGCATGGTTTGCGAAATAACTTCTTTATTGCCTTCCTGGGCAATAGCCGGCAAGCCTGCTGCTGCCACGCTAAAGGTTAGGGAAAGGAAAGGTAAAAGGTTTTTCATAGGTTCGGTTGCGTTTGGTACAGATGATGGTCAAAAATAAATATTGGGAGTATAACCAATCCGGCCGGAAATTGTTGCTTTTCAGATAACCTGAAAACCCTTTTGACCGTCTGAAAGCATTATTTAAACCCTCTGAATGAAATATTTTTTACTTTTTCTGCTCTTTCCGGTTTCGTTTCTGGTTTCCGGGCAGGAGCTGCAGGGCCGCGTTACCGATGCTCAAACCCGGCAACCCTTAGCCGGTGCGTCCATTGCTCTGACCGGTAGGGCTAGCGGCACCCTCAGCGATGAGAACGGCAACTTTACCCTGGGTTTTTCCGGCGAAACCGATAGCGTTTTAGTGCGTTTGACCGGGTACCGGTCGCAGCTATTGGCAGTTTCCGGAAGCTATTTAGAGATCAGATTAGCGCCGGCAATTACAACGTTTAAAGAAGTGGTGGTGCGGGGTTACGAAACGAACCGGACGTTATTGAAAACGGCCGGCGCCATTGGCTTGCTCACCACGCGGGAACTGGAACGCTTTAACCAAAATTCGCTGGTTCCGGCGCTGAATACCTTACCTGGTGTGCGCATGGAAGAACGGGCTACGGCCAGTTACCGCATATCCATAAGGGGCAGCAGTTTGCGGGCGCCGTTTGGGGTGCGAAACGTAAAAATGTACCTGAACGAAATTCCGCTGGTGGAAGCGAATGGCACCCTGCCTTTAAACCTGATCGAAGCAGCTACCATTAGTAAAATTGAAGTGCTGAAAGGGCCGGCCGGCAGTGTTTATGGGGCGGGTACCGGCGGCACCATTCTGCTGGAAACCCGCCAACCCGAACCCGGCGAAAGCAGCGATGCCGCGCAGTTTATGGCGGGTTCTTTCGGGTTGCAGAAATACGCTTTTTATACCGTTGCCGGCAATGAAAATTCGGGCATTATGGTGCGTTACGATAAGCAGAAACTGGATGGTTACCGCGACCACAGCGCCATGAACCGCGATGTGGTTTTGCTCTCCGGAAATTTCAGGCCAACCCAAAATCAAACCCTTAACTTTCATACGTATTATTCCAAACTCAACTACCAGTTACCGGGCGCTTTAACCAAAGAACAGTTCGACGAAAACCCGCGGCAGGCCCGGCAGTTGAACAAAGACCAGAACGCATCGCTGCACCTTAATAGCCTGAATATCGGGCTGAACCATAACTATATTTTCGATGAGAACTGGAGCAATTCAACCTCGGTTTTCGGCGTTTTCAGTTTCCTCGATCATCCGTTCATTAACGATTACGAACGCAATACAAACCAGGCTTTCGGCGGAAGAACCAGAACTACGTATCAAACCCGTTTGGGAGAAGTAAATGCGCGGTTTAGTTTAGGCGCCGAAGCGCAGCGCAGTTTCGTAAATTCGCGGCATTACCGGAACAACCAGGGCACTCCCGGCGACCTTACTTTCGACGATGAAGTTACTGCGCAGCAGGGCTTCATTTTTGCGCAGGCCGAAGCCGATCTGCCCGGTCAGATCACCGCTACCCTGGGAGCCAGCGTGGCCGCGTTGCAGTATGACCTGTACCGCATTTCGGATGTAACGCAAACCAATGTAGGCCGGAACAAACGCAACTTTGCACCACAATTTTCTCCGCGATTAGCGCTGAACAAAATGCTTTCTGATAACCTGGCGGTGCACGGCAGCATCAGCAACGGCTTTTCCGCACCCACCGAAGCAGAAATAAGGCCTTCGGATGGCAGTTTTAACACGGCTTTGCAGCCGGAGCGCGGCACCAATTACGAACTCGGTTTCCGGGGTTATGGGTTGAAAGATAAGTTGCAGTTCGATGTAGTGGGTTTCTGGTTTAAGCTGCAGGAAACCATTGTGAGCCGGAGCACTGAAAACGGCGTGGTGGTTTTTCAGAATGCCGGCGCTACCAAACAGCAGGGCCTGGAAACCAGTTTAAGCTACGAATTCCTGAACGATAAAAAACGCTATGTTTCCGGGCTGAAAATCTGGAGTAACTATACCCTTAACCGTTTCCGGTTTCAAAATTATAAACAAAACGAAAACGATTACTCCGGAAACAAACTTACCGGCACGCCGGCGCAGGTTCTGGTTTCGGGTCTGGATCTGGAAACCCGCCCGGGTTTTTACCTGAACCTTACTACCAACTATACCGACGAAATTCCGCTCAACGATGCCAATACCGTTTTTGCTGAAAGCTATTTTGTAGCGGGCGCCCGCACCGGTTTCCGGCAAGTGCTTTTTAAAAAGCTTCAGGCCGAAGTTTACGGCGGCGTGGAAAATGCTACCGACAAAAAATACAGCCTGGGCAACGACCTGAACGGGTTTGGCAACCGCTATTTTAACGCCGCCCCGGGCCGGAATTATTATGCGGGCCTGCAGGTTGCGTACAGGTTTAGCATGTAGCCGGCCGGCAGCAGCCAGCGAAAACTTTCCGGCAATTAACCAACCAGTTCAAAATCAAAAGGCCGGCCTTGCGGGCGAATGTATTATCTTGCAGTTTTAAACTTAGCAGGATGGCTCCGCAGAAAGAAATAGATCCCGGCTTCGGCGTAAAATATACGGCCCGTACCAAACGGATCATTAACCCCGACGGCTCCTTTAACGTGGTGCGCCGCAACAGAAAATTCGGCGTTCGTGATCTGTACCAGTTTCTGATAACCATGCCCTGGCCGTATTTTCTGGGGCTGGTAATAGCTTTCTATTTATCGCTGAACCTGTTTTATACGGGGCTTTATTACCTGGCTGGGCTGGAACATTTAAAAGGCCTGCCGGAAAGCGCATGGTTCGGCAAATTCCTGAACGTTTACTTTTTCAGCGTACAAACCCTTACCACCGTAGGCTACGGCGGCATCCTGCCCGAAGGCATTCCGGCCAACATTGTGGCCAGCATTGAAGCCATGAGCGGCTGGCTTTTCTTTGCGCTTACTACCGGTATTTTGTATGGTCGTTTTTCGCGCCCTACGTCGCACATTCTTTTTAGCCGCAATGCCCTGATTGTGCCCGGCGAGCCATGCAACCAGCTTATGTTTCGTATTGCTAACCAACGCAGCAACATGATCCTGGACCTGGAAACCAGGGTGCTGCTAATGTTTAACGACAACCGGCCGGGCGAACACAACCGGCAATATTTTAACCTGGAACTGGAACAAAGCACCGTGAATTTTTTTCCGATGAACTGGACCCTGGTGCACAATATTACCCCGGATAGCCCGCTTTTCGGCAAATCGGCGGAGCAGCTTGCTTATTTGGAAGCCGAACTTTTGATTCTAATTAAGGGCTTTGACGATACCTTTAGCCAAACGTTGCATACCCGTTATTCCTACCGGCACGAAGAATTTGTATGGGGCGGCAAATTTAAACAGGCTTACGAAATATACGGCAAGGGCAACATAATCCTGGATCTGCAGTGGCTGCACGAATTCGAAGAAATAGCGCTTCAGGACCTGAAACGGACCGATAGGGAAGATTAGTTTTTAGGGCCGAAACTCTAGCAATTGGCAGCATCGGAAGTTTTAGCAGGTTATTGAGTAGCAAAAATTCCAACCGCAACGGGTTGCATAAAGGTAAAGGGCCTGCGGACCCCAAGGTAACTTAACGCCATTTTTCAATCGTTTCCGTATCTTAGTTTTTCCCGATTAATTTCAGACCGGTCCGTACTGTTTATGCCTCTTAATCCCAATTTCCGTCAACAGTATATTTCGTTTAAACGGCTCCGGAAAAAAATTCTGGCTGTTGGAGGTTTTGTGGTTTTCTTTCTGAGTTTACTGGCTTTTATGCTCATGATCTATGACCTGGGCTTTAAGTACGATGCCCGGACCGAGGCCTTTATCCACCACCTGAATTCCTACCTGCTGGTTGTTTTTTTTGTGGCTATGCTTAATCGCTTCCTGGCCATAGTGATCTGGAAAGCCAAAGACAGCAAAAGCCGCTTTATAGAAACCCTTATCTTACTCTTTTTTGTAGTTGCGCTCAGCCTCCGGTTTTTCATGCGCGGCGACCCTTACGATGACATTGGCTGGATCCGGTTTTTTAACGGTTCGGTGTTTACGTACCTGGTGTTTCTTTATGTGTTTGTGCTGGAAATTTCGCGGCGCAGCTTTAAGCTATTTCATTCGCGGTTCAGCCCGGCGGTGCTTTTCATTTACAGCTTCCTGTTCATGATCTTTGCCGGGGCCGGTTTGTTGCTGTTGCCCCGCGCCACCCATGCCGGTATCAGCATTACCGATGCCCTTTTTACTGCCACCAGTGCCGTGTGCGTAACCGGCCTTATCGTGGTAGATACTGCTACGTATTTTACCCCGTTCGGACGTACCATCATTATTCTCCTGGTACAATTGGGCGGATTGGGAATTATGACCTTTACCAGCTTTTTTGCACTTTTAATGCAGCAAAGCTTTTCTTTTCAGAATCAGCTTTTTATGCAGGACCTGGTAAACGAAGACAAACTGGGCCAGACCTTCCGCACCATTTTTAAGATCGTGGCCATCACGCTGGGTTTGGAAGCTATTGGTGCCGTGCTGATCTATTTCAGCCTGGAGCCCGAAGTAGTTGCTGGTATAGGAACTACCCGCCTGAAATTTGCCGTATTTCACGCCATTTCGGCTTACTGTAATGCCGGTTTTGTTAATCTTACCGATGGCTTCTACGATCCGCGGTTCCGGTTTAATTACAATATTCAGCTTGTGCTGGCGGTGCTCATTATTCTGGGAGGGCTCGGGTTTCCGGTAATTTTCAATCTGATGAAATACTTTAAAAACAAGCTGGCTTTGCTGCTGCACTTTATTTCGCGGCGCGAAGCTTATATGTATAAGCCCCGGCTGGTGCACCTCAATACCAAAATTGTATTGGCTACTACGTTCTTATTGCTGCTGGCTGGTATGGTCTTAATTTTCCTGGCCGAACGCAAATAATGTTTTGCTTGAGCACCAATCTTTTACCGGCAAGCTGGTTACGTCTTTTTTTGCTTCGGTTACGCCCCGCTCCGGTGGCCTGAATACGATAAATATGGCGGCTATAACGGCCCCAACCGTACTTATTTATTTGCTATTAATGTGGATCGGGGCTTCGCCGGCTTCTACGGGCGGGGGTATAAAAGTTACTACGTTTGCCGTAGCTTTGCTCAACATTCTGAGCATAGGCAAAGGCCGCGACCGGCTGGAGATCTTTAACCGCGAAATTCCCCAGGAATCGGTAAAACGGGCATTTGCGGTAGTTTTTATTTCTTTTATTTTAATTGGCGGCAGCATTCTGCTCATTACCATTCTGGACCCAAGGCACGAAATTATCCTGGTAGCTTTCGATGTATTTTCCGCTTTCAGCACTACCGGGTTAAGTTTGGGCGTTACGGGCCAGCTGAACGATAGCAGCAAAATTGTTATTATGATTACCATGTTTACCGGCCGGGTGGGCGTTATTACCTTTATTCTGGGCATATTTAACCGCGCCCGCTCCAAGCACTACCGTTACCCCGGCGAAAACATTATTATCAGTTAATACGATTTTGCCGGAGAAAGCTATAGTATCCCTCCACAAACCGTTAAATTTCTTTAACCGGTTTATGCCTTAAAATTTATTTACTTGCGTAATTATTCAGTTTAAGAGCCGCAGGAAAGCGCAAAAACTATCAGCTTTGTTAAGCTTGCCAAAGGGAATTAAAATATAGATGGAAATTACACCGAAGTTTAAAAAGCATCAGGAATCGTTAGCCCGGCTCCGGAAAACATTTTTCCGGCTAAGTTCGCGGTTGCTTTTTTTTCTGGGTTTGCTGGCACTAATGCTCATGATCTACGATGTGGGCTTCCGGTACGACGCTGCCACCGAAGCTTCTATTCATCACCTGAATTCGTACCTGCTCCTTATCTTTTTTGTGGTGCTGGTAAACCGTTTTCTGCTGATCGTGATCTGGCGAACGGTAGCTAAAAACCGGTGGCTCGAAACGCTGCTGCTTTTCTTCTTTGTAATAGCGCTCAGCCTGCGTTTTTTTATGCGCAACACCGATTTTGCCGATCACGCCCTGATCCGTTTTTTTAACGGTTCTTTCTTTACGTACCTGGTTTTTCTGTACGTGTTTGTGGTAGAGGTTTCGAGGCGCAGTTTCCATCTTTTCCAGTCGCGGTTCAGCCCGGCCCTGCTCTTCATTTACAGTTTTTTGCTGCTCATTTTTTCCGGAGCCGGCTTATTGCTTTTGCCCCGCGCCACGCAGGCCGGCATCACCATTCTCGATGCCTTTTTTACCGCTACCAGCGCCGTATGCGTAACCGGCCTGGCGGTAGTAGATACCGGCACCTACTTTACCCCTTTCGGGCTAACATCATCATTATTCTGGTACAGTTGGGCGGTTTGGGAATTATGACCTTCACCAGCTTTTTTGCCCTTTTGTTTCAGAAGAATTTCTCTTTTCAGAACCAGCTTTTTCTGCAGGACCTGGTAAACGAAGACAAACTGGGACAGACCTTCCGCACCATCATGAAAATTGTAGTGCTAACGCTGGGCATAGAAGCATTAGGCGCCATCCTTATTTATTTTAGCATAGATCCGGCAATTTTTAACAACCTGGAAACTACCCGCCTGAAGTTTGCCGTTTTCCACGCTATTTCCGCTTTTTGTAATGCCGGTTTTTCTACCCTAACCGATGGCCTTTACGATAGCCGCGTGCGGTTTAATTACAATATTCAGCTTATTCTTGCTTTTCTTATTATTATTGGCGGGCTTGGTTTCCCTATTATTTTCAATCTTTTCAAATACCTGCGCAACCGTTTTGTGCTGGTGTTCCACCTTATTTCGCGCAACGAAGCCTTCCGCCACCGGCCCCGCCTGATTTTACTTAACACCAAAATTGTGCTGGCCACTACGGGTATACTTTTAGGTGCCGGCATGATCCTGTTTTTCCTGACCGAACCAAATAATGTTTTAGTTGAGCACCAGACGATGTACGGTAAACTGGTTACCTCCTTTTTTGGCTCGGTTACGCCCCGCACCGGTGGTTTTAATACGGTAAACATGGCCGCTATTACCGCCCCAACCGTACTTATTTACCTGCTTTTTATGTGGATCGGGGCATCGCCGGGCTCTACGGGGGGCGGTATAAAAACCACCACTTTTGCCGTAGCGTTTCTTAATATTATCAGCATTGGGAAGGGCCGCGAACGGCTGGAAATTTTTCAGCGCGAAATTCCGCAGGAATCGGTAAAACGGGCGCTGGCCGTTATCTTTCTGTCGTTTATGATCATTGGCACGGCCATTTTTTTTATTACCGTTTTCGACCCGGGCCACGAACTTACGCAGGTGGCGTTCGAGGTCTTTTCGGCCTTCAGCACTACCGGTTTAAGCCTGGGTTTAACCGGCAACCTGAGCGATAGCGGCAAAGTAATTATTATGCTTACCATGTTTACCGGCCGGGTGGGCATTATCACCTTTATTTTAGGTTTCTTCGGGCGGCCTAAAGTAAAGCATTACCAATACCCCGGCGAGAACATTATTATCAGTTAAAACCAAAAGCAGCTATGAAATACATTATAATCGGTTTAGGAAACTTTGGTTCTACCCTGGGCATGCAGCTAACGGCTATGGGCCACGATGTAATTGGCGTAGACAGCAGCATGGAAAAAGTAGATGCGCTTAAATACGACATTACCCACACCATTTGCCTGGACTCTACCGACCAGCAGGCGCTTTCTACGCTACCGCTGAAAGATACCGATGTGGTGGTAATTGGGATTGGCGAAGATTTCGGCGCTTCGGTTATGGCTACGGCATTGTTTAAGCAAATGAACGTAAAACGCATTATTGGGCGGGCCATGTCGCCGCTGCATCAGAAAGTGCTCGAAGCCATTGGCGTAGACCAGATCGTGAGGCCGGAACAGGAAAGTGCCGAACGTCTGGCTAAAAAGCTTGAGCTGAAAGGGGTAATAGATTCTTTCGATCTTTCGGAAAATTACAACATTATAGAAGCCATGGTACCCGACCGGTTTGTAGGCCAGAGCATTGCTTCCTCTAATATCCGTAACGAATATAACGTAAACGTACTTACCATTTTACGCGCCAACGAAACCAAAAAGATCTGGAGCAGCAACCTGCCCAGCCGCAGCGTAATTGGCGTGGTTTCCGCCGAAACCGTCATGCAGCACGGCGATATTCTGGTACTTTTCGGGCTGATAAAAGATATTGAACGGTTGCTGCACGCAGATTAAAGGGGAGTTTGTGCTTTTGGCTCCTGCCGTTTGAAAGTGTCAGGAAACTATTCCCAGGATTTCATGGATCTTTGGGATCTCCTGCAGATCTTCCAGCATGATCATAAGTTTATCCTGGGCCTGTAGAATGGTAGAACCTCTGGGAGTTAGGTATTTTCCATTGCGGTTTATCAGCACAATAAGGCAGGATTTAGGGAAGTTCAAGCTCACAATAGGCTGGTTGTCTGCCGGGCTTTCTGGCGGCAGCATAAGTTCTATCAGCTCCGTTTTGGTTTCTTCTGATAACTCCAGTTCTGCCGGTTGCTTGGGGCGGTTAATAACTGGTTTCGCCAGGCCAAGCCACCGGCTCACAACCGGTATGGTGGTGCCCTGCAAGGTTACCGAAACCAGCACCACAAAGAAAACTACATCAAAAATTATCGGGGCTTTGTCTATTCCGGCAATAAGCGGAATGGTGGCGAACACAATGGGTGCAGCGCCGCGCAAACCTACCCAGGAAATAAACAATTTTTCGGGAATGGTTTGCTTGAAAAAAGCAAGGCTCAGGAATACGCCTACCGGCCGGGCAATAAAAATAAGGAACAGCGCTATAAACAGGCCAATATCCATAACCGGAATTATCTGGCTAGGGAAGACCAGTAAGCCTAAGGTAAGAAAGATCAGAATCTGCATAAGCCAGCTAATGCCGTCGAAAAACCGGAAAAGGCTTTTTTTATGAATAAAATTCTGGTTGCCCATAATGATGCCGGCTATGTAAACAGCCAGGAAACCGTTGCCGCCCAGTTGTGCGGTAGCCGCATAGGTTATTACTACCAGCGACAAGGTAAAAACCGGGTAAAGACCTTCGTTTGGCAGCTTAATGCGGTTGGTGAAAATTGGCATAAAGTAACCCATAACTACCCCGGCCACCAGGCCTACCACCATCTGCCGGAAAAACATAAGCATCGGTTCGCCATAGCCTGACTCCGGATTAAGCATCAGGAAGGTAAACAGTACCGTCAGGAAATACGCCATGGGGTCATTACTGCCAGATTCCAGTTCCAGCATGGGTTGCATGTTGTTTTTTAAACCCAGACGGCGCGTTCGCAGAATAGAAAAAACCGCTGCTGCGTCGGTAGAAGATACAATGGATCCAACCAGTAAGCCTTCCAGCAAAGTAAAGCCAGGCAGCAACGACACAAAGAAACCCAGCAGCAACGCGGTGCAAAGTACCCCGAAAAGGGAAAGAGAAATGCCTTGCCGTACAATCGGTTTTATGGCCTCTTTCTTGGTGTCGAGGCCCCCGGAAAACAGAATGAAAGCCAGTGCCACGGTGCCGAGCCATTGCGCCACTTTCGGATTATCGAATTCGATGCCGCCTATACCTTCGGAACCGGCCAGCATGCCAACCGCTAAGAACAGAAGAAGTGCAGGAATACCAAACCGGCCCAGCGATTTATTTGCCAGAATGCTGATCAAAAGCAGGAAAGAAGAAACTATTAAAACCTCTTCAAGCGAAAATTCCATGCGCAAAAATTACGTTAAATGATCTTCCTTCTCCATAAAGCCAGCCCGGGAAAATTGTTCGGCAATATGTACACGTTAACCGGTAGAATTGGTTAAGATAAGCTGAGTAAGAGCTGGCGTTCCTGATGTTTAAAGTTACGCTCTTTAAATCAGAACAGGGGTTTTAAACCAGGCAAACGGTAGGGTTAAAGGCCGGAAAAGTGCCGGGACGGTCAATGAAAAGCGCAGCTCAGGAATAAACTTTCTGAGTGGCTTTCTGCATGGTTTTTTAACGGAATGGCTCTGGGAATGGATGCTTCGGGACGAACCGGAATGATGGGTTGTTTTGGCTTTTCTTCCTCTTTCAGCTTTAGCAATTCCTGGTCTGAAAGGCCGGCCATTTTATTCAGGTCCGGCTGGCCGGCATCTACCCAGCAGGTGTACCAGTAACTGCCTACCAATGAGATAGCATAGCGCATTTGCCGCTCTACCTGGCCGTTCAGTTTGCGGTGGTAATCTTCGCAGAAATCGCGGGAATATACGCGGGTGTTTACGCCGTTACGGTCTTCAAAACTATACTTCCGGTCTTCATCCAGGTCTTCGGTTACTTTTTTCTCGAAACGCAATACCGAATCCAGCGCCAGGTGCGACCTGATCACGGCATCCCAGGCCCGCAGTTGCGGGTTCTGGATATAAAGCGCCCGGCCAACAAAAAAATCGTAGTTGTGGGCCAGTAATTCGGGTAACCGGCTTTCCCAGAGACCGTGAATGCCCCGCTGGTTGGTTAGCTGGCCGTTATAATTTACGGTGGTGTGCAGCGGCACGCAGGCATCGGCAATGTAATGGCCCATTTCGGAGGAAAGCCTTAAAATTCTATCGGTATCGCGGGCTTTAAAGGCTTCGGTGAGTTGGTACTTCATTAAATTGATGTGCCAGGGCACAATGCCGTAAGCCATTAAAGTATCTTCGGTGTATCTGGCTACGGCATCTTTCCAGAACCGGGGCATTTTATACAAAGCACTGTCGCCGTAAACATCTATATCGATGTAATGCCGGGGCGCTTCGCCGGGAACCACGGAACGGCGGCTATCGGGTTTGGTGGAAGTTTCGGTAATGTATACGATGTGCTTTTTGTAGAAACCGATCATTTCCGGCGGCAGGGTAAAAACGGCCAGCCGGTCGATGCGCTGGTGGGCGTAAAAGCCCCAGGCCATACTTTTTTCGGGCCAGAGCATAGCGTTTAAAAGCAGGAAAAGCAGCAGCCGTTTCATGTTTGCTTCATACGGAAACAAGCAGGTAACAGGTTAGGATTTTTTACAAGCCCCGGCCATTCGCTTTTAAATAAGCTGCTTTAAAGAAATAGCTCAGGCTTTTGGTTTGAAGCAGAAATAATCAAATCCGGCGGAAGATATCAGAAGTTGATTTTGTATTCGCCGGACAGCACATAGCTGCGGGTCAGGCCGTCGGGCCGGACTTCCCGGGTAATGAAAGGGGCGCCAAAGATCAGACTGAAACCTGAGGCCGGAGATAATGCATACTCCAGATAAATGTTCCCGTTCAACGTAAGTCCTTTAGAACCGGCAATGGATTTTTCGGTGCCGGTCTGGTCGGTAAATTTGTCGTTTTGCAGGTGGTAAATGGGCAATATGCTGGGTAGCACGGTAAGCTTTTTGGTTAAGGCAAATGAGTAGGAGGCCCGCAGTAAAACATCGCCGCTTCTCCGGTAATTGTTAGTAGACTGGAACTGCCGGAAGGGCGTGTTTTCCGGATAAAGTTCGGCCAGGAAACTATTGTTGTTTTGCGTTAAGGGTTGCTGCCAAGCCACTACCAATTTGAGTTTGCGGTAAGTATAACCGGCGCCCAGAATAAGATCCAGGGTGCCCAGGCTGGGTTGATAATCCATGGGCAGCGGCAGGCCGTTTTCTTTTTTGTTTCCGTCCTGTAAGGGTATTTTTACGCCGCCGGTTACGGTTAGGGCTGGGTTAAGCGCATAATTGGTATTTAAGATCAGATCCGATAATCCGGCAGTCCGCAGATTATTTCCGCCTTGGGAGAGAAAAAAGAGCTTTGCATCCAGACTTACCTTTTCGGCTAACTGCCGCTTATAATCAAGGTAAGAACTTAAAATGGTTATATCATGATCAGCCCCGCCGGTAGATACTCCCAGTTTCAGGGCGTTTCTATAAGTGGTTTGAGCAGAATCTGGGGAATTGGGAGTGAAGCTATTGATGGTGCAAAAACCGGCATCGCTGCAGCCTCTGGCCGGTTGCCAGAAAGCTGTAGCCCGTAAGCAGGAAAAGCAATAAGATGGTTCTGATTTTTGCCACAGGATTCGCTAAAATAGTTTGGTGCAAGTTTGGTGAAAATTGTAGATGGAGGCTGGTTTTACTTCGCTGGTAAAACAAATACCCGCTTTCTGAAACATGGTTCTTACAACGTTTTGCAGCCAGCCGAACAGATAACCTGCCGGTTAATTTAAGAACGTTAAACCTAACCCATACGCTGCCTGGATCCATCATGAATTATCAGCTAATTAGTTTTTCAGCCTGAAAGCGTACCGTTTCTGCCAATATAGGTATTTTAAATTCCTTTAACTTCCTGTTCCTTACTTTTTCCCGTTTCAATTTAGCAGGTTAAAAATCCTTCTGCAAAACCTTAGGTTCACTCTTGCTTTTCTTCCGGAACTGGTAAATGAAATCGTAGCCGGCCATACCTTTGCCCATGGTAAGCATTACCGTATCTCCTTTATTCAGGCTTTTAAATTCCTGGTGTTTAGGATTGAACCGTTCGTTTCGGCCATCTAATTGCAAGGTAAAATATTCGGTTCTGGTTTTTACGTTGGTAGTCTTTTCAGTGAGAATAGCTTCTTTAAAGTAAATGTTGTCTTTACCTGAATAGTAGTTATAATAGGCGCTGAGAAAAATGGTAAGGATAATGGACGAAAAAAACAAACTCAGCACGGCGCTGGCTCTTTCTTCCCCTCCCTCAAAATAATCGCGTTTGGTTTTATAAAGCAGCACGGTTAAGCTTATGGAAATTGCCAGGCCCAGCAAAAAGAATTCCCCCACAAACTGTTTTCCAAACAGAATATTCTCAATATACCGGGAGGCAAAACTAAGCAGGAGAATGCTCACGCCTAACAGAGCCCAGGAGCAGAAATCAATTAGTTTAGCAGTTTGCAAGAATGGTAAAGTTACGTTTGGTCAGGTGAATTTAGCCGGTTTTACAATGGCAATTTAAACCAGATTTCTGGCTACCCGGAAACCCAGGTCATCGATCCGGAAAGAAGTTGGGTGGCTTCTCCGGCGGTTGGTTGCCAGGCAGCCGCGGGCTTCATCGCACCAGCCACCACCCCGGAAGACCCGGTAAGAACCGTAAACCGTTTCGTCGTAAATATCGGAGCACCATTCCCACACGTTTCCCAGCAAGTCGTAAAGTCCCCAGGCATTCGGTACTTTCTGGCCTACGTCGTGGGTGGTTCCTTCAGAGTTTTCTTTGTACCAGGCAATGGCATCGATCTCTCCGTAACGGCTGCCGGTGGTGCCGGCTTTGCAGGCATATTCCCATTCGGCTTCGGTAGGCAGGCGGTAACCGTTTGCTTCAGCATTAAAAGTTATTTCTTCGTTTTTTGTGCTTATTTCATAGCATGGTTCCAGGCCGGTTTGTTTGGACAGGGCATTGCAAAATAAAACCGCATCGCGCCAGGTAACGGTTTCAACGGGTTTTTCAGCGCCTTTAAAACAACTGGGCGATTCGCCGGTGACTTCAAAATAAAGTTTCTGCGTAACCGGAAACCTGGCCAGTAAAAACGGTTGCAATGAAATGGTCCAGGAATGTTTTATCCGGTCGTCGCGTAAGGTTATTTCGCCGGCCGGAATGGTTACCAGTTCAGGGATTATTTTGTGCATGCAAAAAAATAAGTGGGGCTGGCTGTTAAGATCTTACTGGTTTTAAATTTTTCTATAACTGGTAAATTTAACCTAAAATACTCCTGCTATTTTTTTAAGCGCAGAACCCGGTTTCAATCCCGGTTATTCTTCAATAGCTTCAATGCCTTGTTGCTTAAGCCGCTCAAGGTGTTCTTTCATGGCTTTAAGCTGCTCCGGGGCGTGGGCCTGCCATTCGGTTACCTCACCCATAACCCGAAGCGGATCTTTGGTGCGGTACGATTTTGTTGGGTTTCCGGGGAATTTTTTATCCGTCAGGTTAGGGTCGTCTTCTATTGGGCCGGTTGGCTCCACTATATAAATTCTGCCGCGCCCTTCGCCCATGGCCAGTTCAGCTCCCCAGATAGCAGCATCCAGAGTAGCGGTTAAATAGACAAAAGAAGCCTGTTTCCGCTTTCCGTAGTTTGAATTAAAACCGGCGGCGATCAGGTCTACGGGCTTCAGATCGGCCTTTGTGCCGTGGTAGTACTGCGGTGCGTTCAGGTCATTGGTAGATTTCATTGGCTTTTCCTCACTTCTGTTAATTTTTATTTTTGGTGATTTTCTGAGAATGGGTAGTTGCAATGGCCGGTAACGGTAAGCATATGGCTTGTGGCAGTTTTTTTAGCAGGTTTCTGCCGGCTTTAACAAACTTTCTAACAGCTTAAGGCCATGATTACCCGCCTGAAACTATATGTATTGGTTGCGGGTGGTTGTTCTTTCGATCCAATCGTACATTTCGTCCAGTACAACGTTTAAATTACCAATCTGGCAATGTTGGTCTGCCTGTTCTTCTTTAGTGAATATTCTGGTGGTTACCGACTTTGCGTTAACCAAGGCTTCTTTCTGTTTGTGGAGTAAAATTGGTGGCTGGAACGCGTCATTCTCTCCGGTTACCAACAATACATCCTGACCAACCAGATGGCTTGAAATATGTTCTTTATTCATGGCCAACATCCACTCAACGGCTTCGTAAGGCTGCGTTTTGTTTTGAATAAAAAGGGCATTGTTTATAGTGTGCTGAAGCGTGCCCGCATTCATTTTTAATTTCACAAAAAAGTTGGTCAGGCCTTTATGCTTCAAAAGCCATTTAGCAAGCTTCCCATTCCATTTGTTTGTCATTTCTAGCCAATCATATACGGGTGGCATGGCAATTACCCGTTTTATTCTTTTTTCGAAAGCTGCAGCTCTCATGATCCAATATCCACCCATTGAAACCCCCAATGCAGTTACATCATTTAACCTGAAATAGTCCAGCACTGCTTTGGTTGGCTTTTCGTAATTGTGGTCGAAATATTGATCATAAAGGCGCCTGCTACCACCTTGTCCGGGTCCTTCAAAAGCTATAAAATCATAACCTTTATAAGTAAAATAATTCCAGACGGCATAGAACTCTTCTATAAATGCGTCGAATCCGGGAATGCCAATAATTGTTCCTTTTGTTTCGTCTGTTTTAGATGGAATTTTAATGGCAGATAGAAAGCTCCCGTTATAAGGGATTTGGTGTCTTTCAAAGATTTCATCCTGAAAAGCCTGGTCAAACAAGTTAATAAATTCTTTGTAAACCGGGATTTTTCTTTCATCGGTTGGTGAGATCAGGAATTCACTTGCTCTAAGATAGGTGGCAGCATTTTTTAACCTTCCTTCATTTTTTGCGGTGTCTGATGCCTTTCTGAATTCATTTATATAATCGTCGAACGTTTTGATTTTACTGCCAACCTGTTGTATGTCTTCCAACTTTGAATAACCAAGAGCATACCATCTGTTTAGCTGGTAATTAAGAAATTTATTCCTGTGAAACTTATGGTATCCTATTGGTAATTTCATAGGTCTGTTATTACCGCCCTTTTATCGGGCTGGTTTTTTTAACCTGCTAACGGATTTGGGCCATGGTGCGTTTATGCACTATAGCTTTGGTTAAGTTAAGCTTTTCTTATAGATGTTTTTCTTTGTAAAAAGTACTGAAGGATTATCAATTGTCTTTATAAATTCACTTTCCTCAATAAGTACTAACCTTTCAATACTCAAATCCTGAATATCAGATACTAAAATTTAGGCTTAACAGTCCTTTACCAATAGTTAGCGTATCCGGCATTAGGATTTAAATACAGTTTGTTAAAATCGATCGAAAATGTTTATTTCAGATTCGGGTCCTGGAAAGCGGGATTGGTAATAAATGCGTTGTCGGTGAAGGTGTGCAGGAAGTTAAGCAGGTCTACTTTTTCCAGCGAATCCAGGCGCAGGCCGTTTCTGTCGCCATAAATATTTTCCTGTTCCAGGTTGGGTGAATTGCGGTGAACCCCGTGGTCGTAATGGTCGATCACGGTTTCCAGTTCAGCAAAACGGCCATCGTGCATGTAAGGGGCGGTTAAAGCTACGTTTCGTAAAGTCGGAACTTTAAATTTGCCATCCAAAGCGCTGTTTTTGGTTACGGATCCCAGGCCTTTGTCAGTATGCACATCATCTAACCCAATATTCCGGAAAGATTCATCTGTTAACAACACTCCTTTATGGCACAGGCTGCAACCAGCCCTGTTAAAGAACAATTGGCGTCCCCTTATTTCTGATGCATTTAAAGCAGCGGTTTTACCTTCAAACTCATATTTATCAAATCGTGAGTTGAATGATACCAGCGTGCGCTCAAATTGGGCCAGCGCTTTCGTTACCAAAACACTATCTATCGTTCTGGTGCCAAAGGCTTTAAAGAAAAGGGGTGGGTAAGCCGGGTCATTTTGCAACCGCTCTGCCACAACCGGCCAGTTGTTGCGCATTTCTACAGGGTTGGTTACCGGGTCATGTGCCTGTTCTTCCAACGTATTGCGCCGGCCATCCCAGAACAATTTTTTACCCCAACCCAGATTTACAACTGCCATTGAGTTTCGTTCGCCTTTCGCGCCGTTTGTGCCTTCACTGAATCGACGCGAATCAGAGAAACTGCTTTCGGGGCTGTGGCAGCTGGCACAGGAAATAGAGCCGTTATCTGAAAGTTGCTTATCGTAGAAAAGCTTACGGCCCAACAGTACGCCTTCTTCTGTGGTAGGATTATCGGCCGGGACAGGCATAGGTCCAAGTTCCTGCTCTACCCAGGCTGGAATGCTAAATTTAAAAGGAGTTGGATCAAATAAATGGGGTGAACCGGGTTTTGGGTTTTCGTCAAAATCTTTTTTGCAGGAGGTTACCACTATCTGGCAGCTCAACATTAATCCTGCAAAAAGAATATACTTTTTCATACCAGTAAGGTTCCTGTATCAGTTGAAAAGGTATAAAAAAATGCAGAGATAATCAACTGATAATCATTTAAGTTGTAGTAAAAGGACAGGAATTTCATCGATTTTAAGAAAATCAGACCTGAAACAACGATTCTATCTATAACTGTTGATACACTATCTAGCTCCCAAATCCCTTGTAGCAACTTTACAGAATGAGCTTTATCCTTTTCTATTTCTTTACAACTTATGAATGAAAAAGTCAGAATTATAGGAATTAATTAAAGTCTCATTTTTAATTTCAAGTTTTGTCCAACGGTTGGTACAGCCAAAGCCCGAAGCGTAGCGAGGGTTACGGCTGCATTGGGTTAGGCTGCGTTTTTCTCAAAGCGCTTTATCGTTTCCAGTTCTTTCTGCTTGTTTACTTTTTCTTCTTCCAAATCATAGTCATCCTGCAATCCCAGCCAAAACTTAGGGGAAATACCAAAGTAGTAACTTAATCTTAAGGCTGTGTCGGCTGTAATGCGTCTGTTGCCTTTCAAAATTTCAGAAATCCTGGTTTGAGGTATGCCAATGTCTTTTGAAAGCCTGTAAGCGGTAATGTTTAAAGGAACAAGAAACTCTTCCTTTAGTATTTCACCCGGATGAATATTAGGTAGACGATCCATATTAATTCTTTTTAGTGGTAATCTATAATTTTTACTTCCGATGCCTGACCGTTACTCCATTGAAAAATAATTCTCCATTGGCTATTTATTCTGATACTATAATATTCTTTCAGGTTTCCGGTTAACTTCTCTAATCTATTGGAAGGAGGAATTCGAAGATCGGCGATATCCTGCGAGTTATTGAGCATTCTTAATTTACGTCTGCCAATCACCTGAATTTCCAAAGGCAATTTTGCTACCCTTTCACCATTCCAGATTTTTTCAGTTTCCTTTGACCCGAAAGAAATTATCATACTTACTCATAACGTTACTAACGCCAAAGATAAGTATTAAGTTTTATCACTAAAAAGGTTTGTTATTTTTTATTTGAAATATAGCCCAACGTCTCTGCTAAAAAGCGTTTTAATGGTTTTTAGGTTTTGTTAGGCAAAGTAATTTTTATTTTCTTACAAATAAAATGGAATCTAAAGGCTCCTTAAGAAGAGTAATCTCATTAGCATAATACTCACCTATGTCCGCTGATTGAATCTGAGTTTGTTTTATATAAAACTTTAAAGTGTCTAACCTTTTATAATCTTCAATTTCATACTCCTTATTTTTAGCGTCTAGCACCGTATTATCTAATGAATATGAATTAAGCCATTCCTTACCTTTGGTATAGCTTATGTGATGTAAGGAAGTATCATTTCGATTAGCATGAATTACTAATTTGAAATTATTAGAATTACCAATGGCTTGGTAAATTAAATTTTTCCCATTTCTAGGTGCTTTTTCGAAATATGATGAAAAAATTAAAAACCGGTGCTTTAATTTTATTTTATCTTGGACTAATAATTTGCCAGGGTAAAAAGTAATAGAGTCATTAATATTTATTTTATCAGAAATTGGGTAATAGGTTGCAGTTAAAAATTTATCTCCTTCTTCTAATCCAGATAATATGGTTACTGTAGATTCATCGTTCCTAACTTTTATAACCCGCAATACAAGTACAGAAATAAGTATAAGAGATATAATTACTAATAAGGTAATCTTAATTATTTTCATTCCTAATTTTATTGGGCCTAACTACTATATAAACAGAATTATTCGGCTTATCCCACTACCGTTAGCCGGATAAACGGAGGTTTCCCTGCAAAGATAAAAGAATAACAGAAGGAGCAAAGACCTTCCGCAGCCGGTTATACATTAGTGGATTCCCAAATTCCTTCAGCAACAATACCAGGGCACTCAATAAAGCGCTGCCGGAATTAAGCAATTTTTAACATAAAATCGTATCTTTCATTCTGATATTTTCCAGCTATAATTCCAGGCTTATGAACGTTTCTTTTTCATTTCGTTTGCGGCAGACCTTTGCCTTGTTTTTGCTCCTGGCCGCTTCGGCTGTTCCTGCTTTAGCGCAGGAAGCTACTGCCTACCAGGTGCCGCCCAAACCGCTGGCCGATCTGGTAACCGTGCCGCCAACGCCCGGCGTAAGCGTTTCGGATAATGGTAAGGTTATGCTTATTCTGGAACAGGCTTCGGTGCCAACCATTGCGGAACTGGCGCAACCTGAATTAAAGCTGGCAGGCGTAAGAATGAACCCGGCCAACAATGGCCCCAGCCGGATGCGGTATATCACGGGGATAAAAATTAAAAAACTTTCCGGCAAAGAGGAGGTAACGGTAACCGGTTTACCGGCCCAGGCCCAGCTCAGCAACATCCAATGGTCGCCGGACGAAACCCGGTTTGCTTTTACCAATACAACCGATAACCAGATAGAACTTTATATTGCGGAGGTTGCCACGGCAACCGCTAAAAAAGTGGGAGATCTTTCCCTGAATGCGGTTTTAGGCCGGCCTTACTGGTGGGTTTCTGATGGAAAAAACCTGATCGTGAAAACGGTGCCGGCCGGTAGGGGTGCAGCGGTTGCGCCCAGCCGCGTGCCTTTCGGACCTGCCATTCAGGAAAACCTGGGCCGGAAATCGCAGGCTCCCACGTATCAGGATCTTCTCAAAAATACTTCCGACGAACAGCAATTTACCTATTATGCTACCAGCCAGGTGGTGCGGGTTGGTCTGGACGGCCAGAGCACGGCCATCGGATCGCCCGGCCTGATCTCCAATGCGGAGCCTTCGCCTGATGGGAAATTCGTGCTGCTGGAAACTTTTCATACCCCTTTTTCTTACCTGGTGCCGGTGTACCGGTTTCCGCTAAAAACGGAAGTCTATACCATAGCCGGAGCACCGGTTAAAATGCTCAACGATTCGCCCCTTCAGGATAATGTGCCTTACAGCCCCGACGGAGCACCTACCGGTCCGCGGGATTTCAACTGGCGGGCCGATGCGCCGGCATCCGTGTACTACACCGTAGCCCAGGACCAGGGCGACCCGAAAGTGAAAGCCGATATCCGGGATAAAGTATACCTGGTAGAAGCGCCCTTTACTGCCGAACCAAAAGAGATTTACGCCGCTCAATACCGCTTCGCAGACTTTGCCTGGGGAAACAAAAATACCGCGCTGGCTACCGAACGGTGGTGGCAAACCCGCAAAGCCATTACCAAAATAGTAGATCCGGGCAACTGGCAAACCACTACGCTCTTCGACCGCTCTTATGAAGACCGCTATTCTGACCCGGGACAGCCTGATATGAAGCATAATGCCTACGGCAGATCTGTGCTTAACCTGTTGGATAAAGACGAAGTGCTAATGCTCAATAGAGTGGGTGCTTCTCCGGAAGGCGACCGGCCGTTTGTGAGCCGGTTGAATTTAAAGACCAAAAAAACCAAACAACTATGGCGCTCAGCAGCTCCCTATTTTGAACGGCCAATTGCCGTGCTGGATGCCGGCAAACCCGTAATTCTCACCACCCGCGAAACCCCGGAAATAAACCCGAATTATTTTATGCGAAACCTGAAAGGCAGTAAAAAGCCGGTACAGGTTACCGCCTTTGCGCATCCGTATCCGCAACTGAAAGGCGTTCAGAAACAACAGTTACGGTACAAACGCGCCGATGGCGTAGAACTAACGGCCATGCTGTACCTGCCAGCCGGCTACAAAAAAGAGCAGGGCCCGTTGCCAACGTTTATGTGGGCCTACCCGGCCGAATTTAAAAGTAAGGGTGCAGCGGGCCAGGTGTCCGGGTCGCCGTACCAGTTCAACCGGATAAGTTACCAGGGCGCGGCCGCTTTTGTAACTATGGGTTACGCTATTCTGGATAATGCCAGCATCCCGATTGTGGGGGAAGGCGACAAAGAACCGAACGATACCTACATTGAACAATTGGTTTCCAGCGCCAGGGCCGCTATAAATGAAGGCGTGCGGTTAGGCGTAGTAGACTCCAGCCGGGTTGCGGTGGGCGGCCATTCTTACGGCGCTTTCATGACGGCCAATCTGTTGTCTTTCACCAAACTGTTCAAGGCCGGTGTTGCCCGCAGCGGCGCTTACAACCGCACCTTAACGCCCTTCGGCTTCCAGAATGAGCAGCGTACTTACTGGGAGGCGCCAATGGTGTACAATACCATGTCGCCGTTCATGAATGCCGATAAAATGAAAACGCCTTTGCTGCTTATTCACGGCGAAGCGGATAACAATACCGGTACTTACCCCATCCAATCGGAACGTTATTTTAATGCTTTGAAAGGCTTTGGCGCTACCACGCGGCTGGTGCTTTTGCCTTATGAAAGCCACGGCTACACCGCTAAAGAATCGTTGTTGCACATGCTCTACGAAACCAATGCCTGGTTAGACCGCTACGTTAAAAATGCCGACACCAAAGCTCCGGCCACCGGCCAGGTTAAATAAAGGAAACACTGAATTTTCGGCTAAAATCATAGCGTTTTGTTGCCGGAATTTTGCTTTTTGTACAGGGAAACCACTAATCCGGAGAGCCCTGACTTTTATTGGATAAAGGTGGTAACGGGAGCAGGTAAGTTTCCGCCATTCAACCTAAAGAAAAAGCCCCGGTACCAAAATGCCGGGGCTTTTTTTATGCGTTGACAGGCCATTTTTTACGGCAAGAAATAACGTAGGTCCGACTTCGTTTTCGAGAAGTTAACCCGGTTTTTTCTCTATTTCCGCTACCGTTTTTTGTACCCCATTTTCGTTATCGATTGCAACTTTCATTTTTTCGGCGTTTTCATAAAGTTCTTTTCTGGAAAGTAATTCCTGAATACTTTCCAGAAACTTTGGTTCGGTCATTTTACTGATGGGTACCGGCTTTACGGCTATTCCTTTTTTATAGGCTTGTTCCCCCCAGAATTGCTGATCGCCAACCGGATAAAGAATGGGGCAGATCATGAACGGTTTGCCGGCTCTCAAACATTCGGCGGTGGTGCCAATGCCGCCATGATGGATAACCGCTTTTACCAACGGGAACAGCTTTTCGTAAGGCGCTCCGGTTATTACTTTTATGTTGGGGTTGTTTTCAAGTTTTTCTGTGTGCTCAAGTCCCCAGCCTTTTACAACAATTATTCTGGTGTTGAACTGCGTGGTTAGCTTTAGAATTGCCGCCTGCAGATCGAACCTGCCTTTAAAGGGCATACTGCCAAAAGTAAGCAGCAACGGCGGTTCGCCGGCCCGGATAAATTCTTGCAGGTCCGTAGCTAAGTCTTCATCTGACACCCCAAACCAGAAGCCGGTAAAAATGGCGTTAGCGGGCAGATCCTGCGGTTTTGGTAAAAGCTGTTCGCTTATGCCGTATAGAAATTTGGTGTCCGGGATCTTATATTGCTTTGGCAGGCCCATGCTTTCCCGGAACTGCCCGATCGGCTTTTTAAGCATGGCCACGCCTAAATTGGTTAGTTTGTAGCTTAATTTATTCAGAAAACCCGGAATGGAAAAGCCGCTGAATGCCGGGTTGGCAAACGCACCGGTAGGCTGCACCGCCGGTACCACCATGGCCCGGATCATCTTTTCCGGGAACTGGTCGGCAAAGCTATCGGCCATGGTTTTTACGTGGTAAATTACCCGGTCGCTGGCTTTGGCCAGGTTGTAAAATTCGGTAAGCGATTGCCTGATCAACGGGTAGATCCATTTATCTAAATTGCGCCGGATGGCAAACGGATTGGCTTTCATTATTTTTTTGCCTTCCTCCGATTGCAAAATAGCCTGGTAGTCGGCTTCCACGGGCAAAAATTCTATGCCGTAGGCCTTAACCAAAGCCTCAAAGTTTTTGGCCGTAGCAAGCGTTACCTGGTGGCCCCGTTGTTGGAGTGCCTGCCCTAAAACGGCATAAGGCTGAACATCGCCCCGGGTTCCTAATGTGAGTATGGCAATCTTCATTTTGGCGGCGTATTTTAATAAAATTAAAGCTAAGTTTTTGCAGTTCTGCGTGGTTATTCCTTTGTCCGATGTCCACCTGGGTAACTGTTCACGAAAAAAAATGCTAAACCTAAGGGGCCTGCTGTCTTCCGGTTAATTTATATCCTAAGTAACTACCAAGAAATTTTGCTCCATTGGCAAGAATAAAAATTAAAATAAAACCGGACCATTCAGTTTTTCCGGCTAATAATAAAACCACTATATCCAGCAAAACATAAATGAAGGGAAAAAGGATTATTAATTTGAATAAATCAGGATATTCTTTTTTCTTCCAATACCTGGCAATAAGAAAGAACACAATAAATCCAAAAATACCGGAAATAAAAGGTGCCGAAGATTCGGCATGCGCCTCATAAACACTAAATTCCTGTCCGGGGTTTATGACATAAGAATATAGGGCTACTTCAAGAATTGAAATAATAATTAACGTTATCATAGTCAGGATTGCCAATCCGATTAATTTTAGAACAGTATATTTTTTCATCCGGTTAGTATTTAATCGTGGGCGTTATTTTTTAGATCCAATAATTTCTTTGCGGTTTCCAGGCCGTTTATCATTCTCTTTTCATCAATACCTTCATCAATTTTATAAATATGCACTTTGGGGTAAACTTAACGGCTTGAATAATTGCAGTTGCTTGTCTAATAGAGATAAACCGAATATGAGTAAGAATGGGTAAGGCTTTATGCTGCATATCAAGAGAATATTGCCGCATTGGATTAATGAATAATACCTTTTTAACTATTTTTAAAATGACGGCTGACAAATGAATTTACAAATTAAATCCGCCACCATTGGCTAGAAAGGCGAAACTTTACCCTCAAAGATAACAGAATACCAGGAGGCACAAAGAACTGCCCAAGCCTTTCAGCGCAATACTTCGCAAACAAGTAACCGAATCGGTTGAAGCTGAAAAAAATAAAAAACAATAAATACCGCAGCAGGTAGTCTTTATCGGAAATGCTGCTTTAAATTTTGCTTTTCCGGAGTTTAGAAAATAGCTATCGCAGTGTTTCGGAAAAATTTTATTTTGAACAAATGCACTCCGGAAAACCTGCGGCTATTTCTCCTTTAGGATCCAGGAAATGGCCGCCTTCAGAACCGGGTCTTCTCCCTTTTTATTAGGTTGTTCAATTACAAAATCCGGAGGAATGCGGCCCTGATATTTCCGGTCGTTCCGGTCGGCCATTACGGTTGAGGCCAGCATCATTCGGGCACCATCCGGCAGATCGAAGCTTCCGTTACCGGTAGTGAGTCCCCAGGTAGGTTGGCCGAAGGACTTCGTTTTGGCATTCCCGATAAAAGATATTACCACGATCTCTCCGGAACTTCCGGTCTGGGCGCTGGTCAGTACGGCTACCGGGCGGCGGGCAGTTAATTTTACCGGTTTGGAAGCAACCATGCCGGTTTCATGATCCCAGGAATAAGCCCCATTTTTATAATACCACGACTCTTTGCGGCCGTTCACATCTATCAGCGACCCCAATTTTTCAGCGTCGAAAATGGGGCCTAAACCGGTTATCATCGGTTCCATATTGCCGCCGGTATTTTCCCGCAGATCAACGATCCAGCCTTTTATGCCGGACCTGTCTACCCTTTGTAAAGCCTCCTGTAAACTATCGGTATAAGCCAGCATGAGTTGTTTGTTTCCGCCGTGAAAAGCCGGAACTGTCAGGTAGCCGCAACCCTCCACCACCTTTGCTTCCGGAAAATGGATAGCGGTGGCCGGGACGGTATTATCCTTCCAGCTTTTTACTTCTTCGGGTTTCATGAAAAAGGAGTGGTGGTCGCCGAAAGGCCGCAAGGCTTCCAAAAGATAATTTACTGCCGGGTGGCAATCGGGGTAGGTCTTGGCATTGCCGGCAATTTGGAGGGCATCTTTTTTAAGCTTATCCAGGTTCAGCGAATCTCTTACCAACGAATGCCGGGCAATGGAATCTACCGCTGCCGAAACATATTTTACGGCCAGTTTGCTGGGTTTCCGGCCTTTAACGGGTATTAACTTAACTTCATAATCGTCGAAGCGGGCCTGGCCTTTGCCGTACAGAATTGCCCCGATCTTTAGAGTGGTAGCAGCCTCCGGACAAATTGCGGTAAGCGTATGCGGCTGCCAGGTTGTGGTTCCTTTAATCCAGTCGAGCGAATAGAAACCGCCCATATCTTTGGTAGCTAACAGGGCGCCGGTTTTATCATACATGCCAATATTCAATCCGGCGCCTTTTCCGGCTACGTTTTCGGTACTGATCTTTGCTTTAATTGTAATTATCTGGATGCCTTTTCCGGGACCGATCTTTACTGTCTGTTCGGCAAAGCCAACGCTTTTTTCGGAATTCCCCTGGATAAGCAAATATTTGTTTTTGCCGGCTGTTTCCTGCTTTACCGCGCCTTTCCCGCCCCAGGCCAGATCCCAAGAGCATAAACCGGTTTTGGACGTGTCGCAGCTTTCCTGGAACTTCAGGTTTTTAAAATTTTGCGCCTGAACTGTTGAGAAGGAAAGCAGCAGAAAGCAAAAAAGGATAGCTCTGGAAAAGAAGGTTAGCATCGTACATTCAGTTTACCAAATCAAGGTAGTAAAATTTGTAAAAAATGAGTGCTAAAACGGTATACTTTTAGGTCTGAAAACTAATGATGGTCGTGGTCGTGCTCTTCCGGTTCGGGCAGTTCGCGGGCCGCTTTCGGAAGCAGGGCGGTAGGTACTTTCGGGTAGGTATGGTGCAGGTGGTGGTAGGCAAAGGAAGAGAGGACAGGCGTCCAGAAGCGGGCGGCTTTGGTGCCGGCTAACCGGGCCGGGTTGCGGCTTGCCATTTTATGCGGAATATACGATGCCCAGAGCGGCATGAGCGCACTAAGTATAAACGCCACGCCCCAATATACCAGGCCAATTACCGAACCGGTGAAAACGTACAGCAATATAAACGCCACCAGCAATAAAAGCGTAAGCGCCGTTTCGAAAAGCTGGATGTTGCGGGTTTTGGGCGCAATGCGCAGAGAGGCAAAGCGCAGGGTAAAAATGTGGTAAGGTCCGTTCAGGAAAACCTGTTTCAGGGTCCATTTGGCGGGTTCGCCTTCCGGATCGTCGTCGGAGAGGCATTGGCCGTGGTGGCGCAGGTGCGTTACTTTCAGGGCATGGCCGCTTTTCAGTAATAAAAGCGCACTTAGGGTAAGGGTTAGATCATGACCTTTTTTAGACAGTCCTAAGGAATTGTGAATGGAATCGTGGAGCTGCACAAAGGCGGCCAAGCAGGTGGCAAAAGCAACCGGAATAGCCAGCCACCAGAGGTTTAGGGCAGCCAGAGTAATGTAAGCGCCCAGCAGCAGCCAGGGCCGCGCCAGTTCCGCCATTTGCTGGCGCCGCGACAACGCAAAAGTGTCCGAATGTTTACTTTTTCCCCTCATACCGCCTTAATGCTGAATGCGTTAATAAAGATACGACTTATTCCCGGATTTCTTCGCGCAATGGTTTGGCATACGCCGGAATTTCGGTTGGGGCCACGGTTTTTAATTCGGCTTTGAAATAACCGGTGTAGCCGAAAAGTTCGCCGAACGTTTTGTTGCTAACTTTCACGCTGATCCGGAAAAGGTCCTGGCTTTCGTCGTAAGATTCGTTTACTTCGGCATTGCCCGAAAACATATCCGGGAATTTAAAAGCCAGCCAGCCTTCGTAAAACCGCTGGTTGCCCGAACTGATCGTAACGCTGCCATCCGGATTTACTTTTATAGCAATGTCTACAGCCAAGTGCTGTTTGTTTCCCAGGTAATCTATTATGCGGCCTTCCTTTTTGCTGTAGATCATGGTAGCATCGAACCGGCGCTGCTTTTTCGGGAAATGGAAGGTCCGGATCCAGGTCACGGTTTCGCGGCCGAAGCTGTCTTTATAAGCGTAATTTTCGATGGTAAACGGAATGTTTTCTCCGGTTTCCGGGAACATAATATTGCGGAAGGTGCCAACGTACAGGAACGGCAGCGTATGCAAACCGGCGTTCCGGATCCGTTCCATTTTGCCGGTCCCGATCATGGCCAGGTTATTTTCCGAACTCATGCCAAACCGCTGCTGCATTTTGGGGTGCAGCTTTTCAAAATCAGCGCCTAAGTATTTCCGGTAGATCGACATTGGTTTTTGGGTTATCAGTTTTGCAGTCCCCCTTTGGAGGGGGTAGGGGGAGGATTTTTACAATATTTCTGATACTCTCCCCTTGAGGGGAGCCGGAGGGGTGTGTACTTTATCTGAAAATTTGACCTCAGGTGTAAACACCCCTCTAACTCCCCTCAAGGGGAGAATCGTTTTATAACAAGATTCTTCTGCTCCGCAAGTTCAAACTCCCGTTTTGCTTGTCCTCAAGGGGAGAGTCATTCGCGTTAGGTAAAATTCCTCCCCCTACCCCCTCCAAAGGGGGACATTCCTCAATAAGTTAAAATTAATCCCTATTAGGCCTCCGTTTACAATTCGCAGCGCTGGGGATATATTTCAGCAATAGCAAAACAATTACCGATAAGCCGATAACGCCAAAGCTGGTGGTAGCCGGGTTAAAAGGAGCTAAGTAAACTTCGAATTTCGCTACCAGCGCAATTGCGCCTAAAACCACCAAAGCAAAAATATTCAGGTAATGCAAAAGCCGCATTCTGCCGAAAAAAAGAAAGGCCAGCCCGAACAGAATCTCCCCGATACCAGCCGCATAAACCCCCTGCGTTTCGAAGCCTTTGAACATTCCCGAAGCGGTGAGCATTTCCAGTTCGCCGGTTTCCATGAACATGATTTTAGGCACGATGCCATGGTAAAGCCAGGTAAGTGCGATCAGGAAATTAGCCAGTACCAGAATAAAAAGCAAAGTTTTGCTGAGCCGGAGGTGTTGCCCGCGTTCAAGCCACATTTTCAGGGCATCGAAGCTCCAGGCGGTAGCCCAGCCAATGAGCGGGCGGAAGAAAAACTTATCGACCATGCTGCCGAAAAAGCCGTGACGGGTCTGGTAATCGTACCAGGTCAGGAATTTTACGCCGGCTTTATCGGGAATATATTTCCAGTAGCCGGAACCGGTTTTGATGAGCGAAATTTTTTCATCGCTCCAGAACTTCAGCGCCGACGTGCTTTCGCCGGTTTCTTTGCTGTGGGTGCCGGTGCTTTTGCCTTTCCCCGAAATTTTCAGCCCGAAACCGATCTGCGTTTCGTACAGAAAGTGCTGCGGCGCATCTTCGGTTTCTTTGGGTAAATATTCGATCCGGTTAAAGCGCAGATCCCATTCCTGGTGAATTTCCGGGGTCTGGGTAAATTCCCAAAGCCGCTCCAGGCTGGTGTTGATGTGGGTTTCTACGTAGATCGGTTCGCGTTTCATAACGGTATCGAAAGTACGCAAAAAACCCGGGTTCCAATAGTAGCAAACAGGTCAGGTAGCAGTACTTTTTTGGTTCTCCGGTTTTCCGGGCAGTACCAGGTTTCTGAGTAATTCGCCGATCTGCCTGAAAGAATGAAAATTGAGCGGAAATTCCAGCATAACGTGCAACATGCTGAGCAGGTAAAGCACCACGAAGCCAACTTTGTAATCGTAGAAAAACAAACCTACCGAAGCCAGCCACAACGCCAGCACCAACACCAATTGTTTTTTAGGAACCAGGTGCCATTGGATGATGGATGTTTTGGAAAACCAGTTAAGGTAATGGTAGGTGTAGGCAAAAGCCAGGAACCGCGTTATTATAATGCCGAATTTCGACTCATACAGCAACGAAAGCAGTTGGTCCGTAGTTTGGGCATTAGCGGTTTCGGCGGGCCGGAAAATTTCGAACAGGCTGAAGTTAAGGTTCAGGAAAGAAACGTTGTAGTTTTCCCGGATCTGCTGGCTAACAGTATAGCCGTTCATTTCCGGAATGAAAAAGAAAAAGCTCAGCGCGCAGCCAATAAAAACCGCCAAAGAAAGAAAGCCGGAAAAGCTCCGGTTCTTTAAAGTACCTACCAGAATAAAAGCCGCCGTAAACAGAAATACGTGGCCCAACGTTGGCAGGAAAGTAGCAAAAGGAATAAGCCAGGTTTGGTTTCCGTGCATTAAAAAAGCCGAAAGCAGGAGCAACCCATAACCGGCCAATTTCAGCTTTTTATTTTCCACCAGCATCATGATCAGTGCGGCGCCAAAAGCCAGGAAAATAAAGGCGGGCCACAAGCTTTCGAATGTATCGGCAAAGGTTTTTAACTCCGGGCTGACCACGATCTGACCCTGGGCATCGGATGCGAAAAACCAGCTTAAGGCAATTTTGAAATAGAAAGAAAAAACCAGCAGCAGGCAGAGTACCAGTAAAAGCAAATAATCTTTTTTGCCGGTAGTAAAATAGTTGCGTTTATGCAGCCAGTTTATTTCGGTAAGGTAATGGAGCGGACCCAGCACCGCATAAGAAAAAAGGAAAAGCTCGAAGGGTAAAATAAAAGCCAGCGCGCAGGAAACCAGCATAAAACCCACGTTCAAGTAGTTTACCTGCGCTGTAGTCATGATTCCTGTTTTACCGGCCTTTCAGCCCAAAGAATTTCATTCTATAATCCGCATCCACATCGCCTTTGGAAATCTTAGTCAGGCGGGATTTGATCAGACGTCTTTTGAGCGGTGATAGGTGGTCGGTAAACAAAATGCCTTCCAGGTGGTCGTATTCGTGCTGGATTACCCGGGCCGTCATACCGTCGAATTTTTCTTCGTGCTGCTGCAGGTCTTCGTCCTGGTAGCGGATGGTGATAACCGGTTTGCGGTACACATTTTCGCGGATTCCCGGAATGCTCAGGCACCCTTCGTTAAAGCCCCATTCTTCGCCTTCTTCGGCAATTATCTGCGGATTAATAAATGCTTTTTTCAGGCCCGGCTTGGGGGTAATTTTGTTGCCTTTTTCGTCTTCATCGTCTTCCATCGGGGCCGAATCGATCACGAACAAACGGATGCCTTTCCCGATCTGCGGGGCGGCTAAGCCAACGCCGTGCGCATAATACATGGTGTCGAACATGTCGGCTACCAGGGTTTTCAGGTCCGGGAAATCGCCAGAAATATCGGTGGTTTTGGCTTTTAAGATCGGGTCGCCGTAGCCAACAATCGGGTAAATCATAATCCTTTGCTTTCTAAGTAACTTTGTAAAATAATGGTAGCACTAACCATGTCTACGGTGCCTTTGTTCTGCCGGTCTTTCTTTTTTAAACCGCCGGCCAGCATGGTCTGCTGCGCAATTTTGGAAGTAAACCGTTCGTCAACCAAATGCAGCGGCTGTTTCGGGAATTCCTTTTCTAGGCGACGGGCCAGGGCTTTTACCGAAGCCGTGGTATCCGTATCGGTATTATCCAGCCGCTTGGGCATGCCCATTACAATGGCTTCTACGGGTTCTTTCTGAAAATAATTTTTCAGGTAGGCTACCAGCGTGTGCGTCGGGATCGTTTCCAGGCCGTTGGCAATGAGCTGCATAGGGTCGGTAACGGCCAGGCCGGTGCGTTTATTGCCGTAATCTATTGCCAGGATGCGTGCCACAGGTTTGGGTTAAGTGCTATAGCCGGCAAAATTACGGATTTTTTGGGAGAACTATTTTCGCAGCCTGTAAAACAACCACCCCCTGCCCCTCCTTTGAAAGGAGGGGAGCTTTTTTCTTTTGCTTTAAATTGACTTTTTATTCCTTTTGGCTACTGATTTCCGCCGCCTTCTACAAGTTGTAAAAACTAAATTCAGTAGTGCAGCAGCTCCCCTCCTTCCAAAGCTGCAAGTCCCGACGAAGGAGGGAGCTGGGTTGGGGTGGTTGTGCAGGCTTTCAGCAGAAGTGCGAAATACAATGGAAACGTTATGCCTTACGCTCTTCCGGATTTGTAATCCGGAAGCACTTACTATGAGGATTTGCAATCCGACTTCCATTGCTATTTTTCTGGGAATTGAGTCTGCTTGCGCAGGCGGATTGCAAATCCGCGGTTAAATGCTTCCGGATTGAAAATCCGGAAGAGCGGGTGAGCGGGTATAAGATAGATAATAGCTCCCCTCCTGGTCAGGAGGGGTTGGGGTGTTTGTCTTTTTGGTGTTTGTCTTTTTACAGAAAACAATATGCTTTCAACCCAAAAAACTCAAAGCTTCAACTGCAGCGTTAAGTAGAAATTGCGGCCGTCGGAAGGGATGATGCCGGGGCCGGGGTAACCGCTGGCCCGGCGGGTGAAATAGTAATTATTGGTAAGGTTGTTCAGGCCGGCTTCCAGCGAAAAAACTTTGTAGGTATAGCTGCCGGAAAGATCCATCACGTAGTAAGCCGGGATCTGGCCGATCACCGCATCGGCGGTCTGGATGGTATTGGTAGCATCGGTAAATTGGGTGCCGGTGTAGGCGTATTGCAGGGTGCTCCGGAAGCCATTGCGACGAAAGGTAAGGCCGGTTTTCAGCATCAGTTCCGGGGCAAGTTCTACTTTTTTGTTGCGGTAGGCAGCTTCTTCGGATTCAGTGTAGCGGGCATCCAGCACCGTGAGGTTTGAGAATAAAGCCAGGCTGGTTTTTCTTTCCCGCTTTGAAAACAATTGCAGCAATTCCACTTCGCCAAAAGTTTCCAGGCCCACATTGCGCGACCTGCCAATATTCGTCCGAAGCTGTTCCGGTTCTCTGTTAGCCCGGCGCAGCAGACCTATGCGGTTATCGTAAGCTAAATAAAAAAGGGTGGCGTCGAATTGGAAAACCTGCTTTACGTTTCCCCGGAAACCCAGATCGGCGCTGTAACCGGTTTCATCTTTCAGGTTCGGATCTACGCCCAGGTTCGGGTTGTCAATGCGCATGTCGTTGAAATTGATGGCGCGGTAGTTCTGCGAAAAATTAGCGTAGGTTTCCAGGTTTTCGGTTGGTTTAAAGCTGGCACCCATTCCCAGGATCACAAAATCGCGGCTGTTATTGCGGTCTTCCGGTACGTTGCGGCTTAGCAGAATATTGCCGGCCAGGTCGCGGTATTCTTCGCGGTAATAACCTTTAGCGGCGGTGTTGATATATTCGTAACGGATGCCCGGCGTCAAACTGAAACGCGAAGAAATATTGAAAATATTTTCGGCGAACGCGGCGAAGTTCTGGCTTAAATAATCATAGTCGGATTTTTCTAAACTTTCCGGATGTAAGTAGTAAAAATCGGGCTGATCGGTGGCGTTGCCGTTGCCTTGTTTCTGATCGGTTTTACCGTGGTAGTAGCGGGTGCCCACTAAAATCGTATTGAGGGTTTCGCCTAAATTGTAACGGTGGATCAGACGGGTTTCGTTGCCGATGTTGTTAAAATAATCGATGAGTAAGGTGCGTTCCTGCATTGGGTCCGGGCGGTTGATCTTTCCCATAAAACCCAGCGCATCGCGTTCGGCCAGCAAGCCAAATGTGCGGGAATTAAGGCGGGTTCTTTCGTTGAATTTATAATCGGCGGTTAGCGCGGCCAGGTTCCATTTTACCCGGAACCAGTTCCGCTCCCGCACCGATTGCCGCGGATCGGTGTTGAAGGCTGCATCGGTAAGGCCGCCGGGTTGCTGGGCATCGTAATGCATGAACGTATAATCAAAACCCAGGCTGAATTTTTCGGTGAATTTATAGTTCAGGTTGGCAAAAGCGGTATGTACGTTGAAGCCGGAGTTAGGTCGCCAGCCGTCGCCGCGTTTATACTGGTAAAAAGTGTAGTAATTCAATTTTCCTTTAGTACCGCCCAGGCTGTTGAAAGAGTTGAATAAACCAAAAGAACCGGCCGTTTGCCGCGAAGTCAATTCAATTGCTTTTTTCTCCGGACCCTGTTTCAATTTAAAATTCAGCATGCCGCCGAATTGCGTGCCGTACTGCAGCGAAGCCGCGCCCCGCACCACTTCAATGCGGTCCAGCGCTTCGGCGGGCGGGGAGTAATAGCTTTCCGGGTAGCCCAACGCATCAGCGCTGATATCGTAACTGTTCTGGCGGGTGTTGAAATTGGAAGTCCGGTTGGGGCTCAGGCCGCGGCCGCCAATGCCTAATTGTAAGCCGGCGTTGTCGCTTTCCCAAATGTTCAGGCCGGCTACTTTGGCAAATATCTGGCGGCTGTTATTCGTGGCCAGGTTGGCGTTCATCTGGCTCATGTACACCACTTCACTTTTCTTCGCTTCGTAAATGGCCGTGCCTTCCACCGAATTCAAATGGCCGCTGCCGGATTTTTCCTGGATAGCATTAACTTTAACTTCTTCCAGTTGTTCTTCCCAAACCTCCATTAAAAAATCTACGGTGCGGTTCTGATTCGTTAACGTTACGGTATGCGAAAGCGTTTTAAAGCCCGGCGCAGTGGCTGTTAGTTTATAGGTGCCGTTCTGGTACAAGATAAACCGGTAACGGCCATCCGGGATGGGTTTGGTATAGAAGCTGGTGCCCTCAATAAAAACCACGGCGTCTTTTACCGGACTTTGTTTGTAAAGTACCGCCCCCGAAATAACGAACTCCTGCGCAAAAGCCGGAAAAGCAGCTAAAGTTGCCACCAGCAGAAGGCCAAAGGCAGGGAATTTCAGGAAAGCAAAAAAGTATTTAAAAACAGGCATTCGGGTTTCAGCGTTGGCTTACCAATTCCGGAGTTTCCGGGAAAGGCAGGATCCAGGTTTTAGGAGCAAAAGTATCGGTTTGTTCGGCCAGGTTTACGCCCGGCTGCAGGTAAGGGCGGCTGCCGCTGCCGTTCAGCGTAACGTAAGCATCGGCGAAGATCTGCGGGTCCTGCAGGCCCCGCCGACGGTATTCTTTTTTCAGGAAATGCGCAAACTGCACCATCATGTCGGGCTGCGTGCTCATCATTTTTTCCTGGTTGGGAGTTAGGTAATCGGCGTTGGAAATTTCTTCCTCTAAACCGGATTTGGCATCACGCACGGTAAAGAAAACGGTGCCGGCTTTTTCCATCAGCATCACCCGCCATGAAAAGCGGTAACCCTGTTCGGTCCAGAATAATTTTCCGGGATATAAAGCAAAGCGGAACGGGAATAAGAGCTGAAATAAAAAGTGCGCAACCAGCAGGAAAGAAAGGGCTAAACTTAAAGCTGGTTTCAGGGAATAGGTTTTTATTTTTTCAGTTGAAAACGCTACCGTTTTTGCTCTGAAAACTGACCGGAAAAGCTGGCCTAAAAACGCTATTATTTTCTGGTGAAAAACTGCCGGGAAAAAGATAAGCGTAGCCAGCATCATTACGTACGGGAACATGCCGATCGGGAAAAGTAAGGCCGTCATTACGTGGAACGCTACTACCAAGAAGTAAGCAATCCCGCGGGTGGTTTTGTTGGCCAGTAAAAACGGAATGCTCAGGTCATAAAGCGCACCAAACCAGCAGAAGAAATAGGCCACCCAAAGGTAATCGAACAGGAAGCCGATGACCGGGAAATCGGCGTGGGCCGGCAGCCAGATGCGAAGCGGTTGTGCCAGGAAAAGCCAGTCGTAATTCAGTTTGGCCAGGCCGGCGTAGAAATAAACCAACCCCAACTGCAACTGAAAAATCAGGATCGTCCAGCGGGGTAGGTGGGTGCATTTTAGTTCCGGTTTCCGCCAGACATCTACGGAAAAATAACGGTGGGCCGGTACTAAAATCAACAGCAAACTTACAATGCTGACGAAGTAATAGTGGTTCAGGTAATTGCTTTTATCCAGCAACTCTACGTAGGTAAACGTAAGGAAAAAAATGGTAGCGGAAAGCCGGTAAAAACTGCCCAGCATTATGCCCAGAGCACTTAACGCCAGCAGGCCAAAAACCGCGTACATCAGGTTTCCTTCCAGCGGCTTCACCCATTCAAAACCGTAGTAGCTGAAGAAGAATTTCGGCTTGATGTAAAGTTCATAAACCCAGCCTTTCAGCATGAACCGGAGCGTAGCTGCCAGCATCAGTCCGCCAAACAAAACCCGGAACATAGCCAGCGGCGCCGCGGAAACCGGGGCGTTCAGGTAGGTTTTGAGTTTTTGGGCGGAAAGGCTTAGCATAATTTTACCCCACCTAAATCCTCCCCTAAAAACAGGGGAGGACTTTGATCGGGTTATGTGTTTTTAATTTAGTTTAGCTGGCGCAAGTGTTAAGCGTTTAGTGTCACTTGTGACTTTTTACACTTGGGAAGTCTCCAGACTTCCGTGAAATCAGTAATTGTTTTCTTTATTTCGGTTTACGCAAGTCTGGAGACTTGCCTTTGTGTTTTAGTCACAAGTGGCGCTATCGCTTAACACTTGCGCCAGTTATCTGGCTCCTGAATCCTCACTCCTCACTCCTTACTCCTCAACTAATCTCCGTCGTTGTCCTGGTAAGTGATCAGAATCCCTAAGGCGGAAGGCATATCGGTTTTGAAAAGGACTACCGCAGTTCTTATTTCTTCGTAGGCTTTTTCTACGGCTGCCTGGTGGCTGATAACGGACGTTGCAATGGGGGCCGGAATGGCTTGCAGCGCAACTAAAATGTTGTTCACTTTGGCGTCGATGGCTTCGGTTAATTTCCGGCCGTCGCCGCTTTTGGCTTCCAGGTAATCCAGGTAATCGTCGAAGCCTAAATGGTTCGTGCCCTGGCGGTCGGTGCCGGAGTAGACGTTGCGGATGGCTTTCATATTTTCGATAGCCAGTTCGTTGGAGTAACCACTGTAGTAGGCTTCAGCTTTTTCCGGGCGGGGCGTACCTAAGGTTTTTTTGCCCAGCGGAATGCCCAGTTTGTTTGTTTTGATCAGTTCCAGGTCGGCGTTCAGTTGGTTTACCAGCTGGCCGGCAGAACTGCCTACATCTGTTCCGGAAGCATTTACGAACGTATTTAAGTAATTGCCGCCCGCCGGAGACCAGGCCGTAACGGTTGCATCCACATTGGTTTTAATGTCTTTTGCCAGTTCCTGCAGGTAGGTTTTACGCTTCGGCTCCGCCGTGAATTGGGCTATAATTTTAGCGTCATCTTTCCGGGAAAATAATAAGTAATCCAGGGCCGGGAAACCTTTTTCTGCGAAAGCCGGCGTGCTGTTGTTGGCAATTTTATCCAGAATAACGGTAGTATCGGTAGGGTAGGTGTTGAGTTGCATGCGCAGCATGGCTTGCTCTGCCGGGCCAATTTCTACTGCGGAAACGTGCTGCCAGGCCAGGTAAGCATTTTTAAAAGCAGTTCTGGCCGAAGTTAAAGTTGCGGTAGTTGGGTTAGCGGTAAACTGGTTTATAGCCGACTGTAACTGATCTGTTTCGGTTTGCAGGTGCTGATAATTGGGCAGAATTACTTTGTTGCCCAGGTCCTGAAGCATGGCCTGCCGGTCGTAAGGTTTTTTGTCGGCGGTTTCGGGATCTTTACAGCCGGCTGCTAAAACTGCTAATCCTAACAGGCAAAGGTTATAAAAGCTAAATTTTATTTTCATGCTTTTCTAAGATTATATTACGCAAAAACTGCTGCCATTGTGAGAGTACGAGGGCAGCAGTTTCGCAAGTATTTATAAGTTAAAGACCATGGTTACAATTTGTCTTTAATATCGTTCATGTTATAAATGGAAGCCAGTTCGGCAATGGCAGCATCTACGTTAGCTGCGGAAGTAGTATAAAGGTTGGTGCCCAGTTTGTTCAGAATAGAATTCATTTGGGCATCGGTTATTTTGCGGTCGGTTTTATATTGGAGCGCATACATAAAACCAATAGCTTCGGAAAGGTAATGGCTTACTTTGGCCTGGTCGGTGTTTGGCGTGCCCATAAACGGTTTGGCAGCTTTCATTTCCAGGATAGTCGAAGCTGCAATTACGCGTTCCCATTCGTTGCGGATGGTTGCGGCGGCGGCATCTTTGCCAGCCATGTCTTTATTAGTGATAGCAGCCCGGCCTTTCAGGAAACCATTCATCATGTTCTGGTTACTGGTATAGGCTTTATTTACCTGGTTGCTGTAGTTTGCCCAGAATTTTAAACCGGTCAGGTTGGTAGGGAAATCTTTCGGGGCGCCAAAGTAACCAAAGGCTTCGTCGAAGTGGTGTTCCATTGGGGTTCCGTCGCCGGCTTTCACGGTGGTATTGTCAATACCATTGCCAATTTTGCTTTCGGTCAGGTACACTTCCATGGCCTGGTAATAGAAAACGGCACCCATCATCCGTTTGGCAATTAACTGGCCGTATTCAATGCCGTCGGCATTTACCAGCCAGGATTTGGAAGGCTCGGTAGCGCTGACCAGAACTCCGGCTTTTCCGGGCATGGCAGTAGCATTTTTGGAGCTGGCTACCGCAACGCTATCGAAATAGGTCTCAAAAGTAAGGCGATGATCTGCGTAAGTTTTATCTTTTAACTGCTTGCCAGATGCATTCAGCTCAGTGGCATTGGTAATGCTACCTACATTAGTAAACGGATTGTTCTGGTTGGCATACATCGCGCGCATTTTCTGAGCGTCCAGCACTGTTCCTTTTACATTACCAGCTCTTATATAGTCGGAAATTGCGGTTAGCATATCGATGCGCTGGGTCTGGCCGCTGTAGTTTACGTTGGCAAAGTTGTAAGTAGAAGGAACTTCGTAAGCTGGCTTTGCCGGATCAACAATGTCGTCGTCGTCGTTATCGCAGGAAGTCAGAACAAAAGTACCGGCTAAAGTCAGCAGCAATGCGCTATGTCGCAACAAAGAAAAGTGGGAGATCATATAGTTGTTTTTATTTAGATTGAATTCAAATAGTGAGGCAAAGGTACTATCCGAAATTTTATTTCCAAAGGTTATTTAAACTAATTCTAAATAAAAATTTATGAAAGTTATTAGGCCGAACCGGCTGACTGGAAAGTGATCTGAAATATAAAACTGGTACTATTATAAGAATTCCGCCAGGTGCATATTTGGAAATGATGGCATCTTTGCTTATATTTTCTGTATATTTGTTTTGAAGCACGGCCTGTTGCCGTGGGGT